>JAFPZZ010000038.1 GCA_017417045.1 Bacillota bacterium
GATAGTCCTCGTCCGAGTCCGCCGCGTCAAGGAACTTCGAGCTGACGGTCACCTGCGCCCAGGTTATGGACCTGGGGAAAGCGATGCGGGCGAGCCCGGCGCAGCTTCCGCATACGAAGCTGCCGTCAGCCAGCATGACGGTGCCTTTATCGTCCTTGTTTATCTGCGCTCCGCAGAAGGAGCATATCCTATCCTGCAATCTCCTTTACCTCTCATGTGTCCTGACCTCCGGTCAGTCTCCAGGGTCATCCCAGTCTGCCTGGAAAGACCCCAAAACCGAAGTCCAGGTATAGAAATACCCCGCGGTCGAGCGTCCGCGGGGCATATTGATCACGATCTATCCGTTCTGCTCGGATCCATCGCCAGGATTCCAGTTGAATTCTCCTTCGGCGGGAGCTTCCTGCGCCGGAGCCTCGCTAACGAAGCCCTGGAGCTCCTCCGCCGCCTGCGCGAAAGCGTCGGCGTCGAACGAGCCCTCCGCGCTCTCCGCGGCAAAGCCTTCTGCCTCGGGCGCGCTTTCCGCCGCGGGCTTTTCCTCGGCCTTGTTTCCGCTGAGCTCGAGCGTTCCGAGGAAGGAGCTGCCTCTGCCGGAATCGAGGAACCTGGTCCTGAGCGTGCCGTCGGTCACCGCGGTCTCTGAGAAGGAGGAGAGCTCCTCCACGACGAGGTTTCCGTTTATGCTCCCCTGGCTGGAGAGCTCCTTCATGGTCGCGTCGCCGCGCATACTGGCGCCCTGCGAGACGTTCACCGAGCTGCTGCTCTTGATGTTTCCGATGAGCGATCCGTTGATATCGATCGGGTCGGCGGTCTCGAAGTCGCCGAAGAAGGTGATGCCTGCGCCTATGGTCGTCCTGTTGATGGGGACGTTCTTTTCAGGCTCCTTTACCTCGGGTTCTTCAGGCTCCTGCTGGATGGCGGGAGTCTCTACCGGCGGCTGAACTGCGGGTTCTTCCTTTTTCTTGCCAAAAAACATATATGTCATCCTTTCCGATATTCGCGCGTAGTTCTCTCTCATCACGCTGATCTAATAAATTCTACAACGATTCGGACCCTTTGAAAAGAAAAAAACAAAACAAAAACCGAAGCTGGTGTATAATGGACGAAATCAGCGAAAGAGCATAATAAACGCTGCCAGGGGACGGCCTTCCGCGCCTTGCGAAGACCCCAGGAGAACGGAGACATATATGTTCGGAATATTCACGGGCGTCATAGTGAACGCCGTATTGGTCGTGGCGGGAAGCCTCGCCGGCTGCCTGCTCAAGACCGAAAAGCTCAGGAGGATAGGCGACAGGGTGCTTCAGCTCTTCGCCTGCTTCGTGCTGGTGCTGGGAATAAGCGGGGCTATAGCCCTGAACAGGCCCATATACACTCTCGTCGCCATCGTCATAGGTACCGCGATCGGCGAGACAGTGGACCTCGACGACAAATTCACCCGCCTCGGGAACTGGTTCGAGAGCAAGGTGTCGGCCGGCAGCGACTCATCCTTTGCGAAGAGCTTCATCTCCGGCGCTCTGCTTTTTTGCATAGGTTCGATGACCATAATGGGCGGCATCCAGTCCGGCCTTGAAAAGGTCCACACGATCTATTACACTAAGGGCCTTATCGACATGGTCTCGGCCGCGACCTTCGCCATGGGCTCCGGCATAGGCGTGGCGTTCTCCGCAATCCCGCTGATCATCTATCAGGGCGCCCTCGTGCTGCTCGCGAGCCTTCTGGGCGACGTGCTCAGCGCGGAGACTATAGCCATGAGTTCTCAGATCGGCAGCCTCATCCTCATACCGCTCGCGTTCAATCTCCTCGGCGTGACCAACGTGAAGGTCGCGAACTACATCCCCGCCATGTTCGTGCCGTTCTTTTACCAGGCGATCATGTCATTCTTCTAGGACGGGGCGGAGGCTGGCCCCGGACGCAGGTCTTGAGCAGTAAAACATGCCCAGACAAAGCCGCGCCAGGCTATATGACTATATAGCGTTCATATAAGACATGGCCGTTTTTCGGCAAAAATTGTGTCTGCGGACACAATTTTTATATTGAAATATGTAGATTTTAGCTCTTCCTTAGTGTATAATTACGAAATTAGCGCTGAGGATTTTTTGGTTATGGATAACAAAAAACTGCTCGGGAATTTAATACTGACTGTAACGGCCATCGTATGGGGCATGGCCTTCGCCTTCCAGAAGGACGGTATGGACCACATAGGTCCATTGAGCTTCGCGATGTCGAGGCTGGTGCTGTCTCTCGGAGCGGCCGCGGTCATGGTCGCGGTGAAGGGCGCATTCCTGAAAAAACAGGGAAAGCACCCGCGCGACGTCATGACGAAGGAGCAGTACGCCATATATCGTCAAAATACGATAAAGGGCGGCATCATCTGCGGTTTCTTTCTCTCGACAGCGAGCTGCCTGCAGCAGGTGGCCATAGTCGAGACCAGCGCGGGCAAGGCGGGCTTCATCACGGCGCTCTACGTGCTGCTGGTCCCCGTCATAGGCACCCTGTTCTTCGGCAAGAGTCCGTCGCTCAACCAATGGGCCGCCGTCGCCGCGGGGCTCGTCGGGCTCTATCTGCTCTGCATAAGCGGGAGCTTCAGCCTCGCGAAGAGCGACCTGCTGCTCATAGGCTGCGCGCTGCTGTTCTCCATGCAGATCATCAACGCCGACAAATACGTCGGGAGCGCGGATCCGGTGGCCATGTCGCTCGTTCAGTTCGCGGCCGCCCTGGTCATAACCTCGGCGCTCGCTTTCAGCTTTGAAGAGCCGTCGCTCTCCCAGATACGCGCCGCTGCGGTGCCTATCGTATACTGCGGACTGATCTCCGGAGGGCTCGGATACACCTTCCAGATCATAGGTCAGCGCTACGCGGAGCCGGTAGCGGCCTCGCTGATACTGGCCTGCGAGTCGGTCTTCAGCGTGCTGGGAGGCTGGCTGCTTCTCGGCGAAGTCCTCACCGCGAGAGAGCTCCTGGGCTGCTGCGTGATGTTCGCGGCCATAGTGCTTTCGCAGATCCCGGCCAAAAGCGCCGTCAAATGAGCGCTTCGGCGATCGGGCCTGGCCCGGCGGGCAGCCGCGTCTGCGCCGTCAAATAGACATACCCCGGCTGTGCCGGTATTGAATAACAAAAGCTCCGGCTCCATCCGCCGGCGCATTCCAAAGTCTTGACCCGTCCCCATTCGGGCGGGCGAAAGGAGAAAACAGCAAATGGAAGACAAGAAGACATTCTACATCACGACGCCCATCTATTACCCGAGCGACAACCTCCACATCGGGCACACCTACTGCACCGTCATGGCCGACGCCATGGCGCGCTTCAAGCGTCTGCAGGGCTACGACGTGATGTTCCTGACCGGGACCGACGAGCACGGCCAGAAGATACAGAAAAAAGCCATCGAAAAGGGCGTCACCCCGCAGGAATACGTGGACAACATAGTCGACGGGATCAAGAAGCTCTGGGCGGATATGGAGATCTCCTACGACGATTTCATCCGCACCACGGAGCCCCGCCATCAGAAGAGGGTCCAGGAGATCTTCCGCAAGATGTACGAGAAGGGCGATATCTACAAGTCCGAATACGAGGGCTGGTACTGCACTCCCTGCGAGAGCTTCTGGACCGAGAGCCAGCTCGTCGACGGCAAATGCCCCGACTGCGGCCGCCCCGTCGAGAAGGCCCACGAGGAGGCGTATTTCTTCCGCCTGTCCAAGTATTCCGACAGGCTCAAGGAGATGCTGCTCACGACCGATTTCCTGCAGCCCATCTCCAGGGTCAACGAGATGATAAGCTTCATCGACCAGGGGCTCGAGGACCTTTGCATTTCCAGGACCAGCTTCGACTGGGGCGTACAGGTGCCCATCGATCCCAAGCACGTGGTCTACGTATGGCTCGACGCGCTTTCAAACTACATCACGGCGCTCGGCTATCCCGAGATGGACGGCGAAGACGCCTCCAAGTACTACAAGTACTGGCCCGCCGATTACCATCTGGTGGGCAAGGAGATCGTGCGCTTCCACTCCCTCATCTGGCCCGCTATGCTCATGTCCCTCGACTATCCGCTTCCCAAGCACGTGCTCGGACACGGCTGGCTGCTGATAGACGGAGGCAAGATGTCCAAGTCCAAGGGCAACGTCGTCGACCCCGTCGTGCTCATCAACAGGTACGGCGTCGACGCGCTCAAGTATTTCCTTCTCAGGGAGTACACCTTCGGCCAGGACGGCATCTTCACCAACGAGGTCATGCTTAACAGGATGAACTACGACCTCGCGAACGACCTCGGAAACCTCGTCTCCAGGACCGTCGCCATGATAGAAAAATACAACGGCGGTATGATCCCGCCCGCGGGCGAGATCGAAGGACCCGACGCGGAGCTCAGGGAGATCGCCCTGGCCTGCAGAGACAAGGTCGCCGCTCAGATGGACAAGTTCTCCTTCAGCAACGCGCTCGAGGAGATCTGGATACTCGTAAGGCGCACCAACAAGTACATAGACGAGACCGCACCCTGGGTGCTGGCCAAGGATCCCGCGCTCAAGGGCAGGCTCGACGCCGTGCTCCACGACCTCGCGGAGGCCATCAGGATAGTCTCGATACTCATACATCCCTTCATGCACACCACCTCCGCCGAGATCAGAAGGCAGCTCGGCATAGAGGGCGAGCCCGCGTGGGATGACGCGGTGGTATTCGACCTTCTCGGCGGAAACAGCGTAGTCAAGGGCGATCCCATCTTCCCGAGGCTCGACGTCGCCAAGGAGCTCGCCGAGCTCGACGCGCTCAAGGCCGCCGCAGCCGCGCCTGAAAAGCCGGCCAAGGAGTATGAGCCCTACAAGGAAGCCATAGAGTACGCCGATTTCGAAAAGATCGACCTCAGAACGGGCGTCATCACCAAGGCCGAGAAGCATCCGAAGGCGGATAAGCTGCTCGTATTCCAGGTCGACATGGGCTGCGAGACCCGCCAGATCATCTCCGGCGTCGCCTCCAGCTTCAAGCCCGAGGAATGCGTAGGACAGCACGTCATAGTGGTCGCGAACCTCAAGCCCCGCATGCTCAGGGGTCTCGAGTCCAACGGCATGCTGCTCTTCGCCTGCGAGCAGGACGGAAGCTTCAAGTTCGCTCAGACCTCCGCAGAAGGCGGAGTCGTGGTAGGATGATGCTCTTCGATTCGCACTGCCACCTTTCGGACTTCAAAAATGACGATGACTTCGAGTCACTCATAGAGGAGATCAGGGCTTCCGAGCTCAGGTACCTCATGGATATAGGGACGAACCTAGAGAGCTCGCGAAGCTGCGTGGAGATGGCACATCGCTACGATTTCTGCTACGCCGCGGTGGGCTTTTATCCCAGCGAGACCTACGATATCACGGACGCGGATCTAGAGGAGCTCAGGAAGCTCGCGAGAGACCCCAGGGTCGTCGCAATAGGCGAGATAGGCCTCGACTACCACTACGAGGACACGGACCGCGAAAAACAGCAGTACTGGTTCGCCCGCCAGATCAATATGGCGATAGAAGAAGGCCTTCCGATAGCCATACATTCCAGGGAAGCCGACGGAGATACCCTGAGGATACTGGGCGAATGCGGAGCGTTCTCCCCGGAGCGCACCAGCCGCTTCCCGAAAAGGCCCGACGGCCGCCCGGACGCGAGGGTGCTGCTCCACTGCTATTCCGGCAGCGCGCAGCTCGCAAGGACCTACCAGATGCTCGGCGCGAGCATAAGCCTCGCAGGCCCGGTCACATTCAAGAACGCGAGGCGCAGCGTCGAGGTCGCGGAGAGTATCGACATACGCAATCTGCTGATCGAGACCGACGCGCCCTTCCTGACCCCTGTCCCCTTCAGGGGAACGAGGAACAAGCCGACCTACGTCAGGTACACGGCTGAGAAGATCGCGGAGATACGCGGCAACAGCTATGAATACGTGGCGGAGCAGACTTTTATCAACGCCTGCAGATTCTACGGGATAGAGGAGCCGGCCCGCTGAAGCAGCGACGCTGCGAGGGGGAGCGAGGATCCGGCAAAGCGGATCAGTGCTCTCCCAAAGGAGCGCAAGCATCCCGCAAAGGGAAGCAGGACGCTCTCAGAGGAGCGCGGAGAACTCCGTACACACAGGAAATAACACCGACACATGAACGCGGAACTCACGGTCAGAAAGACTATAAAAGAGCACGGGCTCATAGAAAAGGGCGACAAGGTCGTCCTCGGTCTATCCGGGGGGCCCGATTCCCTCTGCCTGCTCTACGTGCTGGCAGAGCTGAGGCAGAGCCTGGGATTTGAGCTCCTCGCCCTGCATCTCAACCACCTGATGAGGGGCGAGGCGGCCGAAGCGGACGTGCGCTTCCTGGAGGAGACCTGCGCCGGGCTCGGCGTCCCGCTGACCGTAAGGCGCTGCGACGTATACAAAAAGGCCGCGGACGAGGCTATCTCCGTGGAGGAGGCCGGCCGCAAGGCGCGCCACGGCGCGCTGATGGAGCTCTGCGAAGAGCTAGGTGGAGCCAAAGCCGCCTTCGCGCACAACAGAGACGATCAGGCCGAGACCGTGCTCATGAGGATACTAAGGGGCACAGGCGTCCACGGGCTCGCCGCGATGGAATACGAGCGCGCGGACGGGGTCATAAGGCCCCTGCTCGACACTCCGAGGAGCGAGATCGAGGCCTTCTGCGAAAAGCGGGGCCTGATCCCGCGCTTCGACAGCACCAACGCCAGCCTTGACTACACGAGAAACCGGCTCAGGCTGGAGCTCATCCCTCAGCTCGCCGCGGAGTACAACCCTTCGCTCAAGGAGGGCCTCGCCAGGCTTTCCGCGAACGCGGCGGAGGACGACTCCTGCCTCGAGGAGCTTGCGGACAGCTTCATAGCCTCCGCGGACATTTCGGCCGGGGAAGGCTTAGTCTCGGTACCGAGAAAGGCTTTAAAACAGCTTCATCCCGCGGTGTTCAAGAGGGTCGTGAGAAAACTCTTTTTAGGGCTGGGGCTGGACGAGGACATAGCTTCCGTCCATCTCAATCCGCTCTACAGGGCGGTGATGAAGGCCAACAACCGCGCCGTAATTGAATTCCCGCACGGTTACAGCGCTGAGGCCGGAGCCGGCAGGATAACTCTGAAGGCGCCCGAAAAGGACTGCTGAGAATTTGCGAAAAGGCGCCCGAAAAGGGCTGCCGAGAATTCGGAAAAAACGGCGGATTACGGCTGTTGACCGCGGGTCAACAGGGCTCGGCCCACCAAAGGCGGCCCAAACTCAGCCCAAAGCCTGCTCCCATACACAAAAACTACACACAGACCCCAGAAACTCAACGCATAGGGGGAATATAATCTCCCTGTAAATTGTTTTTTAATATATAATCTAAAGCAAATATTGCGGAGGAAAATTATCAGTGAACGACAAAAACGGACCCGGAAGAGGTAAAACAGCGCTCGTCTACCTGCTGATCTTCGTGGCGGTAGTCGCGCTCGTCAGCAGTTTCCGCGGGATGGGCAGCGCTGCGGCCTCCAGGGAAGAGATCGAATTCTCCGAGTTCATCGACTACCTGAAAAACGAACAGGTCACAGAGGTATACATAAGCGAGAGCGGCAAATACTACGAAGCCACGCTCAAGAGCGGGGCCTCGATAGTCTCGTACGCGCCGACCTCATACGACATGGCCCTCGTCAGCCAGGAGTACATAATGCCCCAGGCTTCCTCGGGCAAGCTCAAGGTGCAGAGCATACAGCCCTCGATACTGTCCAGCCTCGTCGGATGGATCCCGACCCTGCTGATGTTCGGCTTCCTGATATTCTTCTACTCGAGGATGATGGGCGGCACAGGCAACAGGAACGTCATGAACTTCGGCCGCTCCAGGGCCGTCATGCAAAAGGACGGCGACAAGAGGGTCACCTTCGCCGACGTGGCGGGGCTCGAGGAGGAGAAGCAGGAGCTCAACGAGATCGTAGACTTCCTCAAGAATCCTAAGAAATATCTCGAGCTCGGCGCCAGGATCCCCAAGGGCGTCCTGCTCGTAGGCCCCCCGGGAACGGGAAAGACCTATATATCCAAGGCCGTCGCGGGAGAGGCGGGAGTGCCCTTCTTCTCCATCTCCGGCTCTGACTTCGTAGAGATGTTCGTCGGCGTAGGCGCGAGCCGCGTGCGCGACCTCTTCGCGGACGCCAAGAAGAACGCCCCCTGCATAGTCTTCATCGACGAGATAGACGCCGTCGGCAGGCGCAGAGGCGCCGGCATAGGCGGAGGCACCGACGAGCGCGAGCAGACCCTCAACCAGCTGCTCGTCGAGATGGACGGCTTCGGCGTAAACGAGGGCATAATCATCCTCGCCGCCACCAACAGGCCCGACGTGCTCGACCCGGCTATCCTCAGGCCCGGGCGCTTTGACCGCGAAGTCACCATAAGCGCGCCCGACGTCAAGGGCAGGGAAGCCGTATTCGAGCTCTACGCCAAGGGCAAGCCCATCGACAAGAACGTCGACCTCAAGGTCCTCGCAAAGAGGACTCCGGGCTTCACCCCCGCCGATATCGAGAACATGATGAACGAAGCCGCCCTGCTCACAGCCAGGCGCAACGGCACCATAATCCATATGGACGACCTCGAGGAGGCCATCACCAGGGTCATCGCGGGCCCCAAGAAGAAGAGCCGCGTGATGAGCGAGAAGGAAAAGAGGCTCACCGCCTTCCACGAGGCGGGGCACGCCGTCGTCTCCAGGTGCATCCCGGGCTACGATCCGGTGCATCAGGTCACGATCATGCCGAGAGGCATGGCCGGCGGCTTCACCCTGAACCTCTCCGAAGAGGATAAATTCTACGCCACCAAGAGCGATATGCTCGACGCCATAGCCGTGCTGCTGGGCGGCCGCGTCGCTGAGAGCCTCAAGCTCGACGACATAAGCACCGGCGCCAGCAACGACCTCGAGAGAGCTACCAAGATAGCCCACGACATGGTCACAAAGTACGGAATGACCGACGCCATAGGCCCCGTCAACTACAGCGACGCCGACGAGGTCTTCCTCGGAAGGGATTTCACCTCCAAGCAGAACTTCTCCGAGGACCTCGCGTCAAGGATAGACCAGGAGGTCCGCAGGATACTCGACGAGCAGTACGAGAGGACGGCTTCCATACTCAGGGAGAATTCGGACAGGCTCGACGATATAGCCAACGCCCTGCTCGAGCTCGAGACCCTCGATGGAGAGCAGTTCGAGGAGATCTTCACCGGCGCCAAGACCATAGACGACGTCAAGGGCGAGATGGAGGTCGAGGCCAAGGCCCGCGAGAGAAAGGAAAAGATCGAGGCCAAGGCCAGGGCCGACAGGGAGGCCGAGGAGGCCAGACAGGCGGAGCTCGCAGCCATTCAGCAGCAGGCTCAGGCCGCTCCCCGCAGGACGACCCAGAGCGCGAGCCGCGTCATAGTCACCGGCAGCGACGGCCGCCCCATGATAAAGGACCTGAGGGAGCCGGAAAAGGCGCCAGCGGAGGCCGAAAATATACTTGTGAAGACCGAAAAAGTGCCTTCGGAGGCCGACACGATACCTGCGGAGGCCGAAAAGGTACCTGCAGAGGCCGAAGCTGAGCAGCCCACGAACGGACCCGCCATAGAGGAAGCGCCGGAGCCCGAGGCCGCAGAAGAGTTCGCCCCCGACGACCTCGCTTCCGAAGAGGATGGGCCAGAGGCAAAATAATACGCCAAATCGCACATTTGGATATATAAACACATCGACATCTAAGATCTAAATCTGAAAAGAGACAGAGAAATGGACAGCTTTTCCAACAACCTCATCAGCAACACCGTCTATCACCTGCTCAACTTCGAGAAGTACTCGAGCTTTCCCGCGGCGCTCTACGGCGCGGCTGAGAGCAACAACTTCCAGGTAGTGCTCTTCACGAAGGAATTCAACGTGGCCGTCATCGCGGAGACCCGCCATGACACCACCGTGGGAGACCTCATCAACGCCTTCCTCAATTCCGAGGAAAAGAACGAGCAGAGCATCAGCTTCGGCAACGGCATGCGCTTCAGCTATTGGCGCACTATCGATATGGACTCCGAGAAGTATCATCTCGCGCTGATAGACAACGATGGCCAGTTCAGCCAGGACGACCTCGGCAAGATCTCCGAGATCATAGAGCTCTCAATGAGAATGTGGAACTACAAGCCCGAGCGCGACATCGCCGGCGAATTCGTCAGAGCGGTCCGCAGGGGCAACAGGAGCCTTGCCTACACCCTTCTCGAGGAGATGGGGCTGGAGGAAAAAGAGCTCGACGTAGCCTTCTACCTCCCCGGCCCTCTGGCGGAGGGCAGCCTTGAAGCCATCATAGAGTTCGAGACCAAATATGAGCTCAGGACCCTTAAGCTGAGCGATCAGGACGGAGTCGCGGGCGTGGTCATGAAGCCTTCCGGCAACGTAGAGTTCAAGGAAGAGGAATGGCATTGCCTGCTCAAGCAGATCTGCTGCAAGGCAAACAGCAAGGCCTTCTACATAGACAGCCTCGAATCTGTGGAGAACCTCTGCAGGGCCTTCCAGGAGATCAGCGAGACCGAGGCCTTCATACAGTACATCTTCCCGCACCGCTTCTCCTTCAGCAAATACGAGATAGCGCTCGCCTCCAACGTCGTGTCCATCACGGCCGAGAGCGGCAACATCAAGCGCAACTACACCGATCTTATCAAGCCGCTCATGGGCGGCTCCGAGGGCAAGGGCAGACAGCTCATCGAGACGCTCGAGACCTTCGTCCTCGACGCCGGCCTTTCCACCGCGAAGACCGCCAGGATCATGGAGATCCACGCGAACACGGTGCAGTACAGGCTGAAGAAGATCAAGGAGATCATCGGGGTGGATATCAGCTCCCCGACCAAGATCCCCGGACTCATGATAGCTCTTTCGATCGCGAGGATAGAGAGGGCGGCGAAGATCAGCGAGAGAAATGTCCGCGTCAGATAGCGCGGGCAGCTTCGCGGAGCTTCTCGGGACCCTCAGATCGCCCTTCTTCTTAGCGCCCCTCGCGGGCTTTTCGGATTCGGCCTTCAGGTATATATGCTCCATGCACGGCGCGGCCCTCTGCTATACCGATATGCTCAGCGCCAAGGGCCTGTACTACGGGAGCCCGGGCTCCGAAGCTATACTTAAGCGAAGGGAAGGCGAGGCCCCGCTGGTCATTCAGCTCTTCGGCAGCGAGCCGGAGATGATGTCCTTCGCGGCCGGCAGGCTAAAGGATCTTCCGAACGTGGCCATAGACATCAACATGGGCTGTCCGGTGCCCAAGGTCGTTAAAAACGGTGAGGGTTCGGCCCTGCTTAACGATCCAGCTCTGGCGGCCGAATGCGTGAGCGCCGCCGCGGAAACCGCGGGCAAGCCCGTAACGGTCAAGATGCGCAGATCCTTCACCGACAAGGGCATCGGAGCGACCTTCGATCCGGCGGAGTTCGCCTTCAGGATGCAGGAGGCCGGAGCTTCCGCAATATGCGTCCACGGCAGGAGCCGCGAGCAATATTACAGCGGCAAGGCTGACTGGCGGTCGATCAAACTCGTTAAGGAAGCAGTGAGCGTTCCCGTCATAGGAAACGGCGACGTCTTCTCGGCGGAGGACGGACTCAGGCTGATGCGCGAGACAGGCTGCGACGCTGTGATGGTGGCCAGAGGAGCCATGGGCGACCCCTGGATATTCGGGGAGCTCGAGGCCGCGCTCAGGGGAGAGGAGATCCCAAAGCGTCCCGAGCCGGGCGAGATCGTGGAGACGGTCAAGCTGCACTACAGGCTGCTCGCTGAGGACAAGGGCGAATACACCGCCCTGCGGGAGATGCGAAAGCACGCGTCCTACTATACCAAGGGCCTCAGAGGAGCCTCCGAGCTCAGAGGGCGCATAAATAAGGCAGTTACCGAGGAGGAATTCATGGACATCCTCGGATATATAAACAGGCAATAACTACGAAAGCAGGAGAAATAAAAATGAACGAAGAGATCTTACTTACTCAGGACGGTTACGACAAACTTGTTGAAGAACACGACTACCTCGTCTCCGTGCGCAGGGAGGAAGTGTCCAGGCATCTGAAGGAAGCCAAATCCTATGGAGACCTTTCCGAGAACGCCGAATACGACGCCGCCAAGGACGAGCAGGCAGAGCTCGAGGACAGGATCCAGAAGCTCGAGGTCATGATCAGGAACGCCAGGGTCGTCACCGAAGACGAGCTCACCGGCGAGCACGTCAACCTCGGCATCACCGTAGGCATAAGAGATAAGCACACCGGCGAGGAGTTCACCTACACCATCGTCGGCGTAGCCACCGCCGACCCCCTCAACGACCTGATCTCCAACGAATCTCCCCTCGGCAAGGCCCTCATGGGCAAGATGGTCGGAGACGTCGTGGAGGTATCCGTCGAAGACGGCGTCCTCGTATACGAGATCATCAGCATAAACAAATAGCTATCACAGGAGTTTACCATGGCAGAAGAACAGGTCATCGACCTTACAGAACAGTACCTCATCAGAAAAGACAAGCTCGCCAGGCTCAAGGAAGAAGGGCATGACCCCTATACCATCACCAAGTTTACGCAGGACGCCTTCTCCGCCGACATCGCCGAAGAGTTCAAGGATCTCCCGGCTGAAGCCGAATCCGGAAAGACCGTCTCCCTCGCGGGCAGGCTCATGACCAAGAGGATCATGGGCAAGGCCAGCTTCGCGCATCTCAGGGACGATAAGGGCGACATCCAGATCTACGTGCGCCGCGACGAGCTCGGCGACGAGGCCTACGCGGCCTTCAAGAAGCTCGACCTCGGCGACATCATAGGCCTCACCGGCGAGGTATTCCGCACCAAGACAGGCGAGCTCTCGGTAAGGGCTCACGAGCTCACGCTGCTCTCCAAGGGCCTGCGCCCCCTGCCCGACAAGTGGCACGGCCTAACCGACACTGAGCTGCGCTACCGCCAGCGCTACGTCGACCTCATCATGAATCCCGAGGTCAAGGAGACCTTCATCAAGCGCACCAAGATCATGAACGGCATACGCTCCTTCATGAACGAGCGCGGCTACCTCGAGGTCGAGACCCCGATACTAACCCCGTTCGAGATCGGCGCCGCCGCGAGGCCCTTCACCACCCACCACAACACCCTCGATATGGACATGGTGCTCCGCATCGAGACCGAGCTCTACCTCAAGAGGCTCATCGTGGGCGGAATCGATAGGGTCTACGAGATAGGCAGGATCTTCCGCAACGAGGGCATGGACCCGCGCCACAACCCCGAGTTCACCTCGATAGAGCTGTACCAGGCTTACGCCGACTTCCACGACATGATGGATCTCGTGGAGGATCTCTTCAAGCGCCTTGCGGACGAGGTCTGCGGCACCAGGAAGATCCCCTACGGAGATAAGGAGATCGACTTCGACAACTGGTCTCGCCTCACCATGAAGGAAGCCGTCAAGAAGTATTCCGGCGTCGACTTCGACGACTGGAAGAGCGACGAGGACGCCATAGCCTGCGCGGCCGAGCACCACGTCGAGCTCCCCGAGGTCCCGAGCCGCGGAGCCATCCTGGCCGAGTTCTTCGACGCCTACGTCGAGGACAAGCTCGTACAGCCCACCTTCATATACGATTACCCCGTCGAGATCAGCCCCCTCGCAAAGAGGAAGCCGGACGATCCCGAGTTCACCGAGCGCTTCGAGTTCTTCATCAACTGCATGGAATTCGGCAACGCCTTCTCCGAGCTCAACGATCCCATAGACCAGAGGGGACGCTTCGAGCGCCAGGTCGCCGAGCGCAAGGCTCTCGAGCCGGACTGCAAGGCTCAGGTCGACTACGACTTCATCAACGCCCTCGAATACGGCATGCCCCCGACGGGCGGCCTCGGCATAGGCGTCGACAGGCTCGTAATGCTGCTGACCAACAGTCAGAGCATCAGGGACGTTCTGCTCTTTCCCACGATGCGCCCCGAAGGCGTATCCGAGAAGAAGGCTCCCGAGAAGATCGATCTCTCCAAGGTCAGGATCGAGCCGCTCTTCAGCGAATACGTCGACTTCGAGACCTTCAGCAAGTGCGACTTCCGCGCCGTCAAGGTCAAGTCCTGCGAGGCCGTCAAGAAGTCCGAAAAGCTACTCAAGTTCGTGCTCGACGACGGCACGGGCGAGGACCGCGTGATCCTCTCCGGCATCCACAAGTTCTACGAGCCGGACGAGCTGATCGGCAAGACGCTCATCGCCATAGTCAACCTCCCGCCCAGAAAGATGATGGGCATGGAGTCCAACGGAATGCTGCTCTCCGCCGTCAACGAGTACGACGGCGAGGAGATGCTGAACCTGCTCATAGCGGACGACCGCATCCCCGCGGGCGCGAAGCTGAACTAGCATATCCATCGATAACGAACGGGCCTGCCGCTGCAACGCGGCGGGCCCTTCTGATAGAAGTCGCTGAGAAAGGAGCGAAAAATGACCGATCTCAAAGACATGGACCTGAAGGTCTTCGACCTGTTCAAGAATCGCTGGGCTCTGGCGACTGCCGGCAGTCCGGAGCGCTTCAACTCCTGCACCATAGGCTGGGGCAGCCTCGGCACGCTCTGGGCCACCAAGGGCAGGAGCGGCGAAGCCGTTACCGTCTACCTCCATCCGAGCCGCTACACCTGCGCATTTTTCAAGGAAAACGACTTCTTCACAGTCAGCTTCTTCCCAGAGGAATACAAAAAGGCGCTCGGCTACATGGGCTCGCATTCCGGCAGGGACGGCGACAAGCCTTCGGCCTGCGGGCTGACGCCCAAGGAGATATGCTCCGGCAACGCAGCCGGCGTCACCTACGAGGAAGCTGAGCTGACCTTCCTCTGCCGCAAGCTCTACCAACATCCCTTCGCGAAGGGCGATCTCGCCGCTGATATTCAGGATTATTACGCGAACGCCCCCAAGGCCTTCCCGCCGGATGCGGACGGTCAGTGGCAGCCGCACTGGATGTTCATCGGGGAGATAGTCGGCCTGGAGGACAGGCGCTAGCGCCTGGCGGCGTTCCAGACACACAGGCGCGGCAAGCGCCGAGCGAAGACCCTCAGACACATCGTTGCCGGCCGTGCGCCCTGCAGCGCCAAAAATTATATACCCGCGGAATGAGCGCCCGTCGCCCCTCCGCATACCACGCCATATCAGTTATTCACAGGATGATCAGGCACAAGCCTGAAAGAATGGGAGGAAACCATGATCTACAACGAATTCCAGGGCATGAACCTTTCCCGCCTCGGCTTCGGGTGCATGCGCTTCGCTATGGATCCCGCCACCGGCGAGATCGACCAGGCGAAGGTCGACGCGATGTTCGACCTTGCCATAGCAGGCGGCGTCAACTATTTCGACACGGCCTACCCCTACCTCGACGGCAAGTCCGAGCTCGCGATGGCCAAGGCGCTTTCCCGCTATCCGAGGGACAGCTATTACATCGCGGATAAGTTCCCCGGGCATTCCCTGCCCGGCCCCGTGGACAATATCGCGCTCTTCAACATCTCGCTGAAGAAGTGCGGCGTCGAGTACTTCGATTTCTATCTGCTGCACAACATCACCGAGTGGTCGGTCAAGATCTACGAGAGCCCTGAATACCACATCATCCCCGATGTCCTCAAGATGAAGGAGGAGGGTAAGATCAGGCATCTCGGATTCTCCTTCCACGGCGGTCCGGAGCTTCTGGAAGAGCTCCTGACGCGCTACGAGGGCATGTTCGAGTTCGTTCAGATCCAGTGCAACTACCTCGACTGGACGCTCCAGGACGCGAAGAAGAAATACGACATCATCACGTCCCACGGCCTCGGCGTCTGGGTCATGGAGCCCTGCCGCGGCGGCAAGCTCGCCGTCTTGAACGAAGACGCGCATGCCAGGCTGCAGGCGCTGGATCCCGAAAAGAGCGACGCGTCGTACGCCTTCCGCTTCCTGCAGGATCTGCCCGGCGTGAAGATGATACTATCCGGCATGAACGAGGTCTTCCAGGTCGAGGACAACCTGAGGACCTTTGAGGCCCACCAGCCGCTCAGCGAAAAGGAGAGGGAGACCCTCTTCGATATCGCCGAGTCCCTCAAGAAGGGCGTCCCCTGCACCGGCTGCCGCTACTGCTGCGCCGGCTGCCCGATGGAGCTCAACATCCCCTATCTGCTTGAGTGCTATAACGACTACAAATTCGCGGCCTCAGTGTCCCCGTCCATGAGGCTCGACGGCCTCGACGACGACAAGAAGCCCGCAAACTGCATAGGCTGCGGCCAGTGCGCCCACGCCTGCCCGCAGGGCATAGACGTTCCCGCCGCCCTCGCGGAGCTCGCAGAGCTCTACGCCAACGGCCCGAACTGGTCGGTGCAGGCCAGGAGCAGGCACGAAGCCATCAAAAAGGACCTGAAGATGTAAGGATACGAAGGCCCTTAAGATGTTAGAGCCCAGTGGCGAGATTCCGGCAGCTTCGATCAAAGACATTGACCATGGATCCCGAAGAAAGATTCGCAAAAACATTTATCAAAAAAGAGCGGCGAAAGCGCGTGCTCTATGAGCTGTCCGATCCCGGCAGGAGATACGACGGACTAAGCAGGTTCTGCCACTCGTCCGGAGAGCTCATAGACCGCAGAAAGCTCGTCATGGAAGGAAGCGGCCTTGAACGCCTTCCTGCGTTCCTCGCTTTCATGAAGACCCATAACGGGCCCTGCACCGTAATGTCTCCGGATCCGGGCGTGGACGGTCTCGAGCTGCCCCTTAAAGAAGCAGTGGAAGCGGCAGTCATGAGCTTCGACGCCGTCATCATACTGGGCAAGGACTACGCCGTCGTATTCGGAGAATCCGGGCCGGGAGAGCGGGAGAAGTATCTGCTTTCGGCTGAAGCCCGGACATAGGGTCTTAGCGTCCTGCCGAAGCTGATGACCGCTGGTCATTCTAGGGCACCCTCGGCCCGAACGGGATCATCCTATCAGAATCATAAAACAATAAAAGACCGCCTGCGCCGCAGGCGGCCTTTTTATCAGAGGAAGCATCCGCGCTGAACGCGGATCTTTATTTCGTAAGCATCCGCGCTAAATGCAGGCCTTTATTTCGTAAGTAGCCGCGCTGAACACAGGCCTTTTTTATTTCGCAAGCTCCCACGCTGAACGCGCTTCTTTTTTACTTCGACCCGTTCGCCGACTTCCCCGGCATCTTTATGGTCGCGGCGTAGGCGCTGTTGCAGAGGCCAAGGGCGGCGGAGATCATGAAGAGGGTCTCGATGCCGAGGGTCTCCCAGATCCAGCCGCCAAAGAGGGCGATCAGGATCGTTATCAGGTGGTTGACCGAGACGCCGGTCGAGATGGTCGCGCGGACCTCCTCGGGGCTGTCCGAGAGGTCCTGGACGTAGACGTTCGCCGCCATGGATGCGAGCGAGATCACCGAATCCAGCACGTAGTTCACGCAGCATATGATAAACGCCGTATGCATGGGGAATATGTGGTGCGCGAAGCCGTAGAAGAAGCAGACGATCACGAGGATGAGGGTGTCCGTTACCATGACTATCTTGTAGCCGAAGCGGTCTATGATCTTCCCGACCATCGGGGACGCGATAAAGCCGCATATCGACGAAATGGCGAATAGCAGGCTGATGACCTTCGCGTTCGCCCCGTAGAACAGCACCAGCACGTAGGGGCCGAAGGTGAAGAAGACCTGCTTGCGTGCGCCGTAGAAGATCTCGAGCATATAGTATTTGCTGTACTTTTTGCGGAAATAGAAGCGCCTCTTGGTGTCGTCCGTGGCGCTGCTGCTCCTGAGCCTCGTGCAGGAGAGATAGCCGAGCGCGATTATCGCGGCGCTGGCCGCGAAGACTCCGCGGTACAGAGCTCTCGAGCTGTCCATGAATGAAAACAGCGCTATGATCACCAGATAGCCCGCCAGAAGGCCTATCTGGTGCATCGCGTTTTGAAGCCCGAGCGCCTCGCCGCTTCGGCCCTCCTTGGAGTACTTGAGCGACATGGTGCTCCTCATGCCGAGCTGCACGTGCTCGCCCGACGAATAGATGAAGATGCAAAGTATCACCAGCACTCTCGAGGGCGGGACGAGAGCCTGGGCCGCCATTCCGGCCAGCATGACCACCGCTCCCGCGCGGTAGAGCTGCTCGGCCGACATCATGTAGAAGACGGCCAGTATGAAGATCAGCAGCAGTCCCGGAAGCTCCCTGAAGAACTCCGATACGCCCTTGTCGAAGCCCGTCATCGAAACGACTTCGGCCAGATAGTTGTCTATGACGCCCTTGTACAGTCCGTACGAGAGCGCGAAGGTGAACACGGAGAGAAAGAACGGCTGGTAGCCGGAATCGCTCCTGAACACTTCGCTCAGCCTTTTTATCATATGCGACCTCCTTGCAAAGTCGGGATGTTTTCGACGCACCCCGCGGCGTCCGCGTACTGAAGCGGCGCTGCGGCATCGGTCCTGCCGCGCCTGCCAGCGGACCCGCCGCGGAGCTTTATGGCATGTGCCCGGCGGTCCGCCGCGCCCGCCGGCATCCCCCTTAAAGGCGATCCCGGCGCCGCAGGGAACAGGGGCCGGGATCTTTAATTGAAAGTTCTTGGATGTTTTGCGTAAGCCCGGGGCTCTCAGCCCCGGCTTTTTATGCCTTAGAATCCGCAGTATTCGAGCATCAGGCTCAGGGCTATCTTGAGGCCCGGGGTGAGGCTCGCGAGCTCTACCCACTCCTCCCTGGTGTGGGCCTTAGCGCCTACCATCGCGCCGATGGTATTGGCCGGGATACCCATGGAGAGGGGGATGTTGCTGTCGGTGGAATAGGCCGCGTAGTCGAGCTCGCCCTCGTAGAAGGCGCTGATGACCTCGGAGTTCTTCTTCGTGAAGGCCGCGAGGGCGTCCTTGTCGAGGTCTCCGTTGCCCGGGCGTATGCCGAGCACCTTGACCTCAAGCTCGCCGCCGCAGTCCCTGCAGGAATCGACGGCCGCCATGAACTTGCTCTCCATCTCGTCGAGGCACTTCTGGGACGAAGACCTGAACTCATACATCATGGAAGCCTGCTGGGCTATGGAGTTTACGGTGCTGCCGCCGGAGATGACGCCTACGTTGTAGGTCGTGAACTCCTCGGTCGGGGCCTTGATCTCGTAGAGCCTCTCGATGAGCTTGGCGAGTATCTCGATGGCGTTGGGGTTGCCGAAATTCACGTAGGAATGGCCGCCTATAGTCTTGCAGGTGACCTCGTACCTGTAGGAACCGACGGCGCTGTAGGTACACTGCGGGGTGTAGCCGTCGAAGGAGATGAACTCCCTTATCCTGCTGCCGTAGTCCTTGAAGAGCTGCTTGGTGCCGTCGAGGTTTCCGAGGCCCTCCTCGCAGGAGTTGGCCACGAATAGCAGGCCGCAGCCCGGGGTGAGCTTATTCTGGATGACGTACTTCGCCGCCATGAGCATGCAGACGAGGTTCGAGGTGTCGTCGCCTATGCCAGGAGCGTGGAGCTTGCCGTCCTCCTCGAACATCGGGAGCTCCTCGGTGTCCGGGAACACTATATCGGTGTGGGCCGCGAATACTACGAGCTCGCCGTCCTGCGGGCCGTATTTCACGATCACGTTCTTCATGTCGTCGACGGTGATGTCTTCAGCGCCGACGGACTTCCACCAGTCCACGAGGAAGGCCACCCTCTTGTCCTCGTTATGAGAGGGCGCGGGGATCTTTCCCAGAGTGCGGAGCAGGTCGAGCTGTTCGGCGTTCACGTCCGCCGCGTACTTTTCGGCTATTGCTTTGATCTTATCGTTCATTTGTTTCTCCTCATTGAAGATCGGAAAAGACTTACGACTAATTATACAGCGCAGGGCTTGCCCGCGCATCTTGTTTTTTCGCCGAATCCGGGATAAACCGTAATTATTTCCCTAAAAGGCGCGAAAAGACGCTCCGCTAGCTGATCTTTCACCGCAAAGCGGGGCCGGCAAAAACCCCGCCTCATGTGTTGACAAAACTTCTCAGGCGCGTATAAAATATATTAATTTCATATAAGTCTATAACAAATGCTTTTGGTTTTTTATCACTGAGGGGGTAATTGGGGGTATGAGAAACAAAAGCCTGGACCTTGAGGTCCGATCTTTTCGTGTGGCGCTGACGCCTGTCCGCGCGCTGTCCTCCGGAATGATGAGTCCGGGGCGGCGCTGTTTTGCTGACAGCCGTAGAGGCGCCTCTTTCTGTAGGAACGGCATTAGGCAGTAAGCCGGGCGAGCTTCGCCGCGGCTGTCTTTTGCTGCTCTGAAGTCCCTTTGACGGAAAACCTTCCTCCTTCCCCTCGCGATGAAACTCTGCGCGTAAAAAGCTGCGGCGCTCAGGGTCCTTTGACCTGCGATGAGCCGGGAGAAGCGCGCCCGTCCCGGCCGAGGGGCTCCCGCGGAGGCAAACACGCCAAAAGAGACGAACGCTCAGGCCTTACAGAAGCTCTGGCGCGGAGCATTTTGCTCAAGCTGCTTCTGATAGCGCTCGCGTGGCTCGCGCTCACGTCGTTCGTCTTTGCGGTCCATGTCCACCACGGGAACAATATGTATCCCTTCATCATGGACGGAGACGTGGTCGTGAGCTTCAGGCCCGGCAGCATAAGGACGGGCGACGCGGTGCTGTACCGAAGGCCTGACGGCAGCCTGAACGTCTCCAGGATGGCGGCCCTGCCCGGAAGCAGCGTCGATATCAGGGAAAACGGAAGCATACTCATAAACGGCTACGTACCGAACGAAAAGGTCTTCTATCCTACCGAGCTCCCGGAGGATACGGAGACCTCGTACCCGCTCGAAACGGGGGAGGGCTGCTTCCTTCTGGACGACTACAGGCCTGGGGGATACGACAGCCGCAGCTTCGGGGCGGTCCCGAAAAAGGACGTGCTCGGCAGGATAGTCTATGTTATCCGCAGACGCGGGATATAGATATACACAGTTCACAAAACGATAGATATCGTCATAAGGAGGTTTAACAAGATCATGAACAATAAGCTATCGAAGCTCATGGGGCTGCTGCTCGCCGCCTCATTGCTGCTCGGCGGCATAGGCTCGGCCTTCGCGGCCAACAGCTATACGCCGGTCGCAGGGCCTTCCGCTGTAACGATCACGGAAAAGCTCTATCTGGAGAAAGAGGACACCCTAGTTCCCCAGGTCTCCTATACCATCACCGTGAGCAGCAGCGCAGTGGATGCGAGCGGTGCTGCCGTTCCCACGGCTGACTACAGCGGCTCGCCCTCGGTCACCACGGGCACCGTTTCGTTCGCGCCCGGAGACAGCGTCCAGGGCAGCGGCGACAACTACTCCAGGTACGTCGAAGGCGCCTTCGTCATCGACATGTCCGGCGTCAGCTTCAAACGCCCCGGAGTGTACCGCTTCGCCATCACCAAGACCCAGTCCGCGGCAAACAGCGATATCGCGGTATCCAACAACAACGCTTCCACCAAGTTCGTAGAGGTGTACGTCGAGGACGATACCGAAGGCAGCGACTACAAGCTGAAGCAGACGACCATAATCAACAGCACCTCCGAGGAGACTTCGGGGACAGCCGAGGGCAAGAATATGGCGGACCACTATCCCGCCGTCGGCCACGACCTCACGGTCTCAAAGACCGTTACCGGAAATCAGGGACTCAAGGACAAGTATTTCACCTTCACCATCACCCTGAGCAGCGGCGTGGAGGGCGCGAGTTACGCTATCGACTACAGCAACGCCGACGCGGTGATCGATTCCGCGGCCCAGCCTGCAAGCATCACGATAGGTTCTGACGGGACCGGGCAGGCCGAAGTAAAGCTCATGCACGCGCAGAGCGTCAAGGTAGCGGATCTCCCCTACGGCATAGGCTACTCCGTGACAGAGTCCGACAACGCGGGCTACACGGTGAGCACCGAGCTCACGTCCGAAGACGCTAATACCGGGGATAGCGGAGGGACAGGCGGCAGTGCCATCGCGACCGGCTCCGGAGTCGCGACTGTGGCGGACAGCTATTCCACAGCCGACGCGACAGTTGCGTATACCAACGACAAGACCGGGACCATACCCACCGGCATCATACTCTCCGCAGGACCCGCTGCCGCCGCGACGCTCATCGCGGGAGCGGGAATGATCGCCGCTCTTCTCATGAAAAAGCGCAGAGACGGCAGATAATATCAGTTAAAAACTCAGATAGACCAAAAGATTGCCCGCGCCCCTCGCGGCGCGGGCAGGACAGTACGCGCCGCATGATATACAGACTGCTCAGATGCATAGACAAGTTCATAAACGCGGCCTTCATACTCTGCTGCGCGCTGCTCTTCGCTGCGGGAGTGTACGGGATATACGACGATCTCTACGTCTACGGCAGCGCTCTCGACAGGTCCTTCATGAGCTATAAGCCGGAGAGCTCGGCAGCGCTCGCAGAAGCCGGCAGGATCACCGACGGCCAGGTCGGCTGGATCACCGTGGACGCTACGACTATCGACTACCCGCTGATGCAGGGGAAGGACAACTACGAATATCTGAATCTCGACCCATACGGGAACTTCTCGATGAGCGGGTCCATATTCCTCGACTCATCGAACGACAAGGAGCTTACGGATGAGTACGTGCTCATCTACGGCCATCATATGGGCGGAGGCGCCATGTTCGGCTCCCTGGACAGCTTCCTCGATGAAAAGTATTTCGAGGAGCACAGGACGGGAAGCTTAAGCACGGAGGAGAGGGTCTACTCGCTGGAGCTCTTCGCCGTCGCCTCCTTCGACGCGACGGACAGGCTGTTCTTCAGCCCCGGATCCGCCGAAAGAAGCAAAGTTATCCCGGAGCTCGAGAAGAGCTCCATCATATACAGGCCCCCGGGTGAGGGAAGCATAGTCGCGCTGACCACCTGCTGGGGCGATACGGAGGTCTCAAGACTGCTCGTGCTTGGGACGATCACTGAAAAGGAGGCGGAAGAATGAGCGAAAAGGCGAAGAGACCGGCCGCTCTGCTTGCGCTGGTCATAATTGCCGTGATGGCGTACGCCGTCCTGGCGTCAGCCCCGGCCTACGCCGCGGAAAGCGCCGATATAAACATCCCAGTGAGCGTGCGGGGTCCCGCCTGCGATATAGCTCTGTTTAAGGGGAGCGAAAGGATAGCGCTGCTCGAGGGAGCCAGCGGGGAGACCACTCTTCCCCTTTCGGTCTCGTTTATCGGGGAGGAAGAATACGTCCTGAGGATAGTATCGCAGGACGGGGGCGGCGTCGAATACGACAAGGCCGAGTACGCCGTGAAGATCGTCACGGTGAACGAGGGCGGAAAGCTCAGAGCCGCTGCCGTCATCGCCCCGCAGGAGGACGGAAAGGGCGCCGGAGCCGAGTTCGTCAACAGGTATACGGGCGAAGGCACTGAGGACGGCTACAGATGCGCCTACTGCGATCCGCCGGTCGAAAAGCGCATAGAGATCATATCGGGCAGCATAAAGAGCATGCCCAGCTTCACGTTCAGGATGTTCCCGGAGAGCGCGGGACAGCCCATGCCCGAGACCTACGATCCCTCGAAGGGCTGCGCTTCGGTAAGCATCACCGGCGAGGGCAGCGCCGAATTCGGCGAGTTCGAGATCGGCCCTGAATACATCGGAAAGACCCTCAGGTACAGGATCACGGAGCTCAAGGAGGACGCCAAAGGCTTCACCTACGACGAGACCGTCTACACACAGCTCGTAAGGGTCTACGAAGAGGAAGGCCGCATCCTTACGGAAGTGAGCGTGATCAGCCATGACAACAGGGCGCACGAGAAGGCCGTCTTTACAAATACGTATAAACAGCCTTCATCGCCCGGAGGCGGGGGAGACGATCCCTCCGACGAACCCGGCGGCACCCCAGGCGAGCCCGAACCCGGAGACATCCCCGATGATCCCGGGCCCGAACCGGACGGCACCCCAGGCGAACCTGGGACTGACCCCGGCAACTCACCCGATAAACCCATTACCGAGCCGGGCGGGACCCCCGGCTCCGAGGCGGAGGACGGACGGGTCTCCGGAGGAGAGGACTCCAGACCCAAACTTCCCCAGACCGGGGAAGACCGCAGCCTGCTCGCGGCCTCGTATGCCGCAGCGGCATTCCTTACAGCTCTGCTGCTCATTTTCGCGCGCCGCAGGGGCCGCGCCGGGACAGAGCCGGGCAGTACAGTCCGGGCATCCGTTAAAAAGAAGGCCGGGATATGGCTGCTCGCCGCCGTTATAGCGCTGCTGCCCGCGGGGCTCAGCGTCCGCGCCGCGAAGGGCGAGGCCGCGCTGTCCAGACAGGCCGGCGAAAGGTCCGCCGAGCTCTCAGCGCTCATAAGGGATACTCAGGGGGCGGCCAAGCTGAACGCGGAGCTTCAGAGCTTCTTCGAGTTCGAGCAGGAGCACGATCCCGTCATGAGCACCGTCGAGATCGGCGGAGAGAGATATATAGGCACGATAGACATACCCGTCTGCTCGGTATCGCTGCCGGTCAACGAACTCTGCAGCGACGATAGACTAAACTCCGGCCCCTGCAGGTACGGAGGCTCCCTTTTCGGGGCGGATATGGTCATCTGCGGCCACAACTACAAGAGTCAATTCGGGCCCATCAGGAGCCTCAGGGAGGGCGACTCGGTCTTCTTCAGGGACGCCTCGGGCAATATCCTGGAGTACAGCGTCGCGTACCTCGAGACCGTGGGCCCCTACGATATAGAAAAGATGACTGAGTTCACGGACGCGTGGGATCTCACGCTTTTCACCTGCACCTGGGACGGCAGGGAGAGGATAGCAGTCAGATGCAGGCTCTGCTGAGTTTTGAGGACTATATCATGATCAGAAGAATCAGCTCAAAATTAAAAAGGACCGCGGCCTCGCTGCTCGCGGCGGCGCTCATGCTTGCCGCGCTTCCTTTAAGCGGCCTTTCAGCCCAGGCTTACGCGGCGGATCAGAGCGGGACTCTGGGTGAAGACCTGGTCTGGGAGATCACGGGAGGAGTCCTTACCATAAAGCCAGCTGCCGAGGGCGGCAGCGGACTGATACCAAACCTTGCCGAGGGCAAATACAACGTAAACACGGCCGCGCCCTGCTGGCCCTGGTACAGCTGCAGATCGCAGGTCACAGAGATCAGGATAGAAGGGAACGTCGGGGGCGTATATGATACGGAGCTCAGAGGAATGTTCGGCCTCATGACCAATCTCGTCACCGCGGATCTCTCCGGACTCGATATGAGCGAGGTCACCGTGCTGAACGACGCGTTCAACGGCTGCAGCAAGCTGAAGACCGTCAAGATGAACGGTATAGGAAGCCTCGCGCAGTGGAACAGATGCTTCACAGGCTGCTCGGCGCTCGAGGAGCTCAGCGTGACGAACAGCGGCCTGAGCGGCATATCCCAGGACACGAATGCCTTCAGCGGAGTCACTGCCCTGAGGACCATAGATCTTTCGGGATCCTCGCTGAACGGCAGGGCGGCAAATATAACCAGAAACAGACCGACGCTCACGAGCCTGGATCTCAGCGGAGCCACCATAGGCTCATCCCTGAGCGCGGATCTGTTCGAAGGGGACGGCTCCCTTACCAGCGTCACGCTCACGGACGTCAGCGGTCTTGACTTGCTCATAAGCTCGCTGCCCTCGTCCTCGATAAGCTCCATATATCTGACGGATTCGGAGGGAGAGCGGACCGTCGACGTATCCGGCGTTCCCATGGGCGTGAAGATACAGCTCGACGGCAGCCAGAAGATCAGCGTCACGAAGGGCGAGTGGTCGTTCGCCTCGGGCGGGACCACGCAGAGAAAGCTCTCCGCGGAAGACGTAGCCGCGCTGATGACCGATGGGAAGCTTCCCGAAGGCGTGCTCACAAAGACCGACATAGACAGGGAGGGCAGCGGAAGCATAGACGGAAGCGTAGAGTGGAAGCTCGAAGACGGCAAGCTCACCATATGGCCTAAGAACGGAACCCTCGGCTAACTGCCCTCGTACTCCAACGCGGGGGCCTGGCCCTGGAACGGTCTTCGGGCGGCGATAGAGGAGGTCGAGGTGCAGGGAAGGGTCGCAGCGGGCAGCGATATGATCGACATGTTCAAGGGCTGCGCGGAGCTGCGCTCGGCCGACCTAAGCGGGCTCGACATATCCGGCTGCACCAACATCTCGGGACTCTTTGACGGCTGCAGCTCCATCGAATATCTGGCTCCGGAGTTCTACCCGCAGTCAGGCACTTCGAGCGTGACGACGGTCAACAGGCTGTTCAAGGGCTGCGAGTCTTTAAGGTCGCTGGATCTTTCCAAGATGGCGGGGCATCTCGCGGGCCTTCAGAACGAGAATACCTTCGAGGGGCTTTCCAGCCTTGAGACCATAAACCTCACGGGGATACGCTCTTCCGGGATCAAACTTTCGACGGAGTCCGTCCCAAACATCGTTACGGTAATAAACAACGGCCCCGGAAACGTACTTTTCAGCCTGAGCTCCAATCCCTTCACCGCCATAGGCACCTGGACGAGGGAATACGACGGAGACAGTTCCGTCCTGGTGTACGACGAGGTCCTAAGCTCCAACGCCCTCAGGCCCGGAGTGTACACGAAATTCCTCGACACCGTGGCGGGCTTTGAAAAGCTCAAGGACAGCTTCTACGTCATAAGGGATCTCGGGGACTACAGGATAGAGATCAACGGTGAGTACTTCGACAGCAGGTCGGGTCAGTCCACGCTTTCGGAGCGCGACAGCAGCGCAGGTTATTACGTCACCAGATCGGACAACAGGATAGACGTCTACAGCCAGACGCTTTCGAGAAGCGTTTGGGAAACGACTGATACCGTCAACAAAGAGGGCGAGCCGGGCCACAGCTACGACAGGGAGCCGGGCAGCGTGGACGTGAAGATCACGCTGTACGACGCGGCCATGGACGCGAACGGCGACAGGCACGACGTATACATAGAGATCGATGATTTCGTCATATACAACCCTGCGTGGGTGCAGGAGCTCGGAGCCCTGTCCGAGTACAGGAGGTATTTCCTCACTATAGACAAGGGAGAGCTCGTATTCCGCAACTGGGTCAAAAAAGATAATCTCTCATCCAACGGAAACAGAGGCTCCGGCACCTATACGGACGCGAAGGTATCCATCGAGGGCGCGACCGAGGATCAGTCGTTCCTCTTCTACGTCGACGACCTCGACGTGGCGAGAAGGATGGCGGAGAATACCGAAAAGAGCGTATACGGTTATCCGGGCGCGGAGGGCATTGAGCTCGGGGAGGGCTTCGATCTTTCGTCAGCCGTGGTCGCCGACAAGACCTGGATCAGGACCTATACCTACTCGGAAGAGGACGGTTACCAGGTCGCGAGCTACGCCTACGTCGACGGTCAGGTCCAGATCGACGAGCTCGAGGGAGCGGGATATACGCCCGCCGCTACCGGCGCGGCGCTCCTCTTCGTCGGATACGATCCCACGGGAAACGGAGACAACAGCACATACAGAACGACCATATTCGCCGTCGGAGACGCGAGGGGCTCGAACTTCACCTGGCAGAGCGGCGTCAACTGCGACACCTGGTTTTTCAAGGGCGGCGAGATCCTCTCCGTATGGAAGGGTCTCAGGCCCGTAACGGTCGGCTTCGAGAGCAGCAAGACCCTCAACGGCGAGGTCCCGGACAGCAGCTACAGCGATCTCTTCAATTTTGAAATGAAGCTCGTCAGAGCCGATATAACGGAAAACGGGGTCACGGCGAGCTATACCGGCAGTTCGCTGGCAGGGCTTCCCCTCGGAAGCAGCGCCGTAAACGACGAGGGCCTCGTGAGCTTCTCCCGGCTCAGCTTCGAGAAGATAGGGACCTACTGGTACGAGGTCCGCGAGATCGCGGGCGCGGAGGAAGACATAGTCTATACCGATCAGACTCACGAGCTCCGCGTGGAAGTCAGCGGCGCCACCGACGACTACGATATGTACATGGGCCTCAAGGCCGAGGTGTATCTCGATGGAAGCAAGGTGCTCTCGACGCACAGCTCGAGCACCATAAAATACAGCGTCGCTCTCGCTTCCGATCAGATCAGCGACGCGGACATAAGGGCCGCGGTCTGGAAGTGGGTCGATTCATCCGATCCTTACGATATAAAGACCTACACCTACAGCTACGATCCTTCCACTGGGAAATACCTGAGGTCCGACGGGGCTTTGCTCTCGGCTCCCCCGGCTAACGCGACCGCCGAGTTTTTCCCCATAAGGACGGCCGATTCGGGAAACTTCAACAACAGGACGATAAGGATATACTTCCCGATAACGGTCAGCAAGACCGTGACGGGAAACATGGGGGACAGGACCAGGGAGTTCTCCTTCACTCTCACGCTCTGGAGCGACGACGGGGGAACTCAGACGCCGTATTCTCTTGATACCCTTCCTTTGCGGGCCTCGGGCAGCGACGGCGTCTACAGCTTTTCGCTCAAGCACGGCGAGAGCATCACCTTCGACAACATCCACACAGGAGTTCACTATGCTGTAAGCGAGGGGGACTGCAGCGGCGAAGGCTATGTCACGCGCGTGAGCGGCGTCTCCGAAGAGAGCCGGACGGCATCGGGGGTCATCTCCGACTCAGAGGTCAGCGTCGGCTTCATCAACGAGAAGCAGGGGGTCATCCCCGTAGGCCTTCGAAGCGGCGCCGCGGCCTCAGCGCTGCTCTTCGCAGCCGGCCTTGCGGGCCTGCTGCTCGCTCTGACACGCAGAAGGATCCGCGGCTGAAACTCTCAGGATCTGAAATGTATACATCTCCACAATACCATGACTAAGGCGAGGGCCCCTGCCGCGAGGCGGGGGCTTTCGCTTTAAGCGCTTGCCGCCCTGCGGAGCCGCGGCTTCTCCGCTATTTCATACAGCCTCCGGTCCCCTCGGAGCCGCGGCCGCGCCTCCTTTCGCCGCCCCGCGGCGCCCTATCCGCGCCTCCCTGCGCCTGCTATTCCCGCAGAAGATAACTCGACCCCGTCTATCTGACTATTAGATAGCCCGGGCGCTTGAAATCAGAACATTTTAATGATAAAATACCCGGTGATTTGCGTTTTTCCTTAATAAGGAAAAATCCCGCAGGCCCGGAGGCGCGAAGCGAGCTCCCGGGACAGTCCTCAAAGATCTTTAACAGCCGTGGCGCCAATGCGCCCGCTGTTTGAAAATACGTTGCGCCCGGCGCAGGAAGGTTAGATCATGGAAAAGAAAAAGGAAAGAATCAAGAGAAACGTTATAGTCGGTCAGTCCGGCGGCCCCACCGCTGCCATAAACTCCTCGCTCGCGGGAGTCTACAGGACGGCCATCGACAGGGGATACAAGAGGGTGTTCGGCATGATACACGGCATCCAGGGCCTGCTCGAGGGCCGCTACGTAGACCTCTCCGACCACATCAAGACCGGACTCGACGAGGAGCTCCTCAAGAGGACCCCGTCCGCGTTCCTCGGCTCCTGCCGCTACAAGCTCCCCGGGATCAGCGAGGACAAGGCCGTATACGAAAAGATCTTCAGCATACTCAATGATCTGCAGATCGACTGCTTCATCTACATAGGCGGCAACGACTCCATGGACACCATCAAGAAGCTGTCCGACTATGCCATTGTCACCGGCTCCGAGATCAAATTCATCGGCTGCCCCAAGACCATAGACAACGACCTCGCGCTGACCGACCATACCCCGGGCTACGGTTCCGCTGCCAAGTACATCGGCACCTCCGTCAAGGAAGTCATCCGCGACGGCTGGAGCCTCGAGACCGAAAAGGGCCAGATCCTCGTCATAGAGATCATGGGAAGGAACGCCGGATGGCTCACCGGAGCGGCCGCGCTCGCCAAAGGCGAGGACTGCGACGGACCCGACGCCATCTATCTCCCTGAGATCGACTTCGACGTCGACAAATTCGTGGCGAGATGCCGCGAGATGCTCAAGACCAAGCGCTCCATAGTGATCGCGGTCTCAGAGGGCATCCACACCAAGGACGGCACCTACATCAGCGAGATGGGCAGCGCCAACGCCTACGTCGACGCATTTGGCCACAGGCAGCTGACCGGCACCGCCAGGTATCTCTGCGACGTCCTCGGCGCCCAGATAGGCTGCAAGACCAGGGCCATAGAGCTCTCCGCTCTCCAGAGGGCGGCCAGCCACATCGCTTCCCGTATCGACATACTCGAGGCCTTCGAGGTCGGCGGCGCGGCGCTCAAGGCCGCGGACGAGGGAGAGAGCGGACAGATGGTCATCATCGTGCGCACCTCCGACGATCCGTACCAGGCCGGAACCGAGCTCAAGGACGTCCACAGGATAGCCAACGACGAGAGGCTCGTTCCTCTGGAGTGGATCACCCCGGACGGCACCAACGTCACCAGGGAATTCGTCAACTACGTCAAGCCCCTCATCCAGGGCGACGTTGCCCCCATCATGGTCGACGGCATCCCCAGGCACCTCTTCATGCCCAACTATCAGCAGATACTTTAAGGGGTATTTAGACCTTATATCGCAGCAAAACGCGCCACGGTATTCCCGTAGTGCGTTTTTTGATATAATAAACGTGCAGACAATGCTTTCAGGCGGCAGCCCGGTGGGGCCGCCTTACGCGGAAAGGAGCAGGCCATGAGCCGCAATTTCGTATTTTACTATTCCATGAACGATGAGATTGGCAGCGGATGCTTTTCGAAGAACTACGAGCCGCTCGAGCAGCTCTTCGACCTCTATGAGGACGCCGAATTTGAGGTCGAGCTGAGGGAATACTACCTGAACGGAGGCGGCATCAGGAAGTCCTCCTCCAGGATAGAAAAGAGCTTCGCTCTCGACTGCTTCCTCCACGATATGAAGAACAGCGGAAGCGACGTCTTCCGTTATTTCTACCCGATGTACAGGTCCTGGCTCCTGCAGCACGGACGCGTCATGGAATACCTCGACGCCTACGAATACGACAACGACTACTGCCTGGACAAGGAGTGCTGGGTGCACACCTGCGCCAAGATCATCGAGCTCATCGGCGCCTACGACGCCGGCAACTACTACGGCGACGACCACGTCAAGCTGATCGGCTACTATTCTGAGAGAGTCATGCAGACGCGCTTCTGGGTGCCGGAGGACGAGCTAGCCGAGCACATAGGCAACGTGGAGTTCCTCAAGTCCGGCTCAGCCGGCCCCTACAGCTACCGCCTCGCCCAGCTCAGCGGAAGGATAGTCTTCGAGGAGTTCCTCCCCGTGTTTTACCACGACCTGCTGCACGCGCCGGATCCCGGCGATCCCCAGACGAGGGGCCTCAAGGGCTATTATTTCAATAAGGCGTAGGAGCAGGGCGGCTAAGGGAAGGTCCTTAGCGCAGGCATGGCCCGAGCATATGCAAATCAAACAGAATACGCTGCCCAAAGTACGTTGAAAGCATCGCGCGGCTGCGCGAATGAAAGGCAGGCATGTTCATGAAAAAGAAGGGAGTTCGCATAGTCCTCAACGCGCCGGCGGTGCTGGCCTTTTCGGCCATCTGCCTGGTCGTTACCGTACTGGGGATAATGACCGGCGGTCAGATCACCTGGAGATACTTCATGACCTACCGCTCCTCGCTCGCCGATCCGCTGACGTATTTCAGGGCGTTCAGCTACGTCTTCGGCCACAGCGGCTGGAGCCACTTCCTCGGAAATATCAGCTACATACTCCTGCTGGGACCCATGCTCGAGGAGAAGTACGGCTCGCGCAGGATCGTCGGCGTCATCGCCATCACGGCCCTCGTCACCTCCGTCGTTAACGCCGTGTTCTTCCCCGGCTCCGGAATCTCCGGAGCGAGCGGGGTCGTCTTCGCGTTCATACTCCTGACCTCGTTCACGGAGTTCAAGGCCGGCGAGATCCCGCTCACCTTCATACTTGTGGCGGGGATCTACATTGGGCAGGAGCTCATAAACGGCCTCACGGCCATAGACAACGTATCCCAGCTCGGCCACATACTCGGCGGCGTAACGGGCGCCGTGGTCGGCTACGCCTGGAACAGAAAAGGACGCTGAGCCGGCTGCCTCGCACAGAAAAAGCACGCTGAGCCGACTGTCAGGAACAGAAAAATACGCCGAGCAGGTCGTTTGGCGCAGCGCCACAGGCCTGAGACCATTTAGTTTAACGGAGAGTCAAATGACAGATCTTAAAGGAAGAAGCCTTCTCACGCTCATGGACTTCAGCTCCGAAGAGATACTTTACCTTCTGGACGAAGCGGCGCGCTTCAAGGCCATGAAAAAGTCCGGTATAACGCACCGGCTCTGCGAGGGAAAGAATATCGCCCTTATATTCGAGAAGACCTCGACCCGCACTCGCTGCGCCTTCGAGGTTGCCGCGGCGGACCTCGGCATGCACAGCACCTTCCTCGACCCCGCGAGCTCGCAGCTCGGCAAGAAGGAGAGCATAGCCGACACTGCTCGCGTGCTCGGCCGCATGTACGACGGCATAGAATACCGCGGCTTCGGCCAGGACAGGGTCGAGGAGCTCGCGCGCTTCGCCGGCGTGCCCGTATGGAACGGCCTTACGGACGACTTCCACCCCACGCAGGCTCTGGCGGACCTGATGACGATAAGGGAGCACCTTGGAAGGCTCGAGGGCGTCAAACTGGCGTATTTGGGGGACACCGATGGAAACACCTCGAACTCCCTCATGGTAGCCTGCGCCAAGCTCGGTATGAGCTTTACGGCCTGCGCGCCGGAGAAATATTTCCCGGGCAGGGAGCTCGCGGATAAGTGCCGCGCCATAGCCGCACAGACCGGAGCCGAGATACGCTTCGAGAGCGATCCCCTGTGCGGCGCGAAGGGCGCCGACGTCATATATACCGACGTCTGGGTGGCTCTTGGCGAGCCCGACGAGCTCTGGAAGGAGCGCATAGAAGACCTGCTGCCCTACCAGGTGAACGCACGAGTCATGGAGGCCGCCGGGCCTCAGGCTCTCTTCATGCATTGCCTGCCGTCCTTCCACGATCTCGGGACCAGCATAGGCCGCGATATCTACGAGCGCTTCGGCATAGACGCCATGGAGGTCACGGACGAGGTCTTTGAGAGCCCCGCTTCCGTCGTTTTCGACGAGGCCGAGAACCGCATGCACACGATCAAAGCCATAATGGCCGCGACGCTGAGATAGCTCCGGATGATCAGAGAAAACAGGGTCTGAGATAATTAAAAAGGCCGTGCAGGCGCCGATCAAAAAGCCGCGCAGGCGCCGACCGGAAAAAGCGCGATAGTTTACTAAAAAACCGCGCAGGCGCATATCAGCGCGCCCCGCGGCGTTTTGGCATAATTGTTTCGGTATAAATATAGAAAGGAGTAACGCATGCTCAGCACAGGCACCAAAGCCCCTTCTTTCACTCTTCCCGACCAGAACGGCGAGCTTCACAGCCTTGAGGATTACAGGGGGAAGAAGCTTTTGCTTTATTTCTATCCCAAGGACAACACCTCGGGCTGCGCCAAGCAGGCCTCGGGATATTCCGCGGCAGCCGCGGGATTCGCAGGGAAGGGCGTCTGCGTGGTAGGCGTCAGCAAGGACAGCGTCGCTTCCCACAAGAAGTTCGAGACCAATTACGAACTGAAGTTCACCCTGCTCTCGGATCCCGAGAAAAAGACCATCGAAGCCTACGACATCTGGAAGGAAAAGAAGCTCTACGGCAAGGTCTCCATGGGCGTCGTCCGCACGACCTATCTGATAGACGAAGAGGGGACTATAATCTTCGCGAATGACAAGGTCAAGACAGCCGACGACGCGGCAAAGATGCTGGCCTACGTTTCAGAGCTGTAGGCCTTCCTCCTTCGGACGCCGGCGGGCAGCAGCCCGTCCGGATCGTGGCGGGCTAACGGTGCATCGGCAGCCCGACTGACAGTCGCGCAGCCCGGCTATCCGTCCCATTCTCCGTCCGGCTTATCGCTTTCCCTTTTGACTTCCTCGAACATCGCCCTCACGCTCGGGGCGTTTTTCGTGAGCTTTTTAATGCTCAGATCCTCTGCCTTGTTGTTCGCCAGCCGCAGCTGGTTCTCCGAGGACAGCAGCGCGTCCTTGGTCTTCTGCAGATGGTCTATGGTCTTGTCTATCTCCTCGATCGCGGTCTTGAACTTGCGGCTCGCTATGTCGTAGTTCCTCGCGAAACCTTCCTTGAAGGCCGCCATCTCGCTCTCGAAATTGCGAAGATCCAGCTGCTGATCCCTCACGATCTGAAGCTCCCGCTGATACTTCAGCGAGTTCAGCGCGGCGTTCCTGAGCAGCGTTATCATCGGGATGAAGAACTGCGGCCTGATGACGTACATCTTCGGATAGCGATACGAGACGTCCACTATGCCGCTGTTGTAAAGCTCGCTATCGCTCTCAAGCAGCGATACCAGCACAGCGTATTCGCAGTTCTTCTCGCGGCGGTCCTTGTCCAGCTCCCTGAAGAAGTCTTCGTTTCTATGCTTTGAAGCGGTCGTGTCCATCTCGTTCTTCATCTCGAACATGATGGAGATGAACTCCGTGCCGTCGGCCGCCTCCCTGAATATGAAATCGCCCTTGCTGCCCGTGCGCGCATCGTTGTCCTTCTCGAAATATGCGTTCGGGAAGGCCGTCATTCGGATCTGGTTGAACTGAGTAAGGCAGTGCTGCTCGAGGCTCTCGCCTATCATCTTGGTCGACTGGCGAGCCTTGAAATCCTTGAGGCGTTCGATCTCCTCGTCGCGCAGCTTCAGCTCGCCCTTGTGCTTCTCGTCCAGGCTGCTCTCGCGCAGGGCGCTCTCTTTTTTCTGCAGCTCCAGGTCGCCTTTGAGCTTCGCGATCTCTGTGCCTTTTTCGGAAAGCTCGCGCTCCTTTGCCTGAACGGCTTCGCTCACGGCGAGCTTCTTTTCGATCTCGGCTTTGTCCTGTTGGGCTTTGAGCTCCATATCGGCCTTGTCCTGCTGGGCCTTGAGCTCCATGCCTGCTTTGTCCTGCAAAGCTTTGAGCTCTGTCCCGGCCTTTTCCAAAAGTCCCTTCAGCTCAGCTATCTGCTCGTCCCTGCCCGCGATCTCGCTGTCCTTCTTCGAGAGGGCCTGGTCGTAGCTCTTTTCCTGTTCCATGCGGACCAGCTTCAGCTCGCTCTCGCGCTTTTCGGCAAGCTCGCGCTCCCGGCGCTCAAGCTCCTTTTCGAACTCCTTGTCCCTTACCTGCTGAAGGATCTGGGCGTAGCCGCTCTCGTCCACCTGAAAGACGGTCCCGCAGTTTGGGCATTTGATCTCCTGCATAATATTACCTCGCTTCTTTGACTATTATGATAACACAGCCCAGGCTCGAAGGAAATCTCGCGGCCGCAGCACAAGCGATCCGTCTTGTGATAAAATACAGGAAAACCCCCTGAAGGGCCGCGAGATGCGGCAGAGAAGCGATACGAAATGGAAAACGAGAACAAAAAACCCGAAGCCGTTGAACCCGAGGTCATCGGACCCGATGCGGCCGGGATAGTAGAAGCTGAAACTGACGCGGCCGGGATAGAAGAAGTCGTGCCCGAAGTGGTAGGGATAGAGGAGATCGAGCCGGAGGTAATCATAACGGAGACGGCCCGCACCGAGGCCGCGGGGCCGGGGACGCCGGAAGCGGCGCCGCTCCAAGGCGCGGCTGAGCCCAAAAAGAAGGGTCAGAAGAAGCTCGTCATAGCGCTCGCCTTGATCCTCATCGCCGCCGGAGCCGGTTATTATTTCTACACGAACTCAGACGGCTACAAATACAAAAAGCTCGTCTCCGAGGCTGAGGCGCAGTACAAAGCCGGCAGCTACGACAATGCGTTGGAGATCTACGAGCAGGGCCTCAGCGCGGGCTACGACGAGGAAGATCTCCTCACGAGGATCAAGGACGTCTATTACGCGAAAGTCCTCAAGGCTTCGAGCGAAGGCTCAAGCATGGACGGAATGCTCGATATGCTCGACGAGATGGGAAGCCGCTTCCCGGAGCTCGCCCCGGACGCCGAGAGCTGGACGGCGCAGTTCCTGGGCAACGTAATGAAGGAGACCCTGGGAAATGGCGTGAGTCCGGCCATAAGCCTATACAATAATGCGGTCGGCAGGTATTTCCAGAGCGATCTTATCTGCCATGCCGTCGACGATATATTCCGCCCCGGACTCAGATCCCTGCTGGAGCAGGAGATCAAGGATCTGGCAGACAAGGTCGTAGAACCGGGCATGCTGGCTGAAGACTACGAGAACATGTTTGCAGCAATATCGGCGAGCGGTCTCAGAAAAGACTGTCATGATGCCGGCCCTTATGTCGAGTATCCTATCGTAGCCGAGACCTCCTCCGGTCAGAGATTCGGAGTCCATTACGACAACAACTACTTTTCTCTCTACCACGGCGAATATGACGCCGACGGGAAGCGCAGCGGCAATGGGGCGCATATGTACCTCAGGATCGACAAGGACGATCCGGGCAGATACGTCGACGAGATCGTCATAGGAGAGTTCAGGGACGACAGCGCCAACGGCCCCTTCGTCCAATACATATACTCGACCAGAAGGCTCAGCGACCCCCGATATGCCAGATTTGAGGGAGAGATGAAGGACAACAGGTACTATGGAGAAGTGATCGGCGATGTTACCACCGGCTACGGAATGGAAGAAAGTACGACCTATAAAGGCTTCAGGTACATATTCGACGACGAGGGTCATCCCATAAGCCAGGGAACAACGGACGGCAAGGCCATCATAGCCCTTGCGCTCGATCCCGAGAACGGCGACGCCACCTTCACCGCCCAGGAGTCGGCGTTTCTTAAGACCTATGGCATGATGCCGTATCATGAACCTCTGCTGTGAGTACAGAATAGCTGTGAGCGCAGAATATAAATATAGGGACTTTTTGAGGCGTAAATACCCAGAAAAGTTCCCTATTTTTGTGTTTGCCATTTTCAGCTTCGGATTACAGCGCTGTTATGTGCAGGGCTACGGTGTCCATTTCTATGCCCACGAAGATCTCCATCTGGTGTAGGTTATTCTGATCTATGGCAATTGCCCTTACGCCTTTCGAAGCCTGTGGAATTATGGGAATAATGATAAAGAGAATCATGATATAATCAATTAAATAACAGTTAGAGTTTTAGTCGTAAAAAAGCTAGATAAGATACGTTTCAAGAGGTGCCATGGCTACCATCTACCACGGAGATTTCAATGATTCTTATCCGGACAGCATAGCTAAAAAGAAGAAGATAGCTGACTGGCCTGTGGTTTACGTGCTGAACAATGATAATGAGGCTTACATTGGCGAGACTGTAAACATGCAGAATCGTTCCGAGCAACATCTTAAAAATCCCGATAAACAGAGGATGACCAAAGTCCATGTCATTACTGATGATACATTTAATAAATCAGTCATTCTTGATCTGGAGTCGTTCCTTATAAAATATGCCGCAAGCGATAAGAAATACGACCTCCTGAATGGCAACGGAGGTGTCTCAAACCATAACTATTACGATAAAAAACATTACGAAGATCAGTTTGATGAGATATGGGAGCAACTCAGAAAGCAAAAGCTGGCCCGACACACTATAGATGAGATCGAGGCGAGCGACCTTTTCAAATACTCGCCATACAAAGCTCTTTCTCCGGATCAATACAGAGCAATGACGTCGATTCTCGTAGGTCTCTATATGGAAGAACTACAGGGAAGAAGTTCCTGCACGGTCGTGCAGGGTGGTCCGGGCACAGGCAAGACAGTACTCGCAGTCTATCTCCTGAAGCTTCTTGCGGACAACAATACCAATGGCCAGTTTGATATAGAGATGGATGAAGCTCCGGAGGAGTTCATAGAGAAACATGAGAATCTCAGCGCGACGTTTAAAGGAATGAAGATAGGCATGGTCGTCCCAATGCAAGCCCTGAGAAAAACGATTTCAGGGGTGGCCGATCATATCAGAAATTTGGACAAATCCATGATCCTTAAGCCCACAGATGTGGTGAATGAAAAATACGATCTGCTTATAGTTGACGAGGCGCATAGACTTCACCGCAGAAAAGCACTATCTCAGTATCCTAAACACGACAGCATCAACGAGGCTCTCGATCTCGGCAAAGACGGTACGGAGCTTGACTGGATCCTTGCATGCAGTAAGCACCAGATCTTGTTCTATGACAGAAATCAGTCTGTAAGGCCTTCTGACATACAACCCCAGGACATAGAGGCCCTGCTGAAGTCTTCATCAGAGGAACGCGTTGTGTCGCAGTATAGTTTGGAGACGCAGTTCAGATGCAAGGCTGGCGATGCGTATATCCGTTATATTGGAAGGATATTAAGCAACGACCCGCCCGAGAGCAGAGAATCGTTTGAGGGTTACGATTTCCGTCTGTTCAATGATCCAAATGATTTGATAACTTCCATTAAAGCATTGGAGGATAAAGAGAAGCTTTGCAGAACAGTAGCCGGTTATGCCTGGGAATGGAAGAGCAAGAAGGATAAGAAAGCTTACGATTTCGATTTTAATGGTAAACAGTACAGATGGAATTCGACGCTTCTGGATTGGGTAAACAGTGATAAGGCCATCGATGAGATTGGCTGCATCCACACGATACAGGGCTATGATTTGAATTATGCCGGAGTGATCATCGGCCCGGACGTATATTACGACAAGGTCACCAGAGAGATCAAAATATCCCAGAAAGACTACAAAGACTCGCTCGGCCGCACGGTTGATGGAGATATGGAGCTTCTAAGGAGACAGATCCTGAACGTATACTATACGCTCCTTACGCGCGGCATCAAGGGCACATATGTTTATGCCTGCGATGACGCTTTGAGAGAGTATCTTTCCAAGTATATCCCATAAAGAGAGGACCCCATGACAGAGATAAGAACAGTTCTCGGAGACATCACAAAAGATCACGGGGTGCAGGCCATCGTCAACGCGGCGAACGAGTCGCTGCTCGGCGGAGGCGGCGTCGACGGAGCCATACACCGCGCCGCGGGACCGCGGCTGCTCGCTGAATGCCGCACGCTGAACGGCTGTCCCACGGGCCAGGCGAAGATCACAGGCGCCTACGATCTGCCCTGTGAGTACGTGATCCATACCGTCGGTCCGATATGGCGCGGCGGCGTGAACGGGGAGGCTGAGCTGCTCGCCTCGTGCTATGAGAGCTCTCTCGCCCTGGCGGAGGAACGGGGGATCAGGACCGTTGCCTTCCCCTCGATATCCACGGGTGTTTACGGCTATCCCGTCCGGGAAGCCGCATCGGTCGCCGCGGCTGCCGTACGAGCCTATGTTTCGGAGCATCCGGACGCCTTCGACCTCGTGCTCTGGGTCCTGTTTGACCCGCGCACTAAGGCTGCATATGACGAGGCGCTGGAAAGCTAAAGGGGGTTACTCTATGCTCAAAGACTACATCAAAGGCATCGAAGCCGCGAATATAGAGCTGCATTCCGTCAGCGTGATGACGGGCGGAAAGCTGGCCGCCGAGCACTTCTGGCTCGGGGACCGCGACACTCCGCACGTGATGCATTCAGCCACCAAGGGCGTAATGGTCCTGGCCGTAGGCCTCGCGATAGAGGAAGGAAAGCTCGGCCTCGACGAGCGGGTCGTCGACATATTCCCGGAGCTCGTACCGAAGGCCCACGCCCCGCAGCTAGAGAGGCTGCGCGTGCGCCATCTTCTGGACATGACGGCCGGGCACGAGCGGGTGTTCATGTCTGGCAGCCAGAGGGGCGACATCGAGGATCCGCTCTGGGCTCGCTATTATATGAAGCAGCCCTTTGCGCGCGAGCCGGGTGAAAAGTTCCTCTACGACTCGTCGAACAGCTATCTTTTGGGCTATGCCGTCGCGAAGAGGACTGGGCAGGACCTCGCGGAGTACCTCAGGCCGCGCGTGCTTGAGCCTCTCGGTATCATCGATCCTCCGTGGCAGAAGGACCCCATGGGCTTTGCCCTGGGCTGCGCGGGACTGTACCTGAGCCCGGACCGGATGCTGAAGATAGGCGAGCTTTACAGGAATAAGGGCAGCTGGCGCGGCACGCAGCTCGTGCCGGCCTCGTGGATTGAGGAATGCTCGCGCTTCCACTCAGACAACAGCGAGCACACAGTGCCCAAGCCATACACGGCCTGCCGCAGCGGCTACGGCTACCAGCTCTGGATGTGCGAGAACGGTGCCTACCGCGCCGACGGCATCAAGGCGCAGCTTATCATCGTCTGGCCGGAGAAGGACACTGTCATCGTCACGACCGGGGGCTGCAGCGTAGAGCGCTACGAGGCGCAGACCGTCATGGACCTCGCCTGGGAGCACCTCGATCCGGAGCGGCTTTAGAGGTCTCCGTCCACATGATACTCAACGCCGCGCAGGCGTTTACAGACAGCACAAAGCTTAATGGCGATCCCCAAGGAGGCTGAAAATGATCTTACAGAAAACCATAGACGCGCAGTTCCTCTACGACAGGCTCGAGGAACAGTTCAAGCCCGAGCGCTGCACGGACGTCTTCCCCAAGAAGGGCCTGCAGGAGCACAATTCCGACGTCGTAAAGAAGGTCTACACCGCGTGCTTCGCGAGCCCGGAGGTGTTCGACAACATCTTCGAGCGCGGCGAGACGAACGTGATGGTCTACACCCACCACCCGCGGCCGGCCATGCCCAGCCTCCAGGCGGGCTACGGCGACCTTCCTGAGTACTACTTCGAGGAGATGAAAAAGCGCGGGATAAACTTCTTCGCCTATCACATACCCATGGATGCCTTCGGCTTTTATTCCACGGGCGTGAGCCTTTCCAGGGCAATGCGCTGCGAGCCCTACGCCTCCTGGTATCCGCAGAACGGCCTCGATATAGGCGCGCTGAACCACAGCCCGTACAGGACCGCCGAGGAGCTCAAGCTCTGCCTTGAGAATACCGTCGGCCACCGCTGCGCGCTGTACCAGTACGGCGACAGCGAGCTCGTAAACGGCCGCTTCGCCATCATGACCGGCGCTGCCAAGAGCGTGGACGCCTACGACTGGCTCACCGACCTGAACATAAATACCTTCGTGCTCGGCGTGACAGCCCCGACCGTGGACTACACCCAGGCTATTCACGAGGCCGCGAAGGCTCACCGCATCAACCTCATCGGCGGCACCCACTATTCCACCGAGAAGTTCGCTCCCATGGCTATGGTCAGCTGGTTCCGCCACCTCGGCGTGGACGCCGAATTCATCCCGGAAAAGCCTGTGATGAGCGAGATCTAGATGGGGTATGTGGTGACGGTTCCTAATGGTTAGCTCACAGCATACGAAAAACCCTCCGCGATCGCGGAGGGTTTGGTTTAATCACTATCGGGCAGTGTGCCTGGCGCAAGCCCATTCAGTAAAGCGCTTTTGCTGGAGGAAGCGCTGGGTCTTCAGTCTCTGGATCCAGAGACCGGCAGCCCCTTACTTCCCCATCTCGCCGAGCCTGACGAGCATGAGGGTGCAGGCTCTGATGCCGTCCTCGAAGTCTTCGAGGCGCATGTTCTCGTTGGGGGCGTGCTCGCACTGGTCGGCGGCGCACATGGGCAGGATCGCGGTCTCGACGCCGACGGCCTCGCTGAAGGTCGAGAGCGGGCCGGATCCGGCGCCGTTCGGGTAGACTATGGGTTCCTTGCCATAGGCGTCGCGCAGGCAGCCTATGATGGTCTGTACGTACTTGTTGGTGACGGGGATGCGTACGGGCTTGGTGCCGAGCTCGCCCGGGGTGACCTTAACGTCGGTGAAGCCGTGTTTTTCAAGGTGCTTCATGAACTTCTCGTGGATATCGCGGGCGTCCTGATCGGGGACGAGCCTGAAGTCGAGCCTCGCGCGGCAGTAGTGGGCGACTACGTTGTTGTCGCCGGGGCCGGGGAAGCCGCCCCTGATCGAGTTGATGTTGCTCGAGGGCTCGAAGACGAAGTTGTAGTTGTAGTCGTCGCCGTGCGGACCCATGGCGAAGTGGTCGAGCTGCAGTTCTTCAAGTGTAACGGCGCCGTCGTTGGGCATTGAGTCGAGCGCGGCCTTCTCCTCGTCTGAGATGGGCCTTATATCGTCGTAGAAGCCGTCTATGAGCACGTAGCTGTCCTCGAAGCGCCTGATGCTTGAGAGGACTTCTATCATCCTCCATACGGCGCTGGGGACGGTCGGCCCGTGCATCGAATGGACGTCGCGGTTGGCGCAGGTGATCTCGAGTATGGGCGCGTAGTAGCCCTTGGTGCCAAGCTTGATCGTGGGCCTGTGAGATTCATGCATAGCCCCATCCGAGTTGAGGCAGAAATCAGATGCAAGCAGCTCCCTGTGGCTTCTGAGGAATTCCGCGAGCCCGGGGCTGCCCTCCTCCTCGCCGCCTTCGAATATGAACTTGACGTTGCAGGGCAGGGAGCCGAACTCCTCCTTGCAGATCTGCACCGCTTTAACGTACATGAAGATCTGGCATTTATTGTCCGAGACTCCGCGTCCGTACATGCGGCCGTCCCTGATCTCAGGCTCGAAGGGATCGCTGAGCCATTCGGAAAGGTCCCCGGCGGGCTTGACATCGTAGTGTCCGTAGACCAGCATGGTCGGGGCGCCTTCTATGGGAGTGCCGTCAGCCGCGCAGGCAGCCGCGAGGCCGGTTACGAAGGGATAGGGCTTGCCCTTGCCCTCGTGCACGTAATGCACCTGGGCCTCTATCCCGGAGCTTCTCATTATCTCGGCGAAGAGCTCCGCGCATTCCTCTACACCTTCTCCCGAGGCGCTTATGCTCCTCTGGCGCACGAGGGCCGCGAGCTCCTCGAGCCATTCGCTCTTGCGGCGCTTAAGCGCTTCGTTGATCTTGTTTATCATGGGTGCTCCTTATTTATATATTCGATGTTTGGATGTGAACGATGGTACTTTCCGCTGCGGAGCGTTTACGCATCTACGCCAGCCAGCCCATGAGAAGCTTGGTCCACATGGGATATATCGAGTAGCAGGCTACGAGCCTTATTATCTGCAGAAGGGCGATCTTGGGGGAATCGCCGCCTATGTCTGAGGCGATCAGAGCCATGTCGCTCGCGGCGCCGGGGGCGGAAGCGAACATGGAGGATATGAAATCGATCTTCTTCGTCTTCGCCATGAACCAGCTTATGATATAGTTCGCGGCCACGTAGAAGAATATGAGCGAGAGCGCCGGCGCGACTATCTTCCCGAAGCTGTGGACGGTATCCATGGATATGGATAGGCCGATCAGCGTACCCGAGAGCACCTGGACGTAGCGCTTGTACTTGCGCTCTAGATGGAGTTTGTTCGAATTGATGTGGACTATGATGACCATTATCATCGCGAACGAAAGAGTGCCTGCGGGAAGGCCGGTGGCCTTGCCGATAAGGCCTCCGATGATGCCTATGACGGCGGTCATGAGCTGCCTCAGCACGTCGTTGTCAGGGATGAAGCGGTCTATGAAGTACTCCCGCTTCGGCCCGTCAGCCTCGCCCTCGAGCGCCTCTGTCTCCTCAATGCCGACGCGCTCGCGGGTCTTGGTTATCATCGCGGGGAAGATGAGGTATACGGCGAATACCCTGAAGGTCTGGAGGAACGATACTATCGCGGGGTCCGCGCCCACGTCGTAAGCCATGAGCGAGATCTCCGTAACGCCGCCCGGTATGGCCACGAGGAAGCTCGTCGCCATGTCGAGTCCGAAGACTTTGAATAAAATAAGCCCAACGCCGGTCGTAAATACCAGAAAACCAAAGAGCATCACAAGGGTCGGCGCTATGAGCTGTTTGATGTTCTTGATGTCCCTGCGGGTGAGAGAGAGTCCTATGTAGGCGCCGGATATAGACTGGGTGTAGGTCTTGATCTCCCTGGGGAACCAGGCCTCGCCGCTAAAAATGTTGAATACAGCGACGCCGAGCATGGCGCCGAGCATGAAGGGCACGGGAAGCTTGAGCTTTTTCGCGGCGAAAACTCCTAACACTGCTGAGACCAGCGTGAGTATGAGCCTTAGTACTATGGGCATGCCCTTTCTCCTTTCCCTTGGATTACCCGTCCATTATATTCCTGCTTTGTGTTAAATGCTATAAGGGAAAACATTTTATTCTGTGCGCCGAGAACAAGCGCCGGGAGCGGCTCCGGCCCTCCGGGAGGGAGCCCTTCAGGGATACCTGTGCGGCGGTACAGCCGCACGGGTCCGGGCACGCAGCATAAAAAGAAGACCTCGTAAAACGAGGTCTTCGTCATTCAACATACTGCATGAGGACTAAGCGCGAGCAGTCCCCGAGGGCACCTGGACTCTCTGCTGATTATTTATTCTACTTCCGTTATCCCTTCCAGGATCTTGTCCTTGGACCTGCGCTTGGGATCGACACTGAGTTGGACCCTGCTGATGATCGCGGTCAGCAGCGCCTCGAGCACGAGGTACATGATCGCGACGGCGATCAGCGCGAAGAACGCGATGTAGGTGCGGCTCCTGACGAGGTCGCCCATCTTGGTGAGGTCTCGTACCGCGACGTAGCCTACTACCGAGGTCTCCTTGAGCAGGGAGATGACGTTGCTCTTGTAGATAGGCAGGAAGTGCTGCGCGGCCTGCGGGAGCAGGATCTTGAAGAAGCTCTGGTTGTCGCTGTAGCCGAGAGCGGTGGAGGCCTCAAACTGCCCTCTGTGGATGGCGCCGAAGCCGACCTTGAGCATGCCGTACATGCCGCAGCCGAAGATCAGCGAGAAGCCTATGATGGATATCACGGTGCCGCTGAGCGGGGTGCTCGCGAAAACTACGAAGAAGAGCAGCATCAGGAACACGACGGTCGGGATGCCCTCGACGAGCCAGTTGATGAAGCCGACTATGGCGTTGGCCGCTTTGTTGCCGTGGCGGCATGCCAGGTAGGCCGCGAAGCCGAGCGCGGTACCGAAAGCCACGGAAGCGACGGTGATGAGCATGGTCCTTCCTATACCTTCGGCGAAGAGCTTCCAGCGGTCGTCCTTGATGAAGGTCTTGTTGAAGTTGTAGGCCATCCTCTCGAAGAAGCCCATGTCTCCCTCGTACTCTCCCTCGACGACGAAAACGAGGTCGCAGGTGTAGTACGGATCGGAGAGCACGGAGGCCTCAGCCCTCTCCTCGTCGACTACGATGTTCATACCGAAGTCATACTTGCCGGAGATGGCGCCCGGGGCGATGGAGTCGAATTCCATGGCCTGGAAGTCCCAGCTGTAGCCGTATTTGGCGCAGAAGTTCATCATGAACTCTACGTCGTAGCCGGAGTAGTATCCGCCGGCCTCGAAGGAGAAGGGCTCGTAGCCGCCTTCGATGGCGATGATGACGGTGCCGTTCTCACCCGTTGTCTCGGGGACGTTCCTGATGACGCAGGTGTTGGGATCCCAGTTCTTTACCCAGTAATCGTAGAGCTCGGAGAGCCAGCCGCTTTCGAGGCCTTCCGCTATGAACTCCTGGATCTGGGGGAAGAGGGTATCCTGCTTGCTGTTGTTTCCGACGATGACCGCGAACTGGCTCTCGCCGGCCTTCTCCTCGAGCCTCATGAGCTCGGGGTGCTCGTATCTCTGAGCGTAGAAGCCGACCTCTTCGATGAGGTAGGCGTCGATCCTGCCGGATTCGAGGGCGGGGATCATGTCGTTGGGCATCTTGTAGTAGAGCCAGGTCTCGCCTTCGATCTCGTCCTTGATCTCGTCTTCGTAGAGAACGCCGGTCTGTACGCCTATGTTCTTTCCGTCGAGCTGGCTGATCTGGGTGATGCCGTTCTTGGATTCCATGGGAGCCGCGGCGGCGAAGCTCGTGAGGCTTCCCATGAGTATGCCGAGCACGAGGGTCAGCACGAGGGCCTTGCGCAGGGCGCGCTTTGAGCCGTTGATCCCCGTGAGCTTTCTTGCGGCGCTGCCGCCGGATGCGAATACTCTTTTCATTACTGCGCGTCCTCCCATCTCAGGCTGATATTGGTGTGGTTGTTGTACCACTTGGGGGAATCCTCGAGTATCTCGTCGGTAAGGGTCGTGGTCTTCTCGGCGAGTATGGAATTGAAGAGCACGTTGTCCGAGGTCTTCGGGTCGAAGTGCTCGCCCTTGTACTTGAGGTCGAGCGATAGCACGTCGCTCTTCTCGGAGTAGTCTATGCTCGCGTAGATGTTGGGATCCTCCATCTCGAAGAGGTTGTTGACGACTATCTCTTCGAGGGCGATCTGGAGCTTGGAAGTACGCTCGTTCTCGATGAGCAGCTTCTCGGCGTAGGCCTGCAGCTCGTCTACGACGACGCCGAAGTCGAAATCGGTGCCCTCGATTCTGTAGCTGAGGGTGCTGAGCCTCTGGATAAAGCGGCGTGTCTTGTCCTTCTTGGGACGCTCGAAGATCTCCTTGGGAGTGCCTTCCTCGTATACCTCGCCGCCGTCCATGAAGATGACGCGGTTCGCGATCTTGCGCGCGAAGTCCATCTCGTGGGTGACTATCATCATGGTGGTGCCGGTCTTGGCTATGGTTCTGATGACGGACTGGACCTCGCCTATCATGGAGGGGTCAAGCGCGGAGGTCGGCTCATCGAAGAGTATGATCTCGGGGTCCATCGCGAGAGTCCTCGCGATGGCGACTCTCTGCTGCTGTCCGCCGGAAAGCTCGTCGGGATAGTGCAGGGCCTTAGCGCCGAGACCTACCTTCCAGAGCAGGTCCATGGCCTTCTCGTAGGCCTCCTGGCGGCCTCTTCCGAGCAGGGTGATCTGCGGATTCATGATGTTCTCAATGACGGTGAGATGCCCGAAGAGGTTGAAGGACTGGAACACCATGCCCATCTTCTTGCGGACCTCATTGAGGTCGGTCTTGCCGTCGTTGATGACCTGGCCGTCGACGACGATCTCGCCTGAGGTCGGGGTCTCGAGCATGTTGATGCAGCGCAGAAGCGTAGATTTGCCCGTGCCGGAGGGTCCGATCACGGCAATGACGTCACCGTCGTTGATGGTGATGTTCACGTCCTGAAGCGGAGTGACGTCCTCATATTCTTTTCTGAGGTGCCTGACTTCTATCATTTCACTTTCCTATCTTAAAAATACAAAAAGCCCAGGGAAGCTGTCTTCTCTGCGCTGCGGATCGATTGATATTTTACCACGGCCGTTTCCTGGCAGTCCTGAACACAAACAGGCGCCGCTCCGGGATTCCTCATCCCCGGTATAGCCGGAAGGTATGCGGTTTTGAGCATTTTGGAACTATCAACTCCCGGTAGGTGAGCCGCAATGCCGCGGCGACCGTCTGCGGATGGGCCGGTCTTTCGGCCGTCTGCCCGGAAAGCCTCCTCATGTGTTCGGCTTCGGAAGTCTCCGGTGGATAAAATCAAGGGCAGTTTAAGATAAAAAGCCCCTCGTGTCAATGATTTGGGGCGAATTTGGAAATATTATTTTCCCTGGGGTATAATATTGAAGAAAAGAGGCGGCGCGCTGCGACTGATGCCGCCTGGTCCGCAGCGAGGGCTGCGGCAAAATGGAAGGATATTAGGATGCCCTTTGAGATAATAAGACACGACATAAGCAAAGTCGCGGCCGACGCAATTGTCAATACCGCGGACAGAAGGCCCGTAGTTGGACCCGGCGTGGACCTTGCGATATATACCGCGGCGGGCTATGACAGGCTGCTGGCAGAGAGGGAGAAGATAGGCTGCATAGAGCCCGGATGCGCCGCGGCTACGCCCGCTTTCGCCCTTGACGCGAAGTACGTCATCCATACTGTAGGCCCCGCCTGGGAGGGCGGAAATGCCGGCGAGGAGGAGACCGTCGCGGCCTGCTACAGGAGCAGCTTAAAGCTCGCGGAAGAGCTGGGCTGCGCGTCCATAGCCTTCCCGCTGATATCGACCGGCACACTGGGTTTCCCGAAGGACCTCGCCCTCAGGGCGGCGATCGGCGCCATCACGGACTTTCTCGTCGGCAGCGACATGGACGTGATCCTGGTGGTCTACGACCCGGAATCCTTCGTGCTCTCGGGCAAGCTTTTCAGCGGGGTGAAGGAGTACGTCGGCGAGAAGGACCTTATGTTGCGCCCCTCCCCGGATGACGGGCAGGCCCTCTACGGCATGCCGGCACCGCCTGATGACATGGAGCTCAGAACCGCTTCGGACGCCCAAAGAAACGCTTACGGTTCTTACAGCTTTGAGTCTTCGCGCGAACGCGGGGAAGAGCTGCCGAAAGGCCGCAGAAGGCTCCTCCCATCGCTCTTCGGAAGGATAGGCAGGAAAGACCGCAGCGGAAGGCCGGACGAGGGCGGCTTTGCCGGCCTTTCTGAAAAGGCCGGGTCCGCACCGGGCCCGATCTCTGCGTCCCGCATTGAGCCCCCTGAGGACTTTGAGCCGGAGGCATTCGAGGCCCCTGAGCTTGAGAGGGGCGAGGACCCGGAGCTTCTGACAGCTGAGGACTCCGCGCTGCTTACATCCAGGGACTCCACGCTTCTGGCAGCCAGGGATTCCGAGCTGCCGACGGCCAAAGAACCGCTCGAGAGCGCCGGGACCGGGTTCTCCGGGCTGATGCCGTCTTTGAGCCTCGACGACAGGATCAAGAGCAGGAGCGAGACCTTCCAGGAACACCTCTTCCGCATGATAGACCGCAAGGGCTACGAGGACCCTGAGGTCTACAAGGCCGCCAACATCTCGCGAAAGCTGTTTTCGAAGATACGCGGCGACGCCAATTACAGGCCTTCGAAGAATACGGCCCTGGCGCTCGCGATAGGGCTCAGGCTCAACGCCGACGAGACCCGCGACCTCCTGCTGCGGGCGGGCTACGCGCTCTCCCCGGCCAGCCTGTCCGATATCATAATCGAGTACTGCATCGAGAACGGGATCTACGACATAATCGAGATCAACTGCATACTCTTCAAATACGAGCTGCCCCTGCTCGGAGGCTGATCTAGGGGATCTCCATATAGACTGATACCCTTTAAAGCATTCGCCTTCCGCGTGAAATGTCGCGCGGGAGGCGACCTTTGTTTTTGCGCTTCCTGCTATCCTGTGAGCGTAAAGAAACGGCAAGGCGCCATTCAGCAGGCGCGGGATCTGAAGAAGTGCCGCAGAGGCGGCGCCGGATCGAAATGCAGTGCCGGTGAATAGACGCAGGATCAAAACGCAGTGCCGCGTGGGCGGCGGAAAGGCAGGAACATCATGGAAGACAAGAGAAAGAACGAAGAGCCGCAGCTGTCCGAAAAGAACCCAAACATCGTTACCGTAGAGAGGCCGGATCTGGAGGTCGTGTTCATACTCGACAGGAGCGGCTCCATGTCGGGGCTCGAGGCCGACACCATAGGGGGCTTCAACTCCACGCTCGAAAAGCAGAAGGCCGACGGCCGCAGGGTCGTCTGGTCTACGATACTCTTCGACGACGTGACCGAGGTGATCCACGACAGGATCGATATCGAGAACGTTGCGCCGCTCAGCCGCAGGGAATATTTCGTGCGCGGCATGACAGCCATGCTCGACGCTGTCGGAGGCTCGGTGAACTTCACTCAGAAGCTCCACAGGCATCTCGGAGCGTTGAAGCCCAAGAGCACTCTCTTCGTCATCACTACAGACGGCATGGAGAACGCCAGCGTCAGGTACCGCTACGCGCAGGTTAAGCAGATGATAGACAGGGCCAGGTCCGAGTATGGCTGGGAATTCATCTTCCTCGGGGCGAACATCGACGCCGAGGAGGTCGCCTCCCGCATAGGCATAGACAGGAGCCGCGCCGCGACCTTCATAAACGACAGCACGGGCATAGAGACGAACTACGGCGCCGTGTCCGAGGCGATGGCGAGCATGGCGTGCTGCGGATCCTTCAGTGAGGATGCGCTCGAGTCTGTGAGGGCGGACTACAAGAAGAGGAGCGGCCTGCTCGGGAAGCTCAAGCGCAGCTGACGGGAACTTCTGTCCCATATACGCGGACACGTGTGGGCGTTTCCCAAATGATCGCCAATATAACGGGCAGCAGACGCTGCCCGGACGTACGCGCAGCGCATACAGTTTCCGCGCCTGGCGGTAAAGCAGAGCGGGGAGAAGGAGCCTTCTCCCCGCTTTTTATGCAGCGTACCTTCTTGTTTTCGCTTAAAGCGGAAGCGCCTATTCTTCAATACAGAACAATGACCCCGGTTTAGGGGAACTGCCGCTCAGACGCCGGTTTCCGAACCCTTCATTTTTATCGATAGAATGTCGTTATCATCCAAATTTACATATGCTTTTTGCGAAAGCCTTGTTAGCGGCGGACAATTTGCATAAAATACGCTTTATTTGCATACTATTGTTTTGAAACACAAATGTAATATAGAAAAGACTTGCGCCAAAAACAAAACAGTGGTAGATTAGACAGCATATAACAAAGTCCCGAATAATAATATTCAAAATAATTAGAGAGGTGTATTTTATGCAGCAGATCATCATCGACAGCATCGACAAGAGTGCCGAAGATCTTTGCAAACTTGCAAAGGACATCTGGGACAACCCTGAGATGGGCTGGACCGAATTCAAGGCCGTTGAATGGACGGCGGCCGTTCTCGAGAAGTACGGTTTCAACGTCGAGGTAGGCGCTTACGGAATGCCGACCGCCATCAGGGCGACCTGGGGCGAGGGCAAGCCTGTAGTCGGCTACGCGGCCGAATATGACTGCCTGCCCGGACTTTCGCAGAAGGTATGCAGCCATCAGGAACCGGTCGTCGAAGGCGGCATCGGACACGGCTGCGGCCACAACCTTCTCGGCGTAGGCTGCCTCGGCGCCTGCATCGGCCTCAAGGCCGCGCTCGAGAAGAGCGGCAAGCCCGGCACCGTTATCTTCTACGGCTGCCCGGCAGAGGAGCAGATGACCGGCAAGGGCTTTATGGCGAAGGCCGGCGCGTTCTATGAATGCGATTTCACCTATGCCTGGCACCCCGGCACCAAGAGCAGGGACAGCTTCGGCCTCATGACCGGCGTCGAAGGCTTCTGGGTCAACTTCCACGGCAAGACCGCTCACGCCGCCGGCGCTCCCCATCTCGGAAAGTCCGCGCTCGACGCCGCTCAGCTTATGAATATCGGCGTAGAGTTCATCAGAGAGCATCTCACCGACGACGTCCGCATCCACTATATCTATACCGACGCCGGCAGGGCTCCGAACATCGTTCCGGACACCGCTTCCGTCAAGTATTTCGTAAGAGCCATCGAGCCTGCGACCCTCAAGGACGCCAAGGCCAAGGTACTCGAGTGCGCCAGGGGCGCTTCGATCATGACCGGCACCACCTACGACGTCGTACGCATGGGCGGACTCTATCCGACCCTCCCCAACAGCGTGCTCGGACAGGCCGTACAGGACGCCAGGAAGATCGTGCCGCTCGAGGAGTACACCGAGGAAGAGCTCAAGTTCTGCGATGAGATCAACCAGACCGACCCGGCCTACAAGCCCGGCGAGACCAAACCCATCAGCTATGAGGACCAGACCCCGAACTACCAGAACGGCTTCGGCTCCACCGACTACGGCGACGTAGAGCACATCTGCCCGGGCTTCAACGTAAGCGAAGCTACCGCGGCTACGCTCAGCGGCGGACACAGCTGGAAGATCACAGCCTGCTCCGGCTCCAGCGTAGGAATGAAGGGAATGATCCGCGCAGCCAAGCTTCTGGCTATTGCGTCCTACGATATCATGACCTCTCCCGAGAAGCTCCAGGCCGCAAAGGACGAGTTCAAGGAAAAGATGAACGGCGAAGTCTATGAATGCCCCGTAGACGAGACCGTCGCATGGCCGTATAAGTAATAGATACGGAAAACTCTTAAATGCCACATGAGGCGGGCTTGCGGTCCGGTGCCCCTGCGGTACAGGCTGCAGCCCGCTTATAATAAATAATAGGAGAAACTCATAATGTCTTTGATCAATTCGTTCACGTTGATGGTTGGAATATACACCCTCGGCGTGCTCGTCAGCCGCTGGACCGGCGGACGTATCGGCTCCTCGCTGTTCACGCTCCCTATCATGATGATACTTTTCTGGACCGGCCTTCTCACCGTCCAGGACGTAAACAATTCATTCCTTCCCAACGTTTACAGCATCACGATGGCGCTGATCCTGGTAAGCCTCGGCACCACCTTTAACCTTCAGCTCCTCAAGAAGGAGTGGAGGCTCGTGCTCGTGTGCGTCTCCGCGCAGATAGGCTGCGGACTCATCACGCTGACCGTCAGCCGCGCCATATTCGGAAGAGATCTTGCTTTCGCGTCCTTCCCGGTACTCTCCGGAGGACTGATCGCCACCACGCTCATGCAGGACGCAGCAATAGCCAAGGGTCTTCCCGAGCTCGCCGCGACTCTGCTGCTGGTAATGACCGTACAGGGCTGGATCTCGATGCCCGTCATCTCGAACTGCGTGCGCGCGGAATCCCTGAACCTTCTCAAGAACTTCGACGCCGAGGCCTGGAAGGCTTCTCACGGAGAGGTCAAGGCGGCCGCCGCTGAAGAGGAGAAGAAGGAAGTCAAGGAGCCCTGGGCCGACAGATTCTACAAGAAATACAACACCCCGTACATCCACATCTTCCTGTGCAGCATCTGGGGCTGCGTAGCCGCCGCCATAGCGAACTGGGCGTCCCCGCGCACCGGAGGCATCTTCGGAGCCGCCCTGGTAGGCATACTGCTCGGCATCTTCGCAAGGCAGACCGGGCTCATCACAAGGGATCCGCTGACTCAGGCCGGACTCATGCCCTTCTTCATGATGGCTATGATCATGAGCATGAGAAGGAGCCTCGCGAGCCTCAGCCCCGCTGGACTGCTCGCGGCCCTCGGTCCCATCGCCGGCGTAGTTCTCATCGGACTCATCGGACTGCTCGTACCCGGCATCCTCATAGGAAAGCTCTTCAAGCTGTCTCTCCCGATGTCGATCGCGGTAGCCATCCAGGCGTACAGCGGCTACCCCGGAAACTTCCAGATCAGCTCCGAGACCATCGAGGCCATATCAAAGACCCCGGAGGAAGAAGCCTATCTGAAGGAGACCGTGGTCCCGCAGATAGTAATCGGCGGCATCATATCCGTAAGCATACTCTCCGTGATCATCGGAGCGGTCTGCGCCGGAATGTTCTAAATACAGCGATACTCCTTAATATAACGATAAACTCCACCCAACAGGCCCGGAAGCAAGTCTTCCGGGTCTTTTGGTATTGAGAGGCGCGGCCGGGCGGCAGCGCGTGGTCTCACAGCGGGGCGGCCGTAAAACATCCGGGGATCTTTTTGCGAATGCTGCCGGCATACTGTCCAATCGGTCCTCCGCCTTCCCTGCGCCACAAAAAATCCTATCCCCGCGGCGCCGCCCTGCATTATAATCGTATTGAAAGAGAAAACAGGTCCCGCCACAGGGAGAAAGGAAAAGCCATGTACAAAGTCGATCTCAACAGCGACCTCGGAGAGAGCTTCGGAAACTACAAGCTGGGCTGTGACGAGGACGTAACGAAATACGTATCTTCGGTCAACGTGGCCTGCGGCTTCCACGCGGGCGATCCGTCCGTGATGCAGAGGACCGTCGAGCTCGCGAAGCAGAACGGCGCCGCTGTAGGCGCGCATCCGGGCTATCCAGATCTGCAGGGCTTTGGCCGAAGGAAGCTTGACTGCACCCCGGCAGAGCTCAAGGCCTATACCCTATACCAGCTGGGCGCCCTCGACGCCTTCTGCAGGGAGAACGGCCTGAAGCTTCAGCACGTAAAGCCGCACGGCGCGATGTACAATACCATAGCCGTAGACGAGGCGAGGGCCATAGCCGTGGCCGAGGCCATAGCCGAATACGACTCCGAGCTCATCTTCCTCGCCCTTGCCGGGAGCAAGATGGTCAGCGCCGCCGAAAAGGTAGGTATAAAGGCAGCGAGCGAGGTCTTCGCCGACAGGGCCTACATGCCCGACGGGACCCTTACCCCACGCAGCATGCCCGGCTCGGTCATAAAGGACACGGACGAGGCCATAGCCCGCACGGTGCGCATGATAAAAGAAGGCGTCGTCACCGCGATCAGCGGCGAGGAGGTCCCCATCATGGCGCAGTCGGTCTGCGTCCACGGCGACAATCCCAAGGCCGTGGAGTTCGTAAGGACCATCAGGGAAAGGCTCGAGGCCGAAGGCATAAAGATCGCGCCCATCAGAGAGGTCATAGGCTAGGACGGCCGGCTTACGCGCCGCAGATCCGGCGCCTTTGAGAGGTTGATATGACAGAAAAAAACGCAGCGGGAGTACGCTTTCTCCCGGCCGGAGACAGCGCTGTGAGCGTCGAATTCGGAAACGAGATAAGCGAGGAGATAAACGCGAGGGTGGCGGCCCTTGATGAAGCCGCCGCAGCCGCCTGCATAGACGGTGTCCGCGAGACCGTGCCGACCTACAGGTCGCTCACGGTGCATTACGATCCTGAAAAGATAAGCTTCGCAGAGCTCTGCGGAAGGCTTGGCGGCCTGATGGGAGAGCTCGGAGAGTCAAAGGACAGGCCGAAGAAGGTGCTCTGCCTTCCCGTGCTCTACGGGGGAGAAGAAGGCCCCGACATGGCGAACGTCTGCGGGCACAGCGGCTTGAGTGAAGAAGATGTCGTAAGGATACACAGCTCGGCCGACTACCGCGTCTACATGCTGGGCTTCACTCCCGGCTTCCCATATCTTGGCGGTATGGATGAGCGCCTCGCTACACCGAGGCTCGCTTCGCCCCGCACGGTCATACCCGCGGGCTCGGTCGGTATAGCCGGGATACAGACCGGCGTCTACCCCGTGAATTCCCCGGGCGGCTGGCAGCTCATAGGGCGCACTCCCGTGAGGCTCTACGACGCCGGGCGCGAAAAGCCCATACTGCCCGAGGCGGGACAGTACATCAGGTTCGTCCCCGTGGACAGGGCCCGCTACGAGGAGATAGAAAGAGAAGTAGAAGAAGGCCGCTACGAGCCTATCTATGACGAGGCAGAAGACCACGGGCCGGGCAATGACACGGCAGAAAACAACGGGCCTGTCCATGATGCGGCTTCAGGCGGCCAGGCAGCTGGGAAGGAGGGCTCAAGATGAATATCAAAGTGATCTCTCCCGGACCGCTCACGACCGTGCAGGACCTCGGAAGGTACGGATACCAGAGATACGGGGTGCCCGTCGCAGGAGTCTGCGACGCATATTCCGCCAGGCTCGCGAACATTATAGCCGGAAACAGTGAAGACGCCGCGGTGCTCGAATGCACCATGGCAGGTCCCACGCTGCAGTTCGAGGGCGAGGGCCTTATAGCGGTCTGCGGCGCCGACATGGCTCCGGCGCTAAACGGAAAGCTCTTCGCAAACAGCGAGGCCGTGGAGGTAAGGAGCGGTGATACGCTCAGCTTCGGAGGGCTCAGGACAGGTCTCAGGGCATACATAGCCTTTTTCGGCGGGCTGAGCGTCCCGGAGGTCATGGGCAGCCGCTCGACCTATCTGAAGACCGCCATGGGCGGATACAAGGGCAGAAAACTCGCTGCCGGCGATACGCTCGGAACGATCTGGCAGCCCAGGCCCTGTCCTTCGGCCGAAGGACGCCGAGCCGACGTCTTCTTCGAGCCCAAGGAGGTCTACCAGATCAGGGTCGTCATGGGACCGCAGGACGATATGTTCACGAGGGAGGGCATTGACTCCTTCTTCTATGGCACATACGTCGTGGGGCCGGCCTTCGACCGCATGGGCATGAGGCTCGAGGGGCCGGAGATAAAATCCGCCGGCGGCAGCGACATCATCTCCGACGGTATAAGCATGGGCGCCGTGCAGGTGAGCTCGGGCATGCCCATCATCATGCTATCCGACAGGCAGACCACGGGCGGCTACGCGAAGATAGCCAACGTCATCAGCGTCGATCTGAAGATACTCGGCCAGTTCAAGGCCGGCGACAAGCTGCGCTTCTGCGCGGTCGACATGGCCAGGGCTCAGGACCTGCTGATACGTGAGAATCGCTCCCTGAGGGGACTCAAGCTCTGGCTCGACAACAGGCCCGGGCAGGAAAGGTAAGCTTAGGGATCTTAAAAATAGACCCCTTTCGAAAGAGATCGCTCTCTCGAAAGGGGTATTTCTTTTGCTGCCAAGCGCTACTTTCTGCACTTGTCCACGAAATGCTTGAACAGCAGGCCCATATCCGGTCCCTCGGCCGTTACGCGTACTTCGCCCTGCATCCTTTCCGGATGGTACTGATAGGCCCAGATCGGAAGGAAGGTATGCCTGAATGCCTCGACTATCCTGCCTTCCTCGGAGGTCGCGGTGATCTCGAGCCCGGGAGCGAGGTCCTTGACCGCCTGGTGGTGGTAGCTGTTTACGAGGAAGTTCCTGCCGAACAATTCGAAGAGCTCGCTGCCCTCCGCCGCTTCGATCTCGTGGATCGTGCCGTTGCCGTGCGTGAGCCCAAGCTGTGAGGGTATATCCTGATACAGCGTTCCCCCGAGCAGCACGTTGAGGGTCTGAAGGCCTCTGCAGACGCCCAGTATGGGCTTTTCAGCCAGCACAAAGGCTCTGCCCCAGGCGAATTCCATCTCGTCGCGCCAGAGGTCGAGCTTACCGCATTCAGGCAGGGTCTCCTCGCCATAGCGCGCGGGTTCGATGTCGACGCCGCCCGTCAGGAAGAGCCCGTCCGCGTATTCGCAGAGCTGGCTGACCGTATCGGGATCGCAGTCGCAGACGCTCAGGACTATAGCCCCCTGGGATTCGAGCGCCTCGGAATAATTCTTGTTGTTGTAGAGCCTGATCTGGCCGAGATTGGCGGTCTCGCTTCCGCCTGTCATGAGTATCACCGGTCTTTTCATGTGCTGCTTCCTTTCTGCAGGATATCCCGCCGGGCTTGCGCAAGTTCTTTTTAAAATATAATATATGCGGTGAGGAAATATATCAACAGGACGTTTGCGGGCGGCCCGGATGCCCGATAGGCAGAATAAGCGGTCCGGATCTAAGGCCGGGCTGTCATCCGGAAGGAATACCATGGGAAACAAAAAGTACGGCAACGACGACAGCCGCGAAAAGGGAAGGACCCTCAGCGAGGCAGAGCAGAGAAGGCTCGCCGCCTTTGAGGAGCTCTCCAAAGAGATGGAGGGAAAGGGCTACAGGCGCACAGAGCTAACGATCAGCATAGTCAAGGCGAACGTGTTCGCGGTCGCGCTGCTGGTGCCGCTGTTTGCTATAGGCCTTTGGCTGTATTATGCAAAGAACGGGGGCTTTCACAATATCGGAGGCCCTGCTCTCTCCGCGGCGCTGCTGGGGGCTATAGTCATACTGGTCCCGCTGCACGAGCTCATACACGGTTTGAGCTGGGCGCTCTATACGGGAAACGGCTTCAAGGATATCGAGTTCGGCTTTATGAAGCAGTATCTTACGCCCTACTGCACCTGCGCCGTCCCTCTCTCAAAGGGTCAGTACATTTTCGGCGCGCTGATGCCGCTGGTGCTTCTTGGGATCGTACCCATGATCGCGGGCATACTCCTAGACTCTTTCATAACCCTTATCATAGGGATAGTGATGGCGGATTCCGCCGCGGGCGACATCATGATAGTGTGGAACATACTCCGCTACAAAAGCAGCGCGGACGACATCGTATACATAGATCATCCGACGCAGGGCGGGGGAGTTATATTCGAGAGGTGAGATCAGGAAGACCCCGCGCTAGGCGCGGGGCCTGTTTTTATACTATGCTGCGCGCGGCGTTCAGCATGCCTGCGCTGAACTTTGTATTTTTAAGTCTGCAGAGCCTCTCGGCGTCCGGGCCGCAGCCCTCTTCGAATACCGCGTATATGGTCGGCCCGCTTCCGGAGAGCTGTATCATGAGCGCGTCCGGGAAGGCTTCTCTCATGGCGTCTTCCGCTTCCGCTATCTCCGGGCATATGCTGAGAGCCGCCGGCCTGAGGCCGTTCCCGCAAAAACTGAGCGACCCGCTGAGAGAAGCCGCGCCGAGGTAGCCCTCGCAGCAGGCCCTTTCCGGCTTCGGAAGGCTGTCGAAGGCCGCGTAGACTTCCTTCGTGGATACCGGGCAGTCCGGAGTGTACAGCACGAGGTCCATGGGCCGGCTCTCTGCAGCTTCGAGCTCCGTGCCCCTGCCGCGCCCTATGGCGGAGGCAAGGCCGTTTTGCAGCATGAAGGAGAAGGGCACGTCGGATCCCAGCTCAGCCGCCACTCGGCAAAGCCTTTCGAGCATCGATCTGTCTACGTGGAACCCGGAGGCTGAGGACGTCCCGTTCGCGCCATCCGAGATTCCATTCGCGCTATCCGGGGTCTCGCCCGCGCCATCTGAAGCGGCGGCCCTGTTTTCGGAGCTCCCGTCTCCCGCTTCCGGAAGCAGCCCCCAGAGTCTCGCAAGGCCCGTGATCACAGCAGCGCCGTCCGCGGAGCCTCCGGCCAGACCGGCCGCCACGGGGATGCGCTTTTCTATCTCTATATCTATCCTCTCGGTGACGTTCGAATGGAACTCGGCGTGCATGAGCACTGCCGCCTTATATGCGAGGTTGTCAGAGCCGCAGGAAAGCTCGCTGTCACCGCAGTCGAGCGTCAGCTCGAGGTCGCTTCCGTAGGCTCCCGCCTCCCCCATGGAGGCGCTTCCGAGCTCGTCCCAGAAGACCTTTACTTTGTCGGCCAGGCTGACGCCCTGCATGAGGGTCTCGACTTCGTGGAAGCCGTCGGCCCTTCTTTCCGACACGTTCAGTATGAGGTTTATCTTCGCGTAAGCGTTAATTTCCGTGGATCTCATAGGCCCTCCTTGGGTCTGCAGACAGCGCGCTGGGCGCTTCCGTCTTCAGTAAATAATATCACAAGAAACTCACGCTGCCCTAAAGAATATGATACAATAATGTGCATTGATATACATGGAGAACAAGGCGATGAACAATACTGTCATAGCTGTAGATAAAAGCGGTTCCTACCGCGTATACCTGACCCTCGGCACAGAGCTCGCGTCCGAAGCCGCGATGATACACGGCTGCAGCCATACCGCGGCGGCCGCGCTCGGAAGGACGCTCATGGCGACTGGCCTTATGGGCCTCATGCTCAAAGGAGAGCGCGACAGGCTCACCGTCCAGATCAAGGGCGACGGCCCCGCCAGGGAGATACTCGTCTGCGCCAACTCCGCGGGCGACGTCAAGGGATACATATCCGAGCCCTCAGTGGAGCTTCCGCTCAAGAGCAACGGCAAGCTCGACGTGGGCGGCCTCGTCGGAAAGGGGACACTTACGGTCATAAAGGACCTAGGGCTCAGGGAGCCCTATGTTGGGAGGATAGACCTGGTCAGCGGCGAGATAGCCGAAGACTTCACGCAGTACTTTATGACTTCCGAACAGCAGCCCTCAAGCGTGGCCCTGGGCGTGCGCATGGAGGAGGGGGCGGTCGCGTCGGCAGCAGGCATGATCATCCAGGTCCTGCCCGGAGCGGACGACGAGGCGCTGAGCGCGCTCGAGGACAGGCTCTTCTTTATGGATTCGCTGAGCCTTCTCGCGAAGGACGCCATGGAGCCGGGCCCAGAGCTTCCGGTGAGAAAGCTCCTGAGGCTCATATTCTCGGGCATGCCCGAGCAGTACATGCCGGAGGCGCTCGAAGAGAGGGAGCTTCGCTGGCACTGCGACTGCAGCAGGGAGCGCATGGAGCGCGCCCTCATATCCATCGGGAAGAAGGATCTTTCCGAGATAGCCGAAGACGGACACGCTGAGCTCACCTGCCACTTCTGCAGGAGCAGCTATGATTTCGACAGGGAGGAGCTCGAGAGGCTCCTGAGAGAGGCGAAATGAAAAAAGACGTCAGACTTAAGATCACGGGCACCGTGAACATACACGAGCGGGGGGAGGAGCCCAGGAGCGATGTCATCGAGTACATCACCGAGGGCGTCCTGTACCGGCGCGGGAATATCACGAAGATAGCCTACGACGAGCTCGAGGATTCAGGCCTCTACGGGGGCAAGACCTTCATGACCGTTACGCCCAGCATGGTCAGGGTCATGAGGAAGGACGGAGACTACGTCACCCTTCAGATGGATTTCCGCGAGGGGCAGCGCTTCACCGGAGAGTATACGACCCCCTACGGGGCCTTCGGGCTTGAGCTGCTCACGAACGAGATCAGGGGCTTCGACAACGGCCCCGAGGCCGGCTCCAAGATGAGCATAGATTACAGCATGAGCATCAAAGGGCTCTCTGAAAGCAACAATAAACTGGAACTTGAGATACTTACGGAGTAGAAGATGTCAGAAACTAAGAGATACGAAAAGAGAAAGAGGCTGGGACGCGTAACGGCTATCATCCTGGTCGCCGCGATGGTCGTCATGTCCATGTCCTATCTGTTCCTTATCATTGGAGCGAAGGCCGGGGCCTCCGTAGCGGTATATGCTGCCGACAGCGGCAGCGAGCTCACCGACGAGGAGATCACGGAGCTCCGCTCGCAGATGAAGATAAAGATGCTGCCGAGCCTCATCGAGTATCTGCAGCTCAACTACAAGGACGAGCTGTCCACCGAGGAGCTCGCTAACGGCGCCATCGAGGGCATCATGAGCGTCCTAAACGATCCCTACAGCCATTATTATTACGCCGAAGAGACCAGCAGCGAGCAGCTCTTCAGCGATCTTGAGAACAGCTACGCGGGCATAGGCGTCAGCATCACCGAGCAGGCGGGAGAGATATTCCTTCTGGACGTTAATCCCACGGGGCCGGCCTACGAGGCAGGCATCAGGTCGGGCGGAGTCATAACCGCCGTCAACGGCGAGAGCGTCAGCGGAAAGAGCGTCAACGAGGTCGCCAATATGCTTAGAGGCGAGATAGGCACGGTAGTGACCGTCTCGGTCCGCATGAACGACAAGCTCTTCGCTTATTCCGTGACCAGGCGCGTCGTGCGCAGCATGACCGTCTTCGGCGAGATGCTCGAGGGCAATATCGGGTACATAAAGGTCACGAGCATGAGCAGCGACACGGCTCAGGAATTCCTAGAGACCAGGCTCACCCTCCTCAACCAGGGCATGATGGGCATGATACTCGACCTCAGAAACAACACCGGAGGTTATATCGAGACCGCCATCAGCATAGCCGACCAGCTCATGGACAGCGGAGTCATAACCGTATACTTCAAGCAGGGCAAACCCTTTGCCATAGCTGAGGCAGAGCCCGACGCCATGAGGAAAGTCCCCGTGGTCATGCTGGTCAACGAGTACACGGCGTCATCCGCGGAGCTCCTCGCGGGAGGGCTGCACGATACGCTCAAGGTCCCCATGGTGGGCGAGACGACCTTCGGCAAGGGAATAGCGCAGAGCACGATAGATCTCTACAACGACGACATCCTCAGGCTCTCCGTATTCTACTTCAAGACTCCGAATCACCACGATATAAACGGCATAGGCATACAGCCGGACTACATAGTCCACCAGAACGGAAACTACTCCGCCGAGGAAGCGAGAAAGATCCTCGACAGTGTCTACACCATGAGGCACAGCGAGGAGGCCAAGGCCGGAGATATCTCCGTCAACATACTCGCTGTACAGCAGAGGCTTATCATCATGGGCTACAACGTCGAGGCCAACGCCAAGCTCGACGCGAAGACCATGGCCGCCATAAAGGACGTCCAAAAGCTCGACGGCATAGAGCAGACCGGAGAGCTCGACCGCATCACCCTGTTGGCGATCAAAAACAGGTTCAGCACCTGGATGGGCGATGACGGAGCCGACCGCCAGCTCGAGAAGGCTGTCGAGGTCATAAAGGAGCTCATGAACTGAAGCTCAGAAGCTGCGGCGCTGAAAAGCAGGCGCGCTCGGCGCTAACAGCAGGCGCGCCCGGCGCTGAACGACAGGCACATACCGACGAATTAACCTCAGGGCAAACGCAGACGGCAAGCGAACTTACAGGAGGCAGACATGACTATACTGGTTATAGACGGACAGGGCGGGAGGCTCGGACAGAAGCTCGTCGAGAGCCTCATCGAGGCCGTTCCCGAGGCTGAAGTGATAGCGGTGGGTACGAATACCGTTGCGACCGGTAGCATGCTCAAGGCCGGCGCGGCGAGGGCCGCTACCGGGGAGAACGCGGTCGTCGTATGCTCGAGGACTGCCGACGTCATAGTCGGCCCGCTCGGCATAGTCCTGGCGGACGCCCTCATGGGCGAGATAAGCCCGGCAATGGCCGCCGCGGTGGCGTCGAGCCCCGCCTACAGGGTCCTCGTCCCGATGAACCTCTGCGACACATACGTCGCCGGGGCCTCCCAGTCCTAC
>JAFPZZ010000039.1 GCA_017417045.1 Bacillota bacterium
AGAACATGCCCTTCTTCATCTCGCCGCCGTACCAGGTGTTGAGGATCACCTGCTCGCGGGAGCTTACGTTGAAGGCTACGCAGGTCTCGGAATTGAGGCCCATCTCCTTGTAGTCGTCGACCTTGGCCTTGGAAGCGGTGTAGACGATGAAGTTAGGCTCGAAGCAATCTTCCTCTTCCGGGGTCGGCTTGATGAACATGTTCCTTACGAAGTGAGCCTGCCAGGCCACTTCCATGATGAAGCGGACGGCCATGCGGGTGTCCTTGTTGGCGCCGCAGAAAGCGTCGACTACGAAGAGCCTCTTTCCGGAGAGCTGATCGGTGGCGAGCTTCTTTACCTTTGCCCAGTTCTCCTCGGAGAGCGGGTGGTTATCATTGGGATATTCCTTGGAGGTCCACCAGACGGTGTCCTTGGAATTCTCGTCCATTACTATGTACTTGTCCTTGGGGGAACGTCCGGTGTAGATACCGGTCATAACGTTCACGGCATCGAGCTCTGTGAGCTGCCCCTTGTCGAAGCCGGTGAGGTCCTTCTTCATCTCTTCCTCGAACAGGAATTCATAGGAAGGATTGTAGATGATCTCGGTCGCTCCGATGATGCCGTACTTGCTCAGATCAATTTTCGCCATTTCATATCCTCTCTTTAGTAATTAAAAAATAGAAAATGCCTCATTGAGTACAAATATTATATATCAAAAGGACTGAAAATACAGGCCCTTTTTATATCATTTTTTGTTCTGCTGAAAAGAAGCGGCCTCCGCCGCCCTTCTATCTATACTATACCCCTCCCGGCCGCAGCTTTCAAGCTTGCGGCGCGCTGTTTGGGGATAAGGCCTTTATTCTCGCTACCCGGGGTACGGCGCTCGTGCTGCCCGAGGCACGGCATTCGCGCTGCCCAGGGAAATGCAAGGGCGGGATCCGAAGATCCCGCCCCGCATACAGATGAGAGCGCGGCTACCTGATGAGTTTGACCCACTTCTCATTACCGCCGCTTTTCATGGTGTATTCGTGATCGTTCATCGCTTCCTGTATATCCAGCCAGTACCACTTGCCGCGGTCCTGATTGTCTGTCGCGACGATCATACCGCCTATGACGCCGTCCTCGTCGGCGAGCTTTCTTCCAAGCACCCTGTTGATCAGGGCTATGGCCTCCGCCCTGGTGATCGAAGCGTCGGGCTTGAAGCTTCCGTCCTCGTAGCCATTGACCCAGCCGTTCTCCACCGCCTTGGCGATGTCGCTCTGGGCCCAGTGGCCTATGACGTCGTAGAAATTGCCTTTAGCCGCCTTTTCCGTCTCGTCGAAACGGACAGCCATTGCGGTGAGTTCGGCCCTGCTTATCTTCTCGGAAGGCCTGAAGGAGCCGTCCGGATAGCCGTTGACTATTCCGAGCTCGCTCATCGCCGCCACCGCGTCGTAGAACCAGTCGCCCTCCTCCACGTCCGTGAAGCTGCAGGCCGTGCCCGCGAGAGAGCTCCTTACGCTGTCCTTGAGCAGTCTGTAGAAGATCGTGGAGATCTCGGCCCTCGTGATCGCATCCTCGGGTCTCACGCTGCCGTCGGGATAGCCCTCGATATAGGCGAAGTGCTTCTCCGTCTCGAGCTTCTCGGGCGCATATGAGGGCTTCGGCTGGGGCTTCCTGTCGTAGTAGAGCTTCAGCGTGAGGATCTTTACCTCCTCTTTGCCGCCGCTTCCTATCACGGTCTCAGGCATGCTCACCCTGCCGGAGGCTATTGATCTCTGGGCGTTGGGCTCCGCGAGATAGCCGTCTGCGGTGTAATCCTTCGCCGCGGCGCTCACGCTCTCGCCTATCGCGGCGTAGAGCGGGAACTCCGTCTCGTAGAGCTCATACTTTCCGTCCGCGTTCTCCCTCCAGTGCTCGACCTTGTAGGCCGCGCTCTGCGGGGTCACGGGCGTGCTCCTCGGTATCCACTGCGCGTAGAAGGTCACGTCTTCTGTTAGGATAAACGCTCCGGAGGTCGCCCTTATGGGCACCCTGCCCTCCGCGTCCTCTGTCCAACCGTCGAAGACCCAGTCTGTTCTGCTGAAGCCGTTCTCTGCTGTCTCGACCGTCTCCCCGTGCCTCGCGCTGACGGAGGGCATGCTGCCCGTCGCCGCCGGGGCGGAGGGATAGGACGCGTCGTTAGCGTCGTAGCTGAGGCAGTGCTCCTCGAGATCGTAGTAGACCTTGAGCACCAGTATCTCGGGCTCGCTGCCCGCTGGCGCTCCGGCCGGGACAGACGGCATCACGACGACTCCGCTGAGCTTCGAGAGCTCCGCGTTCGGAGTCCGAAGGTAGTGCTCGCCGCTGTAGTCCTTTACGGAGGCGTTCACCGTGCTTCCGAGCTCGCCTACGAGCGGAAACTCGGTCTCATAGAGCTCGTAGCTTCCGCCGGGCTGCTGCCTGTAATGTTCGGTCCTGAAGACCGCCGCCCTCGGAACTATCTCCGAGGACTTGGGTATCCAGCGGGCGTAGAGCGTGACGTCCTCGTCCAGCATGACTGCCGTTCCGCCGGGGACCGCGTCACCGCTTCCGTCGGCCTCGGTGTTCCAGCCGGTGAAGACCCAGCCTTCTCTTTCGAAGCCGCACTCATAAGCGGCGTCCGCCGTGTTTCCGTGAAGCCTGATCACAGCGTCCATGCTGCCCGCAGCAGCGGGGGCGGAGGGATAGGACGCGTCGTTCGCGTCGTAGCTCAGGCTGTGCATGTCGAGGTCGTAGTAGACCGAGAGCACCAGTATCTGTGGCTCGCTGCCAGCGGGCGCTCCGGCCGGGACGGAGGGCATCACGACCACTCCGCTGAGCACGGAGAGCGCCTCGTTCGGCTCTGTCAGATAATGCTCATCGCTGTAGTCCCTTACGGCGGCGTCCACTGTGTCTCCCAGCGCGCCGACGAGCGGGAACTCTGTCTCGTAGAGCTCGTAGCTCTCGTCAGGCTGCTGCCTCCAGTGCTCGGTCTTGTACGCCGCGGCCATGGGCTGGATCTGAGACGACTCCGGGATCCAGAGCGCGTATAGCGTTATATCTTCTTCAAGCAGGACGGGGCTTCCCGCAGCGGCTGCGTCGCCGCTTCCGTCAGCCTCGGTGTTCCAACCGGCGAAGACCCAGCCTTCCCTCGTAAAGCCGCATTCACCCGCGACGTTCACGGTATTGCCGTGGAGCCTGGTGAGCGCGTCCATGCTGCCCGTCGCAGCGGGGGCTCCTGGATATGACGCGTCGTTCGCATCGTAGCTCAGGCTGTGCTCGTCAAGATCGTAGTAGACCTTCAGGACGAGGGTCTCCAGGACTGCTTGTCCCTCCTGTCCGACGCTCACTAAGGGCATTACCACCGTACCTCTTAGCACGGAGAGCTGAGCGTTCGGCTCGGCGAGATAGTGCTCCGCGGCAAGATCTCTGACTGCCGCATCTACTGTGCTTCCGAGCTCTCCGACCAGCGGGAACTCGGTATCGTAAAGCTCATAGTTTCCATCGGGCTGCTGCCTCCAGTGCTCGACCTTGTAGGCCGCGGCTGCGGGAACGACTATGCTGCTGTTCGGCGTCCAGCGGGCATAGAAGGTCAGATCTTCCGTGACGCAGGCGCCGCCCTGCGCCGGGCCTGTGCCCTGTCCAAGCGCGAAATCATCGGGGCTCACGCCGCTGCCGTCTGGCTCGGTATTCCAGCCGAGGAAGTACCAGCCGCTGCGGGCAGGCTCGCCGCTGTACCGCGGGAGCAGCGCGCCCCAGTCGAGGCCGCAGTAGCTCTCGTCCTGGTCGCTGTCTGCGCCGTGCACGTAGCTGACCGTGAATTGCTGTTTGTAATAGAATCTCAATACCAGGTCGTCGCTGGCGGCTATGAGGCCGCTCGTGACGTTGCCCTGCTGCGTATCATCGAATATATATCCGGAGCGCAGCTCAGGAGCCGCGAGAGGTCCGGGATCGGCGGTCTCTCCCGCCGTACCGTAACGCTCTAAAGTCTCATCGGGATCCTGCGGATACTCCCCGTCTGCCTGATAATAATTCTCAATGAAATACTTCGAATCCTCATATATGAGGGTAAGCGGAGCCATGGTGCCGTTCTGCACCGGAGAACCCGTGATCTCGTAGCTGTAATCGCCCGTGACCCGAACCGTCTTTGGCGGACCGAAACTGTCCTTTTCGGCCCGCACCGGATAGCGGGTCTCGAGGGATGTGATCTCCGAGGTCTTGTCGACATGAGCCCGCACATAAACTATGCTGCTCCAATCGCTGACCTCACTCTCCACTGCGAAGTTCATCCCGTCCACACTGTAGCTGTAGGTGACCGTACTTCCGATATCGAGACTGTTGTTGTGTATATATGCAGGGCCTGTCAAAAAGACGTCGTACTCATCTCCGGAGGCCTTGCGCGGGAGCTTCTCGGTCCAGGTGTAATTGCGCACCTCGGGAACGCCCTGCGGAGAGGTCATCGTCGTGCTGAGCGTGAGTTCATCGGCCTTGTCTTCCCTGAAAACGACCTCGCTGCCCTGCTCGAAGAAGCCGCTCACCACCATACCCATGCTGCTGCCGACCTCTGTGGCCCTGGTGATCCTGACGCTGAGCGCGCTCAGGTCGGCTTTCCAAAGCTTGCGCTGCGCGTTGCCGGTAAGCTCAGCGGTGACGCCGTCCGTGACCGTGTTGTTCATGATGACATACTGGTCATCCATCTCCGGACTTCCGTCGTACTTCGCCAGATCGCCGAGATCGTAATAGACCTCTCCGAAGGGGTAGTGTTCCCCCTCGGCGGCTCCGCCCCAGGCTCTGAAAGTGAGGGTCAGAACATAGCGTGTAACGGGATAGTGATTATTATTTTGCGCCCTTATACGCGGGGTATAAAACAGGGCCTCTCCCGTGCTAAGGTGCAGAAAGCGTCTGCCGTCTGAGAGCTCTATGATCTCCACGTCGCCGGGATCCATACCGTGAGTTGTGAGGTAATTCTTAAAGCTCTGGGGCGAGGGGTCGAATTCGAGCTGGCTGTCCGCGAGTTCTATATATATATTCTCCGTGGTGCCCATGTCGATATAATAACCCCAGTTATCCTGCGATCTGTCGGCGCCTGTCCTTACGTCGTGTCTGAAGTCAAAATTCAGAGCGCTGGTCATAGTGCCGCCCTGGCTGATAACGGGGGTGCTGACAGAGCCTGTGATCTCAGTGCTTACGGTGTAGCCCTTAGCCTGAAAAACTGTGAGGTAGCCGTCCCCGGAGGCCTCGGCCGCAGTCCCCGCATAATGCGCACTGCCCTTGCTGCAGTGATCCTGCTCGCTGTGCGAGAATCTTCCAACAAGGGATATACCGGGAAGAACCCTCGAATCTGTTACCTGCTTCGTGCGCAGGTAAACGCCGTTCTCATCCGTGCTGCTGAAGTATGCAAGAACGTTTCCGATGAGCTTGTAATCATAAGAGTTATCGATCGCCGCTTCGGAAAAATCGAACACCCCGTCTTTTTTTAAGGCAAAGGAGAGTAGCATGTCACCCTTGCCAAGTCCGAGCATCTCCCTCGTAAGCTCAAAGTCTGAATCGAGATCTGAGGGTATAGCGTAGGTCCTGTTATAGGTATCGACGCCGTCCGTATAGCTGTATTCGACAGTGAAACCCGCCATGACCTTGGACAGGGTCATACTTCCCGAGAGGAAGATCGTCGGATCGGACGGAGCCTGAAGGAAGCTGTCCGCTTTGCTCAGCTTTATATCCAGCCCTATCCTCGGGTCGGTGACGCTGGTGAGGCCTCCGCTCACACCGCCCAGAAGGACATTGCCCAGAAGCATGCCAGAGCTTGCCGTTGCCGTTTCGGTATCGTCGAGGCTGTGATAGACATATCCGGTAGAGGAGCTCCGCACGGCCGGTATCTTGATGTCCGGGCATATCGGCTCTATTATATTGATCCAAAAATAGGCGCTGTTTTCATCGTAATTAATCCCGCGGTTGTTTTCGGCGCAGGACGCGCGGTACTGTATCTGGACCGGACCAAGATCGGCGTTCTCACTGATAACGTAACTGATCCGGCTGTTTAGATTCGCGTTATCTGTCGAGTAGCCTATTCCCTGTATATACGAATAGACCGTGGTCAGAGAAGAAATCCTTTCTCCTTCCGACAGGAGCTGGGTGAAGTCGAGCTCATATCTTGCCTCATCGGCGGTCTTTGAATCGAAATTCGGGCGCAGGGTCACAGTACGGCTGCTGCCATCCTCTTTGACCGCCGTATAGCTTACGGACTCTATCCCAAAGCCCCAGGCACCGTTGATATCAAGATCGTATACCGCAGCTGCGAAGGCGATAAACGCCGTAGGCCGCACCTCCTCGGGGAAGATGTAGCTCTCTTCAGTCCTGCCGCTTACCGCTGCAGACTGCTCGAGACCTCCGTTTAGTCTGGAATAATTAAAAAAGCGTGCAAATGTGGCCGTAAAAGAGCCGCCACGCGGAAGCGACGTGGTGTATCTGCCTGGAGAGGGCTTCCTGTAGTCATTCCCGGTAGTAAAGACGTTCCATGTGTCGACCGTTTCCTTAGGGACTGTGGTGATGCTCCAGCCCGTGCCTGGCACGCTAACGCTGCGGCTGCCGGACATCGTCCTGTACACTATCTCCGCGTCCGGTGCCGAATAGACGGTATCGGGTTCAAGATCGTCCTTCACCTGCCAGTACTTAAAAAGGGCGAGTTTAAATACGCCTACGCGTACATTTGAGAACGTCCCTGATGAATAGTTTGGGACGAGCTTATAGTATTTCCCCTTGGCGTCGCAGTATCTGACCCCGTCGCACGCGAACTTGATACCGGTAGAAGCGTCAACGATCTCTGCTCCGCCATCCTTTTCCCAGGTAGAGCAGTATATTTTTCCCGAAGACCCGGGGATATATATGCGTATCTCATCTATGAACATAAGCTCCGCGCTGTCATAGCCGTACACGGGAAGCACGATCGTCGTTTCATCCCGATATCCTGGTTTTTGAAGGGCATAATTGAGCGGATCCTTCGAAGACCATCCTTTATAGATGTTTTTCAGGCTCCCCGTGACCTCTTTTTCCTCGCCTTCCTCTAGCCTCATCCCGAATACAAGCTCGGAAGAGACGGCACCGTCGGAGGAACTGATGCCGAACTTCATCTCAGTATCGGGCCAGGCGCCGTTCTCTACGGCATCGAGCGCCTTGGCGTATATATTCTGATAAGTGTCCGTGTTTACGGCAAGCAGAAAATCGAGGGCAGCCGAAGGATCGGTGATCTCCTTGAAGACCACTGTGAGCCTGGTATTTCCACTTCCGCCGATATTGGCGCTCTGGACCAGAGACTGCGATCTTAGCTCGCTGAGCATGTTGCTCCTGTAAGCCATGCCGCCGTTCGCGGGCAGGTCTACGGTGAGCGTGAGCGTCCCATGCGTGAATGCTTCGGCCGGGATCACGAGATCCCAGCTGCGGGCCGTATCGGTACGCCAGTTGTACAGATATACGTCCCCGTCGCGCGCCATATCGCTGAGGCCCGTGAAGCTCTCTCCGGTTTTCGGCTCGCTCGTGACCTCCAGCTGGGTCCCCGCGGCGTGCGCAGAGCACAAAATGCCCGCTGAAAGCACTAAAAGCGCGCTCAGCAGGACTGTCAGGGCTATGCGCCCTCTCTTAAGTGAAAACAATATTCCCCCCTCCTTCTGGTGATATCCGCGGCCTGCAGGCGGGCTTCGTCCGGGCGAGGGCTCTCTTTCCCCTTCCCGGCTGTTCGGCTCTGCAGCCGCCTTATTTGATCGCGGCCCTGAGTCCGCGGCGTGTATATATCTTCGCGGAGCTCGTCCGCGCGGTGATCTGTATCGGGGCGCGGCTCGGCCGCGCGATCTTCGGATCTATGTCGTTGCGGCTTTTTTGGCCGCGCAGTATTCGCTGTCATGGGCGCGGCTCGTCCGCGCTATTTTATGACCATTGCCGGGGAACGCCTCAGAGTTCCCCGGCATGCGGTATATATGTTTCAGCCCCCGCGGCGGTCCAAAGGATAATAAGGAGGGCCCTTTGGACCGTTATATATTGGTGCCGTGCTGGATGCCGCGGAGACGAAACAGCTGACGTTATCTCTCGTAGCGCGACCAGTCGGGAGCAGTCCTGATCCTCGTCCACTTTTCGCTGCCGCTCTTCGAGTATTCGTGGCTGTTGGAAGCCTCCTGAACGTCGAGATAGTACCAGGCGGATTCATCCGCGTTGTCGGTCCAGACGATCATATCCTTGTGCAGATCCTCAGGCTTTTCGGGAAGCCTGCCCAGGACCCTGTTTACTATGGCCATGGTCTCGGCCCTGGTGATCTTCGCGTCAGGCTTAAAGCTGCCGTCCGCGTAGCCCCTTACCCAGCCGCTCGCTGCGGCCTTGCTGATATCCGAGTAAGCCCAGTGCTCTGCGGTATCGCTGAAGGCAGTGTCGCTGCGCCTTCCGTTCTCGTCGAAGCGGCCGGCTATTGCGACGAACTCCGCCCTGGTGATGGGCTCATCCGGGCGGAAAGCCCTTCCGCCGGCCTCGTCGTAGCCGTTGATGACTCCGAGCGCCGTCAGGGTGGAGACAGCCGACGCGTACCAGGCGTCCTCGGGAACGTCGGTGAAGCCGTTCTCGCGGGTGAGGAACCCGTCGCGCACGCTGTCCTTCAGGAGCCTGAAGAAAATCGTCGCTACCTCGGCCCTGGTTATGTTGTCCTGCGGGCGGACTGTCCCGTCGGGATAGCCGCTGATATAGGCGATGTGCTGCTCGGTGTTGAGCTTGCCGCCTCCGCCGGAGGCGTTCCTCGTCCATTTTCCGGTGAAGACCACGTCTCCCGCGGGCATCTCGAAGCTGCCGTTTTCTATCGCGGGCTTGGCGCTGTCCTCGGCGAGGGTCCAGCCGCCGAACTTATAGCCGCTGGCCTTGGGATCCGCCTCTATCTTGACCTTCTCACCGAAGTCGTAGCCGGCCTCGTCAGGGAGCAGCTCGTCCGCCTTGGGCGGGAGCGTTCCCTCGAAGACGTAGCTTACCGTGTAGGTCTCGGGCTGCCACTGCGCGTATAGCACGTCGTCGCCCGGGGTGAGGACGTATTCGCCGTCCTCGTCGTACGCGTCGCCGCTGCCGTCCGCCTCGGTGTTCCAGCCGGTGAAGAAGTGTCCGGTGTATTCGAATCTGATCGCGGATACGGTCGCCACGCTGTAGGTGCTGCCTATGACGGGCTCCATGCTTCCGCTTACGAGGCTCTCCTGCCCGGCCTTCGGGTTGGGCTCAAAGCGGAGCATATCGTCTCCGGCCTTCCACTGGCCTGTGAGCTCCAGATCCCCCGCTGGCATCGAGAAGCCGGCGCCGGGGCTGAATAGCTTGCCGTAGAAGCTCTCGGAGGCGCTTCCGTCATAGCTGACCATCCATCCGGTGAAGACGTAGCCCTCGAGTCTGGGAGCGGTCTCTACCGCCACGTTGGACCCGTAGGCGTAGGTCTGCATCGTTTGGGCAGGCATGCCCTCGGCCTCGAAGCCTGCGGGCTCTCCGCCGAGATACTCTACCGTGTATTCGTTCGCTTCCCAGCTGCCTGTGAAGACAACGCTGGCGGCCGGCATCACGAAGCTTCCGTCTGCGCTTAGCTCCGAAGCGTCAAGGCCCTCAGCCGGGGTCCAGCCGCTGAAGCTGTAGCCCTCGAGCCCGGGCTCATCCGCGAGCTCCTGATCGGAGCCGTAGGCCGCCTGATATCCCGGCGGGACTGCAGGCGCTCCGCCCGGGACCTCGCCTTCGTACTCATAGCTTACGCTGAAGCTCTGAACGTCCCAGGATCCGCTGAAT
>JAFPZZ010000040.1 GCA_017417045.1 Bacillota bacterium
GCAGGATGCGCCAGGGCGCGCCGTTTCTCAGGCAATAGACTCCCTTTGCCGCGCGGGCGGGCTCAGGCTCAAAAACTGACAAAAAAGCTTGCAATTGCAGGGCTTCTGTGCTATATTTATCAGGCTTGACGAAAGCATCAGGCTTTTAGCCAGGCCGATAAGTATATACAAGCAGGAGGAAACAAACGATGAAAAAGGGTATTCATCCGGAATATAAGGACTGCAAGGTCATATGCGCCTGCGGCAATACCTTCATGACCAAGTCCACCAAGGACGAGATCCGTCTTGACGTATGCTCTCAGTGCCATCCGTTCTTCACCGGTCAGCAGAAGTTCCTGAACCGCGGCGGTCGTGTAGAGAAGTTCAAGCAGAAGTACAACCTCAAGTAGACCGAAAATCGACAGGAATGATCGCCCGGCTGAACAAGCCGGGTATTTTGCCTTATATGGAAGAAAGCAGATTCAGGGTAGTAGGTGAACCCGCGAAAAAACTGGCTCTGGAAAACTACGCTCTCATAGCCGCCGAAGCGACGGACACGCGGCTCATGGGAGTAGTTGGCATGCACCTGGGCTGGCAGCTCAGGGATATAGCCGATATCCACGACGAATCCGCGAAAAAGGCGCTCTCGCTCCTGCTTGGCGAGTCCAACATAGTTACCGAGTTCCATCAGTTCTATTACTACGAAGCCGAGGAGAACGGGCTCGAGAGCCTATCCGAGATCTGGAGCGGCGATCCGCGCGAGATCAGGCTCGCGAAGGACAGGAACTTCGGCGGGCTCGGAGGGAACTTAATGCCCCTCAGCGAAAGGGAGGCCTGCTACCTCATAGGGCTATTCGTGAATATGAGCAGGAAGAGGAGCACGGCGAGCGCTGACGCTCTGGCGGAGCTCAGCGCGTACGCCTCGGGGGCAGCGCCGTTCACGGAGGAGGAGATCGCGGACGTGAACTTCAAGATCTGCGAGCATCCCAAGACCGATTACGGCGCGGTGCACTATTACCTCATGCGCATGGCGGGCTGCGACGAGGACGGAGCCAGGCTCCTCGTCTCCAGACACGCCGATCCCTCTAATATAAAGCTGGGCTGCCCGTCACAGAGGGCGGTCATGCGAAGGAACAGCGCTGAGCGCTACGTCGACGAGAACGGGCGCGTGACTTATCTCTGCGAGACCCTTCTCGACAGGGAGAGCGGTTTTTATCTGGCCTTCTCCGAGATAGAGCTCTCCGACCGCGAGGTGATCTTCTCCGAGCTCAAGAACGAGTTCAAGATCTCCTTCAGGGAGGCGGAGCAGAAGCTGCGCAGACCCGAATACATAAGCTTTTACGAGATACAGTCCGACGACGAGAGCTTCGACGACGAGTTCGCCGCGCTCATACCCAAGGCCAGCCGCAAGTGGTACGAGAACGGCCTGCTCTTCATGGAGTACAACAAGGACAACAGCCACGTGGAACAGCCGCTCTTCACCCTGAGCGACGACCTCAAGGCCTCGTATTTCCTCACAGAGGCGAGCCAGCTCGTGGTCGCCTCGTACAGCAGCAGCGGCATACTGTCCGCCGAGAACATGCTGCACGCGAGTCCCATATCCGGGAGGCTCGCTCCCATGGGCAGGTACAGCTTCAGCCATCCCCTGCTCGGAGATTTCATAGACAGCGGATACGACGATTTCGTGGAGTATCTTAGAGGTATCATCTGATGAGCTTCGTCAGCTTCAGAGACGTCAGCAAGATATATAAGACCGGAGATGTGGTCATCAGAGCGGTCGACCACATCGATTTTGACATTGAAAAGGGAGAATTCTGCGTCATAGTAGGCCCCTCGGGCGCCGGGAAGACCACTGTGCTCAACATGCTGGGAGGCATGGACTCCTGCACAGAGGGGGTTATAGAGGTCGACGGCCGCCGCGTGAGCGACATGAACGCCAAGGGCCTGACCGCCTACCGCAGGAACGACATAGGCTTCGTTTTTCAGTTTTACAACCTCGTGGGCAATCTCACCGCGCTCGAGAACGTTGAGCTCGCGTCCCAGATCTGCAAGGATCCGCTCGACGCGATGACCGTGCTTCAGGAGGTCGGTCTAGGGGAGCGCACGAATAATTTCCCCGCGCAGCTTTCCGGCGGGGAGCAGCAGAGGGTAGCCATAGCGAGGGCCCTCGCGAAGAATCCCAAGCTCCTGCTCTGCGACGAGCCGACGGGAGCCCTGGACTACGTGACAGGCAAGCAGATACTCAGGCTGCTTCAGAACACCTGCAGGGAAAAGGGCGTGACCGTAGTGGTCATAACCCACAACAGCGCGATAGCGCCCATGGCGGACCGCGTCATACGGATCAAGAACGGAAGGGCGAGCGAGATCGTCATCAACGAGCATCCCGCCGACGTCTCCGATATCGAGTGGTAGCCATGAAGGCTCTGGATAAGGACTTCCTGCGCGAGGTCAAAAACACCCGCAGCAGATTTCTTTCGATACTGGTCCTGGCGGCCCTCGCGGTGGCCTTTCTTTCGGGTCTTCGCAGCACTTCGCCGGACATGAAGAATACCCTGGACGCGTACATGGACGAGAATGAGTTCATGGACGTCCAGGTTTTGTCATCTTTAGGGGTCACGGATGACGACGTTCGGGCCATGCTCGAAAGAGACGAGATCGTCTCCGGAGAGGGGGTCTACCAGCTCGACGCTCACGCCCTGGGCGGCGGCAACGACGTCGTGGTAAAGCTCTGGTCCATGCCAAAGGAGATAAACAGGATAAGCGTCAAGAAGGGGGCGTGGCCCTCTTCCCCGCAAGAGTGCCTGGTCGACAAGAAGCTTATCAGCGACCTCGGCGTGGAGATAGGCGACAGCATAAGCATAGTCCTAGAAGAGGGCGATGACGATGAGGACGATGCCCCGAAGCTCACAAGGAAGGACTTCGTGATAAGCGGTGTCGCCGCGAGCCCATACTACATAAGCGTGGAGCGCGGGACCAGCACCATAGGCACGGGAAGCGTGGGAGCTTTCATCTATCTCGATGAGAGCGCATTCGATATGGATTACTACGGCGCGGCCTTCTTTACGGTCAAGGGCGCCAAGGAGCTAACGGCGTTCAGCGACGAATACGACGATCTCATAGATTCGGTCATAGACGGGCTCGAGGACTTCGCCAAGGAGCGCGAGTCCATTAGATACGACGAGATCGTGGGAAAGGCCAACGATAAGCTCGACGACGCCCAGTCGGAGCTCGACGACGCCAAGGAAGAGGCGGACGAAGAGCTTGGAAAGGCCGAGAGGGAGCTCGCGGACGCGAGGAAAGAGCTTGCCGACGCGCGCAGGGAGCTTGCCGACGCCGTTACCGAGCTCGAAGACGCGCGCAAAGAGCTCGACGACGGCTGGAAGGAGCTGGCCGACGCCAAGCAGGAGCTCGCGGACAGCATAGCCGACGCCGAAAAGGAGATAGCCGACGCCGAAAAGACCCTGGCCGACGCATTGATCGAGCTTCAGGACGGGGAAAAGGAATACGAAGACGGAGTCAGGGAGCTCGACTCGGGCAGTCTGGAGCTCGACGAAGGCCGCAGGCAGCTCAGAGAGGGCAGGGCGCAGCTCGAGGCCGTCAAGGCCCAGCTCGACGCCTTCGCTCCCACGGCGGCGCAGATGGAGCAGGGAAAGCTCGCCATAGCGGCGGGAATCGCGCAGGCGGAGCAGGGAAGGGCCGGCTACGAGGCGGCTCTGGCCGTCGCGACCGATCCGGCAATAAAGATGCAGATAGGCTACGCCATAGCCGGCATAGATCAGCAGATAAACGGCCTGAACGCGCAGCTCGCCGAGATAGACAGCGGGCTGGCCCAGTACTACGACGGCCTTGCCGAGTACGAGCTGGGCGCGGCGCAGCTGGACAAGGCTGCGGACAGGATAAAGAGCGGCGAGCGCAGCCTCGCCTCTGGCGAAAAGCAGCTCAGGGACGCGAGGAAGGAGCTCGACGACGGCTGGAAGGAGTATAACGACGGACTCGAAGAGCTCGAGGACGCCAGACGGACCCTGGCCGAAGAGACCGAGAAGGCCGAAAAGGAGATAGCGGACGCCGAGAAGGAGCTTATCGACGGCGAGAAGGAATACGCCGACGGAGTCACGGAGTATCAGGACGGCGAGAAGGAATACACCGACGGGGTCAGGGAATACCTGGACGGCGAGAAGGAATACGAGGACGCCAAGGCCGAGGCCGACGAGAAGATAGCCGACGCCGAGGAGAAGATAGCCGATGCCCGTGAAAAGCTGGGCAAGATAGACGAATGCAGCTGGTACGTGCTGAGCCGCGATTCCAACCCGGGCTACCTGGGCTTCGGACAGGACGCGGACAGGATAGGAAGGCTCGCTGCGGTCTTCCCGCTGCTCTTCTTCCTGGTGGCGGCGCTGGTATGCCTGACCACGATGACCAGGATGGTCGAGGATGAGCGCACTCAGATAGGCGCGCTCAAGGCCCTCGGCTATAGCCGCCTCGCCATATCCAAAAAATATCTGGCTTACGGAGCCCTTCCGGCCCTCATAGGAGGGGGGCTTGGGCTCGCGATAGGCTACTGGCTCTTCCCGACCGTTATCTTCACGGCCTATCAGATCATGTACGAGGTCCCCTCGATCCAGATCAGGAGCTATCCAGCTCTGTCGGCCTTCGCCGTGACGGCCTCCGTGGCCTGCATATCGCTCGCGAGCCTCTGGGGCTGCTTCTCCAGCCTTGCAGAGGTCCCCGCGCAGCTCATGCGTCCCAGGGCTCCCGCTGCGGGCAAGAGGGTCTTCCTGGAATACATAAAGCCTCTATGGAGCAGGATGGGCTTCTTCAAGAAGCTCACGGCCAGGAATCTATTCCGCTACAAGAAGCGCTTCTGGATGACTATAATAGGCATAGGCGGCTGCACGGCCCTCATCATCGCGGGCTTTGGGCTGAGGTCCTCGCTGCTCGCGACCATGGACAGGCAGTACGGGGATATATTCCGCTACGACGCCATGCTCAGCCTCTACGGCGACCCCGATGAGGCGGAGAGGGCGAAGATCGAGGACTATATAGCCTCCTCGGGCCTCGTCGCGGACAGCATGCAGATAGACGTCTCGAGCGTCAGCTGCGAAACAGAGAAGTACAAGGTCGGAGGCATACTCCAGGTGTGCGAAGGCTCCGATATCAGCCGCTTTGCCGAGCTCAGGGAATACGATCCCCATCAGGGCGGCGCGAAGATAGAGCTGGACGACAGCGGGATCATAATAGGCGAAAAGCTCTCGGAGCTCCTGGGAGTCGGTCCGGGCGACACCTTCGTTATCGACAGGGACGGCAGATACCGCGTGCAGGTCTCGGCCGTGAACGAGAACTACCTCGGCCACTACATGTACATGACGCCTGCCTACTACGAATACATATTCGGGGAGGAGTATGAGCCCGGCAGCTATCTGCTGAAGCTCGCTGACGGCAGCAAGGAGAGCTGCGACAGGCTCTTCGAGGGCTTCATGAAGCTCGATGGCGCCGGGGCGGCCACGAGGATAGCAGATACGAAAGACACCTACATCCACAGCATGGAGAGGGTCGACATAGCGGTAGTCATAATAATCATATCAGCCGCGGCTCTGGCCATAGTGGTGCTCTACAACCTCTCGAACATAAACATCACCGAGCGCGAGCGCGAGATCGCGACGATCAAGGTCCTGGGCTTCTTCGACGGAGAGGTCTCGGCCTATATATACAGGGAGAACGTGATACTCACGATCATGGGCATAGCTTTGGGCCTCGTTATGGGCCACTGGCTGCACGTCTACCTGGTAAGATCGGTCGAGATAGAGCTTATGATGTTCGGCCGCGACACGGACCCGATGAGCTACGTATGGGCCGCGCTGCTGACCGTGCTCTTCTCGGTGATAGTCAACGTGATGGCGCATTTCAAGATGAAGAAGATAGACATGGCGGCGAGCCTCAAGTCCGCCGAATAAAACAGGTACGATCCTCAAAAAGAAACGACAGCTTTAAAAACGACAGCTTTAAAATGGAAAAAGACATGACTGCAAGGCAGGGGCTCAACGTCTGCCTCATAAACGATTCCTTCCCTCCGTCGATAGACGGGGTGGCCAACACCGTGGTCAATTACGCGAAGATCATCAACGCCGGCCTCGGAAAGGCGAGTGTAGTGACCCCGTACTATCCGGAGACCGACGACTCCGCCTACGATTTCGACGTTATAAGGTATCCCAGCATAGACACGACCAGGCTCGTGGGCTACAGGGCGGGCATACCCTTCTCCGCGGAATCCGCCGCGAGGATGATGGAGAAGGATTTCGACATCATACACAGTCACTGCCCGGTGACGGCTACGATGTACGGGCGCATATTCCGCGACATGACGGACAGGCCGCTCGTGCTCACCTACCACACCAAGTTCGACATTGACATAGAAAAGGCGATCAGGATGCATCTGCTCCAGGAGGGGGCCACTAGGATACTGGTCGACAATATATCGGCCTGCGATGAGGTCTGGACGGTCAGCCGCGGGGCCGGCGACAATCTCAGAAAGCTCGGCTACGAGGGAGACTTCGTGGTCATGCCCAACGGCGTCGACTTCCCGCGCGGGAGGCTCCCGGAGGACAGGGTGAGAGAGCTCACGGCCGGCTACGACATCCCGGAAGGCGTCCCCGTCTTTCTGTACGTAGGCCGCATGATGTGGTACAAGGGACTGCGCATCACGCTCGACGCCCTGCAGATGCTCTCGGAGACGGGAAGGGATTTCCGCATGGTCTTCGTGGGCGGAGGCGCGGACAAGGACGACGTCGTCGCATACGCCGAGGCTCAGAAGCTGGACAAGGTCATATTCGTTCCTCCCACCAACTCAAGGGAGGAGGTAAGGGCCTGGTGCTGCAGAGCGGACCTCTTCCTCTTCCCCTCGACCTTCGACACCAACGGGCTCGTTGTCAGGGAGGCGGCGGCCTGCGGGCTGGCTTCGGTCCTGATCAAGGGGAGCTGCGCCGCGGAGGATTCCGCAGACGGAGTGAACAGCTTCCTGATAAACGAGGATCCTCTCTCTATGTTCACGAAGATCGAAGAGCTGCTGGGCACTCCGGAAAAACTGAAGACCGTGGGAGAAGAGGCGCAGCGCAGCCTTTATCTCTCGTGGGAGGATTCCGTCAAAAACGCCTACGACAGGTACGGGACGGTGCTGGAGAACTACAAACGCGGCGAGAGCGGAAGGCAGTACAGGGTCACCGACCTGATAAGCGAGATGAACGCCCGCACGCTCGAGGATTACGTCAACTTCTACAGATGGTTCAACAGCTTCACCAGAGGCATACGAAACAATATACTCGACGTGTTCAAATAGCCTGAGGAGAAGGATATGGCTTTCAAGACGAACGTTATGCGCATACTCGACAGGGAGAAGATAGCGCACAGTGAATATTCATACGGCGACGGTACGGCTATCAGCGGAACTGAGGTCGCGGAGATACTGGGAAAGGATCCATCCTCCGTGTTCAAGACCCTGGTCACGGCCGGGGCGTCACGCCGCAACTACGTATTCGTGATACCGGTGGATCGCGAGCTCGATCTCAAAAAGGCGGCGAAGGCCGCGGGGGAAAAGAGCATAGAGATGATAAAGTCCAAAGAGCTCCTTCCCCTGACGGGCTACGTGCACGGCGGCTGCTCCCCCATAGGCATGAAAAAGCAGTTTCCGACCTTCATAGACAGCAGCTGCGAGGGGCTGGAGACCATGACCTTTTCCGCCGGCAAGATAGGCTACCAGGTGGAGCTGTCTCCGCAGGACCTCTTCAGGCTGGTGCCCTGCCGCACGGCGGAGCTGACGGTGCAGTAGGGACGCGCACATGGAGTAGGCGCGTGTCAGAAAAGCTTCGCGCTGCGAAGAGCTGAGGAGACGCCGGCCCCCGGAAACGGCCGCGCGCATGAAAAAGACCCGGAGCGATCCGGGTCCTTTGCATATTCGGGGCGATAGGGCGTGCTCAGTCGAATAGATGGCTTATGCCGAGTATTATGTAAAGCGCGCCGAAGAGGTTCGGCATGAATACGCGGCGCCTGTGATGCTTTGAGGCCCTCTTCTCCTCGTCCGACATCTCGATCAGCTCCGCTATATAGGCCCCCGCGCCGAAGAAATACGCCACGGCCTGTATGTCGTGGTGGGAGATCCCAATGTGCAGGGGAAGTATGGATATTATGAACAGGACCGCGGCTGTGCCGGCCAGGACGTTCCTCACGTTCAGGCATATGTGCTCGAAGCGGGTCAGGTGATCCTCGGGGTGCCTGTACTCATCCGCGTCCTCGAAAAATTCAAGACCTCCGCCCTCGACGAGCTCGGAGGTGTATTCCTTTTCGCTGGGAGCAGCCTGCGCGCCTTCCCTGCGTTCGTTATCTTCCATCTGGGGCCTCCTTTTTTATTCAATATATCATCTTCGCGCTGTGCGGACAAGCGTTCGCGTTTTACGGAAGGCCGCATCTGTCTTTTGGCATCCCCGCCGCCGACCGCGCTCTTTGCAAACGCGGCGGATCTGTATTATATTATTACAGACCGGCATGCCTCGGCGCGGAGAGGCAGTCCCCAAAGGGGCCGGAGCCAGATCCCGTCATATCGGATCTGGGCGAGGTATATGGGCGCCGGGCAAAAAAGAGGAAAAAGGGGCGTTTTGATATGCGCATCAACAAATATATCGCCGCGGCCGGCATTGCCTCCAGAAGAGGCGCTGACGAGCTCATAGCGGCAGGAAAAGTCAAGGTCAACGGGGCGGTGCTCACCCAGCCCGGCTACGACGTGAAGGAGGGCGACAGCGTCGTCGTGAACGGACGCCCCGTAGGCGCAGCCGAGAAGCTGGTCTACTACGTCCTGAACAAGCCAGCTGGATATATAACCTCGGCCCGCGACGAGTTCGGAAGGCCGACCGTGCTAAATCTGCTCGAGGACGTCGAGGAGAGGGTCTTTCCCGTGGGGAGGCTGGACTACGACACCATGGGCCTCATCATAATCACGAACGACGGAGCCCTGGGCAACCACATAGCGCATCCCTCGGGAGAGGTCTACAAGACCTACCTCGCGAGGGTGAACGGCCACCTCAGCCCGCGTGAGCTTCAAAAGCTCAGGGACGGGGTATACATAGACGGCCGCAGGACGGCTCCCGCCTTCGCGGAGAACGCAGGAACGGACGGCAGCTGCTCCATGGTCGAGATAAAGATAAGAGAGGGCCGAAACCGTCAGGTCAGGAAGATGTTCGAAGCCATCGGCTACAAGGTGCTGGCCCTGAAGAGGACCGCGATAGGGGAGATCAGGCTCGGAAGGCTCAAGGAGGGGAGCTACAGAAAGCTCAGCGCCGAGGAGATAGAGTACCTGAAGAATTGCTGAAGGAAGCGATTTACAGGGAACGCGAAATTTTTATTTTTCTCGGCGGGGAAGTTAGGTCAACCCCGCGCCGCGGAGCTTTGTTCGCACAGAAACGAAAAGTTTTGCACATTCGAAAAGCGCTTGAAAAATCGGCAAAAATGCAGGTACGAAAGCGCCTAAAGCCCCTTCGTGCACCTTTTTTCCACAAGTTTCGGTGCAAAATCATAGAGTCCGCTATCCCTTGAAATATCAGGCGGAACGAGTCTTCAGTCCTTCGTCAAGAAGCAAGTTTTGCACAATTTTCGCGCAGTTTTGCACGGGCCTTTGGGCTTATGTTAAAAAGCGCATGATTTCAAGCTTTTACACAGCTTTTACACAGCTGTTTCACAAACCCCGGACGCATAATTTCGCGCTTTCGCGGCGCTGTTATTTCCAGTAAAGAATTTACAAGGAGAGATCTATGAGCAAGAGGATATATCAGGAATATCCTTACCTGAGGAGCGCGGCCGTGACGCCTAAGGCCGTCCTTCGCGGCGAGGAGGAGCACGCGGCTGCGGGCGTCAGATACCTCAAGGGATGCATTACCGTGCTCAGCGAGGACAGCCTTTTCTTTCCCGAGGGCGGCGGCCAGCCCTGCGACCTCGGATACATGGGAGGCCTCAGGCTGAGCGACGTCAAGGATGATAAGAAGAGCGGGCTCATCGTCCACAGGCTCGAAGAGGGCGAGCTGAGCTTCGGAGAGGACCGAAGCCTTCCATGCGAGCTGGACTGGCAGAGGCGCTTCGACCACATGCAGATGCACTGCGCCGAGCACATAGTATCGGGCACCTTCCTCAGGCTCTACGGAGTCGAGAACCACGGCTTCCACATGGGCGAGGACTACATGACCATAGACATGACCCCCGGAGAGGACAGTCCGGTCAGCGAGATAACGGACGAGATGATCAGGACGGTCGAGCTTCGCTCCAACGAGATCGTTTGGGAGGACCTTCCGGTGCGCACGGTGTACTACGATACCCGCGAGGAGGCCAACAGCCAGCCGGTCAGAAAGCAGATACTCTTCGACGAGGACATCTCCGTCGTGTTCATAGGGACGGAGGAGGAGCCCGTGGACTGCTGCGCCTGCTGCGGCACGCACGTGTCGAGCACGGGGCAGATCGGACTCATAAGCATACAAAAGAGCGAGAACTACAAGGGCATGCTCAGGCTCACCTTGAAGGCCGGCCGCCCGGCGGTCACCGAAGCCCTGAGGGAGCAGCAGAGCGTTCTGAGGCTGTGCCGCAGGTTCTCCGCGGAGCCGCCTGAGCTCGAGGACAAGGTCGCGGCCTACGAGAACAAGAACGGACTTATTAGGAAAGAGCTCTACGACCTCAAGAAGGACATACTCGCGGAGGAGGCCGGGAGGGTGGCGGAAGCGGCGATGGCCGCGTCCGCGTCCGAAGGCAGGGCAAAGCCCTTCTCCGTGCACGAATTCCCCATGCTCCAGGCCGCGGATCTTCAGGACCTGGCGCATCTGCTGGATGGCAGGCTGTCTGGGCTGGCGGTGCTCGTGAGCGGCAAGACCCCCGACGCCGTCCTGGTCTCCGGAGGTGATCCCGCCTGCGGGAGCCTGGTCAAGGACTACGCCCCGATATATCAGGGGAAGGGCGGAGGCAATCCGAAGCTTGCGAGGGCTATATTCAAGAGCCGCGAGGATCTGGAGTTGTTCATCGACCTCATCGATAAGCATTTGAGATAGGGTTATTATTTAATATATCAAATAATCAACGCGCTTTTATTTGAAACTCAAATAAAAGCGTGTTATCATATGAAGGTCGTTTTCAAAGGAGTATGCGCAGCCTTTATAAGGCGCGGGAGTTTGTACTATGGAGATAAAACAGCTTCAGTCCTTCGTGGCGGTAGTCGACAACGGCAACTTCACGAAGGCAGCTGAGAAGACCTTCACGTCGCAGCCTACGATCAGCACCCACATAAGGGCTCTCGAGGAGGAGCTCGGGGAAAAGCTCATAACCAGGGATACCAAGCACATAGAGATCACCAACAAGGGCAGGGAGCTCTACGAGTGCGCCACCCATATACTTGAGCTCCAGTCCAACCTGATCAGGCGCTGGCACGAGGAGAACCACAATACGATACATCTCGGAGCGTCCTCCGTTACCTCGGCCTATATACTCCCGCAGATCCTGGCCTCGTACAGCCAGCTCCACCCCGAGGTGAGCTTCACTATCACCCAGGGAGACAGCGAAGCGGTCGCAGATGGGCTCGAAAGCGGCCTCTTCGACATAGGCTTTCTGGGCCTCGACTGCTCGGGCGAGAAGCTCGAGTGCGAGGAGTTCTTCAGGGACGAGACCGTAATAATAACCCCTAACAACAACAAATTCCGCGAGCTGCAGCAGATGGATCCCATCCCTTACGACAGACTGCTGAAGGAGCCTATAATCTTCAGGGAGAAGGGCTCCGGGACCCAGCTCGAGGCCGACAACCTTCTCGAGCAGATGGGCTACACTCCCGAAGAGCTCAACGTTTCCGCGCGCATCAACGACCAGGAGACCATAAAGAATCTGGTAGAGGCCGGAGTAGGCATCACCTTCATCCCGAAGATCGCCACGAGGAACCGCGAGAGCCACGGAAGATCGCTGGTCTTCCGCCTTCCCAAGGGACTTTCGGCGCGCCACTTCTATCTGGCGATGAACAGAAACGCCATCAAGGGAGAGGCCGTCAAGTCCTTCATAAAGTTCGTCAAGCAGTTCGAGAAGCAGGACCGCTGAGTCGCGCGGATCTTAGAGAAGATCGAGCTCTCCCGGATGCGCGGAGAGGGCCCGGACGCGGAGAAGGCCCGGGCGCGCAGCCTTTAAGGGCGCGGCGAAACAAAAGAATATCACGGTCCGGAGCTCAGGCTCCGGATCTATTTTTATATTGAAAAGCACAATATCTTGCGGTATATTATCTTTTGTACACATCATTTGGAGGTTAGGATGCTTATCAAAGGTCTTCAGAAAATGACCCTGCTCGACTATCCGGGCAGGGTAGCCGCCACCATATTCACGCCGGGCTGCGACTTCCGCTGTCCGTTCTGCCACAACGCCTCTCTCGTAATGAACGAGGGGGACGAGAGCGTCGCGGAGGAAGAAGTCCTCGCCTTGCTGAAGAAGAGAAAAGGCGTGCTCACGGGCCTCGCGGTGACCGGAGGAGAGCCCCTGCTGCAGGAGGGCCTGGAGGACTTCCTGCGCAAGGTGAAGGATCTCGGCATGGACGTCAAGCTCGATCACAACGGATCCTTCCCTGGCAGGCTGGAGAGGATAATAAAGCAGGGCCTCGTCGATTACGTCGCGATGGATATAAAAAACTGCCGGGAGAAGTACGCCGCGACCTGCGGCCTGCCGGAGGAGGCCGGTCCCGGCCTGCTGGAGAACATAGACCGCTCGATCGCGGTTCTCAGAAGCAGCGGCATAGAATACGAATTCCGCACGACGGTCGTGCGCGAGCTGCATTCGAAGGAGGATATCGAGGCCATGGGCGAGTGGATGAAGGGGGACGAGAGATTCTTCCTTCAGGCCTTCGTGGACAGCGGCGACATAATAAAGCCTGGCCTCAGTGGCTATTCCGGGAAAGAACTCGCGGAAATGCTTGAAATTTTCAGAAAATATCTGCCCAAGGCGCAGCTCAGAGGGGTCTGAGCGGGCCTGCGGCCGCGCGCCAGCTATAATATTTTTTAGCAAATGTAGTGGGGCTATCAAAAAATGACCACAATATATAGTGGAGCGCCTATTGACTTTGACAAAAGCGTTAAATAAAATATATATATGCGCGGTTCTCCCCGGACGGAGCGGCGCACAGCTACAGAAGAGAGGCGTCCGGACGGCAGGATCATACGATCATTAATATACACGATAAGGAGTTTTCAGCTATGTACCAGGTACTAAAACGTGACGGCAAAGTCATGGAATTCAAGCTCGAGAAGATCTCGGCAGCCATCACCCTGGCCTTCGAGGCGCAGGAGAAGCAGTTCAATCCCGACATCATCGACTTCCTGGCCCTCAAGGTCACCGCGGATTTCGAGGACAAGATCAAGGACGGACTGATCGCTGTCGAGGACATCCAGGACAGCGTAGAGAGGGTGCTCATCAAGGCGGGCTACGACGACGTCGCCAAGGCCTACATACTCTACAGACGTCAGCACGCCAAGCTGAGGGATCTCAGCTCCACCATACTCGACTACAAGGACGTAGTCGACAACTACCTCAAGGTCAACGACTGGCGCGTCAAGGAAAACTCCACCGTAACATATTCCGTGGGAGGACTCATCCTCTCCAACTCCGGCGCTATCACCGCCAACTACTGGCTCTCCGAGATCTACGACGACGAGATCGGAAACGCCCACAAGAACGCGGACATCCACATCCACGACCTTTCCATGCTCACCGGCTACTGCGCGGGCTGGTCGCTCAAGCAGCTCATCCAGGAAGGCCTCGGCGGCATCCCCGGAAAGATCACCTCTTCCCCGGCGGCGCATCTCTCCACCCTCTGCAATCAGATGGTCAACTTCCTTGGCATCATGCAGAACGAGTGGGCCGGAGCGCAGGCTTTCTCGAGCTTCGACACCTACCTCGCCCCCTTCGTGAAGGTCGATAACCTTTCCCAGAAGGAAGTCAAGCAGTGCATACAGAGCTTCATCTACGGCGTGAACACCCCGTCCAGATGGGGCACCCAGGCTCCGTTCACCAACATCACCCTCGACTGGACCGTGCCCGCGGACCTCGCGGAGCAGAAGGCCATAGTCGGAGGCAAGGAGATGGACTTCACCTACGGCGACTGCAAGAAGGAAATGGATATGGTAAACAAGGCCTTCATCGAGATCATGATCGAAGGCGACGCCAACGGCCGCGGTTTCCAGTATCCCATCCCGACCTACTCCATCACCAAGGACTTCGACTGGTCCGAGACTGAAAACAACAAGCTGCTCTTCGAGATGACCGCTAAATACGGCACCCCGTACTTCAGCAACTACATCAACTCCGACATGGAGCCCTCCGACGTTCGCTCGATGTGCTGCAGGCTCAGGCTCGACCTCAGAGAGCTCAGAAAGAAGAGCGGCGGCTTCTTCGGAAGCGGCGAGTCCACCGGCTCCGTCGGCGTGGTCACCATCAACATGCCCAGGATCGCTTACCAGTCCAAGAGCGAGGAGGACTTCTACAGGCGCCTCGACAGGCTCATGGACATCTCCGCGAGATCCCTCGACATCAAGCGCAAGGCCATAACCAAGTTCATGGAGGCCGGCCTCTATCCCTACACCAAGAGATATCTCGGCACCTTCGCCAACCACTTCTCCACCATAGGACTCGTGGGCATGAACGAAGCCTGCCTTAACGCCAAGTGGCTGAAGATGGACCTCACCCACGCCGAGGCCCAGCAGTTCACCGAAGAAGTGCTGAACCACATGAGGGAGCGCCTCTCCGACTACCAGGAGCAGTACGGCGACCTCTTCAACCTCGAGGCGACCCCGGCCGAGTCCACCTCCTACAGGCTCGCCAAGCACGACAAGAAGCGCTTCCCGGACATCATCACCGCGAACATGGACGGCACCCCGTACTACACCAACAGCTCGCACCTGCCCGTAGGCTTCTCGGACGACGTCTTCTCCGCGCTGGACATCCAGGACAGGCTGCAGACCCTCTACACCAGCGGCACCGTATTCCACGCCTTCCTCGGCGAGAAGCTGCCCGACTGGAAGTCCGCGGCGACCCTCGTCAGGACCATTGCCGAGAACTACAAGCTCCCGTATTACACGATGAGCCCGACCTACTCGATCTGCAAGAACCACGGCTACCTCGCCGGCGAGGTCTACGTCTGCCCCGAGTGCGGAGCCAAGACCGAGGTCTACAGCAGGATCACCGGCTACTACAGACCCGTTCAGAACTGGAACGACGGCAAGAGCCAGGAGTTCAAGGACCGCAAGACCTACGACGTGGGAAGCTCCATGAAGAAGCACTTCCCCGAGGGGCTCGAGGCCTTCACTGCGAGGAAGGAGAAGAGCCCTGCCAAGCTCCTCCTCTTCACCACGCGCACCTGCCCCAACTGCGCGGCGGCCAAGGCGGCCCTCGCGGACGCGGGCATCGAGTACGAGCTCAAGACCGCTGAGGAGAACAGGGACCTCGCGAGGACCTACGGCATAATGCAGGCTCCGACGGCGGTGCTCGTCGACGGCGACAGCGTCACCAAGTACGTGGGGATAAACAAGATAAAAGATTATATTCAGAAAACGGTATAAGAGCATTGAATAAAGAGGCAGACGAAAGTCTGCCTCTTTTGTTATGATATATGTATGAACATAGCATTTTTACTTACGCCGAAGAGCGACGTATCTTTCCTCTATGACGACAATACGCTGCGGCAGTGCATAGAGCGCATGAAGATAGATCCTCATACGGCGGTGCCCGTCATCAACAGGGAAGGCCGTTATATAACGACCATCAGCGAGGGCGACGTCCTCCGCTGGCTGATCAGGAAGTCTGAGGAAACGAAGGGCGACATCAGCTTCAGGGACCTCGAAGGGGTCTTCGTAAGGGAGCTCCGCCACAAGGATAAGAATCCTCCCTGCCTGATCACGGAAGAGCCCGAGGACCTGGTATTCAGGGCGATGGAGCAGAATTTCATCCCCGTCGTGGACGACTGGGGCTCCTTCATAGGCATAGTCACCAGAAGAGACATCCTGAAATACCTCGCCACGTCTCAGGACAAGATGCAGGGCTGAACAACTTAATACCGGAGGCGGCGCGGAAGCACTCCGCGCCGTTTTTGCTTTTTCGGAGTATGCGTATCTGCGCACGCTCTTCCCCTGTTTGTGGTAAGATAAAAAAGAACGTATGGGGGACTAAGGCCCTGAGGGAGGATAATATGCTCATAAGCGTCAGAAAGGCCTCAGAAGGCGATCTAAAGGCCGTCAGCCGCATTTATTCGCAGGTGCAGGCCATGCACGTGGAGTGGCGGCCGGACATTTACAAGCCGAACGATGATCTGCCGGGGAGAGAGCGCTTCCTGGAGCTCGCGGAGAGCGGGCTGCTCTACGTGGCAGCGGTAGCGGAGGAGGGCATGCCGGCCGATCCAGGTAGGATCGAGCCCGACAGGACTGATCCCGATAGGACTGAGCCCGCAGGCGCCTGCAGCCCGGAAGCCTACGCCGGGCCTGTCACAGCCGGAGTGCTGGAGCTTCAGCTGCGCCACATAGAAAACCCCGCGCAGGTCACGAGGGACGTCATATTCGTCGATACTATGGCCGTGGACGAGGCCTACAGGGGCAGGGGAATAGGCCGCGCCTTCTTTGAGTTCCTTAAGAGGATGAGGGACGAGGGCGGCTACGACGGCATAGAGCTGCAGGTCAACGCACGCAACCGCGCCGCGTATGATATGTATACGCACTGCGGCTTCAGGGAAAAGTCGATAAACATGGAGCTTGTGGAATAGCGAAGAGCTGCGCCCAGGCCCTTTGAAGATATACAGGTGAGGAAGATAAAGCACATCTAGAGGAGACCTAAAGATGAAGAACATATACCTTGTAGGCGATTCCATACGCTTCGGCGCGGCCCACGCGTCGGGCAGCAACCTGTTCAGCCCCGGCTATGAATGCTACGTGCGCGAGAAGCTCCGAGGAAGGGTGGGCGTCTACGCTCCGGAAGAAAACTGCCGCTTCACCCAGTACACGCTGCGCTTTTTGAACAAATGGGCGGGCACCGTCCCAGCCGGGCAGATCGACCTGGTGCACTGGAACAACGGCCTCTGGGACGCCGTAAGGCAGTTCGGCGACGAACCGCTGAACCCCATCGACGTCTACGTTGCCACGCTCAGGCGCATATACGCCAGGATACGCCTGCTCTTCCCGAACGCGCAGATAGTTTTCGCGCTGACGACGCCTGTGATCGAGGAAAAGCAGAACAAGGATTCCAGGCGCAGAAACAGCGATATAGAGGCCTACAACAAGGCTGCGGCGGAGACCATGCGTGAGCTCGGCGTTCCCGTCAACGACCTGTACACCCTGGCTAAGGGCTTTGACGATTCCTACTATTCGGACGCCGTGCACTTCAACGAGAAGGGCTGCGACGCCCTCGCGGAGCAGGTCGCGAAGGTCTGCATGGAGCTGCTGGAGCAGGGCAGGTAGGGCGGCCCCTGAAACAGGGCTTAAAAGGCGAGGGAAAGCCGTAAGACCGGCTGACCCGGATCTGCAGGACACACAAAAGGACGCTTCTTTCGAAGCGTCCTTTGAAGTCTATAAACAGATCGGTATGCCCTTACAGCACCGTCACGTGCACTCTGGACTGGCCGGCGATTGCCTTGCGCTCCTCGGTGAGCCTGGCCTTGATCTCGGAGAGTTTTTGCTGGAGGGCCGGGTCGGTGTAGGCTTCGAGGGCGAAGAAGGTCTGCGCGAGTATGGCCTTCTTGAGGCCGGCGAATCCGACAGGACCGGTGCAGTTCGGCAAGAAGACTTCCTCATGGCAGCTCGCGCCGTCCTGGTTTCCTATGCCCATGTTGCTTCCGACGGTCGGGCAGGCCCAGGAGACGTTGCCTACGTCGCTGGAGCCACTGGGCTCGCGGAGGCTGGTCTTGACATGCTCTGCGGGTACTCCGGCGGCCTTGAAGCACTCGCCGAAGACGGAGATGAGCTCGGGCTGGGACTTGAGGTTGTCGAAGCCGTTCTCGACGAACTCGTAGTCGACGGTCGCGCCGGCCATGAGGGCGCCGCCCTTGGCGCAGTTGATGACCTTTTCGACGAGCTCGTTGACGTAAGCCCTGTCCGCGGCCCTTACGTACCACTTGCTCTGGGCGAGCGCGGGGACTACGTTGGGCGCGAGGCCTCCGTTGGTGATGATGCCGTGTATCCTGGTGTCGGGGGTCACGTGCTGGCGAAGCGCGTTTACTCCGTTGAAGGTGAGGTAGCAGGCGTCGAGCGCGTTGATGCCTCTTTCGGGGGCTCCGGCCGCGTGGCTGGAGAGCCCGTGATAGGTGAAGAGGAGGCTGTCCATGGCGAGGTACTGAGCTCCGAGCTCGGAGTCGTCGCCCTTGCCGATGTGGATCTGCATCGCGAGGTCGCAGTCGTCGAAGCAACCGGCCTCTACCATGTTGATCTTGCCGCCGACCGATTCCTCGGCCGGGGTTCCGGCGTAAACTATAGTGCCGGTGAACAGGCCCTGATCGTACATCTCCTTAAGGATCTGGCAGGCGCCGAAGCAGTTGGCCGCGATCCAGTTGTGACCGCAGGCGTGGCCGTTCTGATCGTGATCCGGGCCGTAGCCGGGAAGGGCATCGTACTCCGCGAGGAAGGCTACCTTGGGATGCCCTTCGCCGTACTCTGCCATGAAGGCGGTGGGAAGCCCGCCGGAATTCTCGCTTACGCGGAAGCCCAGAGCCGCGAGCTCCTGCTTGAGGTACGCGCTGGACTTGTATTCCTGGAGTCCGAGCTCGGCGAAGTCGTAAACGGTCTGGCAGACCTCCTGGGCCTTGTCCTCGAACTGCTCCTGAAGCCCTCTCGCGATATCGTAAAGTTCTTCTCTTGTCATTTCTGTTCTCCTTTATCCGCCCGGAGCAAGCTGCCCGGACTTGCCAAATCCTTTAACTATGTATCAACGGCGCCCTGTGTCCGGCGTATGTTATCCTGCCTGTATTACGGCTAAGATATACAGCGGCCGGAAAGACGTCTGTGAAAAAGCTCTTTGCCTGAGCGAAACACTTTGCCGGAGGGTAGCCGAGACTCAAGCATGACGGCTGCAGCCCGATGATAAGAGGTCTGCAGGCGGCATGCGCAGAGGCTCAGCGTGAAGCCCGCAGGCGTGTTGAGCTGGGCAAAGAGCTTTTGCTCTTTTCTTTTCCGGCAGTTAGCTTTACCCGCCGGAATTAAGGCATTGATTACAGTCCGAGCAGCACGGCTCCGGTGATCAGTACGAGCTCAAGCACGAAGTAGATGATGAAGAGCTTGCTGATCCACTTGAACCACTTCTCGACGGGAAGTCCCATCAGGCCGGAGATGGTGAAGACTCCGGTGGGGATGATCATGTTGGAATAACCGTCGCCGAAGGTGAACGCGAGGTTCGCGGTCTGCCTGGATACTCCGAGGAGGTCGGACAGCGGTGCCATGATGGGCATTACCGCGGAGGCCTGGCCGGAGCCGGACGGGATGAATACGTTAATGATGTTCTGCACGACTACCTGGAGAATTCCCGCGAAGACGCCGGACATGCCGTTGAGCGCGGAGGACAGGTAGTAGAGGACGGAGTCGATGATGAGGCCGTTCTGCATGGTGATCATGATGGCCCTGGAAACGCCTACGATGAAGGCGCCCCTTACCATGGACTTGGAGGCTTCGATGAACTCGGAAGCAATAGTGCTGGGTCCGAAGCCGCCGGCGAGTCCCGCGACTACCATGGCGATGAAGAACAGGGTCGAGAGCTCATCGATGTACCATTCTTTTACCAGAACGCCCCAGATCATGAGGCCGATGACGGCTACGAAGATGATGCCGCAGATGATGTGGCGGGTGGTGAGCTGGGTCTGGACCATTTCCTCCCTGCTCTTTTCCTTGCCCATGTTCTGATATTCAGTTCCGTAGAGAAGGCCCTGGCTGGGATCCTTCCTGATCCTGCCGGCATAGCGGAGCACGTATATGATGCCTACGCCTTCGAAGATGACGAAGCAGACGATCCTGTAGATCATCATCTCGGGGCTGGTGGAGATGCCCGAGATGGTGTTGGCTACGCCAAGGGTGAAGGGGTTGAGTATGGCGGAAGCGAATCCGGTCGAAACGCCGATGTAGACGATGGAGCCACCGACGATGGCGTCGTAGCCGAGAGCCGCGCTTATGCCTATGAACATCGGGTACATGCCGTAGGTCTCTTCGGACATGCCCATGGTGGCTCCGAGGATACCGAAGACTACCATGATTATGACGAAGATGATCCTGTCGTCGAAGTTCTTGGTCCTGCGGATCAGTGCGCCCATGAGGGCGTCGAAGCTTCCGTTTTTGATCAGCATGTGCACGAAGCCGTACGCGAACATGATGAAGAAGATGATGTCAGCGGTCTGTACGAAGCCCTGTTCTACGGCGTAGAACACTCCGACGGGACCGACGGGGCTGGATTCTACCGCGTGATAGGTGCCCGGGATGACGTACCTTCCTTCTCTTTCGAACTGTCCTGCGGGAATGATCCAGGTCAGGATAGCTGCCAGGATAACTATGCTGAATACCACTACATAGTTATGCGGCATTTTGAACTTTCTCTTTTCCATTTTCTCTCCTTTAGCCAAAATGCTATGAAAAAAACCGGCACATTAGAATGCACCGGCTCGCAAAAGCATTATGGCACACCTAATGATAGCTCTCCGATACGCTCCCTGTGAGCATATCGACAGTCCTGCACCTGTTCGGATACAGTCCCAGCAGCAGCTTCGGACACCGCCGCTTCGGCGTCGTTTCCTTTCTGCGGGTCTCATAGGCTTCCGGCCTCCGCCCGTGTACTCTTAAACAACGCGACCTCTACCTTGTTTCGGTTAGGTATGCGTGTATGATAATCGAGAGTCTCCGCTTTGTCAACAAATATTCGAACAATTTTTATCAGCTATCGTTTAATATCAAACTAAAGGTACTAAAACCGGGGCATTTGCGATAGAATAGGGGCCTGAAAGCGCGAAACGTTCGAAAAACGCCGCGCCCCGGCTGAAAAAGCCCGGACCGCAGGGTCCGGGAAAACCGGTATATATGAGCCCGGAAAACGTGCGCGGGAGAGATTATGAGATACGTAGAATACAAGATATATACAGCCGAAGAGGAACTGGATGAGTTGGCGGGGCTGCTGGCTATTGCCGGCGCGGGCGGCCTTGTGATAAACGACCCGCGCGAGGCGGAGGTCTTTGAGCATGAGCCTCACGGCTTCCTTTGGAACTACGTGGGCGAGAGCGTGCTCGAGGAGCTCTCGGGCAGACCGTATATAAGCTTTTATATAGAAGAAGGGCAGCAGCTGTCCGAGGAGCTCGCGCTTCTCATAAGGGGCAGGGACGTATCCCGGACCCTGCTCGACGACGCCGACTGGCTGCACAAGTGGGAGGAATACTATGTCCCTATAAGGCTCAGCCCGCACATTGTGGCCAAGCCCGTGTGGAAGGAGTTCGAGCCGCTCGAGGGCGATATAGTCGTGGACATAGACCCCGGCATGGCTTTCGGCACCGGAAGCAGCCCGACGAGCTATCTCTCCGTGCGCCTCATGGAACGCTTCTACGGGCCGGGACTCGAGACCCTGGACATAGGCTGCGGTACGGGCATTTTATCCGTCATAGCGGCGAAGCTCGGAGCCTCGCACGTGACGGCTGTAGACCTTGATCCGGAGGCCATCATAAGCACTGAGAAGAACGCCGAGATAAACGGCTGCGCTGAGCTGATCGACGTCAGGACGAGCGACCTCGGCAGGGATCTCGATCTTCGGGCTGACGCCGTGCTCGCGAATCTCACGGCGGAGCTGGTGATGAGGCTCTGCGCCCACGTCGGGGATCTCTGCGCTCCCGGCGCGCTCTTCATCGCGAGCGGCATCATAGACGACAAGGAGGAGGCCTGCGTCCGGGAGATAGAGGCCGCAGGCTTTGAGATACTGGGCATCGAGCGCGACGACTGCTGGAGCGCGGTCGCTGCGAGAAGATCGTGATGGCAGGCAACAGTGAGAAGGCTGTGATATCTCGAGCGAAGGAAAGACTCTGAAAGCGGGCGGCGGCAGTCGCACCTGTCTGCCGGGACGTGCGGCCGCCTAAATGCGGGCATGCATAAGTCCGCTTGACAAGCCGCCTTCGCTATGCGATTATTGTTAACAGAGGATCCCATCTTCGAGGTGGCTTTCTCCCGCGGCTGGGGGGCTGCGGAAAACCGTATACAAGCATAGATTACCAAGCGCATATCGGGGGATAACACTTGGCAAAGATGAGAGGCCCGCACAGACCCGGGCATGCTGAAGGGACTCATGAGCCCTGCAGGTTTGTATTTTTATTGAATAAAACGCGTTTAGACCGCAGCCTCAGGGCAGGGGAGCTTTCCCCTGCTCAGAGGCTGTTTTTTGCGTCCCCCGGCCGCTTCTTCGCCGGCTGACGCTTTCCCGCCCGGCCGCTGCTCCGCCGGCTGACGCTTTCCCGCCGGGGGCGCGGCGTCCGGCTCACCAACATCGCTAAACGGCAATCGTTTAAATAATTATTTCTAGAAACGGAGGAAATTCAGATGAGAAGCAGATCAAATGACAGATCGCTGGTTCTCTGCAAGAGGAAAGGAGGTTTGACAGTATGAGGAGAAAACTCTTCAGCATAGCTCTGGCGCTGGCTCTCGTCATAGGCGTGATGCCGATGGCGGCCCCGGCCTACGCGGCGGCCACTCCCTTCGGGAGCACGGCTTTATACGGTCCGGCGTCGCTCAGCGCTTATCCGCAGGCCGGAGACAGCTACGAGCTCAAAGGGGAGACGGTGACGCTCGCGTCCGACGGGGACGTCGAGTATCTTGCCGAATACCAGCTTGACGGGACCACCTTTGACAATTACAAGGCGGTCATACAGGGAATGCTGAACCAGGGCGACAGCTACCGCAGGCTCGTGGATCTCTTCAGATACGAGTTCATAGGGGATCTGGACGCCGCGCTCGAGCCGAGGATGGACGGCGCGAACTACGTCTACACATTCACCAGCAGTTTCCTGGAGGTGGATGAGGAGAACATCTCCGTCTCGGGCGGAACGTTCACCGTCCCCTGCGTTCCCAAGCTCAAGTTCGCCGACAAGACGGGAGACGAGGACTTATTCACAGCGCTCAAGAGCGCGATGAGCCTCAGGGCGACGGTAGCGTTTAAGAGCGAAGCGGCTTATGAGTCCGCCAGGGACTCCTCTGGGCAGATCGTCTCCGGCGGCAGGATCAGGGTATATCCCCCCGAAGAGGCGCAGACCAGGCTCGACTCGAACGGCAATTACGAGTCCCGCCTCATGCAGCTGCTGGTCACCATGTACGGAGCCGACGCTCTCCAGGGGACCCATCCGAACAAATACCTCGAGATATCGGCCGAGGACGCCGTGACCGAGCTCACTGCGCCTTCTGGCGGCTACGTAAAGATCGATACCTCAGGCAATTACAAGATGCACAGCGACGGCCACGCGATATTTTGGCTTGCCAATGCGGCTTCCGCGAGCATAGACCTGCCGTACACGGTCTATACCGACGCGGACTGCACGGTGAAGTCTCAGAATGACGTACCCGGCATAAGCTGGACTATAGGCGCTGCAGGAAGCTTTGATAGATTCGATCTTTCAGCCGCTTTTGACACGACGCTCCCCGTATCCGCCAGGACGGCCACCTGGGCCGCGGCAGATTCCGGGTCGCAGGAGAATAACACGGTAACGCTTTATTCCGCGAGATCGGCTGTTTATAAGCTCACCGTGACCCTGGGTGAAGAGAGCGACTACTGCTATGTAGTCGTTCCCGGAGACCTGAACAGGGATTCCTACGTAAGAGCCAACGACGCTACATTGACGATGAAGTATTCGCAGACGTTCCCCGCGGCCAACGGCATCCCGGACGACGACTTCACCATGCCGCTTGCGGATATGAACTGCGATCACTACGTAAGAGCCAATGACGCGTCGGCTATCTTTGGAGTTATTTAAGGGAGATAAGGCGGGAAATGAAGAAAGTAAGAAAAATACTTGCAGTATTCATTGCTTTATCAATGATACTGGGAATGTCCGTAGTGTCGGCGTTCGCTGACCGCGGACAGTATATGGGCAAGATCGAAACGTCCATATCGGGAAACAACCCGGACGGAAGCGTCTCGAGCGGATCCGAGATCACCTATACGGTGGTCGCGACAGTCGATGAGTCTCAGGATACATGGACCGGATCGGACTTCTTCGTGCGCTTTGATCCGAATGCGCTTGAATACAAAAGCTTCAGCTGGGACGGAGGCATAGCGGTCGAGAACACC
>JAFPZZ010000041.1 GCA_017417045.1 Bacillota bacterium
CAGAGTCCTTGACGGCGTATCCACCGGTTCTCAGGCTGCCCCCAGAGGCGAGATCGCTCAGCTCATCTATAACTGCCTCACCAAGCAGATCGGTACCGTTGGTGCTGACGGCATGTGGCACGGCGCTATGATCGCTGATGATGCAGACTATACTGGTGAAAAAGTTGACACCATGCTGAATCGTCTTGGAGCAGAGCTCTACAACGAGGGTGAGTATGTACTGATTGATGATAGCTGGATTGAGGATGCTCTCGCTGATCTCAGCAGCTACCATGGTGCTGTAGCTCAGCTCTATGTAAATGACGATGAAGAAGTCGTTGCTATCGGCGATGTTCTTACCACCTTCATCACAGGCAAAGCTGTTTTCGAAGATGGTGAACTGACTAAGATCGGTGACTACAGAGTAGCAAAGACCTTTGATGAAACCAATAAGAAGGGTCAGGCTGCTTATGGCACTCTCGAGATCCTCAACGGCGAAGAGATGGGTACTCTCGATGAGCTCACTAGCAAGAAGCTTATCTATGCTGTCGAGCTCAAGGGCGGCAAGATTGCTGCGGTATACTCCTCTCAGGAGTGGGTAATCACCGAAGTTCTCAAGATGACGGCAGATGACCTTGAAGAGCTTAAGGAAGATGAGCCGGTTATCGGAAAATCTAAGTTTGCTCTTGATGATGACGACGAGCTCGATACCAGCAAGTTCTCTATTGCTGGAGCTAGCGCTCTTGGCGACATCGAGAAGAACGACGTAGTTTATGTCTATGCTGACAGCGAAGGTAACGTCAGAAAGCTCGAAGTATCTGATGAAGTGGTAAAGGGTGAGTTCACCAAGATCCGCGGCAGGCAGAAGGATGACGACGAAGACAGATACTATGTAGCTGGAAAAGCCTACACTCTTCAGACAACTGCAAATGCAAAGGCAGCAGAGACCCTTGTAGATAAGAATCTCGGAAACGAGTACACTATCTATCTTGGATATGATGGAAAGATCTGCTTCGTAGAAGGCGAAGAGAGCTCCAGCAGTGATTATGTAGTATTCCTCCAGTACTGGGTACCCGGAACTGGTAATGCTGACAACAGAATTAACAAGGGCAAGGCTGGTCTCTCTGTATTCGGAATCGATGGAAGAGAAGAACTCTACTTCACTAAGAGCCTCACTGCAGATTATGAGGATGAGGGATATGGATATGATGAAACTGAGTATCCGATCGAGGCTGGAACTCTTGTAGAGATTACCAGGGATTCGAAGGGTAATGTTTCCGATATCCAGGTCGTTGGTGATCGTGAGCTCGAAAAGGGCAAGGATTTCACAAACTTTGAGTCCAAGGTAACCGCAAGAGGTAGGGTTGATAAGGCTGATGCAGCTCTTCAGAGCAGCTCCGCAATCTACAACTACAAGGGCGGCGAAAAGGGCGACAAGGCTGATGATGCTAACTATACTGTAATCATTCCTTCCAAGCTCTATAAAGAGAGCACAGTTAAGTTCGATGCACTCGCCAGAAACAGCAAGGGTTATGTTGCCGCTGCTCTCATCCAGGGTAGCTCCAGCACTGCTGATGATATCGTAGTTCTCACTGGTAAGATCCACACCATTAAGGATGCATTTGAAGCAGACCTCTTCATGGATGGCGAGAAGAAGACTTTGATCGCTGCGGATAAGGATGTATTTAACAAGTATGTTGCTCCCGAGTCTGCTGAGGAATTCGAAGCTCTCGTTTACACCATAGAGGAACTCAACTCTGATGGTGAGATTACTGTAGCGACTCCGTTTGAATTCACTGAGGAGAACACTATTAAGCTCTCTACAAGTGCCGGAATCAGAATCGAAAATGATGTAATCTTCGGTGCGGACGATGCTCCTTATGAGATCGAAGAAGGCGCTGTATTCTATCTCTATGACTACTCTGACGACAAGTGGTCTATCGTTAGTGAGAATGCAGTAAAGGGTCTTAAGGGCGATGATAATGCTAAGCCGGAAGAGCTCAAGGGTGGCCAGGCTTATGCAGTAAGAGCTATCAAGACCAACAGCAAGCACGACGGATTCGACATCTTCCTTATCTTCAGGCAGTAGTCAGGGATTGCGAAGCTAAAGAATCTGGCTTGTAAAGGCAAAACTAATGACCTCCCTTCGGGGAGGTCATTTTCATGCCAGGGAGGGGCTTGAAATTACATATATTGACAAATATGGCAAAAATACTGTAAAACAATTCCAGATCGTTGTTCGGCGGCGATGACCAGCCTTTTTTAGAGTTCGGGTCCTTTTATAAGGACTTCTGCTCCTTAAAAGGAGGTGGTTTCTATGGTGAGTTATGAAGGGTTGTTCCAATATACCCTCGTAATCATTGGAATCATAGGGCTCGTGCTATCTTTGGTGGCATTGATCCTTAAGATACATCGTAGGAAGTAAAAAAATCGCCGTTTGAAAAACGGCGAATCAGCAAACGGGCTGATCATCGCCGCACCGGACAACGATCACCTTGATCAATATATACCACATATTTACAAAAAATGCAAGGGCCAGACCGCATGCGGACGGCGCGTCGCCTAAGGATATATGCAGTCATGCCGGTATAGTCCGCAGCAGGATATAGCAGGCGATGCGGCGTGTGTGAAGCATTCAATTAAGCTTTCTGAGCAGTCTGGGGCCGCCTGTGCGGCTCACTCTCGCTGTGCTGTTCAAAAAATTGTCCGCCGAGATATAGAACATATGTTCTTGCTGTGTTAATATCATGTCGGAGGAAAGGAAGGACAGTCGGGAGACCGGGGATATGAAGCTGCTTGCAAAGCCCATAGACGCCGTCGTGGTCTTCGTGGACCGCGAGCGGCCCAGGCCCTTCAAATTTAAATATACGGACGACGCGGGCGACGAGAAGGTCATAAAGATCGACAAGGTAATCAGCGTCAGCGAGCAGGACCTTCCGGGCGCGAAGAGCCTGATCTTTGAGTGCCAGAGCCGCAGGGGCGGCGACGATTACCGCTACCAGCTGCGCTACAGCCTGGACAGCTGCAGATGGCTGCTGTACAAAATATGAGGCCCCTGTATTAATAAGATGTAAAGTAATAATAAGTAATAAAAAGAAGAGCCCCGCATTTGCCTCTCGGCGAACGCAGGGCTGTTTTTGATCATTTACTGTCCAGAAAAATGGGTGCAGGCGGCAGGATCATCTCATTGCGCCCGGGTCTTGTTCGTCCGTATCACGTACGTCCGGGACGTTGGTGATGCAGTGTTGTTCGGATCCGGACGGATCGCATCACTTCGGCTGCTGCAGGTCGAATTCTATTCCGCTGAACGCGGAAGCGTCGTCTATGGCGCACTCCGTCCAGATGTCGTAGAGGCCTTCCCTTCCGAGCAGGAGCTTCATCCTGTCCGGGCCTATGCGGGAGATCATGCTGGCGAGCGAGTCGTTCGCATCCTGCAGTATGGCCTGCTCACTACACTTGACGAGCTTCCTGCCGAGCATGACGGGCTCGCCCTCGATGTAGACGTCGCGCACGTCGGTGCCGGTGGTGGCGTAGACGAGGGCCTGGACGATATGCTCCTTGAGCAGGGGCGCGAAGTGCGGCTGGGCTATATCGATCGTGATGAGGTCGGCGAGCTTTCCGGGCTCTATCGATCCGACGAGGTCTCCTATGCCGAGGGCCCTTGCCGGCCTTATGGTGCAGAGCTCGAGTATGAGTCCCGGAGGAGCTACCTTGACGGTCTTTTCGTGTATGCGGTGTACCGTGCGGAAGGCCTTCATGTCCCTCCACAGGTCGTAGCCGCGGTCGGGAGCGGCTCCGTCGGTGACTATCGCGAGGTTAGCCCCGGCCCTTAGCAGCTCGTATACGGGGCACCAGCCGCGGATTATCGAGTTGGTGGATGGCCCATGGAAGATGTAGGCGCCGGTCTTAGCGACGATCTCTATCTCCTTTTCGGAGAGGTTCGTCGAATGGGTGAGGGAAAGGCTCGGCTTCAGCACTTCGGGAGATGTCTCCCAGAGGAATTCCACGTCGCCGCCGTAGGCGTGGGTGTGGACTATGGTCCCGTACTCCTCGGCGAGCCTGTTCATGGCGCGGTTCTCTTCCGCCGCCTCGGCGTCGGAGAGCCCGGTCTTGCGGCCCATAACGGACGGGGCGACTATGCAGTACTGCTTGGGATACGCGCCCTGGAACTCCTTCAGCGCGAGCTCGGTGTTTTTGATCGCGTCGGCCCTGCTGACGGTGTATTCCTTGGAGCTGCCGTCTTCGAAGAAGTGGCGGTAATACTTGGGCGCGTTGCCGGAGCAGCCGAGGCCCGAGAAATGCCTTATGCCTGTCTTGCGGGCGCCAGCGAAGTGCGCGTCGAGTATCTCTATGCGGTCGGCGCGGTTCATGCTGCCTATCATGGAGACGCCGGTGGTGACGCCGAATTTGATCCTCTCGGCGGCGGTGAGCGCTGAGTCGGCGTACCAGAAGAAATCGTCCGTGTCGCGGCAATATATCTCAGCCGCCATATACGACCAGTTGCCGGAGCCTTCGCCGAGATATCTCAGGGTAGAATGACCTCCGTGTCCGTGGGCGTCGATGAGGCCGGGCAGTATGGCCTTGCCTCCGCAGTCGATGATCTTGGCCGACGGTTCGTCCGGATAGCTCTCCATCGGGCCGACGGAGGCTATCTTTCCGTCCTTGATCGCCACATAGCCCGGGAAATAAACGTTGTGCTGTGGATCTACGGTCACTACGGCCGCGTTTTTGAGCAGCAGATCGAACATTGCGCAAACCTCCTTGCTTCGGACAGGCCGCGCGCCGCGGCAAGTCCCTTATCTGCGAAGCGCCGTGATCTAGCTGCGCGGCGCCATATGCTTTTCGTATAGATTGTATCATTTCGGCGTTCTGCGTACAAGCGTATGCGACAGGCGAACTGCCCGCGGCGTCCGCCATTATTCCATATTTTTGAGGTTTTTCACACGCCTTATGATACAATACTTTTAATAACGTAACGTTTGCTCTATGGGAGCTTCGGAGGATCTGAAATGTCTGATATATATGCCGAGCCTTATCTTCCCGACGAGGATTACGAAAATCCCGCGATGATAACGGATTTTTATGAATTCACCATGGCGAACTGCCTCTTCCTGCACGGATACAAGGATACCGTAATGGTCTTCGACATGTTCTTCAGGAAGAACCCGGACGACCTGGGCTATTCCATAAGCTGCGGCCAGGACAAGCTCGTCAAGTTCCTTAGGAATTATCACTTCACCGACAGGGATCTGAAGTACCTGAGATACAAGGGCATGAGCGAGGAGTTCTGCGAGTATCTTAGGACCTACCGCTGGAAGGGCGACATGTACGCCCTGAAGGAGGGCACCGTGGCCTATCCGCAGGTCCCGATGGTCCGCATAGAGTGCGACATGGTGGGCGCGATACTCATCGAGACCTACCTGCTGCAGGTGATGAACTTCCACTCCCTGATCGCGACCAAGGCCACAAAGATCTCCGGACTCTCCTCCCACAGGCCGAGGAAGGTCATGGAGTTCGGTACGCGCCGCGCCCAGGGCGCTTCCGCGGGCAACGACGGGGCTTACGCCGCCATACTGGGCGGCTGCATAGGCACGGCCAACTGCCTCGCGGAGATGAAGTACGGCCCGGACATCCCGGCCGTAGGCACGGTCGCGCACAGCTTCATAGAATTCTTCCCGACCGAGATGGACGCCTTCAGAGCCTTCGCCGAGGTCTATCCGGAGAACGTCTCGCTGCTGCTCGACACCTACAACATCTTCGAGAGCGGGCTTCCCAACATGATAAAGCTCGACGACGAGCTCATCGCCAAATATCCGGACGATCCGAATAAGCGCGTCAAGAGCTGCCGCATCGACTCCGGCGACCTCGCGCGCGGGAGCCGAAAGATAAGAAAGGCGCTCGACGAGGCGGGCAAGCCGTATATCAAGATCGTAGCGTCCAACTCCCTCGACGAGAAGAAGATGCTCGACATGGAGACCTACGAAGACGCCAGGATAGATTCCTACGGCGTGGGCGAGAAGCTCATAACATCTGCCACGGACCCCGTCTTCGGCGGCGTATACAAGCTGGTCGCGGTAAAGAACGAGGACGGGAGCTATACTCCGAAGATGAAGTGCTCGGATTCGATGTCCAAGGCAATCATCCCGGGCAAGCTCATGGCCTGGAGGGTCTTCGACGAGGAGGGCAAGGGCCAGTGCGACATCATCTCCATGGACGATGAGGAGATAAAGGCGGGCGAGCCGATCGAGCTCATTGACCTCAACCCCGACGCCTTCGACAAGACCATAGTCCTGACCCCGATCGCGGTCGAGAAGCTCCTCGTGCCGTTCATCCTGGGCGGCGAGCTCGCGCAGGAGCTCCCGGATATCAAGACCAAGAAGGAATATATCAAGGATCAGCTCGAGCACCGTGTCTGGGAGAGCGAGCTAAGGCCTGAGATGCCGCACGTGCACTACGTCAACATGACGCAGCGCGTCGCGGAATGCAGGGAGGATATGTACAGGATCCTGCACGGCGGACGCATCAGATGAGCGAACGCCGGGGGCAGGCGCTGACAGCCCTCAAGGCAGCATTTCCGCACACATTGCCTATACTCACGGGCTTCCTCGTGCTCGGCACGGCCCACGGAGTCCTCATGTCGGCCGCCGGCTTTGCCTGGTGGTGGCCGCTTCTGACCAGCGTCGTCATCTTCGGCGGCTCGCTGGAGTTTGTCGCGACCTCTCTGCTGCAGGCGCCCTTCGCTCCTCTGCAGAGCCTGCTTACGGGCCTTCTGGTGCAGGCGAGGCATCTCTTCTACGGGATAGCCATGCTGGAGCGCTACAAGGATATGGGCAGGAAGAAGCCGTATATGATCTTTTCGCTCTGCGACGAGACTTTTTCGATAAACTGCACCGTTGACGTCCCGGAGGGAGTCGACCGCGAGCTCTTCATGTTCTTCGTGGGCCTGCTGGATCAGTCCTACTGGGTCGTGGGCTCGCTACTTGGAGGCCTTCTCGGGGACTTCATACCCTTCGATACCACAGGCATGGATTTCGCCATGACAGCTATGTTTATAGTCATAGCGCTTGAGCAGTGGCTCAAGGATGACAGGCACTTTTCCGCGCTCAGCGGGCTGCTCTGCTCGCTCGCCGCGCTCATGATATTCGGGCAGGACAGCTTCCTGATCCCGGCAATGGCGCTGATACTCGCGGCGCTGCTGCTGGGGAGAGGGATCTACGGCGGAGAAGGAAACGCTCCTGGCGGAGATGGAAGCGCCCCCGGCGGAGATGGAAGCGCCCCCGGCGGAGAAGGAAACGCTCCTGGCGGAGATGGAAGCGCCCCCGTCATGGAAGGAAGCGCCTCCGGCGGAGAGGAGGCGCGCTCATGACTGTAAGAGAACAGCTCATAACGGTCGCAATACTTGTGGCGGCAACTATGCTCACGCGCTTTCTCCCTTTCGCGGTCTTCTCATCGGGAAAGCCCGCGCCGAGGATAGTCATGTACCTTGGAAGGGTGCTGCCTCCCGCGATATTCAGCATGCTGGTGGTATACTGCCTCAGGTCCGTGGACCTGATGTCCGACTCGCACGGGCTGCCAGAGCTCATCGCGGTGCTCGTCACTGCGGGCGTGCATCTGTGGAGAAGGCAGACTCTGCTCTCTATCGTGGCCGGAACGGCCTGCTATATGATACTTCTGCAGTTCGTCTTCGCGTGAGCGTGCGCTGCTTAGGTAGCTGCGCAATAGCCTGACAGACTGCACTGTACGACCAGATATAAGACAGATATGAAAAAGAAAAGGGCATTCAACTTCAAAAAGCTTCTGGCGCTCGCGCTGGTATTCCTACTCTTCTTCGGATACTACTTTATCCAGGAGAAGGCGAGGCAGCGCGCCGAAGAGGCTTCCCTCCAGCCCGCCGGAGAAGCTGGCGAGGAGGTCCTGGCCGAGGACGGGAGCTATACCTCGAAGGAGGACGTCGCGCTGTACCTATGGACCTACGGCAAACTCCCGGGCAATTTCATTACCAAGACCGCGGCGCAAAAGAAGGGCTGGGAGGGCGGCTCGCTCGAAAAGTACGCCCCCGGCAAATGCATAGGCGGCGACCGCTTCGGTAATTACGAGGGACATCTCCCTGACGGCGTCAAATACAGGGAATGCGACATCGACACCCTGGGCGCCAAGAGCCGCGGCGAAAAGCGCATAGTCTACGCCGAGGACTGCTCGGCTATCTATTATACCGAGGACCATTACAACAGCTTCGAGCTGCTGTACGGCAAAGAGAAGAAATGACGAGGCGGACGGCTTGCCGAAGGAGAACGATCTCATGAGATATGTCATACTCGATGGAAGAACAATAAAGGATATGGACGAGGTGCACGGCGTTTTCGCCGAGGCGCTGGATCTGCCCGACTATTACGGAAGGAATCTCGACGCCCTGCACGACTGCCTCACAGAGCAGGCAGGGGAGATAACGGTCGTCATACTCGAGAGCGAGCTTATGAGCGCGGCGCTCGGCGACAAATTCTCCAGGCTGCTCATGCTGCTCTCCGACGTGCTCGAGGAGAGGGACGGCTTCAGCGTGTATATCTGAAGATGCACAAAAGAGCATACAGTTAAGATCTAGCCGATGCATCAGCGTCGGCCTTTTTATGTGAAGAAATCTTCACCGAGATTATTAGCACTCAGTCTTGACGAGTGCTAATAAAGGTGTTATAACATAATCGTCCCGAGGGAAAGGGACAGAAAGAAAGTTAAAAAGACTTAGCAGGGTCCCCGGAGGACCCGAGAAGGAGGAAATATCATGTATATGCCCAGCATTTTCGGTGAAAGACTTTTCGATGATTTCTTTGAAGACTTCGATCGTCCGTTCAAGACGGCTATGAAGCTCAGCACTCCGCAGACCGGTCTTATGAGGACCGATATCAGGGAGAAGGACGGCTCCTTCGAGCTCGACATAGATCTCCCCGGCTGCAAGAAGGAAGATATAAAGGCGGAGCTCAAGGACGGATACCTTACCGTTACCGCGGTCACCAAGAAGGAAGAGGAGAACGACGAGAACGGCAAGTATATCAGAAGAGAGCGCTACTTCGGAAGCTGCAGCAGGAGCTTCTACGTAGGCGAAGCCCTAACTCAGGAGGACATCCAGGCGAAGTTCGAGGACGGCATACTCAAGATCTCCGTTCCGAAGAAGGAGTACAAGCCCGAGATCGAGCAGCCCAAGTACATCGCGATCGGCTAGGACGCCGGCGCGAAGCTAAATAGTCCGAAGCTTTAGGACAGAGACGAAGGACCCGCAGGCGATAGCCTGCGGGCCCTTTTGCGGAATGATCCATAAGCATCAGAGAGCATATCATTAGATAAGGGAGGCCCCGGGCGGAGCCTCCCTTTGCTTTGACTGTGACGGTAGAACTCCCCTCCTAGACTATCACGCTCACGACCTTGCCGGCCTTTACGTCGATAAGGCCCTTGTCGGTGATCTTGAGGGCGGGGCTCACGGGAAGACCGAGAGTGCAGATGCCCATGATGGGCTCGAAGTGGGTGTATCCGGCCTTTTCGAGCTCGCTTCTCACTGCGTTGAGCTCCCTTCCGACCTCGTGCGGATCGGCCTCGGATATGATGCCGCATACGGGCAGGGCCAGCTCAGCGGTGATCTTTCCGTCCTTGGCGGTGAGTATTCCGCCCTGGATGTCGATCAGCCTGTTCGCGGCGCAGGCCATGTCCTCCTCGCTGTCGCCGAGCAGGAATATATTGTGGTGGTCGTGCGAGTATGTGGAGCCTATGCTACAGCCGTGCATGCCTGTGCCCCCGACGAGGCCGAGGCCGAAGCCTCCGTTCTTTCCGTGCCTCTCGAAGCAGGCGGCGAGGAGCAGTCCGGCGCTCTTCCAGTCTACGAAGCCGTCCTTTACCGGGAGAGTCATGCGCTCCTCGGTGGTCCTGGTCGTAGTCGGCGATACCATAGCGACGCGCACCTCGACCTCGGAGGCCCCTTCTGGAGCTCTGAGCTTCATCATGTCGGCGCTGACCTTTTCGCGGATGACGGTATGATAGAAGCTCTCCGGGAAGCTCCTGGGAGCCTTCTTTTCATCCGGCGGGATACAGCCGAGGCTATCGGATCCTGCTCCTTCGAACTTCCTTGGATGCTTTCCGTATATGAGCTCGTTGCCTTCTACGTATATCTCTTCTCCGTCCGTGAAGACGTATTTAGCGGTGAGTACCCTGGGATCCTTGTACAGCGCGAAGTCGGCCTTCTTGCCTGGAGCTATGATGCCTCGGTCGGTGAGTTTCATGCGCCTGGCCGGGGTATAGCTCGCGCAGTAGAGCGCCTCCTCGACAGGGAAGCCCATGCCCATGGCCTTTTCCACGACCTTGTTCAGCGCGCCCTGCGTGAGGAGCCTGTCGGTCATAACGTCGTCGGTTACGAAGCACATGTGCTCGTAGAGCTTGTTTTCGATAATATAGTCCAGTATATCCTGCTTTACGGTCTTGCTCTGAAGCTCCACGAACATGCCGTTCTCGAAGCGCTCGATGAATTCGGGAAGGCTGTGCTCGGTGTGGTCCGCGTTTATCCCCTCGAAGAGGAACTTCGAGAGTTCCTTGCCGTTCAGCGAGGGGCAGTGGCCTTCGATCGGGAAGCTGCGGTAGTTGTCCCAGAGCCAGTCCAGCAGCTTTGAGACCTCGAGGCTGCTGTCTTCTTTTATGACCTCGCGGCCGTTCATTATCTCGCCAACGCAGGCGCATTTGGGATCCTTGAGGAGCTTCAGCATGTCCTCATAGTCCACGGCGCAGCCCGGAGTCTCGAGATCGAAGTTGCTCGAGGGCACGCTGCTTGGGATGCCGAAAAACATGTCGATGGGGCTGTTTTCGGCCGCGGCGATGAGGGCCTCGATCCCTTCCATGCCCTTGACGTTGGCTATCTCATGGGGCTCGGCGACCACTGTCGTGACGCCGCCCTTGATGGCCTGGCTGGCGTAGCCTATGGGGCCGAGCATCGAGCTCTCCACGTGCATATGTATGTCGATGAGGCCGGGGACCATGTAGTATCCGCCGCAGTCCATGATGGACAGCTCGTCTTTTCCGAGTCCGTGAAGCCCCAGCGCCGCTGTGCAGTCATCGCCGGGCTTTCCTATCCATGCGAAGCGGTCGTTTACGCAGAGCACGTCCGCGTCCCGGAATTCCTTGTAGACCGAATTGAAGTATTTGACGTTTTTAACAAGTAGTGCGTAGCTCATGGGGCCTTCTCCTCCGTTTTTTCTTGATTATAACATAAAGGAGAGGGCAAATCGTGATACAATGAACAAAGCTTTTTAAAGGCGGGAGGCGCAGCGCCGCACGCTTTGAAAAGAAAAGCGCAAAGCCACGTGCTTTGAAACGGTAGGCGCCGAAGCCGCATGCTTTGAAACGAAAAGTGCTGAAGGCCCGCCGGGGCCGGATACGAAACGCGATCCAAAGAAAGGATTTGACATATGAGCAAAGACAAGATGAGGTTTAAGGCCGGAGACAGGCTGCACGGCTTCACCGTCGAGTCGGCGAGGTGGTCGGACGAGCTGTCCGGAGCCTTCTATATGATGACGCACGACGTGAGCGGCGCTCAGCTCGCCTGGCTGGACAACGGGGAGAGCAACAAGCTCTTTTCCATCACCTTCAAGACCCTTCCCGAGGACAGCACGGGCGTGCCCCACATCATCGAGCACACTGTGCTCTGCGGTTCAGAGAAGTATCCCGTGAAGGAGCCCTTCGTGGACCTTCTCAAGAGCTCCATGCAGACCTTCCTCAACGCAATGACCTTCCCCGACAAGACCATGTACCCGGTCTCGAGCCGCAACAGCAGGGACTTTATGAATCTCGCCGGGGTATATCTCGACGCGGTCTTCGCCCCGCGCCTGCTCGAGGACGAGAACATCTTCCGCCAGGAGGGCTGGCACATAGAGCAGGGGGACGAAGAGGCCGGGAAGTACAGCTTCAAGGGCGTCGTCTTCAACGAGATGAAGGGCGCCATGTCGGACAGGGACGAGATCATCAGGCAGGATCTCGCCGCGGCGCTCTTCCCGGACAACTGCTACCGCTTCAACTACGGCGGCGACCCTGAGCACATCCCCGAGCTGAGCTACGAGGCTTATAAAGAATTCTACAGGCGCCACTACCATCCCTCGAACGCGAGGATATATCTCGACGGCAGCGTGCCGATGGACGAGCTGCTTCCGCTCGTGGACAGCTACCTCAGCAAGGCCCCGGAGGGCATGCCGCAGAGGTTAGAGGAGCTCCCTGAGATAGATCCTCAGGTCCCGGCAGGCGGGCGCTTTGAGGACGAGTACGAGCTCTCCCCCGAGGAGGACATAAAAGACAAGACTCAGCTCTCGATCTCAGGCATACTCTGCGGCTGGGAGGACAGGCTGAGGACCTTCGGCGCGGATGTCATCAGCAGCGCCCTGGCTTCTTTCAACGAGGCTCCGCTCACGAGGGCGGTGCTCGAGGCCGGGCTCGCGCAGGACGTCGAGATGTACGTGGACAGCGGGGTCCTGCAGCCCTACGTGACGCTGATCGCGAGAAACGTGAAGGACGGCTGCGAGGAAGAACTGCTCGCGCTCATCAGAAAGACCGCGGCCGAGCTCGCGGACAAAGGCCTCGACAGCGGCTTGCTGAAGGCCTATATAAACAGATACGAATTCCAGGTACGCGAGAGCGAGGAACCCGCTGGCCTTAGAAGAGCCATACGCTGCATGAGCAGCTGGCTCTACGGCGGCGATCCCCTGGAGATGCTCGAATACGGAGATATATTTACCCGCATGAGGGAGCTTCTGGGCACCGGCTGGTACGAGGAGCTGCTGCGCGACATGCTCGTCAGAGAAGAAGGCAAGGCCGTGCTCGTGACGAGGCCTAGCTATAGCCGCGGAGAGGAGCTCAGAAAGGCGGAGGAGGAGCGCATAACAAAGGTGACCTCGGGCTGGGGCGAGGCTGAGACCGAAGAGAATGCAGCGATGAACGAGGCGCTCCTTCGCTGGCAGCAGACTCCCGATTCCCCCGAAGACACTGCGAAACTCCCGGTGCTTCCTCTCTCCGAGCTCAAGGACGATATAAGCTTCTCGGCCACCGAGGAGAGCAGCGCGAACGGCGTGCCGCTTATCTTCCATCCGATGAACACCAACGGCATCGCGTATATAAACATGTATTTCTCGCTCTGCGATCTGAGCCTCGATGAGCTCAAGCGCTTCGGAGGCATAGCAGAGCTGCTCGCGGATCTTCCGACAGAGAGATACAGCGTGGCGGATCTCGAGCGCGAGATCAAGACCAAGCTCGGGAGCATCAGCTTCAGGGCGGCTGCCATGCCATGCAGGGAGGATCGCGGCGCCTGCGTTCCCATGCTCGTCGTATCGCTGAGCGTGCTCGAAGAAGACCTCGCGGACGCGGCTGAGCTCGTGAAGGAGATACTGCTTCGCAGCGACTTCACGAAGACCTCTCTGATCAAAGAGCTGATAGACCAGGACTATATGCACACCAGGGATATCGCGGTGAACGCCGGCCATATGCTGGCGGCTTCCAACGCGATGAGCTCCTATGGCTCCGAGGGCGCTGCTGGAGACGCGCTCTCCGGCTACACGAGGATCAGATGGGCAGCCGAGCTCGCCGATAATTTCGACGACATCGCGGACGAATACGCCTCCTTCATGGCGGACACCCTGAAGAAGGCTGTCTGCAAAAAGAGGCTGACGCTGAGCGTGTCCTGCCAGGAGCTTCCCGACATGAGCGCCTTCGCGGAGCTTCCCGAGGGCAGCGCGGCGCCGGATAAGGCCGTATACGAGTCTCTCATCCCTGAGCGCAGCGCCTGCGCCATACCCGCGCAGATAGGCTTCTCTTCCCAGGGCTGCGACCTTGAGAGCATAGGGGCCGAATACGACGGAAGCCTCGAGGTGGCCGCGAACATCGCGATACTGTCTTATCTCTGGAACGAAGTCAGGGTGCAGGGCGGAGCCTACGGCACTGGCCTGAGGATAAATCCAAGAGGAGCGATGTACAGCTACTCCTACAGGGATCCCTCGCCTGTCCTGAGCATAGAGAAGAACAAGGGCATAGCGGACTTTCTCAGGGCCTTCCCGCAGAGCGAAGAGGAGCTTGACAAGTACATAATCTCTACGCTGGCGGTGCTCGAGCCTCTGATAGGCCGCAGGGCCGAGGCGGCTCTTGCGGACAGCCAGTACCTCATGGGCTACACCAGGGAGGATAAGCAGAGAAGGCGCGACCAGATGCGCGATACCACCATGGAAGATATAGTAAAGGCCGCCGACGTCTTCGAGGCATTCGCCGAAAAGGGAGCCGTCAGCGTGGTGGCCAGCGAGAACCTGCTCAGCGGTCTCAAGGACGCCGAAAGGCTCCCGCTCTAGAGAGGAGGCGCGGCATGGAGATAAGAAAGACCAGGCCTGAAGACATCCCGAGGCTAAAGGAGATCTTCGACTCCGCGAAGGCCTTCATGAAGGAGAGGGGCAATCCCTCGCAGTGGGACGAGACTTATCCGCCCGAATGGATGCTCCTTCGCGACATCGAAAAGGGGCAGAGCTACGTAGTGGAGATTGACGGCCGTGTAGCCGCTACCTTCGTCTACGCGCTCGGCGACGAGCCTCACTACAGGGTGCTCGACGAGGGCGCCTGGCTCAACGACGACCCCTACGGGACCATACACAGGATAGCGACCGACGGCACCTTTCACGGGCTCACGGCGCTCGCGGCAGACTATTGCAGGGCTATCTGCCCCAACGTCAAGCTCGACACTCACCCCGACAACCTTCCCATGCAGAAGGCCGCCGAAGCCCTGGGCTTCCAAAGATGCGGCATGATAACCCTCGACGACGGCAGCCGTAGGATACTCTACCAGAAGGACTACAGGGAGGCGTGAGACCTCGCCCGGGAGGCTATGAGCGGATCCGCCGGGGCCTTGCCCTCGATCCGCCGGGGCTCATAAAAAGCTCAAGCATGCTGCAGATCCCTGAAATGCTGATATAATAAACTTGTCTATATAAATAGAGGAATAAAGCCGCTCTCGCGGCCGGAGGTATAAAAATGTACGGATACGGTGGATACGGCGGGTACAGCCCGGGACTTCTCTTCCTGCTCCCCGCGATACTCATCACGCTGTACGCCCAGACCAGGGTGCGCAGCGCCTATACGAAATACGCGCAGGTCGCGAATTCACTTCGCATAACGGGCGCTCAGGTCGCTGAGACCATAATCAGGCGCAACGGCCTGGGCATAAACATCCAGGCCGTTCAGGGAAGCCTAACGGATAACTACAATCCGCAGACGGGCATCCTCAGCCTCTCGAGCGCGGTCTACAGCCAGCCGTCCATAGCGTCGATAGCGATAGCCGCGCATGAGTGCGGCCACGCCATGCAGCACGCCGAGGGCTACGCCCTGCTGAACCTGAGAAACAACCTCGTCCCTGTGACCAATATCGCGAGCAGCCTCTCCTGGCCCATCCTTATACTAGGGCTCATGGCCGGAAACGGCGGAGACTTCCTCTTCAACATCGGAGTGACGCTGTTCATGGTCGTCGTGCTCTTCCATCTGGTAACGCTCCCCGTCGAGCTCGACGCCAGCAAGAGGGCTATGGTCATGCTTCAGGACTACGGACTTATCAGCAGCGACCAGAGCGAGATCTCTGCCGCAAGAGAGGTCCTCAACGCCGCGGCCCTGACCTACGTCGGAAGCCTCGTGATGTCCATAGCGAACCTGCTCAGGATACTCTCGCTGAGGGGCGGAAACCGCAGGTAGGAGCTTCGCGGAATGGCCGCAGCTTTGCACGGCAGCCTTTGCCGCAGCTCTGCATGGTAGGTCTGCCCGCAGCTCTGCACAGTAAGCTCATAGAGCTTCGAATACAGGAGAGCTTATATGCTCAAAAAAATGCCGGGTGCCCTGTGCACCCTCATAGCCGCCTGCCTCTTTGCGCTTGGCGGCCTTCTTATAAAACTGATACCCTGGAACGGGCTCGCGATCAACAGTTTCCGATCTATCATCGCCTTCGTCATGCTCTCGGCCTATCTCAAGGCCATAGGGCACCGAGTCGTGGTCAACAGGACGGTGATGATAGGGGCCTTCTGCATGGTCGCGACCAACTCGCTCTATTCTGTGGCGAACAAGCTCACCACGGCGGGGAACGCCATCATACTGCAGTTCACGGCGCCTATCTTCGTGATCATCTTTTCCGCGCTCATCTTCGGGAAGAAGCCGCGCAGAGCCGATCTGATCGCCTGCGCCTGCGTTTTCTGCGGGGTGATATTCTTCTTCGTCGACGGGATCTCCGCGGGCAACATGCTCGGCAATTTCCTGGCGCTGCTCTCCGGCGCGGCCTATGCCGGCATATTCATGATGAATACCGGCAAGGACGCCGACCCCTTGAGCTCAGTCTTATTCGGCATGCTCGGAAGCTTCGTCACGGGGCTGCCCTTTCTGATAATGCAGGACAAGAGCGCCACGCCATCCTCGGCCTGGACCGCCCTTATCTGCCTCGCGGTGTTCCAGCTCGGGCTCGCCTACGTATTCTTCACGGAGGGCCTAAGCAAGACTCCGCCGCTCGCGGCCTGCCTGATCACGGGAGTCGAGGCGGTGCTGAATCCGACCCTTGTCGCGGTGTTTTATCATGAGACACTAAGCCGTCTCTCGCTCGCCGGGGCCGCGGTCGTGTTCCTCTCGGTCATGATCTACAATATCAGCGGAGTCCTGAAAAAGGACGGGGAAGTCGCGGGATGAGATCCCGCTCATTCTGAAGGTCGATATTGACGGAGCGGGCTGCGCGAAGGCCCCGTACGGCGTTTTTTAAAATCCGGGGAGCGAGAACTATGGATATGACCCAGATAATTAAGCAGATGACTGTCCTGTTCCTGATCATGGGAACGGGGTATTTATGCGGCAAAAAGGGTCTCATGGACGAGGATCTCTCAAAGAAGCTCTCCTCGCTCGTCCTGAACGTGACCATGCCCGCGATGATACTGGCTTCCGTCGCCGGCGGCAGCGCCGGATACTCAAAGAGCGCCGCCGGGCAGGTGCTGCTCGCGGGAGCGGTGTGCTACGCCGTCATAGTACCTCTGGCCTTCGCAGTCGTCAGGCTGCTTAGGGTCCCGGACTCGCAGGCCAAGCTCTACGCGTTCATGATCATATTCTCAAACACCGGCTACATGGGCTATCCCGTGCTGCGCGCCATATACGGCGAAGGGGCGATATTCCTCGCCAGCATATTCAATATGCTCTTTGACGTCCTCGCCTACAGCCTCGGAGTCTGGCTGATGAGCGGAGGCAGGGGGAAGTTCTCTCCGCGCGTCCTCGTCAATCCCGCGCTGATAAGCTCGGTGCTCGCTCTGGCGGTCTTCATGACGGATATAAAGCTGCCCTCCGTGATAGGAAGCACGCTCGATTCCCTCGGCTCCGTGACCTCGCCCTGCGCGATGATGCTCATAGGATCTTCACTCGCGCTCATACCCGCGAAGGAGATCTTCACCGAGCTCAGGCTCTATCCCTTCTCGCTGATCAAGCAGCTTGCCCTGCCGCTGCTCGCGCGCTTCATACTCGGCTTCATCCTCGGGGATCCAGAGCTCCTAGGGATAATGACCGTGCTCGCCGCCATGCCCGCCGCGAGCCTCTGCGTAATGTTCGCGAACCAGTACGGCAGCGACGCGAAGCTGGCCTCGAAGGGATTGTTCATAACGACTATGTGCTCGTTCATTACGATACCGCTGCTCTGCAGCCTTATGTGAATTACGGCAGATCCGGACCTCGTGAGAGCGGGGTCCTTTTTATTTGGAACGAGGAGGGGCCGGCGCATAAGTATCGATCGATACAGTGCGGCGCTGAGGTGCCTGCCCGCTGCGGCGATCGGATTATTGCTGCGCAGATCAGCTTGTTGCCGCAGCGCCCGGCACATGCGGCGCGTCTTGACAATCCCTGCATGTGACGTATAATAACAATTATTAGATAACAAGTGTTATGGCCATGACAGATCACAACGAAAACAAAGACAAGATAACGCTTCGCGTCCTAGATGCTGACGAGAGGGAAGCCGCGCTGGAGCTTGCCTGGAGGGTGTTCAGCGAGTACGAATCCCCTGATTATTCCCCCGAGGGCAGCGAGGAATTCCGAAGCTGTCTGCACGACGAGGCCTTCCTCGCGGGCATGCGCTGCTACGGCGCGTTCGACGGACTGAAGCTGGTCGGACTTGCGGGCGTCCGCCCCGAGCGGGGCCACATTACCCTCTTCTTCGTGGACGGAAGCTATCACAGGAGGGGCATAGGGACGAGGCTCTTTGGAATGGTCAGGGAGGATCTCGCGGGCCGTGACATCACGCTCAACTCGTCGCCCTACGGACTGCCGTTCTACCAAAGGCAGGGCTTCAGGGCACAGGGCTGCGAGCGGACTGAAAACGGCATTCGCTTCACGCCCATGGTATACAGGAGGAAGGCCGCTCTCTACGTTCACGGCAGGGGCGGAAGCGCCTGCGAGAGCGCGCATTACGAGCCGCTCTTCCCGGGCCGCGACGTCATAGGCCTGGACTACTCCGGGCAGACTCCGTGGGAAGCCGGAGCAGAGATACGCGCCGGGATAGAAGCCCTCAGGAAGAGATACGACAGCGTCGTGCTGATCGCAAGCAGCATAGGGGCTTTCTTCAGCATGTGCGCGGGCCTGGACGGCCTGATAGAGAGGGCTTACCTCATCTCCCCGTCGGCGGACATGGAGGGGCTCATACTTGGCATGATGCGGCAGGCCGGGGTGAGCGAGGAGGAGCTCAGGGAGCGTGAAAAGATCTCCCTGGAGTCCGGAGACGAGCTGTCCTGGGGCTATCTCCGCTACGTCAGGGAGCATCCCTTGAGCTGGAGCGTCCCGACGGAGATACTTTACGGCAGCGAGGATTCGCTGTTCCCGCGTGAGGCCGTAAGCAGTCTCGCCGGGAGGATAGGCGCCGGGCTCAGCGTCATGGACGGCGCCGGGCACTGGTTCCATACCGAAGAGGAGCTCCGCTTCCTGGACGAGTGGATAGAGAGCTGCGAAAAGCGCTGCGGCGCGGGATGGTAAAAGATATGATGCGACGAGATAAAGAGCGAGATCACAATATAGATAACGCGAAAGGATAAGACGATGAAGATACTCGTACTCAACGGGAGCCCGAAGAGGGAAAAGAGCGACACCATGCACATCACCCGCGCCTTCCTGGACGGGATGAAGGACGAGGCGCCGCAGGACATAACGCGGATAGACGTCATCGACAAGCACATCGAATACTGCATGGGCTGCTTCAGCTGCATGCGCGGCGGGAGCTGCGTCATAGACGACGATATGAAGGAGATACTCGGGCTCATCCTCGGGAGCGATCTCCTGCTGCTCAGCTTTCCGCTGTACTGCTTCGGCATGCCCGCGCCTCTGAAGGCGCTCATAGACCGCACTCTGCCGCTCTCTTCGATGGACATGAAGAAGGTGGGCGACCGCTACAGGCACATAGGGCAGACGGACTATTCGCGCCTGAGCTATATGATGATATGCGGCTGCGGCTTCCCTAACAGCAGGCACAATTTCGAGCCGGCGGCAGCGCAGTTCTCTCTCATGTTTCCGAGCAGGAAGACCATAATGACCGTGCCAGAGAGCCCGATGTTCAGCGCGCCAGAGGCGGCGGCCGTGACCCAGCCCAGGCTCGCGCTTGTGAGAGAGGCCGGTAGGCAGTACGCGAAGGCCGGCGAGATAGAGGAGACCCTGCTCGAAGAGATAGGCTCCCCCATGATCCCCGAGGAGCTCTACGCCGCGATAGTCAACGGGGACGTCAAGCCCTGAGGGCCGTACCCTATCCCCGCGCATATGATCGAAAACATCCTTGACAATATAAAGGGCTTCGGCCCGGTATTCGCCTTCGTCTGGATACTCACGATAGCCTGCTCCGTCATAAGGCCGCAGAGATACTTCAACAGCATCCTGCTGATGATATCGCTGGTGGTCACGATGATTTTCGCCGCGGGCTTCTTCGGGCCGGGCGCGGGCTATTTTCTTCTGGCGTGCTTTCTGCTCTTGATGCTCGCGCTCCTGCTCGTCCCAGTGCTGCTGATAGCGAACGGGGTGCAGATGATTAAGCGCGAATCGCTGTCGCCCGCGCATATCCTCTCGCTCGCGCTGGGGATCTTCGTCGGCGCAGGCGAGGTCGTGGCAGCCTTATACGTGCTGGGGATCTCAGACTATATAAGCGTCGGAGGCGCTAGCCGCCCGATGCTTTTCGTGTTTTTCACCGTCTTTTATTTCAGCTTCCTGGTGCTGAGCTTCGTGCTGTACACGGTCTTTATCCAGTTCATGCCGCACAGGATGGATCTTGATTATATAATCGTCCACGGCAGCGGGTTGGCAGGAGGGGAGCGCCTGACGAAGCTGCTAAAAAGCCGCGTCGACAAGGCGCTGGAGATATTCGAAAAATGCGGAAGGAGACCTGTCATCATCCCGAGCGGGGGACAGGGCGGAGATGAGAAAATAAGCGAAGCGCAGGCGATGAAGGATTATCTCTTGAGCCGCGGCGTGCCGGAGGACAAGATAATTACCGAAGATCGCTCCTCTTCGACCAGGGAGAATATCTGGTTTTCGAAGGAGCTCATCGAGCGCCGCGGCGGCAGCAAAAGGACCGCGCTGGTCTCGAGCAATTACCACGTCTACAGATGCCTCAGGCTGGCCCACGAAGAGGGCCTGAAGTGCACGGGCATAGGCGCGGGAGTGGCCCTGTATTACTGGCCGTCCGCGCTTATCAGGGAATTTATAGCGCTGTTCCTTGAAAAGGGCTTCCTCATCAGGGCCCTTCTGGGATACCTGATTTTCGTGGGGCCGCTGATCTATTCCTTCGTATAATTGTTGCTCCTGACAGCCTTCACGATCTCCTCGCGCAGGTCCTCGGGGCTGATCAGCTCGACGCTCTGCAGGTACTGCAGGGCCCAGTATTTCATGCCTTCGGGCGCCGCTCTGAAGAAGGCTTCGAAGCTGCCGTCTTCGTTCTTCTTGATTATCACGTCGTTGCCGAAGCGCTCTATGACGTACCTCAGCGCCGCCCTCTGACAGTGCAGGTGGATCTGCACCGGCTCGCCCGCGTGAGCGTAGACGACCTTCTTGGTCGAGTCCAGCTTGGCGTCGCGCTTGCTGATATCTATGGTTTCGTCCAGTATCTTAATATCCTTCATCATGTCGATGCGGTAGAAGCTCGGGTCGCTGTGGCCTTCCGCTATCATGACGAGGTAATAGTGCTCGCTCTCGCATATCATGGAGTAGGGGCTGGCCTTGTAGAGCTCCTCGCGGCGCGGCTTGAGCTTTTTATCGTAATCGTAGTCGAGGTAGACGAAGCTTATCTTTTTCTTCTCCTCTATCGCCTGATCGAGTATCTCGATGTTGAGGAAGACCTGCTGGTTGAGGGACTTCTTTTCGGGGAGTATGAGGTTCGAATAGCTGTAGCGCCTGCGCTCGTGCACGGAGAGGAAGCCGCGCAGCTTTTCCAGCAGCTCCTCGGTCTGCTTCTTGGAGATGTATTCGCAGGAATAGATGGCGTCTATCATGAGCCTTATCTCGGCGTTCGAGAAGGTCCTCTCCGCGAGATAATAGCCCTTGCCGTTGTCGCTGTGGCGGGAGATATCGTAGCCCGAATCCGCCAGGGCGTCGAAGGCCGCGTAGAGAGTCCTCCTGTCGAGCTCCTTGCCGTATTCGCGGCGAAGGATCTCCTGTATCTCGGGCAGAGATAATATATGGTCCTCGTCGGAGTATTCCTCGAGCACCTTTAGTATGCAGAGAAGATTGGTCCTGTCGCTTGCCATCCCGGTATCTCCTTTCGCTCCAAGCTTATCGTATCACGCGGGGCAGATTAAGGCCTCCGCTTTCTGTACAAATATTTTACCAGTTGTGATCCGATATGTACAGCCGCATGATGGTTTGGCAGCGGCGCGGGGCGCGCGGCATTGTGAGCGGGCAGGCTCCGCTGAGGGTCACGCGCGCATCGCAAGCCTGCCCCCGGTGAAGTTTGTGTGTCATTTTGCCTATTGTTTGGGGACGGGGCGAAAATGTGATATGATATGCATGTATACGGCCGCCCGGCGTATGCGCCGCGGCGGAGAGGATATATAAACAGGAGGATATAAATGCAATACGTACTCATCGCTCTACTCGTGCTGATTATCATAGTGATCGCCAGGGGCATATGCATAGTGCCGCAGGCAAACGCCTGGGTCGTGGAATACCTCGGAAAGTACCACGCCACATGGCAGGCCGGACTTCACATCCGCATCCCCATTCTTTACAAGGTCATCAAGAAGGTCTCGCTCAAGGAGCAGGTAGCTGACTTCGAGCCCCAGCCGGTCATCACCAAGGACAACGTCACCATGATGGTCGACTCGGTCGTGTTCTTCTACATCTTCGACGCCAAGCTCTTCGCCTACGGCGTGGAGAGGCCCATAGCCGCGATCGAGAATCTTTCGGCTACAACGCTCAGAAACATCATCGGAAGCATGACCCTCGACGAGACTCTCACGAGCCGCGACGACATCAACTCCCGCATCACCGCCATACTCGACGACGCCACCGACAAGTGGGGCATCAAGGTCAGCCGCGTAGAGGTCAAGAACATAGATCCTCCGCGCAGCATCCAGGACGCTATGGAAAAGCAGATGAAGGCGGAGCGTGAAAAGAGAGAGGCCATACTCACCGCCGAAGGAAAGAAGCAGTCCGCGATAACCCTTGCCGAAGGTGAGAAGGAGGCCGCGATACTCCGCGCCGAAGCCGCCAAGCAGCAGAAGATACGCGAGGCGGAAGGCGAAGCCGAGGCGCTGCTTGCCGTTCAGAGGGCGAGGGCCGAGGCCATCAAGCTCATCAACGAGGCCGCTCCCTCCAAGGAATACCTCGCGCTCAAATCTTTCGAGACCGCAGAATCCATGGCAAACGGCCAGGCCACGAAGATCATAGTCCCGTCCGACATCTCCAATCTCGCCGGGACCATAGCCGCCGTATCCGGAGCGGTATCCGGGAAAGAGGATAAGTAATGACGATGCTGTTTTCGGCGCTCTGGATCTTCATCTGGGTATTCGCCCTATCGAAGATCTTCAGCGGCTTTATTAAAGGCACGAGCGGAAGCCGGCCGGCCGGGGGATCCGTCCGCAAGCTATCGGATGGTCCTTCTTCCGCAGCTCCGCTGACGGAGCGCTCGGGAAGCTCCTCTTCGCCCGCTGTGAAGAAGCTGGGCAAGGTGAAGTCTTCCGCACGGGAAGCTTCGGCTGTCCCGGTCTCCGGAGGCCCGTCCAACCTTCGCAGCATGTCCTCGATGATAGAAGACAGGCAGAACGACTGGCTCGCCAGGCAGCTGCGCGAGGAGGAATGGATAACGAAACACAGCAAGCTGGACCTCGGAGCGGCCCACGAAAGGGAGTGCGCCGCCGAAGAGGTCAAGGTACGCAGGAGGGGATGATCTCATGAATCTGACCAAGGAAATGGAACTGTATATCGAAGAGAACTGGGAAGGGCTCAAGCAGCTGGTCAGGGACCTCTGCGCCATCCCCGCTCCCTCTCATCACGAGGAGAAGAGGGCCGAGTTCTGCAAGGCCTGGTTTGAGAACATAGGCGCCGAAGGCGTCTATATAGACGACGAGCTCAACTGCGTCTTCCCGTACTGCGTTACCGAGGACAATCAGCTCACGGCTTGGCTCGCGCATACCGACACGGTATTCCCCGAGCTCGAGCCTCTGCCCTTCAAGGAAGACGATAAGTACATGTACTGCCCGGGCGTCTGCGACGACACGGCGAACCTGGCGGTGCTCATGTACTGCGCCAAGTACTTCGTCGAGAAGGGTATAAAGCCGAGCGGCGGCAAGGGCATACTCTTCGTCGCCAACTCCTGCGAGGAGGGCCTCGGAAACCTCAAGGGCAGCAAGGCCATAGTCGCGCGCTACGGCAGCCGCATGACGGACTTCGTATCCTTCGACGGCCTCAAGCTAAATCACACCAACGACGACTGCGTCGGCTCCCACAGGTACAGCATCACCGTGAAGACCGAGGGAGGGCATTCGTACCTGGCCTTCGGCAACAGGAACGCCATATACTACGCGTCCATGATCATCGCCAGCCTTTACGCGATGAAGGTCCCAGTGATCGAGGACAGCCGCACGACCTACAACGTAGGCACGATAAACGGCGGGACCTCGGTCAACACCATAGCGCAGAACGTCACGTTTACCTATGAGTACCGCTCGAGCCGCAGGGAATGCCTCGCGCAGATGAAGGAGATGTTCGAAAAGGTCATAGCGGCGTATTCCGCCATGGGCATAGACGTCGAGGTCGACATGATAGGCGACCGCCCCTGCAAGGGCGACGTCGACGAGGAAAAGCTGAGGGCCCTCGCAGATCTCGCGGAGAAGTCCGCAAGCGACGTGCTCGGCCTTAAGTGCACCTACGCTCCCGGCTCCACCGACTGCAACTCCGCGCTCGCGGCGGGCATCCCCGCTATATGCATAGGAGTATGTACGGCCTGGGGCATACACACGCGCGAGGAGTACATGGATATAGAGAGCCTAAAGCAGGGCTACCGCATGGCGCTCGACTTCATGGCTTACTTCTTCGAGGACGCTCCGGCGGAGCCGTTCAAGCCGGCGCTCAGGAGGGGATCCTCCGGGATAGCACTCAATTATTGAGGGCGGCCTGAGATCATATAGCCTGAGACCTTATAATAGTTTTTCAGCATCTATCATATTTATAGAAAGGAAATCATCATGAAGCATGTCGCACCCGCAAACAGCAAGCCCATCGGACCCTACACTCCCGGCATCCAGGCTGACAACATCCTCTTCGTATCCGGCCAGGTAGGCGGAGACGATCCCGACATCCAGGTCCAGGCCAAGGCGGCCTGCGAGAAGGTCAAGGACGTGCTCGAGGCCGCGGGCTTCGGATTCGAAGACGTAGTAAAGACCACCTGCTTCCTGACAGACATAGCCGACTTCGCGGCCTTCAACGCGGTATACGGGGAGTATTTCATCTCCAAGCCCGCCAGAAGCTGCTTCGCGGTCAAGGAGCTCCCGGTGAAGGGCGCCAAGGTCGAGATCGAGGCCATAGCCGTGAGGGAGAGCTCCCAGGGCAGCTACATCACCGCGTAGTACGGGCTGAGCAATAGCAGCCGAGAACTCGCAAAGCCGCTGAGGCCACGCAGATCAGCCGAAGCTGCAAATAGCAGCCTAAGCCGTACACGGCCGCTGAGCCGCGCAAAAGCTCCGCGGCACCGGCCTGCGGCCGTTTGTGGCTTTTACATCAATAAACCGGCGGCTTTCGGGATATTCCCGTATCTATCGAAAACTTGCTCATAATGGCCTCGCAATATTCTTTTTATATTCAAAAAACAATATTGACAGGCCATTTTTATTGCTGTAACATAGACACAAGTTTTCAGGAGACGAATATATGAAGTCATTTCCCGTTCAAAACTTCATAAGCGGCCCCCAGGGCGTCGTCATTATTTCCCTCGTAGTAAGTGTCATCGTAGTAGTGGCACTCGTTGTCGTACTTGTAGGACGGCAGAAAGCGTAGCCAAAGAGGGAACGAAAGCTTGAAAAAGTCAGTAAGCGGTCCGCTCTTTGGCGGGCCGCTTTTAAATAGCGCTCTAAGTATCAAGAAATAAAAGGAGACCAGAAAATGAAAAAGACCCTAGCGATCCTCCTGGCCATGGCTATGCTCATCGCATGCCTCGCCGGCTGCGGAGAAAAGAAAGAGGCCGAGCCCTCAGGCAGCGAGACCAAGGAGCCCGAGACCATCACGATCGCCTTCATCGGCAATACCACCGGTGATTACGCGATGTACGGCATCCCCGTACGCAACGCCGTAAAGCTGTTCTACGACAAGCTCAATGCTGAAGGCGGCATCAACGGCAAGCAGATCAACCTGCTCGAGTACGATGACAAGGCCGACCCGACCGAGTCCGTCAACGCCCTCAACCTTGCGATAGAGAACGGCGCGACCGCCATCATCGGCTCCGTACTCACCGGAGCTACCGTAGCGCTCTCCGACGCGACCTTCGAGATAAACATGCCCGAGATCACCGCGTCCGCTACCAGCCCCAAGGTCACCGTAGCCGATCCCGACGACCCCAACTCCGAGGTCAAGACCAACGTGTTCAGGTCCTGCTTCCTCGACCCGTTCCAGGGCGAGAAGATGGCCCAGTACGCCGCTGAGATCTGCGGAGCGAAGAGAGTCGCTATCTTCTATGAGACCGGCTCCGACTACTCCGAGGCCATCGTTACCGGCTTCTACACCGGAGCGACCGCTTATCCCCAGCTCGAGGTCGTCGACATGGAAGCCTTCTCCACCGGAGACAAGGACTACAGATCCCAGATGACCAATATCGCCGCTTCCAACCCCGACGTCGTCCTCATGCCCATCTACTACGGTGAGGCTGGACTCGCCATCACCGCCCTCAGGGCCGCCGGCTGCGACGCCCAGGTCATCGGCGGAGACGGCTTCGGCTCCGTAAAGGATTACGCTAGCGCCGAGGACCTCGAAGGTACCGTTTACTTCTCCGGCTACGCTCCCGGAACCGATTCCGTAGCCCAGTTCGAGGCTGACTACAAGGCCACCTACGGCGAAGACGTTCCCAACATGTTCGCTCCTCTCGCCTGGGACGCTTCCCTGATCATGACCGAGGGCCTTAAGGCCGCCGAGGCCGCGGGACTCACCCCCGGCAGCGATGAATACAAGCAGGCCATCATCGACGCTATCAAGGGAATGGACGCCTTCGAAGGCATCACCGGATCTTACACCTTCAACGAGACCAACGACCCCGTCAAGTCCGTTGCGGTCATCAAGCTCTCCGGCGGAAACGAAGAGTTCGACAGTTTCTTCTAAAGATCCTTCTTTGTATAAATGTGCGCAGGGAAGCCTGAAAAGGGCTTCCCATGCGTGCGTGAAAGGAACCCCATGAACCTCTCAACCCTGCTTGCGCAGATCATAAACGGTCTGCAGACAGGATCGATATACGCCCTCGTGGCCCTGGGCTACAGCATGGTGTACGGAATAATACTGCTGCTCAACTTCGCCCATGGCGACATCATCATGGTCGGAGCCTACGTGGTCTATTATTCCATCACCAGATTCGCCTTCCATCCGCTGCTGGCTGTCCTGCTGGCGGTGGCGGCGAGCGTCGCCCTCGGCGTCACGGTCGAAAAAGTCGCGTATACCCCGCTCAGGAGCGCCCCCAGGCTCTCCCTGCTCATCACGGCTATAGGCGTATCTTTCCTCCTCGAGAACGGCGCGCAGATGATCTTCGGCGCCGATACGAAGAGCATGGATCCCATAGTCCCGGGGAGCGTCGCAATAGGTAGCGTCACCATAAGCTACGCTGCCATAATCACAATAGCGGTATCGGTCATATCGATGTTCATACTCACGAGGCTCGTGAACAGCACCAAGATGGGCAAGGCCATGAGGGCCGTGTCCGAGGACATGGGCGCCGCGCAGCTCATGGGTATAAGCCTCAACAAGACCATATCCTTCACCTTCGCGGTAGGTTCGGCGCTGGCCGGCATAGGCTCGGTGCTCTATCTCTGCGCTTACCCGCAGGCCTCGCCCACGATGGGCTCGATGCTCGGCATCAAGGCCTTCATAGCCGCCGTGCTCGGCGGAATAGGCTCCATACCCGGGGCCATGCTCGGGGGCTTTATTATAGGGCTGCTCGAGTCGCTTATCTCCGCGGTGCATCTTTCGATGTGGAAGGACGCCGTGGTATTCGTCGTGCTCATAGTGGTGCTGCTTCTCAAGCCCACAGGCATACTCGGACACAAGGTCCAGGAAAAGGTATAAGGAGGCCGGCATGAGCATAAAAGACAAGGCCGCGTCCGGCTCCGAAAGGCTGCAGGGCAGGATAAGGATCCCGACGCCCCTGCGCTACCTCATAAACAGCTGCCTCATAGCGGGCCTGTGGTTCGCGCTGAGCGGCATGGCCGCGGGCGGCATCATAAACAACTACTGGAAAGGAATACTCATAACCGTCGGTATCAATATCATACTGGCGACTTCGCTTAATATATCCGTAGGCTACCTCGGGCAGCTCCCTCTGGGACACGCGGGCTTCATGGCCGTCGGGGCCTACGCTTCGGCCATCTACATGAAGAGCACCCCAGCTGCGGCCCTGATCAAGGCCGGAGACAGGGGAGCCGTACTGCCATATCTGATCACAGCCGTACTGATCTCTGCCGCGGTTGCAGGACTCTTCGGCCTGCTCATAGGCATACCCGCGCTCAGGCTCAAGGGCGACTACCTCGCAATAATAACCCTGGGCTTCGGGGAGATCATACGCGTGACCATCACCAATATAGACTCGGTGCTGGGCTTCAAGTTCACCTACGGCGCGGCGGGCCTCGCGAGGATACCGAAGTTCACGACGCTCGGCAACTGCTTCGCGCTGGTAGTCATATCGCTGACGCTCATACACATGCTCATGAAATCGCGCTTCGGCAGGGCCATACTCGCGGTCAGGGACAACGAGATCGCCGCCGAGAGCGTAGGTGTCGACACGACTTATTACAAGACCCTCGCCTTCGTATTCTCCGCCATGCTGGCGGGAGTCGCGGGCTGCCTCTACGCGGGCTACCTGGGCTCGCTCTATCCCTCGACCTTCAAGTTCATGAAGTCCATAGAGATCCTGGTAATGGTGGTGCTCGGAGGCATGGGCTCGATGCTCGGCTCCGTAGTCTCCGCGACCGTGCTTACGGTGCTGCCGGAGATGCTAAGAGCCTTCTCGGACTACAGGATGGTGGCGTATTCGCTGCTGCTCGTCGTGATGATGATCTTCAGGCCCACGGGGCTCATGGGAAGCTACGACTTCTCTATGAGCAGGCTCCTTGAGAAGCTGCTGAACGCGGTATTCAGAAGAGGCGCGGCCGCGGACGGCGAGGCTTATACAGAGGAAGGAGGAAGGTAAGATGGCTGACAGACAGCATGGAAAGCTCTATCCGCTTCCTTCGCAGAACATGGTCCTCGAAAGGGACCTCGGCAAGATGCCTGTGCTCGAATGCAGGCGCCTTGGCATAAACTTCGGAGGCCTCGCGGCCGTGAGCGAATTCGACCTCGGCATAGGGCCGACGGAGATCACGGGCCTCATAGGCCCCAACGGAGCGGGCAAGACCACAGTCTTCAACCTACTCACGAAGGTCTACGAGCCCACGACAGGCTCCATACTTCTCAACGGCAAGGACACCGCCAAGATGAGCACTATCGAGCTCAACAAGGCGGGCATAGCCAGGACCTTCCAGAATATAAGGCTGTTCAAGAATATGTCCGTGGAGGACAACGTCAAGGTCGCCATGGACCATTCCATACACTGCGGCCTCGGAACGGCGCTCTTCAGGCTTCCCCGCTACTGGAAGGAGGAGAGCGACGCGCACGAGCGCGCTATGGATCTTCTTGGCATATTCGGCCTGCAGGGCATGGCGAACGCCAAGGCGGGCTCCCTTCCCTACGGAGCCCAGAGGAGGCTCGAGATAGTAAGAGCTCTCGCGACCAATCCCTCGCTGCTGCTCCTCGACGAGCCGGCCGCCGGGATGAATCCCGCCGAGACGAGCGAGCTCATGGAGGTCATAAGTCATATAAGGGATGAGTTCCAGATCGCGATCCTGCTCATAGAGCACGACATGAACCTCGTCATGGGGATATGCGACGGCATCGCGGTGCTCAATTTCGGACGCATAATAGCAAAGGGAACCCCCGAGGACATACAGAACAATCCCGCCGTGATAGAGGCCTATCTCGGCAGGAAGAAGGAGGCGAAGTCATGACGGCACCTCTTTTGAAAGTCGAGGACATCAACGTCTTTTACGGCTCGATACACGCGATCAAGGGCATAAGCTTCGAGGTGCAGGAGGGCGAGATCGTCACGCTCATAGGCGCCAACGGCGCCGGAAAATCCACGACCCTCAACACCGTGGCCGGGCTCCTTCGCCCGAGGAGCGGCGAAATAAGCTTCATGGGAGAATCGCTTATCAGGACCGCTCCGAACAGGATAGTCTTCAAGGGGCTCTCGCTCGTTCCCGAGGGCAGGAGGGTCTTCCTTCGCATGACGGTCGAGGAGAACCTCGAGATGGGCGCGTACACCCAGCCCGCGGCGAATCTCAAGGCGGACCTGGAGCACGTCTTCGAGCTCTTCCCCAGGCTCAGGGAGAGGCGCAGGCAGATAGCCGGCACCCTGTCTGGAGGCGAGCAGCAGATGCTCGCTATGGGAAGGGCCCTCATGAGCCATCCCAAACTCATCATGATGGACGAACCATCCATGGGCCTTGCCCCCATACTCGTTGAGCAGATATTCGATATAATAGGCAGCCTCCACAGGGAAGGGGCTACCATACTGCTCGTCGAGCAGAACGCGCAGGCCGCGCTCTCCGTCGCGGACAGGGCATACGTGCTCGAGACGGGGCGCATAGTCCTGACAGGCACGGGGCGCGAGCTCCTAGAGAGCGACGAGATCAGGAAGGCCTACCTCGGCGCGTGAGCCCTTCCGTGATATCTCGGCGTCATATGATACCGCCGCATAAATATTAGTACAGACAGCACTTTAGATTTTAGTACAGACAGCACTTTAAATTAACGAAGGCCGGCGAGCGCAGCTTTGCCGGCCCGTCTTTTGACGCCTCATATCGAAACGCGTCCTTTAGCGTCTTCATATTCGTCTTTTGATAAGCCTGCGCGCTTGACATTGCGCTGCGTGATATATAAAATTATTAATATAGATATATAGAGAATGATATAATAGGATTACAAATAAAGATATGAAGAAGATGACAAAAGACCAGCTGCTGGTCCTCATAGGCGCATGCATGGTGCAGTGCGCCATAATAGGCATCATACTCAATTCATCCGGGGTCTTTTTCGCCCAGATGAGGACCGAGCTCGGCCTGAGCATGACCAAGATCGCGTCGCACAACACGATAAGAGCCGTCACCGGCGCCCTCAGTGGAGCCTTCCTGACGAAGCTCTTTTTCAGGACCAACAAGAAGATGTACCTCAGGGTCGCCATACTCAGCGTCGCCGTGGGCTTCTTCCTGCTCACCCTCGGGGCCAGAGGCTTCATGTGGTACGCGGCTTCCGGCATGATAGGGCTCTTCATCTCCATATCCATGATATCGATATCATACGTGCTCAGTCACTGGTTTCCGGGCAACGCAGGCCTCGTCACAGGCATAGCCTCGGCCTTCAGCGGCATAGGAGGGGCTCTCTTCAGCCCCGTGGCGAGCAAGCTCATAGGGGCCTTCGGCTTCCTCACCGCTATGGGCATATTCAGCGTCATTACCCTGATAGTCGGCTTCACCGGCGTCGAGCTCATGCTCCCCAAAAAGGGCGACGTCCTGTTCAACGACGACGACAAGCTGAAGAGCTCCAAGGTCGAGCCCGGCGCGGACGACAGGAGGCTTCGCATCCCGCACCTCGCGCTGCGCTTCGCCTTCACG
>JAFPZZ010000007.1 GCA_017417045.1 Bacillota bacterium
GAGCACATTAGCACGAGGTCTTTGTCGGTCTTGATCTTGACCTTCTCGCTCTTTCCGGAAGCCTTGTACGCTCCCGGTCTCTCGTTGAACATGAAGAACGATGCCGCGAGCGATACCGCCGCCAGTATCACGGCGAATATCATGAAGGAGCGCCTCCAGCCTAGGCTTTCAATGAGGGAATTCGCGATAGGGGAGAAGACCGCACCTCCGACCCCTGTTCCGACCATCGCTATACCCGCCGCGGTGTTCGCCTTTTCTGGATACCACTGGGTGATGATTATCGAGACGGGAAGGGTGGACGCGAGCGACATCGTGAAGCCGCAGACCGCGTGAACGGCGTAGAACAGGGCTATCCCGCGCGCGGAGGACAGGCAGAAGTAGGCCGCGCCCATGAGGACTATCGCTATCCTCTGCACTCTCACAGTCCCGAAGCGGTTGAAGAGCGACGGCCCGGCTATAGAGCCGAGCATCGCGGAGAAGAACATTATAGTCTGGTTAAGGGTGTACTGGCCCCTGGTGAAGCCGAGGTCTCCCGTCACGGGCACGATGTACTGGGCAAAGGTGTTGTACACTATGCCCATCGTGAAGGTCATTATGATAAAGCCGCCGGCTATTACGAGAGCTCTTTTTCTTTCTTCCATTTCAGACCATCCGTTTCATGGTGCCTGCGCAGGCCCGCTCATCACGCGAGAAGCAGACGTTTTGGGCCCGCTTCCGCCGCATGTTGCGATGCCTTAGCTTCCGCAGCCGCAGCCTCCGCAGCCCGACCTAGCCCTTGTAGAACATCTTCTGGGCGAGAGGTATCATGATGAGTACCAGCACCGCGCAGACCGCGAATACGGGAACGTAACTCCCGGCCGCGTCGAACACGAAGCCCGCTACGGTGGTGCTGAGGGCGCCGCCCACAGAGCCCATGGCCATGATTATGCCGAGGGTCTCGCTGCGGTTGTCTCCGACGGCGAAGTAAGTGCTCGCCGCGGGAACGCCTACGCTTCCGTACGAGCAGCTGAGCGCGTCGGCTATGTAAAGGGGCACGAGCATCAGCGGGTTCCTGAAGAATATCAGGGTGAGCATGCCCAGCGCGCTTATTATCTGTGACATCCTGAAGCAGCGCTTGATACCGATGCGGTCGAGCAGTATGCCGTAGATGAACTTGCCCGCGGCCAGGGCTATCATAGAGCCCGAGGATACCAGCGCGGTGAAGGACGAGCTGTAGCCGAGGTCGCGAAGATGCGGGACCGCGACGTACATTATGATGCAGCCGCAAAAGCTTATGAACATGGAGAATATGCCGAAGCGCATGGCCCTGGGATCCACGGGGGTCGAGCTCTTTTTGGCGCGTCCGCCGTCATCTCCAGAGAGCGCGGCTGCTTCTCTTGCGGCCTTCTCTTTTTCGAGCGCCTCGGGATTTCTCTTAAGAAGCACGAAGGCGGGGATGCAGTTCACGACCAGGGCCGCTATGCCCATGATCCTGAAGGAGGCTCTCCAGCCCGCGTTCGTAATTATAGAGTTGACTATGATATTCAGTATGCTTCCGCCTATGCCGCTGCCTACCGCGGTTATCCCGACTGCGGTGTTGGTGTTCTCCTTGAACCATTCCGCCAGGAGTATGGCCATGGGCATGGAGCAGGTGAGGCCCATGCAAAAGCCCTCGATGAACGAGAGGACGTAGAACTGCCATAGCTGCGTCGCCATCGATTCTATGAAGTAGCTCACGCTGCCCAGCACCGCGGCGACCTTGATGACGTTGATTATACCGAAGCTCTTGAAGAGCTTGGGCGCCGTGAGGGAGCAGACTATGCCCGAGGCGAATATCATGGTCTGAGCTATAGAGAACTGGCCCCTGGTGAAGCCGAGGTCCTCCGTGATGGGTATTATATATAGTGAAAAGCAGTTTGAGTACAGCCCCATGGTCATGAAGAAGAATATGAATCCTCCCGCGACTATGGACCATTTTCTCTTGTCATTCGTAGTTTCCATACCTGCCTCGCTGCCTTGTTTCGTCAAATATAAAGGACCTCGATAAGTCAAGGTCCTTTCTTTCGCTTATTCTTCGCTTCAGATCACTGCGCGTTCTCTTCAACGAACTTTACGAGATTGCTTACGAGCTTGAACTGCTCAGCCTGATCATCGGGGATCTCGATATCGAATTCCTCCTCGATCGCCATGATTATCTCTACCGCGTCGAGGGAATCTGCCTCGAGATCCTTGGTAAGGTTCGTATCCATGGTGATCTCAGTGGGATCAACGTCGAGCTGCTCAGCGATGATCTCCTGAATTTTTTCAAAAATCATTGATCTTCCTCCGGTAAATGTACGGGATCCGAAATGGGACCCTAAAATACTGTATAAGTATAGTAAACAAAAACTTAAAATGCAAGGAATTTTCCGCGGTTTTTCTGTGTATTTGCGGCGCGGGGCGGGCTAAGCTGGCCGTCCGGCGAAGCTACTCGGAGAGTTCGGCCCATTCGTCGTAAGCTGCTTCGAGCTCCTGCTTCCTTGCGCTGAGCTCCGCGGAGAGCTCCGAGCTTCTTTTGGCGTCCGAGAAGACCTCCTCCTGGCAGAGCAGCTGCTCAATTTCGGATATGCGCGCCTCTATGGAGCTTATGCGCTCCTCGGCCTCGGCGAGCTTTCTTTCGCGGCGCTTCTTCTGCGCGGCCTCCTGCTTCTCCTGCTGCCTGAGGGCTGCGCGCTCTTCCTTTCCGAGCAGCCTTTTCAGCTCCTCGGAAGCCGAGCCCTCGACGGCGCTGCGCCTGCTCATCTCGTTGAGATAGCTCCTTCCGGAGCCTATGGACGTGCTCTTTTCGTAATAGTAGTCGTAGCCGCCTAGATAGACCGTTATCCCGTCGCTGCCGAGCTCGTATATGGCTGTGGGCACGTGCTGCAGCAGATAGCGGTCGTGAGAGACTATGATGACAGTCCCCGGGAAGTCCATGATGGCGTCCTCGAAGACCTCCTTGGCCGAGATATCCAGATGGTTCGTGGGCTCGTCCAGTATGAGCAGGTTCGCCCCTGACATCATCAGCTTGAGCAGGGAGAGGCGGGCCTTTTCGCCGCCGGCGAGGTCAGCGACCCTCTTGAATACGTCGTCTCCGTGGAAGAGGAAGCTTCCGAGCAGCTTTCTCAGCTCCACCTGGTCGTACTTGATGTAGCTCGAATGCAGCTCCTCGAGAACGGTGTTGTTTGGGTCGAGCAGCCTCTGCTCCTGGTCGTAGTAGCCGGGGACTACGTTCTGCCCGAGCCTCACGGTTCCGCTGTCCGCGGGGATCTGCCCGAGTATGATGCGAAGCAGAGTGGTCTTTCCTATGCCGTTGGGCCCGACCAGGCATATGCGGTCGCCCTTCTTTACGTCCAGGTCTACGTTTCTAAAGAGCCTTCTCACTCCCTCCTCGGAAGTGAAGCTCTTTGAGAGCCCCGAGGCGAAGAGCACGTCGTTTCCGCTCTGCAGTTTTTCCTGGAAGTTGATCCGAAGCTGCTCCTTCAGCTGCAGCGGCTTTTCGATGAGCTCGATCTGCGCGAGGCGCTTTTCCCTCGACTGGGCGCGCTTCACGAGGTGCTCGGTATTGTGCCCCTTGAAGACGCGTATCATCTCCTCCTGGCGCGCGATCTCGGCCTGCTGCTGCTCGTAGTGCTTAAGCTGCTCCTCGTATATAAGCTGCTTCTTTTCCTTGTATTCTGTGTAGTTTCCCTTGAAGACCGTCAGCCTGTTGCGCTCGATCTCGAATATGCGGTCTACCGTGCGGTCGAGGAAGTAGCGGTCGTGGGAGATTATCATGAGCGTGGTGCGGGAGGCCCTGAGATAGTCCTCCAGCCACTTGAGAGTGCCTATGTCCAGATGGTTCGTCGGCTCGTCGAGGAGCAGCAGGTCCGGCGCCTGCAGCAGCACCGAGGCCAGCGCGAGGCGCGTCTTCTCTCCTCCGGAGAGCTGCGCTACGGGCTTTTCCATGTCCTCGTCGCTGAAGGCGAGGTTTTTAAGCATGCCGCGTATGCCGCTCTCGTAGGAGTAATTGTTCTTGAGCGCGAAGCGGGCCTTCTGCTCGTCTGTCGCCGCCGCGTTTATCTCGTCTATGACCGTGCCGTCGGTATTGAAATGGTCGCGCTGCTTCAGGTATGAAAGGGCGATCTTCTTGTCCATGAAAACGTCGCCGGAGTCCGCTTCGAGCTCTCCCGCGAGTATGCGGATGAGCGTGGACTTCCCGGCGCCGTTGGCTCCGACTATGCCTATCTTATCTCCCTCGTTCACGTGGAAGGAGACGTCCGTAAGCACGGGCTCTATGCCGTAGCTCTTGTTCAGTTTTGAGACGGTTATGATGCTCACGGGGTGGATTGTATCATAATTCAAGTTAATGTTCTATATTACGACGTATATTGTAACAGTTATAGTCATATTCTTTGATAAATACAAGTCTATAATTATATAGATTTATACAACCTTAGTTTCTGTTTTTATGAAAAAGTCCATAACTATAAAACCATGTCCTTATTGTTTGATTACGACATATTATGATAAGCTTTATATATAATTTGGCTAAAGTGATGTGAATGGAGGATAAAAATGAAAGGAACTATTCGAGGTTTTACTGCAGGGATACTTTGCGCTAGTTTAGTGCTTATCCCCTGCATGGTAGGTCTCGCGAAGACAGGTGAGGCCACTTTAACTGCTGCATACAGGGATATAAAGATAAAAATAAATGGTGAGATGGTTACTCCAAAAGATGTACAAGGTAATACCGTGGAACCATTTATTGTAGATGGAACGACCTACCTACCTGTTAGGGCAGTCGCAGGGGCACTAGGCTTTAGTGTTTCTTGGGATTCTGATACAAGTACTGTTATTATAGGTGACGATAACTCGAATAAAAACGAAACAGATGTATTGTATGAAGATAGCAATATTAAAGCTGTATATAAGAAAACTGAGATCTTTGACGGAATAGAAGCATTCTATGTAACTATCGAAGTTTTGAATAAAAGTGAGAAAGATATAACGGTATATCTGAGAGATGCTTCAATTAATAATGAAATGATTTCTCTCGTTATGAGTGGAACCCCCATGGATATCCTTAAAGGGAAGTCTGCGCAAAACGCATTTATATTCCCTAATAGTATGCTGAGTGTAAAAACAGTTGAAGATATAAAGAACATAGAGTTTAAGATGTGGGTTGTCAACAAAGATAACCTTTCAGATACTATAGTTGAGACAGAATCTTTAAATATTGATTTTTAGTTTAGATATACGTTCCAATCCTTAAAACATATCTTAATGAGCTAATAAATTATGATAGAGCACCAAAAAGGCCCGCTTCCTTTCGGAAGCGGGCCTGATGAGTCTAAACTATATCAAGTTTTGACTTAGGCCGGCTCGGGAGCTCCTACGGGGCAGACGTTGGCGCAGTTTCCGCACTCGATGCAGGTATCGGCATCGATAACGTACTTTCCGTCTCCCTCGGAGATAGCTTCTACGGGGCACTCAGCCGCGCAGGCTCCGCAAGCGAGGCAAGCATCGGTAATTACATATGCCATTTGTTTTCCTCCTAATATTTATTAACAAGCAGGTTTCAAACCATATATAATATAGCAGAAAGCGGACACGTCAACAAGTTTTTTCACACAAATCACACGCAGCATGAAGGTATACGGTCTATCGGGAAAATCAGGAACGGGCAAGAGCTACAGGGCGGCGGAGCTCTGCGGCAGGCTTGCCATTAAGGCGATAATAGACGACGGCCTCTTCATCTGCCAGAACGAGCTCTGCGGGATCTCCGCGAAAAAGCAGCTCACCAAGATAGGGGCGGTCAAGACCGCGCTCTTTACCGACGACGCCCACAGGGACATGGTCGCGGCCAGGATAAGGGAGACCGATCCCGAGAGCGTGCTCGTGCTGGGGACCTCCGACCGCATGGTGGACAAGATAGCCGAGAGGCTCGGGCTGCCGCCTGTCTGCGAGTACATACACATAGACGAGATCTCCACGGCCGACGATATGAAGCGCGCCCGCAAGATGCGAAGCGAGGCGGGAACGCACGTCATACCCGCGCCGACCTTCCAGGTCAAGAAGCAGTTCTCCGGCTATTTCCTCGATCCAAAGAGGGGCTTTCGCTCCGTAGCGAACAGCAGGGCTCCGATCTCCCAGGACAAGACTCTGGTCAGGCCCACCTACAGCTACCTTGGAAGCTTCAATATATCCGAGAAGGTCATAAGCGACATCGCGGAGCACCTCGCCGGCATCATCCCGGGCATAGCGGACATACTCTGGGTCGCTAGCTCCCTTAGCGACGAGGGCACCTACATCAGGGTCATAGTGCAGGCCGAATACGGCAGGAACGCGCGCCGCGCGGCCCTTCAGCTGCAGTCGCAGATAGCGGAGAGCGTGGCCTATATGACGGCCTTCAACGTGCTCGGAGTAGAGGTCGAGATACGCGAATTCCGCTTTGTGAATTTAGAGTGAATTATGCCGCCGGCGGGGTCATTTCGTATTGACAATCCGGCGGCTTTGAATATAATAGTTTTAGCACTCAAAGTTGAAGAGTGCTAACAGTTTCGTTCAACGATACATTTTATATATGGAGGTTCTATAATCATGGAAATCAGACCTTTGGGCGACAGAGTCCTGATCAAGAGGCTCGAAGCTGAAGAAAAGACCAAGAGCGGCATAGTCCTTCCGGGCTCTGCCCAGGAGAAGCCCCAGCTTGCTGAGGTCATAGCGGTCGGCCCCGGCACCGACGACGTAAAGATGGAAGTCAAGAAGGGCGACCAGGTCATAATCTCGAAGTATTCCGGCACCGACATCAAGATGGACGGCGAGGACTACATCATCGTCAGCCAGAAGGATATACTGGCCATCGCGAAATAGCAGGCAGAGAAGGCTTCGGCTGCGACGCCGTGCGCGCGTGCGCTTCACAGGCAAGGCATCCGGGCCATGATATAAAAGAAAGGCATTAAAATGGCAAAGGACATCAATTTCAGCGAGACCGCCAGAAGAAAACTTCAGTCCGGCGTTGACCAGCTCGCGGATACAGTAAAGATCACTCTCGGCCCCAAGGGCAGGAACGTACTCATCGAAAAGAAGTTCGGCTCCCCGCTGATCACCAACGACGGCGTAACCATCGCCAAGGAGATCGAGCTCGAGGACGCTTATGAGAACATGGGCGCTGCCGTGGTCAAGGAAGTCGCTTCCAAGACCAACGACGTCGCGGGCGACGGAACCACCACCGCGACCCTGCTCGCTCAGGCCATCATCAGGGACGGCTTCAAGAACGTCGCAGCCGGTGCGAATCCGATGATACTCAAGAGGGGCATCCAGGGCGCCGTAGACGTTGCCGTTGAAGAGCTTAAGGCCAACTCCAAGCCGATCGAGAGCAAGGAGGCTATAGCCCAGGTCGCTTCCGTCTCCGCCAGCGACTCCGAGATCGGCGGACTCATCGCCGACGCCATGGAGAAGGTCACCGCGGCCGGCGTCATCACCGTCGAGGAGTCCAAGTCCATGGGCACCGAGCTCGAGGTCGTCGAGGGCATGCAGTTCGACAGAGGATACCTCTCCGCCTACATGGTCTCCGACACCGACAAGATGGAGGCAGTGCTCTCCAACCCGTACATACTCATCACCGACAAGAAGATCTCCAACATCCAGGAGCTCCTTCCCATACTCGAGCAGGTAGTCCAGCAGGGCAAGAAGCTGCTCATCATCGCTGAGGACGTCGAAGGTGAAGCCCTCGCGACCCTCGTGCTCAACAAGCTCAGGGGCGTGTTCGACTGCGTAGCGGTCAAGGCTCCCGGCTTCGGCGACCGCCGCAAGGAGATGCTCAACGATATCGCCATCCTCACCGGAGGCACCGTCATCAGCAGCGAGCTCGGCTACGAGCTCAAGGACGCGAGCATGGATATGCTCGGCAGCGCTTCCACCGTCAAGGTCAGCAAGGAGAACACCGTCATCGTAGGCGGAGCCGGCAGGAAACAGGACATCGACGCCAGGGTATCCCAGATCAAGGCCCAGATGGAGACCGTCACCTCCGATTACGACAGAGAGAAGCTCGCCGAGAGGCTCGGAAAGCTCTCCGGCGGCGTAGCGGTCATCAAGGTCGGCGCGGCCACCGAGACCGAGCTCAAGGAAAGAAAGCTCAGGATAGAGGACGCCCTCAACGCCACCAAGGCCGCGGTCGAGGAAGGCATAGTCCCGGGCGGCGGCGTGGCACTCGCCAACGCCATCCCGGCAGTCAAGAGATATGCCAAGACTCTCTCCGGCGACGTCAAGACCGGCGCAGAGATCATCGTAAGGGCCCTCGAAGAGCCCGTACGCCAGATCGCAGAGAACGCGGGCTTCGAAGGCTCCGTCGTCATAGACGCCGTCAAGAAGGCCAGGAAGGGCGTAGGCTTCAACGCCGCGACCGAAAAATACGAGGATATGATAGCCGCGGGCATCGTCGACCCGACCAAGGTCACCAGGTCCGCCCTGCAGAACGCAGCCTCCGCTTCCGCTCTGCTCCTCACCACCGAGGCCTGCATCGTCGAGATCCCCAAGCCCCAGGCTCCTATGCCCGGCGGCATGGACGGAATGGGCGGCATGGGCGGCGTGATGTAGCGCGAGAAGCCGGCGCAGCTCAGCTGCAGTCCAGTAAGATAGAATTAATTGTTAAGACCGTGGAGCAGCCGCTCTGCGGTCTTTTCGTATGTGAAGATCCCGAGTTTGACGCGGGATAGATCCTTAATTCAAGCGCACTTGCCTGCGTTTGTTTTATAACCAAAGGCCCGCCTCAGACGAGGCCTCGCTCAAATTGGGCTTCACTATTTAATGAGAAGCCGAATTCTGTGCGGCGCGCATTTTCGGCGGCAGGTGATATAATAATAGACAATAGCACGGTCAGAGCGTGTTTGGACATCAGCAAAAGACCTGTGAACGGAGCTTCCGGGTCCCGCGTTTTATCCAGGAAGAAGGTGTGCCATGAAAAAAGGTTCAAGAGATCTCACGCAGGGCAACATCATGAGCGAGCTCGTTCTATTTGCCCTGCCCATATTCGCCGGACAGGTCTTTCAGAACCTTTACAACAGCGTGGACTCGATAGTGGTGGGAAGGGTGCTGGGCACCACCTCGCTCGCGGCCGTTTCGTCGAGCGCGGACATATCGCAGCTGCTCAACGGCTTCTTCGTCGGATTTTCCACCGGAGGCGGGGTCCTCGTCGCGAGGTATTTCGGAGCCAAGGACAAGGATCATATGGAAAAGGCTCTGCATACCCTCGTCTCTTTCGGCATACTGGTGGGGCTCGTAATGGCTACTGCCGGAATAATACTCGCTCCCTTGCTGCTTCGCATAGTGCGCTGCCCAGACGACGTGTTCCCGGAGGCACTGTCGTACCTGAGGGTCTATCTCGTAGGCGTGCTCTTCACCGCGATCTACAACGTGGGCTCAAGGATACTGCAGGCGGTGGGCGATTCGAGAAGGCCGTTCTATTTCCTGGTCATAGCGAGCGTCACGAATATCTTCATGGATCTGCTCTTCGTGCCAGTGCTTGGGCTCGGTGTAATGGGCGCCGCCCTCGCCACGATCATCTCGCAGGGGCTCAGCGTCATCCTGGTATATACGCGCATGCTGAGGACCGACGACGTCTACAAGCTGACGCCGTCCAGGCTGCTTCCTATGGACAGAGAGATGCTTAAGAGCATAGCCCAGATGGGCTTCCCCGCGGCGATACAGTCGAGCCTTATATCGGTCTCAAATCTCTTCGTGCAGCGCTACATCAACGGCTTCGGCTCCGCCGCGATGGCGGGCATAGGGGCGGCGAAGAGGATAGACCGCTTCGTCGGAATGATAGCCCAGTGCCTGGGCCTTGCCACGACTACCTTCGTTGCGCAGAACGTAGGCGCGCAGAAATACGGCCGCGCCTTCAAGGGAATACGCACAGCCCTGGCGATCTGCGCGGTATACGTGGCGACGGTCGGCACCCTGGTCTACATGAACGCGGAGTTCTTCGTGAGCATCTTCATAGAAAAGCCCGAGGCTGTCAGCTACGGAGTCTCCATGGTCCACGTGATGATCCCGCTCTATTATTTTCAGTCGCTCAACAGCATATTCGCCAACGCGGTCAGAGGCTTTGGGAAGTCCTTCGTGGTGATGCTCTGCTCCATACTCGGCATGATAGGCTGCAGGCAGCTCTTCCTCTTCATCTCGATGAGGATCAATTACAGCGTGGAGAATGTCTATTACGGCTATCCTGTGGGCTGGGGCTGCGCGGCTATCTCGGTCATGATCTATTATTTCACGGTCATAAGGCCGAGGTATATCAAGCTCGCGGATGAGTGAGCCGCTGAAAGCAGAGCCTAATACAGCCAAAGCAAAGGCGCGCGTACCTATAAGCGGTACGCGCTTTTTTGGGCCCTGCTGCCTGAGGCCTCCTTCGTAAGTTCGCTCCCGCGCTTCCTTGGAGGCTGCGGCTCTCGGGCCGGGCCGCGAGTCTCAGAGGCCGTCAGGCTCTCTGCTTCGTGCGCCAAGGGCCCTTCGTCATGCATCTCCCTGCATGACCCCGGGCGCTAGCCTATCCTCGCGGGCTCCTTCAGCAGCATGTCTTCCAGCACGTCGTTGATGTGGACCGGCGAGAGCCCAAGCTCGTTGAAGAGCTTTACAAGGCTGAGTGCGAGTTCCCTGTCCGGGGTTATGTCGGGAGCCGCGTACATCACGATTTCCTCTTCGATGAAGCCTATGCCGTAGCTGGGCTTTATCATACCTGAAACTACTACGAACTCGTTTTCCCTCTTTAAGATAATATCCTTCTCATCTGTATGCACGGCTGATCCTCCCATAAAGTAAGTACTGACCTGTGCTGCTGCATCTGGGGCCGTGTTCGAAGGCCGCGCTTTGTCTTCCCCCCTGCAAGACCTGCCCATCCCTATCCCTTGAAGAGACTATGCATGCCGCTTTGATCTCTGAGTACGGGTCCAGGGCATACGGCTCTTTGCGAAGCCTTGCGCTCACGGCCGGGGATGGCTCCCCGCAATGTCAGTATAGATTAAATGTAAATAAATGTCAATAAATTACAGTATTTACATAAAAAGAATTTTTCGGGATGCATCGTCAGGTTTCGCCCCATAAGAGGCGGAAATAGCTTCAAAAAGGGACGATTCCTATTGAACGGGCGGCTTTTCCTGATGTATAATTCTTTATTAAATCAGGAAGTAATATGACTAACAAAAAACTGCTTAAGATCATCTCAATACTGCTCGCGCTCTGCCTGTTTATGGCCGGCTGCGGCTCGAAGACCGCGCCTTCACCCGCAGGCTCTGATCAGGCCGGGGCAAAGCCCGGAGCGGAGGACGCGAGCGGAGACCCTTCCGCAAACGGCCCCGACGCACAGCAAGGCTCCTCTGAAGGAAGCGGGTCCGGCGATAATTCCGGCGCCTCAGCTCAGGACGCAGCGCCCACACCTCAGCAGATCGCTGCCTCAATGCAGGACTACACCATAGGGGAGAACGGCAAGGCCGCTCCGATCTCCGTCGTCGACGATAATTACCTCATCCTTGTCAACAAGACCCATCCGCTGAGCTCGGACTACTGGCCGGACGACATGGTCACAGTCTCCAAGACCGTGGCCGGAGTAGGCAACGCGGATACTCACAAGCTGCGCAAGGTAGCCGCCGATGCTCTCGAGGAGATGTTCGCTGCCGCCGAAAAGGACGGCATAGACATCGCTCTTCGCACCGGCTTCAGGTCCTACAGCTACCAGAACTCGCTCTTCAACAGCTACGCCGCGAACCACGGCGAGGCCGAAGCCAACAAGTTCAGCGCAAGGCCCGGCGAGTCCGAGCACCAGAGCGGGCTCTGCTGCGACCTCGGAGGAAAGTCCGAGGGTTACGCTCTCTCATACAGCTTCGGAAACACCGATGAAGGGAAGTGGGTAGCCGAACACGCCCACGAGTACGGATATATAATCAGATACATAGACGGCAAGACCGTAAACGGTGAGATGCAGCCCGGAGAGATAACGGGCTACGTTTTCGAGCCCTGGCACATCCGCTACGTCGGCGTCGACGTGGCCACCGAGATCGTTGAAAAAGGTATTACTTTTGAAGAATATTTAGGAGTGTTAGATTAATGGCAAGATTTTATTCGGAACCCTCGCGCACGTTCAGCGAGTACCTGCTCATACCCGGCTATTCCGGCGAAGAGCACATCCCCGACAACGTGTGCCTGAAGACGCCCGTGACCAAGTTCAGAAAGGGCGAAAAGCCGGCGATCACCATGAATATCCCGCTCACCTCCGCTATAATGCAATCCGTATCGGGCGACAGGCTTGCGGTGGCACTGGCCAAGGAGGGCGGCATCTCCTTCATCTTCGGCGCTCAGAGCATCGAAAACGAAGCGGCGATGGTCTCCCGGGTAAAGAACTACAAGGCGGGATTCGTCTCTTCGGATTCCAACGTCCGTCCGGATCAGACTCTGGCTGAGCTGCTCGAGGTCAAGGCCAAGACCGGGCACTCGACCACGGCGGTCACCGAGGACGGCACGCCTAACGGCAAGCTCCTCGGCATCATAACCAGCACCGACTACAGGGTCAGCCGCATGAGCCCCGACACCAAGGTCGAGAGCTTCATGACCCCGCTCGAAAAGCTCGTCTACGCGACCGAGGGCATCTCCCTCGCGGAAGCCAACGACATGCTCTGGGATCACAAGCTCAACGCCCTGCCCGTGGTCGACGCGGAAGGCCGCATGAAGTACTTCGTATTTCGCAAGGACTACGACAGCCACAAGGAGAATCCGATAGAGCTCCTCGACGAGGAAAAGCGCTACGTGGTAGGCGCCGGCATCAACACCAGGGACTTCAAGGAAAGGGTCCCCGCTCTCGTTGAAGCAGGCGTCGACATACTCTGCATCGACAGCTCCGAAGGCCATTCGATCTGGCAGAAGCGCACGATAGAGTGGATCAGGGAGACCTACGGCGACAGCGTAAAGGTAGGCGCAGGAAACGTCGTCGACGACGAGGGCTTCAGGTTCCTCGCGGAGGCCGGAGCCGATTTCGTAAAGGTCGGCATAGGCGGAGGCTCCATCTGCATCACCAGGGAGACCAAGGGCATAGGCCGCGGCCAGGCCACAGCAGTCATCGAGGTCGCCAAGGCCCGCGATGAATACTTCAAGGAGACCGGTATCTACGTACCCATCTGCTCCGACGGCGGCATAGTGCTCGATTATCACATGACGCTCGCGCTCGCAATGGGCGCGGACTTCCTCATGCTCGGCAGATACTTCGCCGGTTTCGAGGAGAGCCCGACCGCGAGGCTCATGGTCAACGGCAGCTACGTCAAGGAGTACTGGGGCGAGGGCTCCAACAGGGCCCGCAACTGGCAGCGCTACGACCTCGGCGGCAAGGAGAAGCTCAGCTTCGAGGAAGGCGTCGATTCCTACGTCCCCTACAAGGGCATGCTCTCCGACGGCGTCCGCATGTCGCTCGCAAAGGTGAAGTCCACCATGTGCAACTGCGGAGTGCTCAACATCTCCGAGCTCCAGAAAAACGCTAAACTCACGCTCGTTTCCGCGACCTCCATCGTTGAAGGCGGCGCTCACGACGTTATTCTAAAGGATACCAGCGCCACCAAACGCTGAGGAAGGATCTGATCATGGAAAACAACAAGAGACCCGAGACTATGCAGAGGATCAGCACTCCCGAGCTCGCCAAGGCGTTCATCGACGAACAGGTCGAAGCTATCAAAAAGCAGGTCGGAGACGGCAAGGTCCTGCTCGCCCTCTCAGGCGGCGTAGACAGCTCCGTATGCGCCGCGCTCCTTTCCAGGGCCATAGGCAAGCAGCTCACCTGCGTTCACGTCAACCACGGCCTTCTCCGCAAGGGTGAGCCCGAGCAGGTATGCGAAGTGTTCGGAAAGCAGTTCGACGTCAACCTCGTCTACGTAGACGCCGTCGACCGCTTCCTCGACGCCCTCGCCGGAGTCTCCGATCCTGAAAAGAAGAGGAAGATCATAGGCAAGCTCTTCATCGACGTCTTCGCCGAAGAGGCCGCCAAGCTCGACGGCATCAAGTTCCTCGGACAGGGCACCATCTATCCCGACATCCTCGAATCCGATGGCGTCAAGGCCCACCACAACGTAGGCGGACTTCCCGAAGACCTCCAGTTCGAGCTGGTCGAGCCGGTCAAGTTCCTCTACAAGGACGAAGTCAGGGTCGTCGGCGACGCCCTCGGCCTGCCCCACGGCATGGTCTACAGGCAGCCGTTCCCCGGCCCCGGACTCGGCGTAAGGTGCATAGGCGCCATCACTCGCGACAGGCTCGAGGCCGTCAGGGAAGCCGACGCCATCGTCCGCGAGGAGATAGGCAAGATGGATCCAACCCCCTGGCAGTACTTCTGCGCCATCCCCGACTTCAAGTCCACCGGCATCAAGGACGGAAAGCGCTACATGGGCTGGGCCGTGATCATCAGGGCCATCAACACCGTGGACGCCGTCACCGCCGAAGCCGTCGAGATCCCCTGGGATATGCTCAAGCGCATGCGCGACCGCATCATCGCCACCGTCCCCGGCGTCAACAGGGTCCTCTGGGACATCTCGGATAAGCCGCTCAGCACGATAGAATTCGAATAGACAACGCATAAAGCGCCCGGGATCTCACGAAGAAAAAGTGGGTTCCGGGCGCTTTCTCTCTTGCTCCGCGTTCCCTGCGGCACATAAAAAATAACTGAGGTGTTTATATGATACTGTTCCTGCTGGCCTGCGTGCTGAGCCTTGTTCCGTACACGGCATTGTATCTGTGGCTCAGGGGCCTTTCAGCGGAAAAGGATGGATACAGGGAGCTTTGCAAGTATGCTCTGATGAGGGGCGTTCGCTGCGTACTTCCCGTGATCCTCATATCGGCGACCCTGCACATACTTTTGAATCTCAGCGGGATACAAAGCCGCAGCCCTCTGCTGCATATGGCCCTGTATAATTTTATAGTGCTGGCGCTTTCGGAGGAGTTTTCGAAATACATGGCCTTTAGACGTGTGCTGAAGGACACGGATCATCCCTGCTCCTGGCTTGACGCGGCCGTGCTCATGACCATAGTCGGCACCGGCTTCGGATTTTTGGAAGCCCTGATCTATACCGTGGGAGCCAGCATCCCTGTAGTACTGGTCCGGGGCATCTGCCTTCCGCACTCCGGCTACGGATTCGTGGTGGGCTATTTTTACGGAAAGGCGTGCAAGACCGGCAGGCCAGGCCTCAAATGGCTCGGTCTGGTGCTGGTATGGTTCATGCACGGGCTGTACGACTTCTCGCTCAGCGAGGAGTTCCTTGCGATCAGCGAAAACCTGGTCTTCATTCCGCTGCTGCTGGCGGCCCTTGATATCGCCTTCGTTATAGCCCTTATCAGATTTGTGAAAAAGGCGAAGAAAGACGAGATCTACACCGAGAGCCTTTTCGAGAGAGTGGAAACTGCGGAGACTTCTGAGCCTGCATAGCTTTTGTAGCTCCGCGCCGCACAGGGCTCGGTCTTTTTATTGCTGGCTGCCCGGCTGGCGCAATGCCCTGTCCTACAGCACGAAGAACATGAAGCGCAGCACTTCGTAGTAGTCGCTGCTCTCGAAGCTGACGGTCTTCGCGTCCGTGCGTATCACTCCGGGATAAAAGCTCCCGATGGCGGCGTCGCCGATCTCCTTGAACTGTATCTCGCATTCAAAGTGCTTTGGAAGGGTTATGAGGCATTTGCCCGCGTCCCCTTGCAGGGCCTTTTTCATTCCATCGTAGATCCTCTCGACGGCTACGTCGGGATGTATGGAGAGCGAGCCCGCGCCTCGTCCCTGCACGACAGGGACGGCTGTGATCCCGGGTACTATGGACCTGGCCTGCTCACAAAGAGCCTCGTCGCCGCTCACGAATATTACGGGCTTGCCGTAATAAGCCGCGGCGAAGGCGTTGATCATGAATTCGCTCGCGTACTCTCCGTTCAGCTTCACCCACTGGTTCCTCAGATTGTTGGTGTGCGAAAGGGGATTGCCTATGCTGAAGGCGGAGCTGTGATAGCCCGTCATCGCGGCCGCGTCGCATTCCTCGACGCCGGCCATCATCTTGCAGGGGCGCTGATCCCAGCCGCGCAGCAGCCTCACCGAGCGCGGAAGGTCCTTCAGCCTCAGGTTCCTCGCGCTGCCGTGTGCGTCCTTGATGAATATATCGTCTACTATCCCGCTGTCCTCGGCCGCCCTGCAGGCAGCCGCGACCTCGCGCGTCATCTGATCCGCAAAGCTGTTGTAGAACTCGGGGTGCTGCATCCTGGTCTCGTCCCAGTTGCATATCCCGCAGGTGCCCTCTATATCGCTGCTTATGAACAGTTTCATCTCTTCCTCCCTTTGCCGCCAGCGGCTTATATTCTTATAAAAATCATAGCCCGAAGGGCTGCGAAAATCAATAAGGCTGCGCATCCCGTATGCTGCTGACGTCAAACCTTCCGGGGTCCTTGCCTGCATCCGGCCCTCATAGCGGCTCTTTTTTCATATACCGCGCGAATGAGTACTGACTCATCCATTTTTTTGTGATATCATGAGTGGCACCTAAAAAAGCGGAGTCCGGCCCGTCAACAGGGCGAAAGGAGAAGAAGCCTAAATGAAGACCACAGCCAAAGACATAATGAAGCTTATAAAGGAGCAGGGCATAGAGATGGTCGATTTCAAGATCGTCGACATCAACGGTCAGTTCCGCCACGTGACCATACCCGCCGCGCATTTCAACGAGGAGACCATGGTGAACGGGATAGGCTTCGACGCCTCCAACTACGGTTATGCCGTGGTCGAGAAGAGCGATATGGTCTATATCCCCGATCTTGATACCGCGATCATGGATCCGTTTTGCGAGATCCCGACCCTCTCGATGATAGGCAACGCCATGATCATCGATTACCCGCACAACCGTCCGCTCGCTCAGTATCCCCGCAATATCATAGCCGCGGCCGAGCAGTACATGAAGGACAGCGGAATAGCTGACACCATGCTCATACTCCCCGAATTCGAGTTCTATCTCTTCGACAGCGCCGGCTGGACCGTGGGACACGATCAGATGAGCTCTTACGTCGACGCCGCCCAGGCTCACTGGAACAGCCTCAGCGAAGGAAGCGGCAATGTCGTCCCCCTGCAGAAGAATTACCACATAGCAAAGCCCTTCGACCCCACCTATGAATGCCGCAGCGAGATGTGCATGGAGATCGAAAAGGCGGGCATCCCCGTAAAGTATCATCATCCCGAGGTGGGCGCAGCGGGTCAGTTCGAGATAGAGCCGCTGCTCGGCGAGGTCGGAAAGATGGCCGATGGAACCATGATGGTCAAGTACATCATCCACAATGTGGCCAAGAAGCACGGCCTGACTGCGACCTTCATGCCCAAGCCGGTCTACGGAGAGGCGGGAAGCGGCATGCACGTGCACATGCTCCTCTTAAAGGACGGTCAGCCCGTATTCTCAGACGATGAGGGTTATTCGCATCTCAGCAAGGAGGCGCATTGGTTCATGGGCGGCCTGCTGAAGCACATCAGCGCCGTTTGTGCCATAACCAATCCTTCGACCAACTCCTTTAAGAGGCTCATCCCGGGCTTCGAGGCGCCGGTAACGGTAGGCTATGCAACCTCAAACCGCAGCGCTGTCATCAGGATCCCCGCTTACGCGAAGGATCCCAAGGAGCGTCGCTTCGAGCTCAGGAATCCGGACGCCACCTGCAACCCGTACTTCGCCTACGCTGCGATACTCATGGCGGGTCTTGACGGCATAAAGAATCAGATCGATCCGCATGCCAACGGCTGGGGCCCCTACGATATGAACCTGTTTGAGCTTCCGGAGGAGGAAAAGAAGAAGCTGCATCAGCTTCCGTCTACGCTCGAGCAGGCGCTCAGCGCCCTTGAGGCGGACCACGCTTTCCTCACGGAGGGAGGGGTCTTCCCTGAGGAGCTTATCGCGAACTTCATCAGCAGGAAGCGCGCGGAATGCGCCGAGATGGCCAAGATCCCCAATCCCGCTGAGTTCGAGAGGTACTTCAATCTTTAGAGCCGTATGAAGGATCCCTTCCCGCAGGATGGGATCCTTTTCTTTGGGATCGCGGCAGGTTATCCCCACCCGGAAGCCGCGAAAAGAACTAAAAGGAGCAGACCATGTTTTCTTCAGGATCGATAAAGCTTCGCTGGATCAATACACAGTGCTTTGAGATAAAGCTTTCTTGCGGGAAGACCATAATCACCGACCCGTTCATAGATATTGACCCCGAAAAGATGCCGAAATACGCGATAAGATGCGGCTTTACAAGCGACGACGTCGAGGGGGCGGATTATATCATTCTCAACCATACCCACGGCGACCACGTGACCGAGGTCGGAAAACTCGCGCGCAAGTTCGGGTCTCTCGTCATATGCCATGAGCTTGCCGCGGCGGAGGTCGCAAGGGTTTTCGACATACCGTTCACCAGGGTATTTCCTGTAAACTTCAACGACAGCTATCATTTTGAAGGCTTCGATCTCGCGACATTCCACGGGATGCACAGGTCGCTGCCCAAGCCCCCTTCGGCAGGAGGGCCGAAGGAATTCGGAGACCTTGGGGAGCTCTGGTCTTTGGGCAGCCTGTTCAATTTCAACTTTATGATAACGACCGAGGAGAACCTGAGGATAGGGTTCTCCGCAGGCGACTATTTCGATGACCTTGCGGAGAAGTGGAAGCCTTACAGGCCGAACATCGTGCTTCGCCACAGGCTGCAGAAAGATTCTGCGGCGGAGCTTTTCACGGAGGTGCTGGAGAAGACGGGCGCGCAGATCATGCTTCCCATGCATCATGAGGACTGGAACAATCTCGATCCTGGCTTCATTGAAAAAGTCGCGGACGAGGTCAACGCTAAGGCGGCGAAAAAAGGACTCGCGGGACGCATGTTCGTTCCCGAGCAGTGCCGCTGGTATGAGCTGTCCCTCGGGATAGCGAAGCTCGGAGATCAGGACGGGAAACTCGTCGAATAAGAGTCTTTCGATGTTCTAAAACAGGGCCCTCCCTGCGGGGAAGGGCTCGTTTTTGTATGCTTTTGAGCGTGGCCCCGGAAACGCAGCCCAGCCTGCGCCGGTTTTTATCGTCTTGCGCGCGGTGCCTGGAGGCAGGCCTGTTCGCGGGAAAAGCTGCCCCTTGACAGAGGCCGTCTCCGAAGGCTATGCTAACGGTGATAAAATAACAAATGTTATCCAACAGTCGCGAATAATAGCGGAAAGGAGTTTGAATATGCCTCCGAAGGTCAAATTTCAGAAGGAAGAGATAGTGAACGCCGCGCTCAGCGTCGCCTCAGAGAAAGGGATAGACGCGGTCACGGCAAGGGAAGTCGCGAAGGAGCTCAAGGTATCGGTCGGCCCGATATTCACCTGGTTCGACAGCATGGACGCGCTCAAGGCCGAGGTCTACGCCCTCGCGAAGGAGCTCTACAAGGGATATATCGAAAACGGACTCCGCGAGGAGATCCCTTTCCTGGGCATATGGCACCAGTATATAGCCTTCGCGAAGAAGGAGCCCCAGCTCTACCGCCTGCTCTTCCTGACCCCGCCCAGCGGCGTCTTGGGAGGGGCTGTGGAGGCGCTACGTTTTTCCCAGGATCTGGCGCGGGAATCGATCATGAATATCTACAAGCTCAGCGCCTATCAGGCCGACTGCTATTTCCGCGACATCTGGCTCGTTGCCTTCAGCTACGCCACGCTCATAGTGACCGACGATTGTCCTTACACGGAGGAGGAGATGTTTGCCGTGGGCGCGGAGGTCAGCCTTTCCATCTGCAAGGCCTTCAAGGAGATCCCGGGCCTCGCGGAGAGGGAGTATGACCGAGACGCCATCTTCAGGGAGCTCGTTAGCAGGTAGGGGCAAAGGCGGACGGTCCGCGCAGCCCATCTTCTCAGTCACTTCGCGACCGGGGTCTTCTCAAAATCGGTCAACGGCAATACAATGACGTTGACCGGTCTGGTCAGGGCCGGCCATCACGGTATCATTATCGACAAAGCGCAGGAGCCGTCCTATGAATCCAAAATTTTATTCGCTTCCCGAGGAAAAGCGGGAAAAGATCATGAACGCGGGCTATCACGTCTTTTCGCAGAACAGCTACAAAAAGAGCCCGATGAGCGAGATCGCCGCCGCCGCTGGCATAAGCAAGGCCCTGCTGTTTCACTATTTCCGCAACAAGAAGGAGCTCTATCTCTTCCTCTGGGACAGCTGCGCGCAGATCACGATAGAGGAGATGGAAAATAGCGGCTGCTACGAGCAGAAGGACCTCTTTGAAAGCATGGGCAGCGGCATGCAGGCGAAGGTGAGGATCACCCGCCGCTATCCGGATATGGCCCTTTTCGCAATAAAGGCCTTTTACGAAAAGGACGCGGAGGTCGCAGGGGAGATCCAGAAGAGCATGGGGCGTTATCTTTCGATCCATGCGAGGAGGAAGCTGCAGGAGCTCGATCCGGAAGATTTCATCCCGGGGATCGAGCTGGACATGATGTATATGGCGATGTACTGGGCTTCCGAAGGCTATCTCTGGGAGTATCTTCAGCGCGGGAGCTTCGATATAGACGAGATGGAGCGCGGGTTCCAGCGGCTGCTCGATCACTGGAAGTCGGTATATATGAGGAAGCCGACCGAGGCCGTGGAATGAAGGAAAAGCTTTACGAGACCCCCTGCGGGACCATACATTACTGGAAGGGCGGGACCGCTGCGGGGAGGCGGACACTAGTGCTGCTTCCCGGGCTGACGGCGGATCACCGTCTCTTTGAGAGCCAGATCGAAGCCCTCGAGCCGGACTATGAGCTGCTCAGCTGGGACGCTCCGGGACATGCGGCGTCCAGACCCTTTGAGCTGAACTTCTCGCTCATGGACAAGGCCGTCTGGCTTCACGATATCCTCAAGCGCGAGGGCGTCTGCCGTCCCGTACTTATTGGTCAGTCTATGGGAGGCTACGTTTCACAGTGCTTCATCCAGAGATTTCCCGGAGAGGCGGCAGGCTTCATATCCATAGATTCCGCGCCGCTGAAGCGAAGCTACGTCACGGCTGCAGAACTCTGGCTGCTGAAGAGGATGGAGCCGGTGTACAGGGCCTATCCGTGGAAGAGGCTCGAGGCAGACGGCGCCAAGGGCTGCTCTGAGACCGCATACGGCAGGACGCTGATGAAGAGCTTTATGGGGACTTATTCGAAGGACGAGTACTGCAGGCTCGCGGCACATGGCTACCGCATGCTCGCGGAGGCTTATGAGGCAGATCTGCCCTACGAGATAGACTGCCCCGCGCTACTTATCTGCGGGGAGAAGGACAAGGCCGGTTCCACGAAGAGATACAACAGGAAATGGGCGGAGAAGGAGGGGCTGCCCATATGCTGGATACCCGGGGCCGGGCATAACTCCAACACCGACAGGCCTGAAGAGATAAACGGTCTGATCAGGAAATTTGCCGAAGGGCTGGAGGAGGGCGAAAGATGAGCAGGGAACTGTTCGGCCAGGCATTGATCAAATTCTTCGCGGGGCTTCTTACGGTCTCGCTGCTGCTCTTCCTGCCCGCGGGAACTCTGCGCTATCCTCAGGGCTGGCTTCTGATAACCATACTCTTCGTCCCGATGTTCATCGCGGGACTGGTGATGATGCGAAAGTCGCCGGAGCTCCTTCGAAGGAGGCTGCAAGGGGGCGAAAAGGAGGCCGGTCAGCGTATGGTGATACTTCTCAGCGCGCTGATGTTCATCGCAGCCTTCGCAGCCGCAGGCCTGAGCTTTCGCTTCGGCTTTCTGATGCTGCCGCGCGGCGTGAGCGCCGCAGGAGCCGCGGTCTTTCTCGCGGCCTACGCGCTCTATGCCGAGGTCATGCGGGAGAACGTCTGGCTTTCCAGGACGGTGGAGGTGCAGGAGGATCAAAAGCTCGTCGACACGGGGCTTTACGGCGTAGTCCGCCATCCCATGTATTCGGCCACGATCCTGCTCTTCCTTTCGATGCCGCTGGTCCTTGGCTCGGCGCTGTCGCTCGCGATAATGCTCTTTTACATTCCCATCATCGTAAGCCGCATCAGGGGCGAGGAAGAGCTGCTCGAAAGGGAGTTTCCAGGCTACAGGGAGTATGAGGAAAGGGTAAGATACAGGCTCATACCGTTTATATGGTAATATGAAACGGGCGGATCGGAGTGATCCGCCCGCTGTTTGTTTTGCGGTCTTCTTCGGCGCCGGACAATACATACTGTCCTTCGCTTTTTTAATATCTCGAAGTTTTGCTCATAAGCCGCTGCCAGGCTGCCCTTTCAAGATCCCTGAGGCTTTCCCGCGGCAATCTGCTTCCTAGAACCCCGCGACTATCTCCGGCGTGAGGCTCTTCACGAGCTCGACGGCGAACTGCACCGTGCTCTCGTAATCGTAATAAGAGCTTATACAGTTCATTGAGTGGATGTATCTGACGGGCACTCCGGCGACTATGACGGGGGCTCCCGCGAGGGCGGTCTGTATGATGGCGCCGTTGTTGCCGCCGCCGTCGCGCACGGCCTCCTGGATGGGCAGGCCCTTTTCGGCAGCCATGTCCAGAGCGAAGCGCTGGAACCTCGGGGAACATACGATGGAGCGGTCCATGTGACGCAGCATGGGGCCTCCCTTGAGCGAAGTCTGCACGGCGTAGGGTTCGTTAAAGGTGTCGTCCGCGGGGCAGCCTTCGAAGGCTATGGCTATGTCGGGCTTTACGCGGTTCACGGCCACCTTGCAGCCCCTCTCGCCGAGCTCTTCCTGGGTGGAGAGGGTGCCTACGACGTCGAAGGGCAGATCGAGGCCGTCTATCCTCCTCATGGTCTCGAGCAGGGCGGCGACGCCTACGCGGCAGTCGAAGCCCTTGCCGAACATCAGATCGCGCTCTTCGTCGTATTCGAAGGTTGTGGCGGGGACTATTGGTTCTCCCATCCTTATATGGAACTTCTCCCTGGCCTCCTTGTCCGAGGTCGCGCCTATATCGATGACGAGGGAAGAGAGGTCTATGCCCGCCGAAGCGTCCTTTTCGGCCTGGCTCATGAAATGCACGGGCTTGAGGGCGATGACTCCGGGCAGGTACTCGCCGAGGGCATTCCTCACGAGCACCTTGGAGGAGGGAAGGCCCGCCATGGACCAGCTCCCGAGGCTCATGAAGCGCAGGCAGCCGTTGGGCTTTATCGAATGGACTATGAAACCGCATTCGTCGCTGTGCGCGTCGAGCATGAGCACGGGCTTGTTGCCGTCGTGTCCGCGGCGGTAGATAAAGAGGTTGCGCATGGCGTCCTCTTCGATGCGTCCGGCCCAGCCGCAGTTTTCCCTGACGACCTTAAGGACCTCGTCCTCGAAGCCGGAAGCGCCCGGCGCGTCCGCGAGTTTTCTTATGAGATCGAGCTGTCTACTGTCTGCTTTCATGATTTCCTCCATTGATGATATTGTGCGGCGGCCTTGGCCTGTCTGAGTCCGGGCCGCGGGAACTGCCTTGCGCTTTGCCTGAGTTTGAGTCGTTGTATTTTCTACTTATTCAGCCCGAAGAACTCCAGGGCTTTTTGTATGTCCCTGTCCCAGACGGGCCAGGAATGGCCTCCGGGGCCCTCGGACCATTCGGCCTCGCGGCCGCTCTCTTCGAAGCGCTTTTTCAGCGCGCGGAAGTTTTCCGTCATGAGAGGATCCTCAGAACCGCAGGTGAAGAGCAGCCTGGGGAGTTCCTTTCTACCGGCGCTCTCTTCAAGCAGCCTCCAGGTGTTGGCGGGTGAAGCGAGGTATTCGTCCACGGAAGAGTAGCGGTGCATGCGGTTGTAGCTGCGTATCTTAGAGTGCCACATATCGTTCAGGGCGAGCAGTTCGTCCCTGTCGGCGTCGAAGAGCTCCTCAAGCTCCGCCTTCTGCGCCTCCATGTCCGCGGGAGCGTAGGATAGCACCGCTGCGGCCTCGAACAGCTCCGGATGGAGCAGCGCGAGCTTTAGAGCCCCGCCTCCTCCCATGGACAGCCCCGCCACGAAATTGTCCTCGCGCCTGTCAGACGCGGGAAGCCAGCTGTGCACCAGCGGCATGAGCTCCTCGGTTATGTATTTCTCGGAATCGATGCCCAGGGTGAAGTTGTCCCATGCCTCGTAGTCGGCGTTGCCTATGCCGGGCATCACGACTATCATCTCTTTTTTAGCCGTATACAGCTCGATATTGCTCTTCCTGAGCCAGTCGCTGTAGCCGCCGAAGGTGCCGTGGAGCAGCCAGAGCACGGGGTATCTGCGCTTTTCCCCGTAGAACTCGGCCGGCGGCGTGAGCTTCGGCCTGTCGGGGACTATGATATATACGTCTTGGTTGGAGCGCATGTATTCCGATTCGAAATCGAGATGCAGCAGTGCCATGAGGTCCTCCTTTCGGCTGTACAAATTAATGCCTTCTGTCTATCTTATAATTAATTATATAATCAAAGACGGAGGAAGACCATGATATATCTCGAAAGATTCATACTGCCGGACATGTTTGAGGAACAGGAGCTTTGCATAGGCCGCGCCGTCGAAAACGGCGGAAGCCTGACGACGGGCTACATAGATAATATCTATCCCGCTGGGATCTTCCCGGGTAAGGGCTTTTCCCGCGCAGACTTTGAGGATATCACTATATTCTGCGGGGGCAACGGCTCGGGAAAGAGCACGCTGCTCAACCTCATAGCGGAGCGATGCTCCCTGGAGAGGCTCTCCCCCTTCAATTCATCGGAGCTCTTTGGGCGATACTGCGGGGCGTGCAGAGCGGAGCTGAGCGAAGGAGCGGACATACCCGTCGGCAGCCGCATCATCACGAGCGATGATGTATTCGAGTACATGCTCAGCGTGCGGGACAACAACGACGACATAGCCGAAAAGATCGAGGAGGCGAAGTCGCGCTATTTCGACATTAAGTTCAGAGAGACCATAAAGTTCTCGGGTATGCAGGACTACGAGGACCTCCATATGCAGCTGCTTTCCAGGAGGAAGAGCCGCAGGCAGTTCATAAAGGAGATGACGGGGAGCGAGAGCAGGCTGTTCTCAAACGGCGAGACAGCGCTGGAGTTCTTCAGCGCCAGGCTCGGCGGTAGCAGGCTCTACCTCCTCGACGAGCCCGAAAACAGCCTTTCTCCAAAGCTTCAGATGATGCTCGCCGGGCTGATCGAGGACCTGCGCGCGGAGGGCTCGCAGATAATAATGGCGACTCATTCGCCCTTCCTTCTCGCCATAAGGGGCGCGAAGATCTACGACCTCGATTCCTCGCCCGTGGACGTAAAGCGCTGGAGCGAGCTTGAGAGCGTCAGGACCTGGTTCGAATTCTTTGAGAGCAGGAGGGACGAGTTCCTGGGATAAAAAGGCATGCCGCGGCGCACGCCTCTACCATCTGTAGAACCACTTCGAGGGTATAAAGAAGAGATAGGGAGCCGTGACTATGGCGAGCCTGAGCGCTGCGCCTCTTACGGTCTCCGGCTCTATGCCGGATCTTTTCAGGATCTTAGAATCGAAGAGATATATGAGGACGGCGGCCAGGGCTATCGCGGCGGCCGTTACCAGCATGGCGGGGACATTCCTAAAGGGATCTATTCCGATGCCGTTTTGTATCTCGAGCAGAAGAGGATCCCTGCTGTTTATCAGCAAAAGTGCAAGCAGCAGGGCGCTCGCTATGAAGTCGCTTAAAAAGCCCGCGAGGCAGATCTTCCAGCCTAGGCTGCGGCAGAGCGCGGAGCGGTCGGGCCTGGCCTTGAGGCCCCAGCGCAGCACGAATACATCCACGAGGTAGTTCAGCGGTATCAGTATGAGCCAGAGCCAGGAAGGCATCCAGATCAGCAGCCATATGGGGAAGATGACGTTGTAGAGTTTTATATTCTTTTCTTTCATGTGACTGTTCCTTTTCGCAGGCGGACGGATGCGGAGCCCGCAAGCCGCCCTACGGCACCATATTATCATACCGGGGAGCGCAGCGCGCCGGCGTGTGGTATAATTAATCGAATCATAATATTCCGAGCGGGATCCGTTCCGCTCCGGAAGCGTGGGCTCAAACAGCGAGACCAAACATCCGAATCAAGCAGCTTGATCAAACATCTTGATCAAGCTGCGAGCTCAAACAACGAAGACAAATAAAAAATCAAACAGCGAAAGGAAGGAATACCATGTCCTGCACGACCATACTTGTCGGAAAGAGAGCGAGCAACGACGGCTCGACCATGATAGCCCGCACGGACGACGGGCACTACGACGTAAAGAAGCTGGTGGTCATAGAGCCCAAGGACCAGC
>JAFPZZ010000001.1 GCA_017417045.1 Bacillota bacterium
CCGCGGGGATGCAGTAGAGCATCTTTTCGTATGCCATATATTTACCTCACCATCTGCTGGACGTATCTTGCCATCTCTTCGACGCACTGGGCATAGAGCACCAGGTTGCCCTGTTTTAAGGCTTCCTGAGCCTTTTCATAGGCCTCGTTCGCGAGCCTGGCGAGCTCCTGGACGTCGTCCGTGATCACGGGCTCGGTGCCCTCGGAACCCTGCTGCCCGCTTTCGTCCTCCTGAGGACCGGGCTCAGGCTGCGGCACATTCGCAGCCTTTTCGAGTTCCTCGGCCATCTGGTGACCGGTTATTATCGGGTAGCTGGTATTAAGAGGATCTCCCGCGCCGTCTCCGAAGAGCTTGTTGAGACACTCGGCGAGGGTGGGCTCATACGCGAGCTGGTCTCCGTAGTATACGATGACCCTCTTGACCTCCGGAAGGCTTCCCGTGGACGCCTCCAGATAGATGGGCTCTACGTAGAGCAGCTCGTCCTCGACCGGGATGACGAACATATTGCCCCTGAGATACGAGGATCCGGAATTGTTCCAGAGGGAGAACTCCTTGGAGATCTCGGCGTCCTGGTTGATCTGCGCCTCGATCTGTGACGGGCCGTAGATGGTCCTGTATTTGGGCATCCTGTAGAGCACTATCTGCCCGTAATCGTCTCCGTCCTGCCTTGCCATGAGTATTCCGGTGAGGTTGGCCTTGCCGCTCGGAGTGTAGGGAATGGTGCTCACGAACTCGGCGCTGTCCTCTCCAGGAAGCTTCATGATGAAGTAGTTCGGCTCCATCTGCTTGGTGGACTGGCCGTACTGCTCGCTCGCTATGGACCAGAGGTCCTCGCTCTGGTAGAAGACCTCCACGTTGGTCATGTGGTATCTGGTGTAGACGTAGGCCTGGATATTGAAGAGCATGTTCGGATACTGCAGGTGGGACCTGAGATTTCCGGGCATCTGGTCTATATCCTTGAGCAGCGTCGGATATATCTTCTTCAGGGATTGTACTATCGGGTCGCTCTCGTCGGAGACGTAGAAATTCACGTCGCCGTTGTACGCGTCGACTACGATCTTGACGGAGTTCCTTATGTAGTTCACGCCCGAGGAGTCGTACGGGTCGGAATAAGGATACTTGCTGCTGTAGGTGTAGGCGTCCACGATCCAGTAGATCTTCCCGTCATCCACGACGACGTAGGGGTCGTCGTTGAGCGCGAGGAAGGGAGCTATCTTGTTGATCCTGGTGACGATATTTCTGTAGATGTGGATGCGCGAGTCTCCGCTGATATTGGTGGAGATCAGCATCTTGAGATTGCGCTCCTTAAGGGCGAAGAGCACCCTGTTGAGCGGGGTAAGGCGTATGCCGCCGCTCCCCTCGTAGTTGCAGTATACGTTGGTCTCGCCGCTGGGATAGTCGAACTCGCTCTCCCCAGTGTTCGTTATGACGTAGCCGTCCGTGGATTCGCCGTAATAGATCTCAGGCCTGCTGACCCTGATCTCGGGCACCTCGGAGATTGGAGGTATCCCGCTTATGAGCATGTCGGGCTGGCCGCTGCTGGTGACCTTGTCGACCCTTGACAGCGTTATGCCGTAGCCGTGGGTGTACTTGAGGTGCTTTATCAGCCAGGAATCCTCGACCTTTGCCTGGTCGATCTCCCTCGCGGAGAGGAAGACCTGGGTATACTCGTCGTTGACGTAGTATCTGTCGACGTCCACGTCGTTGAACTTGTAGTAGGAACGTATGGACTGGGTCTGGTTGTAGAACTGCTCCGCGGGCTCGAAGTCGTTGATCCTGATGTTGGAGAAGGTCTCCATGTTGTTGAGCACGTCGATCTTGTCTATCTCGCCCTCCGCCGTGAAGTCCTCTACCCTGATATCCTGCAGGTTGTAGGCCAGGCGGGTATACTTGATGGTATTCGCTATGTAGGGAGATTCTTTGTTGAGCTCGTCGGGGGAGACGACGAGGTTCTGCACCGCGGCCGCCGCTCCCTGGCTGACTATGGAGACGATGATCATGAGGGCCGGGAAGAGCAGGCCTATCTTGAGGCTCCTCTTCTTGACGGCGATCACGAGGCACACGGCCGCCGCGATGGACAGGAAGATCATGGCCCTGTATACGTTCAGGGTGACTGTAATATCCGCGAAGCCCGCGCCGTAGGAGACGCCGCTAGCATCATAGAGCAGCGCGAACCTTCTGAGATAGAACACCGCCGCTATGCCGAGGAAGAAAAGGACTCCGAGGATCATGATCTCCTTCGCCGCGACGTCGAGCAGCGCCCTTCCCTTGGTCTTTATCTCGTCGCGCTGAGCCTTGCGGGCTCCGCTGCCGGGGATATCAACATGCGCGCCGAACATCTTCTTCAGCCTCTCGTTGAGCCCGTCTACGTCGTCGTCTTCGGCCGCGCTCCTGGCACTGGCCATATCCTCGTAGACCTCGGCCTGCGGGGTCTCGGGCTTCTTCGCAAAGCCTGCGAGCAGGATGTAGTAGAGGCTTATCATGATGGCGATCGAGATGATGATCGCTATCGCGTTGGATGCCAGGCCGTCCAGGAAGGCCAGCTTGAAGATGTAGAAGCTGATATCCTTGCTGAACAGTGGGTCCTCTATCCCGAAATCGACGGAATTGAGGAACTGCAGTATCTGGAACCACAGCTGGCTGATCGTGCTCAGCGTCAGGAAGAGGCTGAAGGCTCCCGCCAGGGCCGCTCCTATATTTCTGACGCGCTTTTTTGATTCCTTGTCCGGGATCTCCATGCCGCTCTTTTTAAGAAAGCTCGATTTAAGAGCCTTGAGCATGATCATGGATATGAGCATGACCGCTATAAACATGGGTATGCCAAGCTCGAGCTTGACCCTGAGCTCCGTAAGGAAGACGGAGAGGTAGCCCATCTCGCGGTACCATATGATATCCGTAATGAGGTCGTTTAAGGCAAGCACCGCCACTATCAGCAGCATTATTATGAGTATGATGACTCTGAGCGTGGTGCCTTTTTTCTTCTTTTTCATCGATCGCTCCTGTGTTATGTGCCTTCGGAATTATCAGCTGAACGAACTGTAGTCCACTACCTTGTATTCGTCGCCGACTTTCTCGAGATTATAGATCCAGTTGTATGACGCAGAGCTGGACTGCCCGCCCTTCGTTACTGAAAGGTTCTCGCGCGTAAAGATATACACTCCGCCCTCGTAGCTCCTGATCTCTCCCAGCTCGAAGCTGTTGAAGACCTCCTTGTCTATAGATCCGCGGTCAAAATTGGCGGCGCCCCTGTAGGCGGCTCCGTCGGCCTTCATGTAGGAAAGACAGCTGTCGTCGTCGCTGTTGACGTAGTCTATCCAGCTGCTGTTGTACTGTATCATGGTCTTGTATACCGCGCTCTTGACCGCTGCGTCCTCGACAACGGGGAGCTCCGCCATGTCTTTGATCGAGGTCTTGGTGCTCTCCGTGAGCGCGAGCTCGCTGTTCCTGCTGACCGATTTAATATTCTTGTTGTATTCGCTGACTATCGCCTTGAAATCGACTCCGTCAGGGTCGACGGTCGAGGCCTTCTCTCCTCCGCCGAAGAGTCCGCTTATCCTGTCCCCGAGCCCGCCGAAGGTGTCGTTTATGGCGTGCTTTATAGCGGAATCGAGCTGGACTATGCTCTTTGTGAACGGAAGCTGCGGCGCGATGCTGTTCATCGCGAAGACGCCGCCCTCGAACAGGCCGGCTATTATCGCCAAAGTGAGCAGAAGGCTGACCAGCGGGTTCATCTTCTTGGGCCCGGGAGCCTCCTCTCTGCCGTCGAAGAGCTCGTCTATGCCGCTCTGTATCTCGCTCTGCTCTTCATCGCTGAACTCCCTGGTGTCGTAGAGCTCTGCGCTCTCCTCCCGGGGAAATACTCCATCTGCGGCGGTCTCCTCAGGCTGGTCAATGTGTGCTTCTGCGGCATATCCCTCATCGGGGCGGATCTCTGCGTCATATCCCTCATAGAAGCGAGCCTCTGTGTGAGCTTCATCTGCTGCAGGCCCAATGGCCTCGTTCGAAACGAATTCTGAGGGTTCAAAGTTGGCGGTCTCAGGAATCTCGTCCGAAGATGGTTTAAAGGCTTCGCCCGAGACGGGCTCCGAAGTATCGCCAGCGGTATGGTCCGGGGTCTCGTCTGAGAGGCTGCTAAACACAGACGGAAGCTCGAACGGATCTGGCGAAGCAGCTTTCTCCTCATTCAGCTCATCCGCAGGGCTCACCCTGCGTGCCTCGAGCTCCTTTTGCAGCATGTCGAGCCTGTCTTCGAGAGAACTGAGCTCCCTGCCCGCGTCGGAGGCCTCTTCCCTCATCTTTGAGGCGGCCTCCTCGGACGCGATCTCTGACGAAGTCCTCCAATCGAATTCCTCGTGCTCGGAGATGAAGGACTTTTCTTCATCGTCGCTCGGCTGACCGTCGGTCATTTTGTTGCTCGACCCGCTGACGAAGCCCATAAAGGGCTCCTCGCCGGCTGATGCCGCCTTTGCCGTC
>JAFPZZ010000008.1 GCA_017417045.1 Bacillota bacterium
GTCCTCCAATCGAATTCCTCGTGCTCGGAGATGAAGGACTTTTCTTCATCGTCGCTCGGCTGACCGTCGGTCATTTTGTTGCTCGACCCGCTGACGAAGCCCATAAAGGGCTCCTCGCCGGCTGATGCCGCCTTTGCCGTCGCTGCGATGCTGGCTTCGGACAGTCTTGCCGTGACGTCGGCTATGGAGTCAGCGAAACCGGAGGCTTCTTCAGAGGATTCTTCAACGGAGGTTTTTTCCTCCTCGGCAGGCGTTTTGTCTTCGCTTCCGCTTAAGAGGCCATTTCCTTCGAAGCCGGCCCCGCTGCCGTCCGACTCAGAGGAAACGGGCTTGCTTCCTGACGCCGCGGCTGTCTCAGATTCTTCATAGATATCGCCGGGTGCCGCATTGTCGGCTGCGTCCGCGGGTCCATTTTTCTGGACTTTATCCTCGGGCGATTCCGCGGAGTCCTCTGCTGAGGACCTCGGCGTTCCTTCCCCGTTGAGCCCATAGCTCACGGGCTGTTCTTTTCTTACGACCTCTCCGAAGAGCGCGTCGAGCTTGCGCCCGATCTCCTCTGTATCGCTTCCGACCTTGAACGGGACGGATGGCGCCCCCAGGTCGGGGCGGGATTCTATTATATCTTCTACTTCATTTACTCCGGAGGCCTCTTCCGATTCAAGGAAGCCCTCGGGAGCCCATTTGCGCCTTGGCTCGGCTGATACGCCGGTGAGGCCTGTCATCCATGAGACCTCCTCTTCGGCGGCCTTGTCCTCCTGCTCTTCCCTGCGCGCCGGAGGCATCTCAACGCTGTCCACCTCCGCCTGAACGCTCATCATCCTGGCATATTCCTCATCGAGAAGCTTTTGGAACTCCTCGTTTTTCCTGTTGAAGGTGAAGAACTGCTCCGGAGACCTTTCCGGCCTTTCCGCTAGATCCACGTCGTCGGTAAAGAAGCTCCTGCGAATAGGAGACACCTGCGTCCTCAGCCAGTCATAGCTGACCGGCTCGTCTTCAGCCTCGTTTGAGGCGGCGTCCTCCGCGGCTTTGACTATGCCGACATGAGCCTCCCCGGCCTCGGCTGTGCCGGCCTGGGCTTCTTCAGTACCGTCGATGTTATTGCCGCTCTCGGCGTCCTTGGCCGGCAGCTCATCTTCGGACGTTTCGAACAGCCCTAAGGGGAGGTCTCCTTCGTCTTCAGCCCTTGAGCCCCATTTCGCCGCGCTGTGCTCATATATCCTGGTGCTCTCCAGGTCGAAGCCCTCGGGAGCGAAATCGAACTCTCTTGTGCTCCTTCTGAAGAGCGCGTCGAGCCCGCCTTTATTATCATCCTCGGAGATCGGTCTTTCGGAGATACGTATCGTTCCGTCGTCCTCGCCGTCTTCGGGGGCCACGCTGCCGCCGATGTGCGAAGAGCTTATGTCCGCAGTATCTCTCACGGACAGGCTGTCGATCGGCGAGGCATCCTTGAAAAGCTCCGGGATGCGCCATGTAAGCCCCTCACCGGGATCTCCGCTGCTTTCTTCCTCGCCGTCGGACGATTTCCCCTCTTCCGGAATAACAAGGCTTTCCTCTGCTTCTTTTGCGGAGCTGTCCTCGCCGCGATCCGGCGATACGAGCTCTACCCATCCGTCGGAAAAATCGGGCATGGAAAAGTCCGGGATGATCAGCCTGGGCCCGGATATCTCGCGCTCAGTGCCTAGGCCGCTTTCCAGGCCCTCCTTGGCAGACGGCATCTGCGCCGGAACGGCAGGCTCCTTTTCAGCTGCTGTGCCGGCATCTCTTCCGCCGCTCTCGGCCGCTGAGACCGCGCTGCTCTCCGATGTTTTGACCGCAGCCTGCTCGCCTTTATTGAGGTTTTCGGCAGGATCAGCGGCTTCCTTTGCGGCAGACGCGTTTCTGCGCGCCTCCGCCCTGGCGTCCATGCTTCTGGCCGCGCGTTCGACTGCTTCGGAAAAGTCCGCCTGAGACCAGTCCATCGTTATATCCCTGAAATCCCTCGGCTTCTCAAAATCGAAGGTGTTCCAGTTGATCTGGGTATCGTCGGATTCGGGGTCAAAGACGTTTTCCGGCTCGCTCGTATTCCTGAACATGAGCTCCTCGCCGGGATCCTGTTCCATGCTGTTTCCGCAAAGAGGGCAATATTGTTTTCCATCCGGGACGTCATATCCGCAAACGGGGCATTTCATTTGGGGTCATCCTCCATGACAAAACTATAGGTCATAATATTATATTATATTTAATTCAAGGTAGCAAGAATTTACAGATGCTGCGGGCGCATGGCATGGGCCGCTCCGGTTTTCGCGCATAAAAAAGCAGTGCGGAAGACCGCACCGCTTATATTGGGGCCGAACAGATGAGAGAGAATCGGCCCCACAAAGCACCATGTGATGTATGAGGGGGGGTGCACACAGCGCTCTGTTGACAGATTATGAGGATCTGTTGTCAGATCTGGGCTTTCGGAAATGTCTACTTTCCTAATCACCTTCCTCTTTTAAGATAATATATTAAAAAACTTTATAAAGCACCCTCTTTTTGGGGGTGTGCACAACAACAAACAGCGAATAAAACGGCTTTCAAAAAGTAGACATTTTCGTAACACCTTATTTTTCTGCCCTTAGATGACGGGTCTTGTAGATAAACGTTGACAGCGGCATGTCGCACTCCCTTGCCGCGGCGCTTTCCGTGATGGCGCCAGATATCCAGCGCTCACAGACCGCCTCGTAATTGTCGGGCAGGGGCTTTGGCGGTCTGCCGAAACGTACGCCCCGGGCCTTTGCCACGGCTATACCCTCGGCCTGCCGCTGCTTTATGCAGCGGCGTTCGTTTTCCGCCGCGAAGGACAGCACCTGAAGGAACATATCGCTGACGAAGGTCCCGAGCAGGTCCTTGCCTATGCGCGTATCCAAAAGCGGCATATCCATAACGCATATGTCGACTTCCTTGTCCTTTGTTATCAAACGCCACTGCTTTTGGATCTCTTCGTAATCCCTTCCGAGCCTGTCGAGGCTTACGATATAGACCAGGTCGTTCTTCCTGAGCCTTCTTATCAGCCTTTTGTACTGCGGACGGTCAAAATCCTTGCCGCTCTGCTTATCTACGTAGATGTTCTTTCTGCTCACGCCAGCCCCCTGCATTGCAATGATCTGCCTCGTTTCGTTCTGGTCGCGCGCGCTTACTCTAGCGTAGCCGTATACAGCCATTTTCTCTCCTTTCTTTAATTTTAGACCGCAGGGCCGCAAAGGGGGAGAGGGGAAACGTACCCTGCAATAATATTATATACGAAAAACCGGGCTTAAGGGCTTCCATCGTGCAAGGGATTACAAATATTGCCATATAATTATTATATAGGCTGAAGATGGCCCTTTGAGCCAGGCAAAGCTGGCTGGCCGGAGAGCTCTTATTGCATACCCTGTCTGCAAATATTCTGCGGTTTTTTGCTTGACAGGCCAGGGGTACAGTGCTATTATTTTCATTGCGCCGACGGAGATATGGATCATTAGCTCAGTTGGTAGAGCACCTGACTCTTAATCAGGGTGCCCAGGGTTCGAGTCCCTGATGATCCACCAATA
>JAFPZZ010000042.1 GCA_017417045.1 Bacillota bacterium
ACAGCCAGCACTGTCAGAACGCACGCGCAGAGCGTTGCGGCGGAGCTCAGGGAGAAGTTCAAGACCGCGGGAGTCGAGCTGCTGCCGGGAGACGAGGTCGAGCACGATACCTTCGGACGCGGCACAGTCATCGAGAGCAAGGGCAGCATAGTCACCGTCATCTTCGAGGCGGTGGGCACCAAAAAGCTCGCCAAGGACAAGGCCCCGATGAAGAAACTGTAGGGGCCTGGCGCGCGGCGATGAGGCCGCGGTCATAATTTGCGGGCCTTCAAAAGGCCGCCGTGAGGATTCTCAGAGCCTTTAAAAAGCACAGACTAACAGACTATCAGGAGGGAATATGGATCCCAGACAGCGCATGGAGGAGCTCTACGCCCTCATAGCGTACCACAACGAAAGATACTACACCGACGACTCTCCGGAGATAAGCGACTACGATTACGACCAGCTGTCGCTCGAGCTTCGCGCGCTCGAGGCCGAATACCCGCTGTTCAAACACGCGGACACCCCGACCGCGAGGGTCGTCGGAGGCGCGAAGAGCGGATTTAAAAAGGTGCAGCACGACGTCCCCGTGATATCCCTGCAGGACGTATTCTCCAAAGAAGAGGTCTATGCCTTCGTGGACAGGATACATTCGGAGATCCCGGGAGCGGCCTTCAGCGTGGAGAAGAAGATAGACGGGCTCACGCTGGTCCTTAGATACAGGGACGGGAAGCTGACCGACGCGATAACGCGCGGCGACGGCAGCGTAGGCGAGAGCGTCTACGAGAACGCCCTCATGATAGACGATATCCCTAAGGAGATACCCGAAAAGCTCAGCTATCTCGAGGTTCGCGGCGAGTGCTACATGTCCGCGGCGAGCTTCGAGGCCGCGAACAAAAAGCAGGAAGGGACGGGCGGCAAGCTCTACGCGAACAGGCGCAACTTTGCTGCCGGCACACTGCGTCAGCTCGATCCCGCCGTTGTGAAGGAGAGGGGCCTTGGCATCTTCATCTTCAACCTGGAGATCGCAGAAGGAAAGAGTTTCGCGGGGCATATCGAGAGCCTTAAATGGCTTCAGTCCCAGGGCTTTACGATTATAGAGGAACCAAAGCTCTGCGTGAGCGCGGACGAGGTCTGGGCGGCGATAGAAGATATAGGCGACAAGCGCTACAGCCTTCAGTACGGGCTGGATGGGGCCGTCGTCAAGCTGAACAGCCTCGCGGACAGGGTCAGGCTGGGCATGACCTCCAAGGTGCCGAGGTGGGCCGTAGCTTACAAATATCCTCCCGAGAGGAAGGAGACCGTAGTTGAGGACATCATAGTCCAGGTCGGAAGGACCGGGAGGATGACGCCTCTTGCCATACTAAGGCCCGTCAGGCTCGCTGAGACGACCGTTTCCAGGGTCACGCTCAACAACCAGGATTACATAGACGAAAAGGACGTTCGCATTGGCGACAGCGTCATTGTGCAGAAAGCGGGAGATATAATACCCGAGCTGATATCTGTGGTGAAGGAGAAGCGGCCGGATGGGGCGAAGCCCTTTAAGATGCCGGACAGATGTCCTGTCTGCGGATCTCCGGTGGTGAAGGAAGCCGACGGCGCCCACCTGCACTGCAGCGGTGAGAATTGCCCTGCGAAGGACAGCAGGGCTCTCGCGTATTTCGCGGGCAAGGACGCCATGGATATAGACGGAATGGGTCCGTCGAGCGTGGAGAGCCTGATATCCGAGGGCTATCTCAGGAACGCCGCCGACATATACACGCTTAAGGACAGCAGGGAGAAGCTAATAGAGGACGGCACCATAGGCAAGGAAAAGTCGGTGGACAACCTCATAGCAGCTATCGAGCGCTCCAAGGACAACGATATAGACAAGCTCATAGCGGGCCTCGGGATAAGAAACGTCGGAAAGCAGAGCGCGAAGGTGCTCGCTTCGGCTTACAAGGATATGGAAGCGCTCATGGCCGCCGGAAAGGATGAGCTCATGCAGCTTCCGGACTTCGGAGAGGTCGTGGCGGGAGATATAGAGGCATTCTTCGCCGACGAGAAGAACAGGGCTCTCGTGAGAAGGCTCGGAGAGCTCGGCGTAAACCTGAGATCCAGGCAGAGCGAGAGCAGAAAGGACAGCCGCTTCGCCGGCAAGACCTTCGTGCTTACCGGCACGCTTGAAAGGTATTCCAGAGACGAGGCTTCGGCTATAATCGAGAGCTTCGGAGGAAAAGCATCTTCGAGCGTATCGAAGAAGACCAGCTACGTTCTCGCGGGGGCCGCGGCCGGAAGCAAGCTCACCAAGGCCCAGGAGCTCGGGATCCCCGTCATAAGCGAAGAAGAGTTCGAAGAGATGATAAGGTGACGCGCGCCCGGCGCCCGCGGCGCCGGG
>JAFPZZ010000043.1 GCA_017417045.1 Bacillota bacterium
CCGAAAGGCATTCCGGGAAGCTCTTTCCCCTGCACCGAATCGAAGCCGAGGCAGTTCCTCAGGTCTTCGATGAGCTCATCCATGTGTTCTTCTATCCATTTATCTACTCTGGGATCCATTCGATCTCTCCTATGATGTTGTTTGGGCTTCCTATCAAAAGAAGCTTCTTTTCCCTGGTGTAAGTTTTGATCTCGGCCTCTCTTTTAGAAGCCTCTGATCTCCCGTCCGCTCTTTCCGCGTAGACCATCTTGACGGGACGTTTTGCTCTCGTAAACTTAGCACCGATGCCGAGATTGTGCTCCTTAAGACGCCTTGCCGGATCAGTCGTTATCCCAGTATAAAGCGTGCCGTCGGAGCAGCGAAGCATGTAGACGAAATACAGTTTTTCCATATGCTTATTTTAACACAGATCTCGCCCAAATCATACCACGGTGCCATAGGGATCTCTCATTCCGACTTTTCTTAGATTGATCTCCCTTATCTTCTCGGGGTCGAACTTAAAGTTTCTATCTGCGCCTAGGAGGCCGTTCACCTCCTGCTGGACGTCCGTTAGCTGCGTATAGCAGTAACCGGTGACGAAGGGCAGTTTTTTGATAGCCGTAGTGACGTCGTCAAAGCGCTTCAAAAACTCCTCTTCGCTGTTCATCAGGCTTCCGTAGCCCCAGCCTCTGTCTGTAGCGAAGGCTATACCGCCGAATTCAGTCACCATTACGGGCTGTCCTTCGTAGCCGTGGCCGTCAGCGAAAGCACTCTTCTTGCCGTTTACGTACAGCCTTCCCGAAGCAACGTCGTCGAACCTCGCGCCGAACCTCTCGAAGATGAGCTCCGCCGATTCCTCGTAGTTGTGCCAGGTAACGATATCAGTATCAGTCTGCTCCCAGCCGTCGTTTCCTATCACGGGACGCTGAGGGTCGAAGGCGTGCGTCAGGTGATATATACCGTCGGCGAATGCCTGCTGATCTTTTCTGACGGGGATCTGTCTGAACCCCCAGCTCTCGTTGAACGGTGTCCACGCCGCTATGCAGGGATGGTTGTAGTTTTGCCTGAGCGCCTCCATCCATTGCTCTGTGAAGTCCTGCACAGCGTCGTCCGAGAATTCGTAGGCGGCTCCGAACTCGCTCCAGACTAGCAGGCCCTTGACGTCGCACCAGTACAGAAAGCGTTCGTCCTCCACCTTTTGATGCTTTCGCACCCCGTTGTATCCCATGGCCAGGGTCTTGTCTATATCTTCTATCAGCGCGTCCTCCGAGGGAGCTGTAAGCCCGCTCTTCGGCCAGTAACCCTGATCGAGTATAAGTCTCTGATACAGCGGAACGCCGTTCAAAAGGACGTTTCCGTTCCTTATCCCGTACTCGCGGAAGCCAACGTAGGAATACACTCTGTCGAGTATCTCGTCTCCCCTTCTGAGGATGAATTCGAGGTCGTAGAGATAGGGATCTTCGGGCGTCCACGTGTGCATTCCCCAGCCTCTGTGGACCTCGCCGTCCATATGGATAGACGCTTTGGTCCTTTTCAGCGAAGCTGGTACAGTTACGCTCGTAAGTCTTTTGCCCGATATACCGAAACTGCCGCTTTCTATACCGTCCCGATCCGCGTAATCAGATGCCGATTCGCTGAGCACGGCTTCCACAGTCAGCTCGTCCGAAGCGCCTTCTATCTCGAAGACGAAATCTATCCTTGAATCAGTTATGCTGGGCGTTATCTTGACTCCGTCGATCCTGACTGCGCTCACCCGCTCTGTCCAGACGCTCTTCCATATGCCTGTCGTCTGCACGTACCAGCAGCCGTAGCTGTCGTCAAGCCAGCGCTGCTTGCCTCGGGGCTGCGATCTGTCTTTGGAATCGCTAACGGCTATTACGATATCATTAGCTCCTTCCCTGACAGCGCCGCTTATATCCACGCTGTATCTGGAATAAGCGCCCTTATGACTGCCGCAGTATATACCGTTGACGAATACCTCGGTCTCGTAATCGCTGCCTTCTATGTGCAGTATCTGCCTGTGGGAGCCGTCCAATGGAGCAAGATCGACCGTCCTGTGATACCATACGGCGGGGTGGTGAGAAGTATCCCCAATGCCGCTGAGCTCAGTCTCATAGCTGAAGGGCACGTTTATCTTAAGCCCTGTTGGAAAGCTTTCGGCCCATCCTTTTCTTCGGCCTTCAAGGCTGTCGTCGAACGCGAAGTCCCATTCTCCGTCCAAAAGTTCCCAATCTTTTCTCATGAACATTGGACGGGGATATCCCTTTTGATAAGACGCTGTCATGACTTGTTCCTTTCTGATCCTGAAGCTGCGAGTTATTACAATTCTGATCTAAAGAAGTGTATTATCACAGCTTATTTTGTATCTTTGCGGGCCGGCTGTCAAACCGAGCTTTTACTGTGATAAAAAGAGATGCGCCGTAGAAAGCGCATCTCTTAGTCGAAGCTGGTATTATCCGGATACTACTTGAAATATCTCTCGAGCAGTCCCTTGAAAGCCTTGCCGTGTCTTGCCTCGTCCCTTGCCATCTCGTGAACGGTGTCGTGGATGGCGTCGAGTCCGAGCTCCTTGGCCCTCTTGGCGAGGGCGGTCTTTCCGGCGGTGGCGCCGTTCTCGGCGTCGACCCTCATCTCGAGGTTCTTCTTGGTAGAATCGGTGAGGACTTCTCCGAGGAGCTCCGCAAACTTGGCAGCATGCTCGGCCTCTTCATAGGCGGCCTTCTCCCAGTAGAGTCCGATCTCGGGATAGCCCTCTCTGAAGGCAACTCTGGACATCGCCAGATACATACCGACTTCGGAGCACTCTCCGTTGAAGTTCTGTCTGAGTCCTTCGACGATCTCGGGGTCGACGCCCTGAGCGATGCCTACGACGTGCTCAGCGGCCCAGTTCATCACGCCTTCTTCGACCTTGTTGAACTTGCTGGCAGGAGCCTTGCACTGCGGGCACTTCTCGGGAGCCTCGGGACCCTCATGTGTATAACCGCAAATAGAGCAAACCCATTTCATAATCTTGATCCTCCTGATAAGAAAAATTTGATTTAATACAGCAATATGATTTTATCTTTTAAGGTCCTTGTTGTCAATTGAAGGAGCCGCCGGACTCTTTTACAGCGCTATTTTGGGGCAAAATATGCTTTTATGAAGAAATACTTCACTTGAAGTACTGGCTAACGGAATATATAATAAAAAAGTTTTTTAAGGCAGCAAAAATAATGAAAGAAAAACTAAGAAGCTTCTCGGAAAAATACAACAGGGCTATAAGGATACTGTACTTTCCTGTTCTGATCAGCTGGCTGGAGCTCGTCCTTCACGCCTTCGACAGGGCTCCTGCCAGATACGCCCCTGTATATATCATTTTCTCGATATCCATTGGTTTTTTGGTGTCCGCATTTATAAACCTGACGGAAGGCAGACGCTCGTATATCATCATGGATATACTAAGCGGCATAGTCACCCTCATATTTATGGCGGAGTTCGTCGCAAAGAAGATACTCCAGACTTACTATCCACCGTCGTCGCTCGAGACTGCCGCAGGGAACAAGCTCTACGAATTCATTGGTATCATAGTGCAGACCGTTCTTAAGGCTCTGCCCATGCTCATAGTTATGGTGCTGCCTTTTGTATTCTCTATTGTTTATCATAATTATATTTATGTCGATAATGTTGAGAGAAAACATAAGAAGCTCACATCCTTCGCCCTAAGCATAGGAGCTTTCGTGCTGGCTCATCTTCTCGGACTCGCGGCGCTGAACCTCCCATACAGCGGAGACCTTACTCCGGCTAAGCTCTACAGGATGGACGTGAATTACAACGATCAGGTGGAGCAGCTCGGGCTGCTGACGATGATAAGGATAGACGTGCGCAATACCCTCTTCGGCGTCGAGCACAGCGATGAGTTCGATCCCTCTATTATAGGCGGGGACAGCTACAGCACCAGCAGCGCGATCGACGCGAAGCCGGTCGAGGAAGAGCCCGATCCCATAGACACTTCTCCCAATATCATGGACGTGGACCTCGCGGCCCTGGCCGAAAGCGCTTCTAACAGCAACGTAAAATGGCTAGCCAATTACTTTAATGCCGTGGAGCCGACCAGGAAGAACGAGTATACGGGCATGTTTGAGGGATATAACGTGATATTCATCACTATAGAGTCCTTCTCGAGCTACGCCGTAAGCGAACAGTACACTCCTACCCTTTATAAGCTGCTCAACGAAGGCTTCGTATTCGATAATTTCTACACAGCCCTTCATTTCACGAGCACGTCCAACGGTGAATGTCAGCATCTACTGGGCTTATACCCCAAGAACGGGCAGCCCATCAGCATGGTCCGCACGGGCCAGCTAAGGACCAACTGCTATTTCTCGCTTGCGCAGCAGCTGGGTAGGCTGGGCTACAAGAACTACGGCTATCACAACAACTGGGACCTCTACGAGAGGAACAACTCCCACAGCAACGTCGGCTATGACTGGAAGTGGTGTGGGGCGGGAGTCCCTTATGAAAAAACCGCCTCCGGAGACCTTAAATGGCCCCAGCGAGACAGCTATATGATAGAACAGACCTGCAGCGAGTTCATAGATCAGGACGAGCCCTTCAACGTATATTATCTGACCGTTTCCGGACACACGCCCTACTCTTGGAACTGGGTCTGCGAACAATACAGAGAAGAGCTCGCGGACGCGCCCTATTCCGAAGAGACCAAGGCGTACATAGCGACAGTCATGGAGGCCGACAGAGCTATAAAGCTGCTCATAGACAAGCTGGACGAGGCCGGAAAGCTCGACAACACCCTCATAGTGGCGGCCGGGGATCACGTCCCCTACACCGGAGTAGAGATACTCGAAGAGCTCGCGGACAAGCAGTTCGGCACCTCTGAGGCCGTGCGCAATATAAACGAATCCGACCTCGATTTCGAGGTGTACAGAAATGGGCTGATCATCTGGAATCCAAATATCGAGGAGACGGTCCACGTAAAGAAGGTCTGCTGCCAGGTGGACATACTCCCCACCCTGTCCAATCTGCTTGGGCTCACCTATGATTCCAGGATGCTCAGCGGCACGGATATATTCTCCACTTCGGATGGCATGGTCGTGTTCTCGTCGAGATGCTTCCGCACGGACAAGGGCTTCTACAACCGCTTTACGCAGGAGTTCACGCTCAACCCCGGAGTCGAGATGAACGACGACGATCTCGATGAATACGTCGAGAAGGTCAAGGCTATAGCGGGTTACAGGCTCGACTGCACTAACCGTCTGATCGAGAGCGATTTTTACAACGTCGTATTCGGCAGCGAGGACCGCATCTGGAAAGAGCCTACGAAGTACTGAGATCGCGGAGTCCGCAGCCTCAGATCTTCAGGAAGGTCGGCATGATTCCCGCTATCGTCAGGTTCAGCCAAGGAAGCCGTTTATTATCTCTTCCTCGGCCTCGCTCTCTGTAAGCCCGAGGGTCTGCAGTTTTATTAGCTGGTCTCCCGCTATCTTTCCAATGGCGGCCTCGTGCACGAGCTCGGCGTCGACGTTTCTTGCTTCAAGAGATGGAACGGCAAGAATTATGCCCTCATCCATGATTATCGAGTCGCATTCAGTGTGACCCTTGCAGGGAGCGTTGCCTATTATGCAGGCGTCGAACTTCTGGTACGATCGGTCGCGGGCGACCGATCTGGATACCACGTCCGCGGCGGAACCCTCTCCGTTTAAACTGACCTTGTATACGCTCAGGGCCTTCTGCTCCCCGTGAGTCATCAGTTTTTCTTTAACGGCCAGCTTCGCTCCGCCCTTTAGCTCTGCGAGCGTAGTCCTCTCGGTGGAGTCGACCCCTTTTATCTGGGCCATTTCCATCTCCATAGAGCTGCCCTCTTCCATGTAGACCTCGGTCACGGGATTGAGTATGCGCTTTCCCATGCCGTCGCCGGATCCGTAGTGCTTCTCGACGTAGCGAACTTTGGAATTTTTGCCTATCCAGAAGCGGTGCACTCCATCGTGCTCGGAGTCCTGCGAACCGCAGTTGTCTATGCCGCAGCCGGCCACTATGGTGACATTGCAGTCTTCACCGATGAAGAAATCGTTATATACAGTCTCTACTATGCCGCTCTCCGAGATCACCACGGGTATGTGGACGCTCTCATTTTTGGTCCCGTCCTTGATCGTGATATCTATGCCGCTCTTGTCTTTTTTGGACTGTATATCGATATTGGCCGTCGTATTGCGTCCTACGCTCTCCCCGTTGGCGCGGAAATTATATGCGCCCATTGGGATCTTGTGAAGGTCCGCGACCTCGGCTATCAGTTTTTTCTGTATCTCGTTAAGTGCCATATCGACCTCTAGATAGTTGATCTCAATCTGTCGCAGACGTCCATCGCGGAATCCGTTCCGAGGAGCTGCGGGAGTATCTCCTCCCTCGGACCATACGCGCTCAGGCAGCCGTCGCTGATGACAGCTATATCGTCGGCTATATTCAGTATCCTCTCCTGATGCGAGATTATGACCATGGAGCTGTCCTTTATATTCTTCCTCATCATTTCAAAGACCTTTATGAGGTTTTGGAAGCTCCAAAGGTCTATGCCGGCTTCGGGCTCGTCGAACACGCTGAGCCTCGTCCCTCTGGCCAGAACCGTCGCTATCTCTATCCTCTTGAGCTCTCCGCCTGAAAGAGAGGAATTGGCCTCTCTGTAGAGATAGTCCCATGCGCAGAGCCCGACCGATGAAAGGTATTCGCAGGCCTCGGCAGGGCTGAGCTTCTTCCCCGACGCTATGCGGAGCAGATCGTAGACCCTTATACCCTTGAAGCGTACAGGCTGCTGGAAGGCGAATCCTATTCCGAGCCTTGCCCTTTCGGTTATGCTCATGCCGCATATGTCCTGACCATCGAGAAGGATCTGCCCTTTGTCAGGCGTTTCTATTCCCGTTATGAGCTTGGCAAGCGTGGATTTTCCGCCCCCGTTGGGGCCTGTCACGACGAGCAGCTTTCTGTCTTCGACTGTGAGGCTTAGATCTTTTATTATCTCCCTGCGGCTCCCGTCTTCGTCAGTAACGGAATAGCTCAGGTCTTTTATTTCAAGCATATTTATTCTCCTTTGCGGAAGTTATCATATCATGTCTGTCAAGGAGCATGCCGGTGATGACTATTACCTGAAGACGTTATGATCACTGATCGAAAAAAGCATCCTGCGTACGCTTCCTGCATAAAAACACCGGCCGGGATCAGGGCCGGTGTTTAAGGATCGGTAAAGCTGCAGGTCTGTATCAGCCGCCGAATATAGCAAGAAGGAAGCCTGCCGCTACGGCGGAGCCTATTACTCCGGCAACGTTCGGTCCCATCGCGTGCATGAGCAGGAAATTGCTCGGGTTGGCTTCCTGTCCGACCTTCTGGGATACTCTCGCGGCCATGGGAACGGCGGAAACGCCTGCAGAGCCAATGAGAGGATTGATCTTGCCGCCTGAGAGCCTGTACATGAGCCCTCCTATGAGCAGACCGCCGGCAGTCGCGAATTCAAACGCGAGCAGGCCAAGGCAGATTATCATGATGGTCTCGACGTTTAGGAACCTGTCGTATCTCGCGGTAGCGCCTACCGAGGTCGAGAGGAATATCGTTACGATGTTCATGAGCTCGTTCTGCGCGGTCTTGGAAAGCCTGTCGGTGATCCCGGATTCGGTGAAGAGATTTCCGAGCATCAGGCAACCGAGCAGAGGAGCAACGGACGGGAGGAGCAGGCATACGAAGATCGTTACCACGATCGGGAAGAGGACCTTCTGCTTCTTGCTGACCGGGGCGAGCTGCTCCATCTTGACTTCCCTCATCTGCTTGGTTGTGAGAGCCTTCATGAGAGGAGGCTGTATCATCGGTATGAGAGCCATATAGGAATATGCCGCTATCGCTATGGGGGCCAGGTAATCAGGCGCGAGCTTCGACGTCAGCCATATAGCGGTAGGACCGTCGGCCCCGCCTATGATGCCTATGGATGCAGCGACGTTTGGCGCGAAACCGAGAAGTATCGCCATCAGGAAGGCGACGAATATGCCCATCTGAGCAGCGGCTCCCAGAAGCAGCGACTTGGGGTTGGCGAGCAGAGGTCCGAAATCCGTCATCGCGCCGACGCCCATGAAGATGAGCGAGGGATATATGCCTGCCTTGACGCCTATGTAGAGTATATCGAGGAGGCCTCCGTCATGGATTATATCGGTAAGCCTTATGGTCCCCGCGATATACGCGTCCCAGAGCTCAGGATGGTACATCTCGGAGCCGGGAAGGTTCGTGAGCAGCATGCCGAAGGCTATGCCTGTCAGCAGAAGCGGCTCGAATTTTTTGACCAGACCCAGATAAAGGAGCACGCAGGCAAGTATGATCATGACTATCTGACGCCAGTCAGACATGAGCATATAAAAGCCCGACGTCTCCCACAGGGTCGATAAAACGCTGGTTATCGACATAGAGCCACCTCGCTAAATAACTACAAGAGGATCTCCGGTCTTTACAGACTGGCCCTTGCTTACGACTATCTGTTTGACAACTCCGTCCTTGCTCGCGAGTACCTCGTTCTCCATCTTCATCGCTTCTATCACGAGCAGTACCTGGCCGGACTTTACGGCGTCGCCGGTATTGACCTTGACGTCGAGGACGGTGCCGGGAAGCGGCGAAGTGACGGTCTCGCCTGCGGCGAGGCTCATGGCTGCGGGAGCCGGAGCAGCGGCAGGAGCTGCTGCGGGAACGGCTGCAGACTGCGCCGGAGCGGCGGCAGGAGCTGCAGGCGCTGCTGCTTCGTATTCATCGAGAAGAATGGCTTCGCCCTTTTCTACTTCTACTTCGTATATCTTTCCCTTAAGGTTGATCTTGTACTTCATATCATTCCCTCACTTCTCTGATGGACTTGAAGCGCAGCTCGTTGAGAGGAGTCTTCAGTTCTTCCGCAATAATGGCCATTATCATGGCCGCGTCCCTGGGATCTGTGTCGTAGAGCTTTACGTCTCCGGCGCTGCCGGGAGCAAGAGGTCTTTCCTCGGGCTTTTCTTCAGCCGCAGTTTCCGCAGGAGTTGACTGCGCCGCGGGCTTCTCACCCGCAAATTTAAGGATGAGAAGGCATATGCACATCAGAAGAGCCAGAGCGAAGAATACGACGCATATTCCGAGAAGCGAGTATATCACCGCGTTTCCGAACGACATCTTATTCCACCCTTTCTATGCTGTACTTGGCTATCTTTTCTTCCCTGGCGCTGCGGTCCGCGAAGAACTTCTCGGCGACCTTCGGGAAAGCTATATAGCTGAGCACGTCCTCGTCGCAGCGGGCGGTATCGCCTAGCTGCTCCTTGGTCTTCTCGAACGTATCGTTCGGGAGCTGATCCGCGAATCTTCCCTTGATGGGCTCCTCGTCGCCCAGTATCTTCTTCTGGACTTCGGGATCGATGGGAGCCGGAGTGCGGCCGTATTCGCCGTGCACGTATGCCCTCACCTGTCCGTTTACGTTCTTGTATCTCTCTCCTGCGAGCACGTTCTGGACCGCCTGGGAACCGACGATCTGGGAAGTCGGTGTAACGAGAGGAGGATAACCCATATCCTTGCGGACTCTTGGAGTCTCTGCGAGAGCCTCCTCAAACTTGTCCTCGGCACCGAGATCCTTGAGCTGCGAGAGCAGGTTGGAGATCATCCCGCCGGGCATCTGATAGATGAGGCAGCCGGGGTCCGTGGTGAGGGATATTGGATTGAGCTTTCCGGATTCGATGAACCCAGCCCTGACCGGCTTAAAGTAAGCCGCCACGTCGTTGATGACCTTTTCGTCGAGGCCTGTGTCTATGCCCATCTCCTTGAAGGTATAGTACAGAGTCTCGGTCGCGGGCTGAGAGGTGCCGCCGGAGAAAGGCGAAGACGCGGTATCGATGACGTCGGCGCCTGCTTCAACGGACTTGAGCAGAGTCATGAAGGCAAGGCCTGTGGTGCAGTGGGTATGGACTACGACGGGAAGGTCTACGGCGTCCTTGACCGCGGATACCATGTCATAGGCGGCCTGCGGAGTGAGTATTCCCGCCATGTCCTTTATGCAGATGGTCGAAACGCCCATTTCCCGCATCTCTTTTACGAGTTTTACATAGTTCTCGGTGGTATGCACCGGGCTGGTGGTATAGGAGATGGCGCCGCTGGCGATAGCACCCTGCTTTACGGTCTCCTCTATGGCGACCTTGAGGTTGTTTACGTCGTTGAGCGCGTCGAAGATCCTGATGATGTCGATGCCGTTCTTTACGGAGGCTCTCACGAACCTGCGTACGACGTCGTCGGGATAAGGAGCGTAGCCGAGAAGGTTCTGGCCCCTGAGGAGCATCTGAAGCTTTGTATTGGGCATTTTTTCGCGGATCTTTCTAAGCCTTTCCCAGGGATCTTCCTCGAGATACCTGAGGCAGACGTCGAAGGTGGCTCCGCCCCAGCACTCCACAGAGTAGTAGCCGGCCTTGTCCATCTTGGGGAGTATGGCCTCGAACTTGCTGTAGGGCAGTCTGGTCGCGATCAGGGACTGATTTGCGTCTCTGAGCACCGTTTCTGTGAATCGAACCATTGTTTACCTCTCTATATTTATAATTTAACTATTTCATCGCCTGGATTAACGCATATGGCGCGGTATTCTTCGAGATAGTCCTCGGTCTCACCTTTCGTAAGGGCTTCTCCCAGCCTGTCGAGCTCATCCGTAAGGCAGCGTATGAGAAGCTCCATGTCTATCTCCCTGCCAGTGATGTTCTTAAGAGTATCAGCCGTATCTCTGTACTCTTCGGCGATATCGGAAAGCTCGGTGTTGGCGTTGATGCCTATGCCTATGACTATGTGTATCTCGCTGCTGTTAACGGTCCTGGATTCGGCTAGTATGCCGCAGATCTTCTTACCGCTTACGAGCAGGTCGTTGGGCCATTTGATATCGGCTGCAACGTAGCATGTCCTGTATACTGCCCTCCTCGCCGCGACGCCGACCATGGGAGTGATCTCGAGGAGCTCGTCCCCGAAATCCTCTATGACCATGAGATAGGAATAATACAGTCCTCCTTTGGGTGAAGAAAACTTCCTGTCGAAGCGTCCCCTTCCCGCAGTCTGGGTCTCCGCGATGAGCACACTGCCCCCTTCGACGTTGCCGATCTCATCAAGTTTTTTGAGATCGAGATTGGTCGACGGAGAGCATTCAAGACGGATCATCCTATCTAATTTCCAATTCTGCCCCATTTTAACAATCATACCTTGTTCATTATACAACTTTTACTTGTCAAGTCCAATGCATTTATCTGTATTTGCGGCCTTTAGTATTAGATTTTTATATAAATCCACAAAATGTTGTATTTGTCTGTAAAAACAAAAAGCGCGTCGTAATTATTAATAAAATTTAAAAAGCATTAAACATATTGTTCGTTAATTATGGGCAGAATGTGGTAAAATCTTGTGTATGCTTAAGCAGCATATAGTATTAGAAAAAAGGTCGTAAATATGAAATCAAAGAAAGCAATCAAATGGATCGCGATACTCCTCGTACTCGCGGCAGCCGGATATTTCGGCTACACCAAGTTTTTCGGAAACAAGAGCGGCGGAGGCACAAAGAGCGCCGCGACTGATTTCGTTTCTGTTGGATCCATAACCTCCAAGGTAGAAGGCAGCGGTCTCACCAAGGCTAAGGACAGCGAGACCCTCACCCTCTCCACCGCGGGCACCGTGCTCGACGTCTTCGTACAGGAAGGCGACATGGTCACCGCCGGACAGCAGCTGTTCACCATAGACTCTCCGAGCGCCGAGACGCAGTATCAGAGAGCGAAGACTGCCCTCGAAGAAGCCAGAAAGAGCCTCAACAAGGCCTATGAAGCGCAGCGCGGTCTCAATTTCACGGCTCCCTTCGCCGGAAAGATAATAGACTGCAATAAGAATATAAGCGTAGGCGACGACTTTATGGGCGGAAGCCTCGGCACCCTCGTTGACGACAGGACCCTCGTAGCTACGCTCTACTACAGCTACGCCTACGAGAACAGTTTCAGCGTCGGGCAGTCCGTAAACGTTTCGATCCCCTCTCTTATGAGCACCCTCACCGGCAAGGTCACGAAGATCAACAAGGTCTCTAGGGTCACTCCTGAGGGATCCAAGCTCTTCTCTGTTGACATCAGCGTCAGCAATCCCGGCGTCCTTACAAAGGACATGGAGATAACAGCTTCGTTCACCGACGCTTCAGGCGAGCAGGTCTATCCTTACGAATCCGCCAAGCTCGAATACAGCAGAGTAAAGGAGCTCGTCCCCACCGCCACGGGTAAGGTCACCTATGTGAACCTCGTGGATTATATGGACGTGAGTCAGGGGCAGCCCATTCTCAGGATGAGCGCCGACGACAACAACACCCAGATATACAACGCCCAGGAGCAGGTCGAAAAGTGCGAGAAGGATCTTGAGAACGCTCAGAAGAACCTCGACCTCTGCAAGGCCACAGCTCCTATCGACGGCAAGATCATAGGTCTTACCATCTCGCCGGGCCAGGAGGTCCAGCAGGGCAGCAGCCTCGTCACCATCTCCGATACCTCTACGATAGTCATCAACGCTACCGTCGACGAGAGGAACATCTCCTACATCAAGCCCGGTATGCCCGTAGAGCTCAACCAGTGGGGCAATATGGCCTCCGGGACCGTCGACAGCATCAGCCTGAACAGCACTATCAACAACGGCGTGGCCACTTACCCCATCGTTATCTCGGCTGACAATTCCGGCGGCAACATCCAGGTCAACTCCTACATACAGTACAACCTCACTGCGAGCCAGGCCGACAACTGCCTGGTTGTGCCCCTCCAGGCAGTCAAGAGCGAGACCCTCGCGGACGGCACGGCCGCCAGCGTCGTTTACGTCAAGGCTTCTTCGGAGCCCGAGAACATGGCTGAGCTGATGAACGAGAACCCCGACATCCCCAAAGGCTTCTACCCCGTACAGGTGGAGCTCGGCATCTCGGACAACTACAACGTACAGATACTCTCCGGCGTCGAGGAAGGCACCGAGGTCTTCACTCAGATGATAACCGACAATTACTGGGGTTAGCGAGGAGTCTCAATGCTCATAGAAACCAGAAATATATTCAAGATATATGACGAAGGGCTTGAGAGCGAAGTCAGGGCGCTCGACGACGTCTCGCTTACGATAGACCGCGGCGAGTTCGTCGCTATCATCGGACAGTCGGGATCGGGCAAGTCGACTCTGATGAACATGCTCGGCTGCCTCGACATTCCTACCCGGGGCGACTATATACTGCACGGGACGAACGTCAAGGATCTCTCGGACAACGAGCTTTCCAGGATCAGAAACAAAGAGATAGGCTTCATCTTCCAGCAGTACAACCTGATAGCCTCCCTAACGGTCCAGGAAAACGTTGAGCTTCCCCTCATATACCAGGGCATAGATGCCGAAAAGCGCAGCAGGATGGCCATGGAAGCTCTGGAGAAGATGTCCATAGCCGAAAAGGCCAAGAGCTATCCCAAGCAGCTCTCCGGCGGACAGCAGCAGAGGGTCGCAATAGCCAGGGCCATATCCGCGAAACCTTCGATAATCATGGCGGACGAGCCTACCGGCGCTCTCGACTCCAAGACGGGACACGACATACTCGGATTCCTCCGCCAGTTCCACGAGGAAGGTACGACGGTCATACTGATCACCCACGACAACGGCATAGCGGCTTCAGCCGACAGGCGCGTGCGCATATCCGACGGAAAGATAGTGGAAGACACAGGCCCCGTCATAAAGTATCCCAAGGCAGCTGAAAAAAAGGCCGCGGAAGCTGAGGCCAACTCTCATGAAGAAGCCGCCAAAGCTGCTCAGGAGGCCATGAAGGCAGCAGCCAAAATGGAGGAAGAGCTCTTATGAACGTATTATCAACATTCAAGATGGCATGGCGTTCCATCAAGGGCAAACGCGGAAGATCTGTGCTCACGGTACTGTCCATATTCATTGGCATAGCCGCGGTCATGACCATAGTCTCGGTCATGGAAGGCATGAAGGAATACACCAGGCAGCAATACGCCGCCATGGGCTCCAACAAGATAGACGTGAGCATCTATTCCTGGTCCTATGACGAGAACGGCAATCCGACCAATCAGAAGGACTACTTCCCTATTCTCGAGGAATACTGCAAATCCCTCGGAGACATGGTAGTCGGCGTCACTCCTAACGCGAGAGCCAACGGAACGGTGGTCTACGGCACGGTCAACTCCGCGAACATGGAGTCTAAATACGACGAGGAGACCTACGAGCTCATATCTAGTCCTCCTCAGATGTACTACGGATCGTCGCAGTACTCCAAGGTCAACGAACACGAGATAGCCAGAGGCCGCGACATCTCTTATCTCGACATTGAAAAGTACAACCAGGTAGCGGTGCTTGGATCTAAAGCAGCCGAGATCTTCTTCGGTAACGTCGACCCGCTGGGAAAGAACCTGCAGATCAACGGCAACAACTTCCAGGTCATAGGCATATATAAGCAGAAATCGACCGAAGGGACCAAGGGCTATCAGCAGAACCAGATGGACAACGTCATAATACTCCCCTACTCGGCGCGCAGGCTCCTGGGCGGAGAGCAGATGACGGCCTTCCAGATCAAAGCCTCCAGTTCGGAAAACATCAAGGAAGTCATCTCCAGGGTCGGACCCTACATGAAGAACTTCGTGCCGGAAGGTTCCGGCATGGTCGACGTATACTCCCAGAGCAGCTGGCAGGAATACGAAAACCAGTACCTGACGACCATAGGCCTCGTGCTCGGAGGCATAGCAGCCATATCCCTCATCGTTGGCGGCATAGGCATCATGAACATCATGCTCGTGTCCGTTACCGAAAGGACCAAGGAGATAGGAATACGCCGCGCCATAGGCGCGAGGCGCTCCTCCATAGTAGCCCAGTTCCTCATAGAAGCTGGCATGCTCTGCGGAATGGGCGGCCTCGTAGGCATAGTGGTCGGCACCATTGGAAGCCTCATACTCGGAAAGCTCATGTACCAGCTGACTATATGGCCTAGCATACCCGTAGCGCTGGGCACCCTGCTCTTCTCCATCGCGCTGGGCCTGCTCTTTGGAAGTTATCCCGCTTCCAAGGCGTCCAAGCTGCAGCCTGTGGAAGCCCTCAGAGCTGAATAAAGCGTCAACGATCTCTGAAACAAAAAGGAGAAAACAGATATGAAAAAGATAACTGCACTGATACTGGCGATGCTCATCGTCATCTCGTGCGCGGCCCCTGCCCTCGCCTTCACCGATGTGAACGACGCGGACACCGCCACAGCGGCCGAGGTGCTCAGGCTCATGGGCGTCATCGACGGCTATCCCGATGGGAGCTTCAAGCCGAACAACAGTCTGAAGCGCTCGGAGTTCTGCAAGATGGCTATCTTCGCCAAGGGCGTTTCCGACAAGGCTTCGGGCTATCAGATGGTGACGATATTCCCGGACGTCAAACCCAGCCAATGGTTCGCTCCCTATGTGAACATGGCGGCCAAGAGCGAGGGAATGATATCAGGCTACCCCGACGGCAGCTTCAAGCCCGAGAACACGATCAAGGTAGGCGAAGCGGTCGCGATACTTATGAGGGCCGTTGGATATACTGATTCCAGCAAGTTCCCGATCTGGCCGGACAGCTATCTTACAGAAGCAAAGTCTATAGGAATGCTCGATGGCACCGGGCTCAGCGTCAGCGACGGCAAGAGGGATATCACCAGGGCTGAGGCCGCAAAGCTTTTTGTAGCCATGCTCAAGCTCGGAAAACTGAGCGCATATAACCTCGGAAAAGATGACGCGACGCTCTCCTCTGTCGACGCTTCGGCTGCGACCGTAACTCTCAGCGGAGGCACCACCCTCGACATGGCCAAGTCCTTCAGCAATACGACGCTTATAGGAAGCAAGGGCAAAGTCCTCACCGACTCCGACGGCAAGTTCGTTACTATACTGCCCGAGGGAAGTACTGGCAGCGGGATAACCAACGCGGCGGTAATAGTAGCTCAGAACGGTTCGACTGCGGGATTCAGCACCCTTTCCGACGGCAATAGCTACAAGATCTACAAGAACGGCAAGGAGATCGGCTCCTCCGACATCAAGAAATACGACGTAGCGACGTATTCGTCAAACAGCAGGTCTATAGTCCTCTGCGACACCAGGATCAGCGTATACTACGAGGGCTGCGATCCCAATCCCGACAGCCCCAGCACCGTCACCGTGCTTAACGGGACCCAGCTCACTGTGCTGGAGTCGGCCAGAAACGATATCGCAAAATACAAGCCCGGCGACGTGATGACCATAATGCTCACCGCTAACGGCCAGGTCGCAGGAGTTACCGACGCTTCTGCGAAGAACATGGCTATAGTCGGCTCGGACGGCAAGGTCAAGCTCTTCCTCGGAAACGCGCTCATGGATACCAACGCAGTATCACTCGACCACGCCGGAGAGCTCGTCAGCGTAAGCTCTTACAAGAAAGACGCCGTAAGCCTCAACGAATACACGAACAGCACGGCTGACTTCGACCCCGTCAGAAGGATCATGGGCGACGAGAAGCTTTCCTCTTCGGCGAGGATATTCTACAACGGCAGCGAGATAGCAAGCTCCGATCTCGGCAAGTCCATAGTGAACGGAGACGATATCCACTACGCGCGCAGGGACGCTGACGGAAACATCGATCTGATGATCATCCCGGCTACCAAGATCACCAAGATCATCTACGGAAAAGCGCGCTATGATTCTGAGAGCCGAGCTCTGACCATAACGAACGGCGACGGTTCCGTTACCCACAATACGACATATCTGGTCAACAGCCAGGACTACGTCGCCGCTAAGGAAGTCACGACCAAGCTAAGGCACTTTGATTACGACGAAGAGACTGTGCTCTTCACGGAGGTCGAGAGCCTTGCCCAGATGAAGAACGTCAAAAAATCAGCTTTCAGCGGCAAGAGCATGATCACCTTCGGCGGAGCCTCCTATGTGATCCCCGACGACGTGCAGTGCTACAACAAGGACAGCCAGAGCTGGGTGACCCTAGATCAGGCCCTTGCTTACAGCGACACCTTCACCTGCTACAGCTCGGGCGGAAATACCGTCAGGATCATAGAAGTCTCCAGATGATCCACCATTAACAGCGAGTTTTAGAAGTTTTCAGACAAAGAAAAGAGCTTATCGATAAATGTATCGATAAGCTCTTTTAATGCCCTTAAACGGGCTGTGAGAGGCTCTGGAGGCTGTCCGAAAAGCTGTGATCAATACTGAGCATTCTCACAGCAGATCTGCACATACTATCTGTCACCTTTACCCTAAGCGAGATCTATCTCCCCTACTCTTCTAGTATACCCATCAGGTGGAGGCAGATAGCGCACTCGAGCTTGATGGCGTTGGGAAGATCTTTCTCCTGCACGTCGAACTTGACGGCGTGGAAGGCGGCCGGAGTCTCGGTCAGGCAGCTGAAGTAGCAGCTCTTGCCGCCGTGCTCGATGACCCTCTTGGCCATGTAGGAATAGTCCTCGGAGGTATCGCCGTGATCGGGACCCATGGTCTTGAATCCCAGCTTGTCGGCCATAGCCTTGATCTCGTCGACGAGTTCCGGAGTGTCGATCAGTATTGACGGCGTGGATCCCATGAGTACGATCCTGGAGGTGCAGCCGTGCATTGCGGCGGCGTGCTCGATGATCCTTCTGGCATAGGGCTCAAGATAGTCGAGAGCGGGCTGGTTAAGGCCTCTAAGCTCCATGACCATCTTGACTCTGTCGCAGACTACGTTTCTGCCGGATCCGGCAAAGACCTGGCCTACGTTGATCCTGGCATCGCCTACGGAAGCCCTGGGTATGCCGTAAACGCCCTGGACGATGGCGGCCATGGCGAGCATGGCGTTGTTGCCGTTCTCGGGAGAAGCTGCGTGGCAGGCCTTTCCTTCGAGATAGACGTCCATCTTGCAGTTTGCCATGTTGGTGGCGTTATGGAAGGCGATGTCTACGTCCTGACCCTCGGGCCTGGTGCCCATGTGCACGCCGAACATGAAGTCTACGTCGTCGAGGTGGCCGGACTCAGCTATGCCGCGGGCTCCTCTTACGCCCTCTTCGGCGGGCTGGAATACGAGCTTGACGGTGCCGCAGAGCTTATCTTTGTATTTCATCAGGACGTCGGCGACGGTCATGCCTATGGTGGCGTGAGCGTCGTGTCCGCAGGCCTGCATCTCGCCCTCGTTGATGGAGGCGAAGCCTTCCCTGGCCGGTCTGTGCTCGGCGGGATCCTGGCATTCGACTACTCCGAGTCCGTCGATGTCCTGGCGGAAGCCGATGACGGGGCCGGGCTTACCGGTCTCGAGGACCGCTATGATGCCGGTGAAGCCGTCCTTGAAGAGAGGCGCATATTCTTTAACGGCGCCCTGCTCGAGAGCCCTGTTGTATACGTAGTCGAGTTCCTCCTGATCGGGAAGTCCCATACGGGCGTCGGCCTTGAAGGCATCCTTGCCCATGATGAGGTTGGTATAGCCGAGTTTTACAAGGTGGTCGGCTATGATGGAGCAGGTCCTGACTTCATGCCAGCCGCCCTCTGCGTACTTGTGGAAGTCCTGGCGGGTCTTCGTGATGAAGTCCTGCTTGGTGTCCACGTATGCGCACATTTCCTTGAAGAGTTCGTTGCCCATTGTTATCACTCCTTTGGCATGGAAAGAAGGACGGCAAGAGCCGTCCTTCTATAAAGATCTTATTTTGTGGTGAGACCCATGAGATAGGTCACGGCAGCGCAGTAGAACTTGGCTCCGTTGAGAAGATCCTTCTCTTCGAAGTCGAAGGTCACGGCGTGGTGAGCGGCAGCTTCCGGAGTCATTACCCATACGAAGCAGGACTTTCCGCCTCTCTCCATGACTCTCTGAGCCATGTAGGTGTAGTCCTCGGAGGTGCTGTCGTCGAAGGGACCGTCGGTCTTGAAGCCGAGGCTCTGAGCGAGCTCGCAGAGTTCGTCAGTGAACGCCCTGTCGTCGGTCGGATAGCAGGGAGTGGCGCCCATCATGACTACGCGGGAAGTGCAGCCGTGCATAGCGGCGGCATGCTCGATGATCCTTCTGGCGTACGGCTCGAGATACTCGAGGGAAGCCTGGGTGAGTCCCCTGAGCTCCATGACCATCTTTACTCTGTCGCAGACTACGTTTCTGCCGGAGCCGGCTTCTACGATACCTACGTTGATCCTGGCGTCGCCTACGGAAGCCCTGGGTATGCCGTATACGCCCTGGACGATAGCGGCCATCGCGAGCATCGCGTTATTGCCGTTCTCGGGAGAAGCGGCGTGGCAGGCCTTGCCTTCGAGATAGACGTCCATCTTGGCGTTGGCCATGTTGAGGCCGTAGCGGAATCCGAGCTCTTCATCGTCCTTGCGGCTTCCTACGTGGATGCCGAGCATGTACTGTACGTCGTCGAGTATGCCGGAGTAAGCGATGGACTTGGCGCCTCTTACGCCTTCTTCGGAGGGTTGGAACACCATCTTAACTGTGCCGCAGAGCTGATCCTTGTACTTCATGAGGGTCTCGGCGACCATCATGTTGATGGTGGCGTGTCCATCGTGTCCGCAGGAATGCATCTCGCCCGGGTGGATGGAGGCAAATCCTTCCCTTGCCGGTCTGTGGATAGCGGGATCCTGGCACTCGACTACGCCGAGGGCGTCGATATCGGTACGGAGCCCGATGACAGGGCCGGGCTTTCCAGTCTCGAGGATGGCTACTACAGCGGTATGTCCGTCCTTGAACTTCTCAGCGTAAGGCATGATAGCGCCTTCGTCGAGAGCTCTCTGATAGATGAAATCGAGCTCTTCCTGGGGGGGAAGACCCATTCTCTCGGCGTCGTTCATGCATTCCTTGCCCATGAGGATCTTGCAGGGAGCTTTGTCATATCCGAGCTTTACGAGATGATCGGCGATGATGGAGCAGGTCCTTACTTCGTGCCAGCCTGCTTCGGCATGCTTATGGAAGTCCTGTCTGTTCTTGGTAGCCCAATCAAGCTTAGTGTCGATAAAAGCTGACATTTCTTTGTAGAGTTCGTTGGCCATTGGAATCAGTCCTTTCTTTTGGATTACCATTATCTTTTATGAGGCGGCGGTCATAAAAAGGCCGCCGCCCAAATATGAACTAGTTGGTGAGTCCCATGAGGTGGGTCACGGCGGCGCAGAAGAACTTGGCGCCGTTAGCGAGATACTCCTCCTGGATGTCGTAGGTCACGGCGTGTCCGGGTGCGGAGAACGGGCTCAGGCAGCGGAAGAAGCAGCTCTGTCCTCCGTGCTGCTGAACTCTCTGAGCCATGTAGGAGAAGTCCTCGGAGCCGTTGCCTTCCTTGATGCCAAGCGGCGCGAATCCGAGCCTGTCTGCGAGGTCGAAGAGCTCCTTGGTGAAGTCAGTAGTGTCGAGGTATACGCAGGGAGTGGAACCCATCTCCTTGATCTCGGCGGTGCAGCCGTGCATGGCCGCGGCGTGCTCGATGATCCTCTTGGCGTAGGGTACAAGATAGTCGAGCGAGGGCTGGTTGAGTCCTCTGAGCTCCATGACCATCTTAACTCTGTCGCAGACTACGTTTCTGCCGGAGCCCGCGGTCACCTGACCCACGTTGATTCTGGCGTCGCCTACGGAAGCCCTGGGGATGCCGTAGATGGCCTGAACTATGGTAGCCATGGCGAGCATAGCGTTGTTGCCGTTCTCCGGGGAGGCGGCGTGGCAGGCCTTTCCGGTGAGGAAGACGTCCCACTTGGCGTTGGCCATGTTGAGCGAGTGATTGAACTGCAGCTTGGCGTCGCTTCCTTCGGGGAGCGGCGACATATGAACGCCTATCATATATTCGACGTCGTCGAGTATGCCGGAGTAAGCGATACCGCGGGCGCCTCTTACACCCTCTTCAGCGGGCTGGAAGACTATCTTTACGGTGCCGCAGAGCTGATCCTTGTACTTCATGAGGGTCTCGGCAACGGTCATGCCTATCGTGGCGTGTCCGTCGTGTCCGCAGGCGTGCATCTCCCCCGGGTGGATAGAGGCGAAGCCCTCTCTTGCCGGTCTGTGGATCTCAGGATCGAGGCACTCGACTACGCCAAGAGCGTCGATATCCTGACGAAGTCCGATGATGGGGCCGGGCTTGCCGGTCTCGAGGATGGCGATGACGGAAGTGAAGCCGTCCTTGAACTTCTCGGCGTAAGGCAGGATAGCGCCTTCATCGAGAGCTCTCTGATAGATGAAATCGAGCTCTTCCTGATCGGGAAGTCCCATACGGGCATCAGCGTCGAAGCATTCCTTGCCCATGAGGATCTTCTCGTAGCCGAGCTTTACGAGGTGATCCGCTATGATGGAGCAGGTCCTTACCTCATGCCAGCCGGCTTCGGCATACTTGTGGAAATCCTGGCGTCTTTCCTTCATCCAATCCTTCTTGGTATCGATGAAAGCAGCCATCTGGTTATAGAGTTCGTTTGCCATATGTTTCTCCTTTCAAATAAAAAGAATATACGTGCATATTATTCCAACAAATATTATACCAATCAGGCCTGAACATCTCAAGATTAGATTTCCTTCAGCTATTCATTTAAGTTATAGCGATATATCCAGTCGAGATAGAAATGTCGTCAAACTCAATGAAATAATGTGCCATATATACAAAAGAAGAGTGCCCAGGATATCATATCCTAGGCACTCTTGTTCTTTGATCAATTTGATGTACGATAAATTAATTTATGTAAATTTATCGTTGATCTATGATCGAAATTGTAATTCAGACTAGTTCGTGAGCCCCATGAGGTGAGTGACCATAGCGCAGAAGAACTTGCTGCCGGTGGGCAGGTCTTCTTCCTGAATGTCGAAGGTCACGGCGTGGCCCGGAGCGGGATAATCGCTCAGGCAGCGGAACATGAGGGACTTTCCTCCCCTCTCCATGACTCTCTGAGCCATGTAGGTATAGTCTTCGGAATTGCTGCCCGGCTTCGGATCGAGGGTCTCGAATCCGAGGTTCTTGGCGAGCTGGTTCATCTCGTCTACGAAGGCCGGATCGTCGATGGGATAGCAGGGAGTCGCGCCCATCATCTTGATCTCAGCGGTGCAGCCGTGCATTGCGGCGGCGTGCTCGATGATCCTTCTGGCGTAGGGCTCGAGATACTCGAGTGAAGCCTGGGTGAGTCCTCTGAGCTCCATGACCATCTTGACTCTGTCGCAGACTACGTTTCTGCCGGAACCTGCGAATACCTGGCCTACGTTGATCCTGGCGTCGCCAACGGAAGCCCTGGGGATGCCGTAAACGCCCTGAACGATGGCGGCCATCGCGAGCATCGCGTTGTTTCCGCTCTCGGGAGCAGCAGCGTGGCAGGCCTTACCGGTGATGTAGACGTCCATCTTGGCGTTGGCCATGTTGAGGCCATAGGAGAAACCGATTGAAGCGTTGGATCCCTTGGGACGGGCGCCCATGTGGACTGCCATCATGTACTGTACGTCGTCGAGTATTCCGGAGTAAGCGATGGACTTAGCTCCGCGTACGCCCTCCTCAGCGGGCTGCCATACCATCTTGACGGTTCCGCAGAGCTGATCCTTGAACTTCATGAGGGTCTCTGCTACGACCATATTGATGGTACCGTGTCCGTCGTGGCCGCAGGCGTGCATCTCGCCTTCGTGGATGGAGGCGAAGCCTTCCTTGGCGGGTCTGTGAACGGCCGGATCCTGGCACTCGATCACGCCGAGGGCGTCGATGTCGGTACGGAGACCGATGATGGGACCGGGCTTTCCTGTCTCGAGGATAGCAACGATAGCGGTGTGTCCGTCCTTGAACTTTTCAGCGTAAGGAAGGATAGCGCCTTCGTCGAGAGCCCTCTGATAGATGAAATCGAGCTCTTCCTGATCGGGAAGTCCCATTCTCTCGTCATCGTTCATGCATTCCTTGCCCATGAGGATCTTGCAGGGAGCTTTGTCATACCCGAGCTTTACGAGATGATCGGCGATGATGGAGCAGGTCCTTACCTCGTGCCAGCCGGCTTCGGCATGTTTGTGGAAGTCCTGTCTGCGCTCTCTCATGAAATCCTTGCGGGTGTCGATGTAAGCGCACATTTCTTTGTAGAGTTCGTTTGCCATTGAATACTCCTTTCAATAAATGATGGATACTTCGATCCTTGATAACTGTATCACCCTGATGATTATATAATATATTGCGGGCATTAACTATCACTTTTTGACGCGTTTATATATGATTCGCAGGATATACAGGACGCATAACGCGGCGCAGATGTACAAGGCCTAATTCATGAGATGAGTGTATGAATTCAGTATCAGCATGTATATAAAACCTGCGATCCCGCCTACGATCAGCCTGGGCTTCAGGCAATTCAAGCAGCTGTATGGCTTTATCGTAGTCCTTATCGTCAAAATAGAGATCTCTAGCCTTCTCTAACAGTGCTTCGGGACTGAGTGCGTCGTCATATGACAACTTTTTATCTTCTGACATTTTCATCACCGCAACTGAGGATCGATTTATTAAATATTACTACAAACATGCCTGTGAAGCTGAGAAATATACAGAAGTCCACAGGCTTGTGCCTGCGGACTTTTAGTTTCTTGTACTGTTTACAGCGTGTTCAAACTACTTGGTGGTGATGCCCATGAGATAAGTCACGGCCGCGCAGAGGAACTTGGAACCGGTGGGAAGATCCTTCTCATCGATGTCGAAGGTCACGGAGTGAGCGGGGTTGGGCTCTTCGGTCTGGATCATGACGAAGCAGCTCTTTCCGCCGTGCTGCTGAACTCTCTGAGCCATGAAAGAGAAGTCCTCGGAGCCGCTGGTCGGTTCGATGCCGAGGGTCTTGAAGCCGAGGCTGTCGGCCATGGCCTTGAGATCCTGGGTGAACTCGGGGCTGTCCATGAGTACGCAGGGAGTGGCGCCCATCATCTTGATCTCGGCGGTGCAGCCGTGCATAGCGGCGGCATGCTCGATGATCCTTCTGGCATAGGGCTCGAGATATTCAAGGGAAGCCTGGGTGAGTCCTCTGAGCTCCATGACCATCTTAACTCTGTCGCAGACTACGTTTCTGCCGGAACCGGCGGTGACCTGGCCTACGTTGATCCTGGCGTCGCCTACGGAAGCCCTGGGGATGCCGTAAACGCCCTGGACGATGGCGGCCATGGCGAGCATGGCGTTGTTGCCGTTCTCGGGGCCGGCAGCGTGGCAGG
>JAFPZZ010000044.1 GCA_017417045.1 Bacillota bacterium
ACGTCACCATTTATTTCAAATACGAGAAACGCGATCGCTTCAGGGAGGACAAAGGCATGAAACGATTTGAGAACAAGGTCGTCGCCATCACGGGCGGCGGTTCGGGCATGGGCAAGTGCTCCTGCCTGCTCTTCGCGGAAGAAGGCGCAGCCGTCGCTGTAGTCGACATCAATCCGCAGAGCGCGCAGGCCACGGCGGACGAGATAATCGCGGCCGGAGGAAAGGCCAAGGCCTACGTCGTCGACATCACCAGCGAGGAAGGCATGAAAGGCCTCTTCGCGGACATAGTGGAGACCTTCGGAAGGATAGACGTTTTCTTCACCATAGCCGGCATAAGCCCCATGGGCACGGCGGTCACCACCAGCTACGAGGACTATAGAAAGGTCATGGCGCTCGACATGGACAGCGTGTTCCTCGGCTGCAAATACTCCATCCCCTACATGGAAGCCCAGGGCGGCGGAGTCATACTCAACCTCGTGGGCACCTACGGCATCAGGCCCACCCCGAACAAACTCGGCTACAGCGCGGCCAAGGCCGGAGCTCTCGCCATAACCAGATCCGTGGCCATCGACTTCGCGCGCAGCAACATACGCTGCAACGCGATCTGCCCGGGCTTCGTGAACACCCCGCTCAACAAGGGCTTCGAGGGTGAAGCGAGAGCCAGGTTCCTCAAGACCTACCAGCCCGCCCCCTTCGAGATCCAGGCCGAGGATATCGCCAGGACGGCTCTCTTCCTCGCCAGCGACGACGCGAGAGCTATCACAGGCCAGGCCATAGTAGTGGACGGCGGCACCGAAGCTTCCCTCTACCTCAACTACAAGAGGCCGGAGTGATAAAGATCCCTGCGCGCCGCGCCGGACGCGGAGAAGCGTAGACCAAGCGTACCGGGCGCCGGGCTTTCCCCGGCGCCTGTTTTTATCCGCGGGCCGCTCGCCGGCGCCCGCATTGCAAAACGTCCAATCTCCGCGGGTCGCTCAAAGCCGCTCGCAATCGACCGCATCGCAAACTGTGTGAACCAAATGAAAGATAACGATAAATACTTACTGATCGAACCGGGACTGCTCTGGGACGGAGAGGCCGGGGAGGCTTCAAAAGGCCTCGCCGCGCTCATAAAAAACGGCCGATTCGAGGCCGTCGGAAGGCCCGCCGACCTTGAGTCAATAGCGCCGTACGCCGAGATCCTGAAAAACGACAGCTGGCTCATGCTCCCCGCCTTCACCGACGCGCACGATCACGGCAGAGGCATCACGCCGAGCTCCATGATGGTACCCGACCAGGCCCTCGAAGTCTGGCTCCAGGACCTGAACAAGCTCGCCGCCATACCGCATTACACTGCATGCCTCTTCGACGCCGTCCGCATGGCGGCATGCGGAGTCGGGACGGTGCTCCACAGCCACAATCCCAACAGCTTCACAGGCATGAAGGACGAGCTCGCCGCTGCCGCGCGCGGCTACAGGGCGGGCGGCCTGCGCAGCATACTCTGCCCGCTCTTCATCGACCAGAACAAGAAGATATACTACGGCAGGGACGAATTCATCGCGGGCCTGCCTGAGCCGCTCAAGACCTCCTTCGGCGGCAGCATAAGGGACTGCATCATGCCCCTCCCCGAATACTTCGATCTCATCGAGGCGACGGCTGAAGAGCTCAAGGACGATATTGCTTCCGGCTGGACGGAGCTCCAGCTGCATCCGAACGGCGGTCAGTGGTGCAGTGACGAGTCCCTCATGGCCATGAAGGACTACGCGATGAAGCGCGGCATGCACATCCACCTCCACCTGCTCGAGACCAAATACCAGGCCGAGTACGCCCGCAGGACCTGGGGCAAGAGCTTCATAAAGCACTATTCGGACATAGGCTTCCTTGGCCCCTGGGTCTCCTTCGGACACGCGGTATGGCTTGACGAGGAGGACCTGCTGCTAATAAAGGAAAGCGGCGCTGTGCTCGTAAACAACGCCTCCTCGAACCTGCGCCTTAGGAGCGGCAGCTTCGACCTGCGCCGAGTACAGGAGCTCGATATCACCGCCGGCATAGGCATGGACGGCTGCACGATAGACGACGATCAAGACTTCATGAGAGAGCTGCGCGTCTGCTGGCTGAACAACAGATACAGCGGCGTGGATGCCGGGATCGACCCTCGTTTCGTCCTGAAGATGGCGACCTCCAAGGGCGCGAAGATCTCCGCGAAGAAGCTCTCTCCCGGCGTCATAAGGGCCGGCGAGAACGCAGACTTCGTGTGCGTGGATATGGAAAAAGTAGCCTGGCCCTACGCCGATCCGGACTGCGATCCGCTCGCGCTGCTCGTTCAGAGGGCCGCGAGGGGCTGCGCCGATCTCTGCTTCGTCAACGGAGAGAAGAGCTGGGGGACCGAGCCCGAGTGGCAGAAAAGCATCGCCTCGGCGGGCGCGGATATCAGAAAGTGCCTGCTTGACCTCAGGGCTGCGGACAACGGCCGCAGGGACAACGCAGAGATACTCGAAAGGGTCCGCGCTTATTACAGGGAGAGTTTGAGATAGGGAAAGCCTGGGGACCATTCCATCCGATCGCAGGACCACAGAGGACATCAGCATGCCATTCGACTTCAAAAAGGAATACAAAGAGTTCTATATGCCCAAAAACCGACCCGAGATCGTGAACGTGCCGGCGGCAAACTACGTCGCCGTTCGCGGCAGCGGGGACCCCAACGAGGAGGACGGCGCTTACAAACAGGCCATAGGCGTACTCTATGCCGTGGCTTACACGCTGAAGATGAGCGGCAAGGCCGGCCACAGGATAGAAGGCTTCTACGACTACGTCGTCCCACCGCTCGAAGGTCTCTGGTGGCAGGAAGGCGTCGAAGGCGTGGACTACACTAACAAAGCCTCCTTCAACTGGATATCCCTCATTCGCCTGCCGGATTTCATAACGGAAGAGGAGCTGCGATGGGCGGCCGAGACGGCTTCGAAAAAGAAAGAGATCGACTGTTCTGCAGCCGAATTCCTGAACGTGGACGAGGGCCTCTGCGTGCAGATCATGCACTGCGGACCCTACTATGACGACGAACCCGCCAGCGTCGCGCTGATGGACGCTTACATCGCCGAAAACGGCTATGAGAACGACTTTTCATCCAGCCGCCTGCATCACGAGATCTACCTTTCAGACGCGCGCAGGACGGCGCCCGAAAAGCTCAAGACCGTGATACGCCACCCGATCAGGCGGAAATGAAAAGCTCAGGACCGTGATGAGCCACCCGATCAGGCGGAAATAGGACTCTGATGAAAATGCATCCTGTTGGGCGCAGACTGATATAGGAACGAAAATGAAGAATCGTCCTGCAAGGTGCGAACGTGATGCTATGAACGAGACATCTGAGCGCAGCCTTGACCTGCGGTCATCCCTTAATGCCAAGAAAACGCGGCAAGCCCTGTGCCTGCCGCGTTTTTTCATGTGACCGATCTTAGTTTTATAATTTCAGACGCTCCGCCTTACTTTCCCTACAGCAGCTCGCCGAGCTTTTCTATGTTCTCCCTGGGCGTCGCCCAACTTGTCACGAAGCGGTACGCCGCGCGCATCTCGTCCACGCCGCACCAGTGCGAGAAGACGACCTCCTTCGACAGCTCCTCGGCCTTCGCCTTGTCCATGATGACGAACTGCTGGTTCGTTGGGCTGTCCACGAGGAGCTCGTAGCCCTTATCCAGGAAAGTCTTCTTGAGCAGCTCGGCCATCTCCATGCAGTGCTCAGAGAGCCTGAAATACAGACCGCCCTTGAAAAGCTCGTCGAACTGTATGCCTATGACGCGGCCCTTGGCCATGATGCCGCCGCGGCGCTTGATCTGGGTAAAGAACTGCTCGGGCGCCTTTACGCCGGAGAATACCAGGGCCTCTCCGCAGAGGGCGCCGACCTTGGTGCCGCCTATGTAGAACACGTCGACTATGTCCGCGAACTCCTCGAGCGTCAGATCGCAGGCCTTGGAAGCGAGCCCGTAGCCGAGCCTCGCGCCGTCCGCGAAGAGCGGCAGTCCGTATCTGTGGCAGACGTCCGCAAGGGCCTTGAGCTGCTTCTTGCTGTACAGAGTGCCAAATTCGCTCGGATAGGATATGTAGACCAGGCCGGGCTTGACCAGGTGCTCTATCGAGGAATCGCCGAAGTAGTCCGCCAGGAGCTTATCGAGCTCGCCGGCATCCATCAGGCCGTCGTGCTCGGGCAGCTGAAGCACCTTGCGCCCCGTGGCCTCGACGGCTCCGGCCTCGTGTCCGTTTATATGACCGCTGGTCACCGACACGACGCCCTCGAAATTCTTGAGCATGGCGTCTATGGTTATCATATTGGTCTGGGTGCCGCCGCAGATGAAATAGACTTCCGCGTCAGGCTTGCCTACGGCCTCCCTTATGCGGGCCTTGGCCGATTCGCACCATATATCCGCGCCGTAGCCGGTCTGCTGCACGAGGTTCGTTTCTTCGAATCTTTTCAGTATCTCGGGCGCGCAGCCCTCGATGTAGTCGCTGGAAAATGAGATCATCTCTGCCTCCTGAAAACTCTGAAACTGTAACGGTCTTTGGGTCTTGTTCGATACAATGATACCCGCCTTCGGCGTTTTCCGCAACAGCGTTTCGCTTTTGGCCCCGGGCAACCCCTTTCACGGCCCAGCTCCGCTCACAGCCGCGCGCAGCCCCCTTCCCGTCCCCGCGGCATCCGCTCTCACCGCCCTTAGCCCAGCTCCGGCCCCAGCGCAGCGCCTCCGCTCATCTCAAACTGTTATACCCCAAATGTCCATCGCGTGTTGAACTCGCTTTGCCGCCATGGTATAATTTTTTGGTTTTAGATATGAGAGGTTTGACATGTTCAAGAAGCTCGACTTTATACTTCAAAAATACGAGGAACTGAGCCTCACGGTCTCGGACCCCTCCGTCATAGCAGACCAGAACCGCTGGCAGAAGCTCATGAAAGAGATGCGGGATATCGAGCCGGTGGTCATCAAATACAGGGAATACAAGAAGGCTCTCGAAGACCTCGAGTCCACGAAGGAGCTGCTCTCCGAGAACCTCGACGACGAGATGCGGGAGATCGCCAAGATGGAGCTCTCCGATCTCGAGGAGAAGACCGAAAAACTCACCGAGGAGCTCAAGATCGCCCTTCTGCCCAAGGATCCCAACGATGAGAAGAACGTCTACCTCGAGCTGAGGGCCGGCACGGGCGGCGAGGAAGCCGCGCTCTTCGCCGGCGACCTGCTGAGGATGTACACCCGCTACGCGGAGCGCCGCGGATGGAAGGCAGAGCTCACCGACATCAACGACACCGGCATAGGCGGCGTCAAGGAGGCCGTGGTCAGGATCATAGGCCGCGGCGCCTACTCCAGGCTCAAGTACGAATCCGGCGTGCACAGGGTGCAGAGGGTGCCCGAGACCGAGAGCGCCGGAAGGATACACACCTCGGCGGCGACCGTAGCCATCATGCCCGAGGTCGAGGACGTCGACGTCGATCTGAAATGGGACGACATACGCGTCGACACCTTCAGGGCTTCAGGACACGGCGGCCAGTACATAAACATGACCGACTCGGCCGTCAGGCTCACGCACATCCCGACGGGCGTCGTCGTTCAGTGCCAGGACGAGAAATCCCAGCTCAAGAACAAGGAAAAGGCGTACAACGAGCTAAAGTCGAGGCTCTACGCCTTCTACCAGCAGCAGCAGCACGACGAGCAGGCGGCCGAAAGAAAGAGCCAGGTGGGCAGCGGCGACCGCTCGGAGCGCATACGCACCTACAACTTCCCGCAGGGAAGGGTGACCGATCACCGCATCGGTCTCACGATATACAAACTCGACCAGTTCATGGACGGCGATCTCGACGAGATCATCGACGCGCTGATCACGAGCGACCAGGCCGAGAAGATGAAGGAATCGCAGGACAGATAAGCCCTGCTGAGGATCGTACAGCGGCGTCACGCAAAGACAGGCAGATATTGAACACCAGATACTTCGGACAAAGCGAAAAAGAACTTGAGGAAGCGGCCCGCATCATAAGAAGCGGCGGGCTCGCGGCATTCCCCACGGAGACCGTCTACGGCCTCGGGGGCAACGCGCTCGACCCCGAAGCAGCGAGGAAGATATATGCCGCCAAGGGGCGTCCCTCGGACAACCCTCTAATCGTACACATATCTGACGTCTCTCAGCTGGAGCCGTTGGTGCTCGAATTCCCGGAAAACGCGAGAAAGCTCGCCGAAGCCATTTGGCCCGGGCCCATGACCATGGTCCTCAGGAAAAAGCCCATAGTTCCGGACGCCACCACTGGCGGACTGGATACCGTGGCGATACGCTTCCCCGCGGACGAAACGGCACAGAAGCTTATCAGCCTGGCGAGCGTCCCCATAGCAGCGCCCAGTGCCAATCTCTCGGGAAGACCCAGCCCTACCCGCTGGGAAGACGTTAGAGAAGATCTCGACGGCCGCGCGGACGCCATCATCATGGGCGAGCCCTGCATAGGGGGCATCGAGTCGACCGTCGTGGACATGACGGGAGAGCTCCCGATGATACTTCGCCCGGGGCTCATAACGCCGGAGCGCATAAGCTCCGTGCTCGGGCTGCCCTGCGGCTACGATCCCGCCATACTCTCGGAGCCCGCTGAGGGACTCGTTCCCAAGGCTCCCGGAATGAAATACAAGCACTATGCTCCCAAAGCCGAGATGACGCTCTACAGCGGACCCGCGGGCGCCGTGAGGCGCCGCATCGAAGAGGACGCGAAGGGGCTGCGCGAAAGCGGCAAAGACGTCGCCGTGCTGCGCTACGGCAGCAGCCGCATGGCGGCGGAGAAGCTATTCGCCGATCTGAGGGAGCTAGATAGAGAAGGAAAGGACGTTATCCTGGCGGAAACGCTTGATGACCGCGAGTCAGTCGCATTCTCGGTCATGAACCGCATGCTGAGATCCGCCGGATACCACGTTATAGAGGTCAAAGATATGAAGATAGCGCTCGCCAGCGACCACGGCGGCTTCGAGCTCAAGGAAGCCGTCAAGGCCCATCTCATCGAAAGAGGATACGAGGTCCTCGATCTCGGGACCGACAGCACTCAGTCCGTCGATTACCCCATATACGGGGAAAAATGCGGCAGAGCAGTGGCTTCGGGAGAGGCTGACCGCGGCGTCATATGCTGCGGCACCGGAATAGGGATCTCTATCGCGGCGAACAAGATCAAGGGCATACGCGCGGCCGTAGTCACCAACGAGTACATGGCCGAATACTGCAAGCTCCACAACGACGCCAACATCATCTCCTTCGGCGGACGCGTCATCGGCAAGGAAGACGCCATACGCTTCACCGACATCTGGCTGGATACCGAGTTCGAAGGCGGCCGCCATCAGAGGCGCGTGGACATGCTCAACTCCCTTGGCGCAGACCCAGCATCACACAGCTAAATAACGACTCTGCTCTTAATTCAATTACTTACAAGGAGGAAATCATGGGCAAGGTTTACATTTTCGATCATCCCCTCATTCAGCACAAGACCGCTCTTATGAGAGACAAGAACTGCTCCGTAAAGGACTTCAGGGATTTCGTCCGCGAGATCGCTTCCCTCATGACCTTTGAGGCCACCAGGGATCTTCCGCTGAAGAAGGTCGAGATCGAGACCCCGATGGCAAAGGCTGAGTTCAACGTCCTCGAGGGCGAAGACGTCGCCATCGTTCCCATCCTCAGGGCCGGCCTCGGAATGGTCGACGGCATGCTCGACCTCATCCCCAACGCCAAGGTCGGACACATCGGACTCTACAGAGACCCCGTGACCCATGAACCTCACGAATACTACTGCAAGCTCCCCAACGATATCGAAAAGCGCAGGATCTTCGTAGTCGACCCGATGCTCGCCACCGGCGGCAGCGCCGTCGACGCCATCACCCAGATCAAGGCCAGGGGCGGCGAGAACATCGCCTTCATGTGCCTGATCGCAGCTCCCGAGGGCATCGAGTTCCTGCAGGCCCACCATCCCGACGTGGACATCTACATCGCCGCCAAGGACGAGTACCTTAACGAGAACAAGTACATCGTACCGGGCCTCGGCGACGCCGGCGACAGGATCTTCGGAACCAAGTAAAGCACTTGACAAAGCCCGTCCTTCCAGTAAAATAAACGTATTATGAGAAGACATTTTGTGCTGCAGGTGATCTATTATGCTTATTCCTGCCGCTGCGGCGAAAGCCTCGGCGGATATCAGCATGCATAAACACCCCGCGCGCAGAATAGTTCCGGCTTAAACCACACAAGCGGCTCTGTTTTGGCAGGGCCGCTTTTTAAAAGCCCGCCGGCAAGCGCGAAAACCGGACGGGGCCGCGAAAGACCTGCGAAACGCCCCGGCACATCACAGTCGCAGCCAGCAAAGCTCTGCGCAGCAGCCGGGCGAGGGCCGCGCAGACCTCCCCAGATCCATCAGCAAAGGAGAAGATCGATGTTCAAGATCCCAGACAACGTTAGCACCCACGAAAACGTATACGACGTGCTCAAGGAAAGAGGCTTCATCGAGCAGACCACAGACGACGAGGGCATCAGAGAGCTCCTCGGCAGGGAAAAGGTCAAGTTCTACATAGGCTTCGACGCCACGGCGGACTGCCTCCACGTCGGTCACTTCATGCAGGTCATCATCATGATGTACATGCAGAAATACGGCCACACCCCTGTCGTCCTCATAGGCGGCGGCACCACAATGCTCGGCGACCCCAGCGGCAGATCCGACGCCCGCCCGATGATGACCGTCGAGCAGATCGACGAGAACGGCAGGCACTTCAAGGCCCTCTTCGACCGCTTCCTCGAGTTCGACGAGGAGTGGAAGCACATCCCCGGCAAGGGCGTGCTCGGCAAGGGCGGCGAAAACAAGACCCCCGCTCCCGGCAAAGCCATCTGCGTCAACAACGCCGAATGGCTCAGAGATATCAATTACCTTGAATTTATCAGGGATATAGGCTCCAAGTTCTCGGTCAACGAGATGCTCAGGGCCGAATGCTTCAAGCAGCGCATGGAGAAGGGTCTCTCCTTCCTCGAGTTCAACTACATGCTGCTCCAGGGCTACGACTTCTACGTACAGGCCAGGGATTACAACTGCAAGATCGAGTTCGGCGGCAATGACCAGTGGTCAAACATCCTCGCCGGCCGCGATCTGGCCCGCAGGCTCCTCGGCAAGGACGATTACTACGGCATGACCTTCTCGCTGCTGACCAAGGCTGACGGCACCAAGATGGGCAAGTCCCAGAAGGGCGCCCTCTGGCTCGACGCAGACAAATGCAGTCCCTACGACTTCTACCAGTACTGGAGGAACGTCGACGATGCCGACGTGGACAAGTGCCTCAGGATGCTGACCTTCCTGCCCATGGACGAGGTCAAGAGGCTCTCCTCGCTCGAAGGCTCCGAGCTCAACCACGCGAAGGAAGTCCTCGCGTTCGAGGTCACCAGGCTCGTCCACGGCGAGGCCGAGGCCGAGAAGGCCCAGCAGGCCGCGAGAGCGGCCTTCGGCGGAGACGGCGCCATGGACAACATCCCCACCAAGAAGATCGAGCTCCCCGAAGGCGGCATGGGCCTCGTAGCGCTCATAAAGGCCGCTGGCCTCGTCTCCTCCAACGGCGAGGGCTTCCGCACGATCGAACAGGGCGGCCTCACCATGAACGGCGAAAAAGTCACCGACGCCAAGATGATCGTCACGGCCGACATGTTCGGAGAGGACGGCATCATCTTCAGGAAGGGCAAGAAGACCTTCCTCAAGGTCCAGCTCTAGCCCGGCTCCAATAGAAAGAAAAAGCCCGGCCCGCTCAACGTGCGGCGCCGGGCTTTTATTATATGATGGAGGCGCTCTATGAAATCAATCCGAACTGCTTGAACACGAATATCCAGACGAAGAGCGTGAACATCGCGAAGAAGCTAGTGAGCGATACGACCTCTCCGGCCATCTCGCCGTCGCATTCGAAGGCCTCCGTCATGGAGTAGGAGACTACCGCGGAGGGGCAGCCGAAGGCTACGAGCACCGCCACGAGGAGCCTTTCGTTCCAGCCGGCCATGATGGGGTAGATCAGGAAGACCGCCGGGGAGAGCACCAGCCTGATGAAGACTATGCGCATGACGTTCTTGCTGTTCGCCTTGAGATGGTCGAGATCCATCCTCGCGCCGAGCACTATGAAGGCGAGGGGCACGACCGTTGCCGCGAGAGCGCTTACGACCTTGGAGCAGACGCCGGGCATCGGGATGCGGAAGAGGCTCCACAGAACGCCGAGCAGCACTCCGTCGAAGAGCGGGGTCTTGAGCCAGCCCATGATGGTCTTGCTGATGGAGAACTTCGAGCCATCCTTGGTGGCTTCGCCCTTCTGGATCTTGGAGAGCTTCCTGTAGTGCTCCATGAGGGGCACTCCGGTCGCGTTGTTGATGAGCACGACTACCGCGAGGACTATGGTGATCTCCGCGACGTCGTCGCCGAAGATGCCCTGGGCTATCGGGAGCGCGAAGAGCATAGCGTTGCCTCTGTATCCGGTGTGGACCAGGGCGCCCTGCTTGGCGTAATCCTTTTCAATGAACTTCACGAACCAGATCAGGAAGGCGATGACCGCGAGAGTTCCGAAGGTGACATAGGGCGTCGCCGGAGACTTGGCCATGGCGCTGAGGTCCTTATTGTAGAGGCTGTTGAAGATGTTCACCGGGAGCGTGACCCTGTTGATGAACTTGTTGAGCTTGCCCGTGAAATCGTCGTCCACTACGTTGAACTTCTTGAGCCCGATGCCGATGGCGAGGTAAGCCATGAACGGGAAGACGATCGTAAAGGTGATGATCAGATTCTGAAGCATTTCGTACCTGCTTTCGCTTTAAAATATGTTTTGGGCTCCCGGGCGGCGCCCGGGGCCTATATTATGTTGCCGCCGGTCCGGCCGGGAGATGTTTTATCTCATGCCGCCGGCCGCGCGGCTTATTTCCAAAGCTTTTCGGGATAGAGTCCCTGAGCCTTCTTCTCGGCCATGGCCGAGGCTACGAGGGGCTTGTCCTCCTGATAGGTCACGCCGTACCAGCGCTCGCCGCAGGGTATGACCTTGACCGTGGCCTTGCCCTCCTCGACCGGCTCGCCCACGACCTCGGGGATGAAGAACTCTCCCTTCATAGGGTTCTCTTCGAGTATCTCATCGAGGGCCTTCGGGAAACGCTCCGCAAGCTCCTTCATGATGACCGGCGTGAAGCCGAACATGTTCATGGAGACGAGCGTGCCGTCCGGGGCCTCGCCGAAGCTGCCGTCTGCCTTGGGGAAGCGAACGACGCCGTCGGGATCGCGCTTGATGCCCTGGGTCTCGTGTATCTCAGATAGGAAGCCCTCTTCATTCTTGACGCAGAGGCCGCGGGTGACGGCTCCGTTCTCGGAGAGGGTGTTCTCCACGAGGTAGCCCGCCATGGAGAAGTCGTAGCATTCCCCGTCCTCGGCGCTGCTTAGATAGTCGTATATGATCTTGAAGGCCTCTGGGCCGTAGTAATCGTCGGCATTGATGATGGCGAAGGGCGCGTCCACGAGCTCCCTCGCCGCGAGTATGGCGTGTCCGGTGCCCCAGGGCTTGGTGCGCCCTTCAGGCAGGCTGTAGCCCTCGGGGAGGTCGTCCAGCTCCTGATAAGCGTAGAGCACGTTCAGCTTCTTTGCGGCTCCGGCTTCCATGATGCGCTTGAAATCGTCCTCGATGGAGTGCTTTATGATGCAGACCACGGTCTCAAAGCCGGCTCTCCAGGCGTCGTAGAGCGAGAAATCGATGATTATCTCTCCGTTCGGGCCTATCGGGTCGATCTGCTTTAGCCCGCCGTAACGGCTGCCCATGCCGGCCGCGAGTATGACGAGTACGGGTCTTTTCTTTTCTGTGTTCTTTTCCATAGCTTTCGGCTATACCTTTCGAGTGTTCTGGATAAGTGCAGTTTTTAAGCTTTTCCGGCGCTTTTTTAAGGCCTCCGGACTGCTTGTCATACCTATGAGAGAACATAGGTATATTAACAAAATCTATGGCACAAATACAATATATAATACTTATTTGTGCCATAGAACTATACTATATTTCTGTTGAAATTTCCAGCCTTGAGGCGATCTTTTTGCCTTACGCTCTGGGAGGTACGGGCGCCTTTACGTCCTTGGGGATCGGGCACTCGTAGGGCTTTCCGCCCATGGCGTCCTTGTACTCGGCCTTGGCGGCTTCGACGAGGGCCGGATCTTCCATGAAGTCGATCGCGGTCAGCGCGAGGACCTCTGCTCCGTAGAGCATGCCCTTGTGGGCTATGCTGCCCTTGCCCTGGGCGACGATCTGCCAGGAGTGTCCCGGAGTTCCCTGAGACCAGCAGGCGGTGTAGAAGTAGGTGCAGGGGCAGACCATGGAGACGTCGGAGACGTCGGTGGAGCCCGCGGAAGCCACGTCGCTCGTTACGAAGGGCATTACGACGTCGCTCATCGGCTTCTCGAAGGAGTCGAGCAGAGCCTTCGCCTCGTCCTCAGGCAGCTTGTGGGCGTACTTCTTGGCCATCGCGACCTCGGTCTCTCCCGGGCCGGTGTTGCCGACGGTGTGGTTCATCTTGTCGGCGTATTCGAGCTCTTCCTTTGTGTACTCGGGAACGCCTATGGCCTTCAGGTTCTCATAGTAGCGCTTTCCGACCACGCTGTTGTTGAGCAGGTTGGAGCAGCCCTTGATGAAGGTGATGGTGCAGGTGGTCTCGGTCATCATGGCGGCGCCGTTGGCGATGAGGTTGACTCTCCTGTAGATGTCCATGACCTGGTCGATACGCGGAGCGCGGATCATGTAGAGTACGTCGCAGTGAGCCTGTACTACGTTCGGGGCCTCTCCGCCGGTATCTGTGAAGGCGTAGTGTATCCTGGCTTCCTGGATGACGTGCTCTCTGAGGAACTGCACGCCCATGTTCATGAGCTCAGCGGCGTCGAGTCCGCTGCGGCCCTTTTCCGGGTCGCCCGCTGCGTGAGCCGCGCGTCCGTCAAAGCTGTATTTTACCTTTACGTTCGCGAGCGAGGAGCCCGGAACGACGACGTTCATGTCGCTGGGATGATATCCGAGGGCGATGTCGCAGCCGTCGAACACTCCGTCCCTGGCCATGAAGGTCTTGCCGGAGCCGCCTTCCTCAGCCGGGCAGCCGTAGCAGATGATGGTACCCTTGGTTCCGTTGGCCTCCATGTACTTCTTGGCGGCTACTGCGCCAGCGAGGGAGCCCGCGCCGAGCATATGGTGGCCGCAGCCCTGACCGGGCTCGCCGTGCGCGGTCTCGCACTTCTCAAATACGTCTTCCTTCTGGTTGAGGGCCTCGAGCGCGTCGTACTCGGCGAGTATGCCGACCACGGGATGGCCGCTGCCCCACTTGGCCACGAAAGCGGTCGGGATATCGGCTACGCCGACCTCGACTTCAAAGCCCTGGGCCTCCAATTCCTTTACGAGGCATTCGCAGGCCTTATACTCGGTATACGCCACCTCGGGATAGTCCCACATATAGTCGGACAGCTTGATGGCGGTATCGGCATAATCCTGCACAGCCTTTACAATGAAATCCTTCTTTGACATATTGTCCTCCTTGTTTAATAAAAA
>JAFPZZ010000045.1 GCA_017417045.1 Bacillota bacterium
ATCGTAGTCGCTTATCTCCGGAGAGTCGTCGGTGTAGTATCTTTCGTTGTGGTACGCTATGAGGGCGTAGAGCTCCTCCATGCGCTGTCTGGGATCCATATTCCCTCCTGATAGTCTGTGCTTTATAAAGGCTCTTGGAAGCCCCGCAGCGTCCTTTTGGGAAGCCGCAAATATTGATAGCTCCGGACGATCGAACCCATCGACTGGCCGGCCCCTACAGTTTCTTCATCGGGGCCTTGTCCTTGGCGAGCTTTTTGGTGCCCACCGCCTCGAAGATGACGGTGACTATGCTGCCCTTGCTCTCGATGACTGTGCCACGTCCGAAGGTATCGTGCTCGACCTCGTCTCCCGGCAGCAGCTCGACTCCCGCGGTCTTGAACTTCTCCCTGAGCTCCGCCGCAACGCTCTGCGCGTGCGTTCTGACAGTGCTGGCTGTCTTTAGCGGGGAAACGTAGGTTTCTCCTCCGGAATAACTGTATCCGCTGTTGTATCTGCCGAACGAGAGCCCGTCGCCCTTCTTGTCGTAGACGGCGTGGCCCATCATGTATTTTCTGTCTATCTCCTTGAGGAAGGGAGATTCGGCGGACCTGTCGGTCTTTCCGTACATCATGCGCTCCTCGGCGCTCGTCAGGAATAGCCTCTGCTTGGCGCGCGTCATGCCCACGTAGCAGAGCCTGCGTTCCTCCTCCATCCCCTCTCCCCTGTCTATAGTCCTGTAGCTTGGGAAGATCCCGAGCTCCATACCGGGCATGAAGACGACCGGGAATTCAAGTCCCTTCGCGGAGTGCAGAGTCATCAGATTCACGGCGTCCTGATCGGGGTCGTGATTGTCTATGTCCGCCATGAGCGAGACGCTCTCCATAAAGCCCACGAGCGTCAGCTTCTCGTCTATAGCTTCAGCCTCAGCGGCCTTTTCCGCTATGACTGTCTTGAACTCCATGAGGTTCTCTATCCTGCCCTCGGCTTCGATGCTGTTTTGCTCCTGAAGCAGGGGCAGATAAGAAGTCCGAACGAGCAGAGCGTCGTAGACGTCCTCTACGCTCATCTCCTCCTGCGCTTCGGAGAGCTCTCCGAGCAGCGAGCTCATATCCGCCGCAGCCTGCGAGCTTTTGGAGGAAAGCGCGCCGAGCACCTCGGGCTCCGTCACAGCCTCCAGCAGGCTCAGGCCTTTTTGCGCGGCGACTGCCCTGATGAGGTCCATGGATTTGGGGCCTATGCCCCTCCTCGGTTCGTTGACGACCCTCTCGAAGGCGACGTCGTCCTTAGGATTGAGCACGAGCCTCATATATGCGAGGACGTCCTTGATCTCCTTGCGGTCGTAGTACCTCAGGCCCGAGAGCACCTGGTAAGGTATGTCCTTGGCGCTGAAGGCGTCCTCAAAGCGCCTCGACTGTACGTTGGTCCTGTACAGAACAGCGAAATCCGAGTATCTAAGCAGGGGCTGTTTCCTCATGAGCTCCCTGATCTTCGCCGCGGTGTATCTGGCCTCCTCCTTGTCGTCGAAGGCCCTGTAGTATTCTATCTTCTCCCCCGCCTCGGCGCCGGTCCACATCTTCTTGTCCTTGCGCCCGCGGTTCTTGCTTATGACGCTGTGCGCCGCGTTAATGATGTTCGAGGTGGACCTATAGTTCTGCTCCAGCTTGATGACCTTCGCTCCCGGGAAGTCCTTTTCGAACTCCAGGATGTTCCTTATGTCCGCGCCGCGCCACTCATATATGCACTGGTCGTCGTCTCCGACCACGCAGATATTGTCGTGGGCGCCTGCGAGGAGCTTTACGAACTTGTACTGAAGAAGGTTTGTGTCCTGATACTCGTCCACCATGATGTAGCGGAACTTCTGCTGATAGCGCGCGAGGACGTCCGGATGTTGCTCGAAGAGCCTCACCGTGTTCAGGATGAGGTCGTCGAAGTCCATCGCGTTATTCTTTTTGAGAGCCTCGTCATAGCGGTGATAGAGCTTTATGATGTCCTCGTAGTGGAAGACTCCCGCGTACTTCCTCTCGTAGGCGTCCGGCCCGATCTCGTTCTCCTTGGCGGAAGAGATCTCTCCGAGCACGTAGCCTGGAGCGTTGCGCTTTTCGTCCAGCTCGAGCTCCTTGATAAGGCTCTTTATGAGCGCCTTCTGGTCGACGGGATCGTATACGACGAAGTTCCTGCCGAAGCCTATCGCCTCGGCCTCGCTTCTGAGTATGCGAAGAGCCGCGGAGTGAAAGGTCTGTATCCACATCCCGGGGACGGGCCCTACGAGGGCCTCTACCCTGTCCCTCATCTCCCTCGCGGCCTTGTTGGTGAAGGTAACCGCGAGTATCGCGTACGGCGAGACCCCAGCGTCCTTAACCATGTACGCTATCCTGTGCGTCATGGTGCCCGTCTTCCCCGAGCCGGCTCCCGCAAGTATGAGAAGCGGCCCTTCTATGGTGACCGCAGCCTCTCTCTGCTGCGGATTTAGTTTGTCCAAATAATCCGGCATAAAGCCTCCTTTTCGCTACCCTCCAGTATAACACATAATCGGACCATTTTCAGTCACGGATATGGCGGCTTTATATCCGCGTCAAAAGACCGCGGATCTCTCCGCGGTCTTCGTTTCGTTTGCCGTAAATGCTTTATTCTATGACGTAGAGCTTGGCTCCCTTGGGCACCGGGCACTGGTAGCCGCCGGCGTCCTTGACGCGCTTTTTCTGCTCCTTCTTTGCCGCGCTTATGGTCTTCGGGCTGTTGAGAAGGTCTATAGCGGAAGCGCAGAGCACCTTGGCCGCGTACATGAGTCCCTTGTCGCCTATGGAAGTGGCTCCGCAGGACACGTTCTGCCAGGAGTGGCCCGGCGAGCCCGCGGGATAGGTAGCCGCGCCCATCTGGACTGTGGGGATCTCCCAGGATACGTCGCCCACGTCGGTGGACCCCGGGCTCTCTACGTACTTGCTGAAGAAAGGCATCAGGAAGTCGTTTATTGCCCTCTTTCCGTCCTCCGAGAGCTCCTTGACCTTGGCCGCGATCTCCTCATCGTGCTGGGCGCCCGCGCCCGAGATCTTTCCCTTGCCGGGGAAGGTCTCCCTGAGCTTCTCGGCGAAAGCCCATTCCTCATCCGTATATTCGGGGATGGGTATCTGCTCCATGTTGGAGTAGACGAGCTTTTCGAGCACCGTATTCATGACGGTATTGGAGCAGGCGTCGACGAAGATCTTCTCTACGCTGGTCTCGGTCATGTCGGCAGCTGCCTTGGCTATCTTGTCCACCCTCTTCTGCAGCGCCACGGCGTCGCCTACGCTCGTGGAACGCACCATGTAGAGCAGGTCGGCGTAGGGCTGGACTACGTTCGGCGACCAGCCGCCGCCGTTGATTATGGCGTAATGTATCCTGGCGTCGGGCTTTGCGTGCTCTCTTAGGAACTGCACGCCCACGTTCATGAGCTCGGCCGCGTCGAGAGCGGACCTTCCCTCGTGGGGATTGCCCGCGGCGTGCGCGGCTACGCCCTTGAATTTATACAGGGTCTGAATGCAGGAATTGCAGGTGCCGGTCGTGACCTGGAAGCAGTCCGCCGGATGCCAGGTCAGCGCGACGTCGCATTCCTTCCAGACCTTATCCCTCGCCATGAGGGCCTTGGAGGCTCCGCCCTCCTCGCCCGGGCAGCCGTAGAAGATCACTGTGCCGCTCTTGCCGCTCTGCTCGAGATAGTGCTTGATGCCCAGCGCGGCTCCGAAGGATCCGGCTCCCAGCATGTTGTGGCCGCAGCCGTGGCCGCTGCCGTCAGGCTCTAAGAAGTCCCTCTCGGTGGCTCCTGCCCTCTGCGAGAGGCCCGAGAGCGCATCGAACTCGGCGAGTATGGCTATGACGGGCTTGCCGCTTCCGAACTTGCCGGAAAAGGCGGTATCGATGCCGCAGAGGCCTTCTTCCACCTCAAAGCCTTCTTCCTTGAGCTTCTGGACGTAGTAAGCGGCCGATTTGTATTCCTTGAGGGAGAGCTCGGCGAAGCCCCATATCGCGTGAGATACGTCGGTGATGTCCCCGCTGCGCGACTCCACGTATTCGAGAGCCTGTTTCTTCAGATCTTCCATTTGTAAACCTCCCATATATTTTGAGGAGCGGCCTTATAAGCAGCTCCTCATTGCGTTTTTACGTTTTTATTGCGCCTGAGCGCCCCGCGCTAGTACAGCACCTTGCTCAGGAAATCCTTGGTCCTTGGATTCTGCGGATTCCTCATGATCTGGTCGGGCGTGCCGCTCTCGGCTATGATGCCGTCGTCCATGAAGAGTATCCTGTCGGAGACCTCTCTGGCGAAGCCCATCTCGTGGGTCACGATGACGGAAGTCATGCCGGACTTTACCAGATCCTTTATTACGTCGAGCACCTCGCCTACCATCTCAGGGTCGAGAGCGGAGGTCGGCTCGTCGAAGAGCATCACGTCCGGCTCCATCGCGAGGGCCCTGACTATGGCGAGCCTCTGCTTCTGCCCGCCCGACAGCCTCGAGGGATGCTCGTTCTTCTTTTCTATGAGGCCTACCCTGTTGAGCAGGGCTATGGCCATCTCGTCGGCCTCGGCCTGGGTCTTCTTCTTGGTCTGCACGGGTGCGAGCGTTATATTCTGCATAACGGTCATGTTCGGGAAGACGTTGAAGTGCTGGAACACCATGCCCATCTTCTGCCTGTGGAGGTTGATGTCCACGTCGGCCTGGGTGATATCCACTCCCTCGAACCAGATGTGCCCTTCTTCGGGGACTTCGAGCATGTTCAGGCACCTGAGGAAGGTGCTCTTGCCGCCGCCGGAGGGTCCTATTATCGAGACTACCTCGCCCTTGGTGATATGCTCGTTTATGCCTTTAAGCACGTGCAGGGGCTCCCTGCCTTCTATCTTAAAGCTCTTGTGTACGTTCTCTGTCCTAATCACTTACTCTCAGCCTCCTCTCAAACCTGTTCAGGAAGAAGGTCAATATCTTGTTGATCACATAGTATATCACGGCTACGATGAACAGGCATTCGAAAGTCAGAAAGGTGTTGCCCCTGACGATCAGATACGAGGTCATGATGTCGCCGATGAAGAAGGTCGACGCCAGCGAGGTATCCTTGGTGATCGTTACGAACTCGTTGCCGAGCTCGGGAAGTATGTTCTTGATGGCCTGGGGAAGTATTACCTTCTTCATGGCCTGAGAATAAGTGAGGCCGAGGCTTCTCGCCGCCTCCATCTGCCCCCTGTCTACGGCCTGTATGCCGGAGCGGAAGGCCTCGGACAGGTAGCATCCGCTGTTTATCGAGAACGCCACGCTGACGGCCATGAACTCGCTGACCTTGAAGGGCAGGAGCTTAGGCACGAGGAAGTATCCTACGTAGACCTGCAGGAGCATAGGCGTGCCTCTGATGAGGTCGACTATGAAGCTGCTGATGCCCTTGAGCACCTTGTGGCTGGACATCCTCATATAGCAGAGGATGAATCCCAGTATGGCTCCGAATACTACGGTAATGAGGGACAGGAGCAGCGTATGGCTGACTCCTGTCACGATGAATACTTTCCAGTACTTTGTCCAGATCTTGATAACGTTTGAAAAACTCATTCTTAAAGCTGTCCTTTATCCTCTCGGTGACACGGCTTGCGGCTTTCTACTTGGATTCGTCCTTGATCTCGTTGCCTTCCTCGTCGTAGGAGATCTCAGCAGCGGTCTCGATGCCGGCGAGCTCCCTGGCGGCAGCGTACCATTCGGCGTAGTACTTGGCGTCCTGGGCCTTGGTCATAGCGGCGTTGACCGCTTCGCAGAGGGCCGCGGAATCCTTGTGCATGAGGATGACGTTTCCGGTATCATCGATCTCGAACCAGAAATCGGTGAAGGCTACCTTGTCGTTGTTGGTGATGATGGCTTCGCCGTTGCCCTTGGCTACTGCGAGGGCGTCGATGGTGCCTTCGGTGAGGGCTATGACCGCGGTGCCGAGGTCGGTGAACTGCTTGATCTTGACGTCGCTTGCGACTTCATAGAGCTGCTCGGTAACGAGGTTGAGCTGCAGGGATGCTGCCTGGCATCCTATGGTGAGTCCGGAGAAGTCGTCGGCTTCCTTGAAGTTGCCGCCGTTGGCCGCCGCTACGAGCAGGCCCTGTCCTCCTTCGTTTCCGGTATCATATTCCTGGGAGAGCTGGAAGTTCTCTTTTCTTTCCTCTGTCGGGGAGAAACCGGAGATGGACATGTCTACGTTCTTGGACTGGACCGCCGCCTGGCAGGCGCTGAAGTCCATAGGCTTGATCTGGAGCTCGAGTCCCAGATCCTCAGCTATCCACTGGGCCAGCGTGACGTCGAATCCGACGAACTGCTCCTGGCCGCTCTTGGAGGTATCTACGAATTCCATCGGGGCGAAGTCCGGGGAGATCGCTACGGTGAGCTTTCCGGGCTCAACGAGTCCGAGGGGGTTGGTGTTCTGCTCTTCTTCCTTCTTCTCTCCGCAGGCCGCGAGTGAGAAGACCATTATCATTGCGAGTGCGAGTGCTATAAACTTCTTCATTTCTAAACTCCTTTTGTAAATGGTTTTGAGTTTGGTGACTTGTTTTTGCTTTATGGTGCTATTATACGCCGCGGTTTTGCATAAACAAGGGTTATTTATGAATAATTAGCATATTTTTTAAATATTTTTCGTTTATATTTGCATAATTTATATTTATTGCGCGCATACTCAGAGCGTCTTATGCAAGGAGCGGATAAGGCGGCGCTGCTTATTCATAAAAACAGATGAACGCCTTGGACCGGCGAAAACAGCAGGCTTTTGTATACATCAAGGCGCGTACGCGCGGCGCAGGAAGAGCACAAAAATGCCGGCCCTTTCAGGCCGGCATATGATTTACAGCTCGATACGCGGTAGCGTATCTCACGTTATACCGCAGACTATGCGGCGCGTCCTTTTAAGCTCTACTTCCCTACTATTTTAAGAGCGGCGGCGAGGAAGATCTTGACCGCCTTGGTCATATCCTTGTCGTTCGTTATATCGAAAGTAGTCGCGTGATGCGGGGCAGCTTCTTCCGTCCTGTAGAAGATGTAGCAGGACTTTCCGCCGTGCTGGATGACCCTGTCCGCCATGTAGGCGTAGTCGTCGGAGGTCGGCTTGGTGCCTTCCGGGGCGGGAAGAGCCTTGAAGCCTATCTCATTCGCGAGAGCCACGAGCTCATCCGTGAAGTCCGGGCTGTCGATGACTACGGCAGGGGTGGCGCCCATGAGCCTGATCTCGGCGGTGCAGCCGTGCATAGCGGCGGCGTGCTCTATGATCCTTCTGGCGTACGGCTCAAGGTAATCGAGCGAGGCAGCCGTGAGGCCTCTGAGTTCCATGACCATCTTGACCCTGTCGCAGACCACATTCCTGCCGGATCCTGCGATCACCTGGCCAACGTTGATCCTGGCGTCGCCCACGGAAGCCCTGGGGATCCCGTAGATGCCCTGTACGATCGCGGCCATGGCGAGCATGGCATTGTTGCCGCTCTCGGGAGCTGCCGCGTGGCAGGCCTTGCCGTAGAGGTAGACATCGAGCTTGGCGTTGGCCATGCAGGTCTTGTACTGGAACCAGAAGTCCTCATCCGGGAAGTCTTTGTTGAGCGGCATCACGTGCATGGCCATCATATAATCGATATCGTCGAAGAAGCCGGTGCCTATCATGCCCCTGGCGCCTCTGACGCCCTCTTCTCCGGGCTGGAACACGAACTTGAACTTGCCGCAGAGCTGATCCTTGTATTTCATGATGGTCTCGGCGGTCATCATTCCTATCGTAGCGTGGGAATCATGCCCGCAGGCCTGCATCTCTCCGGGATTGACGGAGGCAAAGCCCTCTCTGAAGGGCTTGTGGGAATCATCCTGAGCCTCGAATACGCCCAAGCCGTCGATGTCGGTGCGGAAGCCGACGACGGGGCCGGGCTTTCCGGTATCGATGATAGCTTCGACTCCGGTGAATCCGTCCTTAAAGAAAGGCGCGAATTCGGGAACAGCGCCCTGCTCGAGCGCTCTCTCGTATACCATGTCGAGCTCTTCCTGGTCGGGAAGTCCCATCCTGTCCTCGGCGATAAAGCAGTCCTTGCCGAGTATAAGCTCGTCTACGCCGAGCTTGGTGAGAAAGTCGGCGATGATGGAGCAGGTCCTCACCTCGTGCCAGCCGGACTCGGCGTACTTGTGGAAGTCGCGGCGGTTTTCTACCATCCAGTCGGCTCTGGAATCCACGTACTCAGCCATCTTTTTATAAAGTTCACTTACCATAAAGCTTTCTCCTTTAATAATACAAGCATGCAGATAGGGACCCGACCCCGGTCATGGGCACAGTGCTTACGATAGGATTATATATCAGTTTTGTTGAATTGAACAATCTTTATGGTGTCTGGCGCTGCGGGGAGCGCTGGGGCTGCAACGCTCCTGTACGTCTGCTCTCGCTGCCGCATCCATTAATAATGCCGCCCTGCCGGCCGAAATGTGTCGCTTATTAGTGATTTTTATGAACAACATATGTGTTATCAATATGGTTTTCAAATAAATCGATCCCACTTATTGGAATTATTAATTAATAATATCGCTTTATTAGAAAAATTGATGTATACAATAACGATTTATCATATAAAATTATGTTGTACATATTTGTACAGGCAATTATTTCTTATTTCAATCTATTCTTTTAAGGAGGAGTTATGGGATCTGCACAAATCACATATGTGTTTAAAAACACATCGATCCTTATAGCATTCCTGTTCCTGGGAATGTTCTTAAGGTCAAAAATTCCATTCTTCAGAAAGCTGCTTCTCCCTGCGGCCGTAATCGGCGGATTCATCCTGCTGCTTCTCGGACCTCAGGTATGGGGCGACGCGGCGCCGCTTCCCATCCCCAAGGAGTACATCACCACTTGGGCAGCTGTACCGGGAATCTTCATCGTTCCTATATTCGCCGCTGTTCCTCTCGGAAACGGCTGGAATGAACCGGAAAAAGATCCGAATGCACCGAAGGAAAAGAAGTTCAAGGCAGGCGCCCCGCTCGGCGAAGCCCTTATCGCTTATGCGTGCTTCTGCCAGGCAGGCTCTTTCCAGAGCACCTTCGGTCTGTTCTACAACCTGATCTCCAACAAGTTCTTTGGAACCAACCTCTACAACAACTTCGGTTATGAGCTCGTAGCAGGCTTCTCCGGCGGACACGGAACCGCAGGCGCCGTAGGTAACGTACTCATGAACGCGGGTGTAGAGCACTGGGAGCTTGCACAGTCCGTAGCCACCACCTTCGCTACTATCGGTCTCATCGGCGGCATCGTCCTCGGCATCGCCTTCATCAACAGGGCGAGCGCCACTGGCATGACCAAGATCCTCGACAAGCCGGGCGCAATTCCCGACACCGTACTCAGAGGATATGAGCTCGACCGCAGCAAGCAGGAATCCCTCGGACACGAGACCACCCACAACAGCTCCATCGAGACCATCACCGTCCACCTCGGACTCTTCATCATCATCACTGCAGTATCCTACTGGGCAAGAGAGTGGTGCGTTGCTCACAACGTTCCCGGACTCTCCTCCATCACCGTATGGTTCTACGGTCTGATGATCATGTATCCGGTCAACTGGATCCTCAAGAAGCTCAAGCTGACCTGGCTCTTCGACATGAGACTCAAGAGCAAGATCACCGGAACCTTCTCCGATATCGCCATCACCGCCGCTATCGCTTCCATGCAGATCAAGGCAGTTATGGCTTACATCGTACCCATCGCCATCATCTCCGCGGTAGGTTTCGTAGGAACTTACTTCCTGGTAATGAGGTGGTATGTCTGGGCCGTTGGCAAGAAGGACTACCCCGTTGAGAGAGCTATCATCAACTGGGGCTTCATGACAGGCGTACTTATGACCGGTATGATGCTCCTCAAGATCGCCGACCCGAACTACGATTCCCCGACCCTGAAGGACTTCTCCTTCGCTATGGCGATCAGCTCCATCACCGGACTCTTCACCTCCCCGATCGGATACTATTTCCTCGGATATCGCTCCACCTTCGATAACTTCGTCTATCATGGAGCGTTCCTGATCGCCTACCTCATCGTAGGCTACATCGGCCACATTATGCTGAAGAAGGCCAACCCCGAACAGTTTGAATAATAGTTCAACCATCGTCAGCGGAGCCTTATAGGCCTGCGGATAGCAGCCTTATCGGCAAAATAGTGAACAACGGCTCTGCTCCCGCCCCGGGAACAGAGCCGTTTTATTTAAAACAAAGGCCTGCGCGCACGCGCGGCCTGGAACTCTTACCTAATACATTTTACTGTCACTTGGCGCTGATGCGCGGGAGAGAAAAATGGAAAAGAAAGAAGCATATAAAAAAATAGATGATGTGAAGGCACGCATAGAGCAGCTTTCCGACGACATCTGGGCGTGCCCTGAAACGGCCTTCGAGGAATTCGAATCCACGAAGTTCCAGATCGAATGCCTCAAGGAGCTCGGCTTTGAAGTTACCGAGAACCTTGCGGATATCAAGACCGCGTACAGCGGACGCTGGGGCAGCGGACACCCTGTGATCGGCTTCCTCGGCGAGTTCGACGCCCTGTCCAGCCTGAGCCAGAAGGCCGGCTGCACGAGCCACGATCCGGTAGTCGAGGGCGGAAACGGCCACGGCTGCGGACACAACCTCCTTGGAAGCGGCTGCATAGCCGCCGCCTACGGCGTAAAGGAATACCTCAAGGCCACCGGCAAGTCCGGCACGGTCATCTACTACGGCTGCCCCGGTGAGGAAGGCGGCTCCGGAAAGGCCTTCATGGCAGGCAAAGGCGTATTCGACGAGTGCGATATCGCCCTTCACTGGCATCCGGGCGATTCCTTCTTCGTATACAACGGCTCCTACAACGCCAACATCCAGCTTTACTACAGGTTCAAGGGCGTAGCCTCCCACGCCGCCTCCGCCCAGTTCGGACGCAGCGCGCTCGACGCGGTAGAGCTCATGAACTGCGGCGTGCAGTTCCTCAGGGAGCATATGGACCAGGGATACAGGATCCATTACGCTATCACCGATACCGGCGGATTCTCACCCAACGTCGTGCAGCCCAAGGCGGAGGTGCTTTACCTCATCAGAGCCGACAACTCCAAGCACGCGGCTGAGCTCAAGGCCAGGGTCGACAACATCGCCCGCGGCGCGGCCATGATGACCGACACCGAGATGGAGATGGACTTCATCAAGGCCTGCTCCAACCTCATCCCCGTATCCACCATGAACAAGATGCTCTACAAGAACGCGGGCGAGGTCCCCATCCCCGAATACACCGAGGAAGACCACAAGTTCGCGAAGGATATCATCGCTTCCTACCAGAACTCCGGAGACAGCCTCGGCAGCTACCTCAAGCTGATAGACGCGGATGAGGCCGCCAAGTTCGAAGACAAGAAGGGTTCCGACCTTCACGACTTCCTCCTCCCGATTACCGCCTCCGAGCAGAAGAGCGGCGGCTCCTCCGACGTAGGCGACGTCAGCCAGGTCTGCCCGACCGGCTTCCTGTACGCCATGACCGTAGCCGCCAACACTCCGGGACACTCCTGGCAGGAGGTCGCTCAGGGCAAGGCCCCCACAGCCCACAAGGGAATGATGTGGGCAGCGAAGGTACTCTGCGGCACCGCCATCGACTTTATCAACGATCCTGACGCCGTAGCTGCCGCCAAGGCTGAGCTGAAGAAGAAGATGGGCGGAGAGAAGTACGTCTGCCCGATCCCCGAAGGCGTTAAGCCCAGAGGCATCAGCAAGCACTGAGAGCGGATCTGAGAAAGGAGAGATATCATGGATAAAAAAGAAGCCTTTAAATTTGTAGACGATATAAGCGCCAGGATAGAAAAGCTCAGCGACGATATCTGGGACTGCCCGGAGACCGCATTTGAGGAGTTCGAATCCACCAGGCTCTCTATCGAAGCCCTGAAGGAACTCGGCTTCGAAGTCACCGAGAAGGTCGCCGGCATCGACACCGCCTACTCCGGAAAATGGGGCAGCGGACATCCCGTGATCGGCTTCCTCGGCGAATACGACGCCCTTTCCAGCATCAGCCAGAAGGCCGGCTGCGATACTCACCAGCCGGTAGTCGAGGGCGGAAACGGCCACGGCTGCGGACACAACCTCCTCGGAGCAGGATGCATCGCCGCCGCCTACGGACTCAAGGAATACCTCAAGGCCACCGGAAAGCCGGGCACCGTCATCTACTTCGGCTGCCCCGGTGAGGAAGGCGGCTCGGGCAAGGCCTTCATGGCCGGAGCCGGAGTGTTCGACGACTGCGATTTCTGCCTGCATTGGCATCCGAGCGACACCAACTGCGTGGACAACAGCTCGACAAACGCCAACATCCAGCTCTACTACCGCTACACCGGCGTCGCGGCTCACGCGGCCGGAGCGGAGTTCGGACGCAGCGCGCTCGACGCCGTAGAGCTCCTCAACCTCGGAGTCCAGTTCCTCAGAGAGCATATGGACCCGAACTTCAGGATACACTACGCCATCACCAATACCGGCGGCTTCTCCCCGAACGTCGTACAGCCCAACGCCGAGGTGCTCTACCTCATCAGGGCCAACAACAACAAGAACGCCGCCGAGCTCAAGGCCAGGGTCGACAGGATAGCCCAGGGCGCGGCCCTCATGACCGACACCAAGCTGGAGATGGACTTCATTAAGGCCTGCTCCAACTTCGTGCCCCTCAGCACCATGAACGCCGTCATGCAGAAGAACGCCGAAGAGATACCCTTCCCCGAGCTGAGCGAAGAGGATCACGCCTTCGCCAAGAGGATGCAGGCAGCCTTCGATCAGTCCGGAGACAGCCTCGCCAGATACCTCGGATATCTCGATCCCGAGGTAGCTGAAAAGTTCGAGGATAAGCTCGGAAGCGATATAAACAACTTCATGCTCCCGCTCACCCCGATGGAGCAGCACTCCGGCGGATCCTCCGACGTAGGCGACGTCAGCCAGGTATGCCCTGTCGCATTCCTGAACGGACTCACCCACGCGGCCAATACTCCGGGACACTCCTGGCAGTGGGTCGCCCAGGGCAAGGCTCCACTCGCCCACAAGGGAATGATCTGGTCTGCAAAGGTCCTCGTAGCTACTGCCATCGACCTCATCAACGATCCCGAGACCGTCGAGAAGGCCAAGGCCGAACTCTCCAAGAAGATGGGCGGAGAGAAGTACGCCTGCCCGATCCCCGCAGGCACCAAGCCCAGAGGGATCAGCAAGCACTGAAGCCGGCGCTGGATCTAAGCAGCCAGCAACGCATCTAAACGATTTTAGGCGGAGCGCCTTGGGCGCAGCCTAAGCGGCGCTTCGCCGAATACGGTCCGGGCGTTATCCCGGGATCTTATCCGGCAGGCCCCCTAAAAAGGGGCCTCCGGATGTATCAGTTAACACAGCAGGGAGAAAATAAATGTTTGGTTCCCGTAAAAGTCATCTCGATATGACCCAGGGCAGCGCGTCTAAGCTGCTCATACAATTCGCGATCCCGCTTCTGCTTGGCAATCTCTTCCAGCAGTTCTACAACATGGTGGACGTCTGGGTCGTCGGAAGATACGTCTCCAACGAGGCCTTCGCGGCAGTAGGGACCGTATCCCCCGCGATAAGCACGCTCATCGCCCTCTTCTTCGGCTTTACCCAAGGTACCGGAATAGTCCTTTCGCAGTATTTTGGAGCCAAGAACAGGGAAAAGATCCACGAAGCCGTACATACATCCTTCCTCATATCTATATTTTTAGCGTTACTCTTCACCTTCCTCGGCATCGCGATGACCCCGGTGCTGCTCAACGCCATGCGCACCCCGGCGGACGTCTTCCCCGAAGCCGCGGCTTATCTGAGGATATACTTCGGCGGCATTACAGGACTCATGTTCTACAACCTGTCGGCGGCCATGCTCCGCTCGGTTGGCGATTCCGGCCGCCCGTTCAGATATCTGGTCATATCCCAGATCATCAATATCATCCTTGACCTGGTGTTCGTCATCGCCTTCCACATGGGAGTCGCGGGAGTAGCCTGGGCCACCATAATAGCCCAGCTGGTCTCCGCCGTGCTCGGCGTAAGGGCCCTGCTCACCACGGACGCCCCGATAAGGATCTATCCCAAGGATCTCAAGGTACATTCGGAGATGGCAAAGACTATAATCAACGTCAGCATCCCGGCGGCGATCCAGGGCGCCATAGTCAGCATCTCCAACCTCTTCGTCCAGTCCTACATCAACTCCTTCGGCGGAAACGTCATGAGCGGCTACACGGCCTTCCACAAGATAGACCAGATCATAATAATGCCGTTCACCTCGATCTCCACCGCGACCGCGACCTTCGTCGGACAGAACCTCGGCGCGGGCCAGGTCGACAGGGCGAAGAAGGGAGTGCGCACCTCCATAGCCATGTCGTTCGCGATAACCATCGCGCTTGGCGCCCTAGCGATGTTCTTCGCTCCCTCGCTCGTGGCCTTCTTCAACAAGACCCCCGGAGTCATAGAGTACGGAACTCTGTTCCTAAGATGGATAACCCCCTTCTACCTCTGCTCCTGCGTCAACCACATCGAGGCCTCCGCGATGCGCGGAGCCGGGGACACGAAGACCCCGATGCTCCTCATGACCTCCACCTACGTCGCCGCGAGGCAGGTGTTCATGTTCATCATGGCCAACTTCATCTGCAACGAGCCGCTTCCGGTCATCATGGGCTATCCGTTCAGCTGGGCGGTATGCACGGTGCTCACGATCATCGCATATCACCGCATGGACATGAGCAAGACCAGGATAGTCAAGGAGAGCGAGAACAGGGCGAAAGCAGCCGCGGCCGAAGGTACTGCGCCTGAGGAGGCTGAAGGCAGCGACGATGAAGAAAAGTAAAAGTCAGATAATTCTCTCAAACGAAAGGAGATAGATCATGCTAGCACTCACAAACGGAAAACTGTTCACAGTGACGGGCGGCGTCATCGAAAACGGCACCATCCTGATCGAGGACGGAAAGATCAAGGCCATAGGCGCCGACGTCAAGGTGCCCAGAGGCTCCAAGAAGCTCGACTGCTCCGGCAAATGGGTCACCCCGGGCTTCATCGAGGCTCACTGCCACGTAGGCATCATGGGCGAGCCCATGAGCAGGCCCGGTCCCCCGAGCGACGTCAACGAGATGACGGATCCCCTCACCCCGTCGATCGACGTGCTCGACGGTTTCGACGCCCGCGCCATAGGTTTCAAGTTCGCACGCGAGGCGGGCTTCACCGCGGGCTGCATACTTCCCGGCTCCGCCAACCTCATCGGCGGCAAGGGCGGCACCTTCAAGTTCAAGAAGGTCTGCACCGTGGAGGAGATGTACATCCCCGGCACCGCGGTAATGAAATTCGCTCTCGGCGAGAACGTCAAGCTCTACGGCGGCAAGGGCAAGGCCCCGATGACCCGCATGCAGGCGGCGGCTATCACCAGAGAGGCGCTTCAGAAGGCCTGCGAGTACGCCGAGAAGAAGAAGGCCGATCCCAAGACCCCGACCGATCCCAAGATGGAGGCCCTCGTTCCCGTAGTTGAGGGAAAGATGAAGGCCCGTATCCACGCCCACCGCGTAGACGATATCGACACCGCCATCAGGCTCATCCAGGAATTCAAGCTTGACGGCGTGCTCGAGCACTGCACCGAGGGCTTCATGATCGCGGATAAGATCGCGAAGCTCGGCATCCCTGCTATCATCGGACCCTTCGGCACCGCTTACAGCAAGAGCGAGCTCAACAACCGCAACTGGTGCACCCCGGCCATCCTGAACAAGGCGGGCTCTCACGTGGCCCTCTGCATGGACGGCGACACCCGCACCAACCTGCTCCCCGGCTACGTAGGCTACGTGATCGCCAAGGGAGGCCTCTCCTGGGAGGACGCTCTCGAGGGAGTCACCATCAACGCCGCCAGGATCCTCGATCTGGACGATCGCATGGGCAGCCTCGAGGTGGGCAAGGACGCCGATATCGCCATCTTCAACGGAGATCCGTTCTGCAACTACACGCTCTGCGATTACACCATCATCGACGGAGAGCTCTATGAGAACGAGAACCTCGTAGTTCCCGAGATCTAGTTCGCACGGCTTTCCAAAGCGCAATGAAAAACGGGCCCTGCGCCATGCAGGGTCCGTTTTTACGTCTATTATGATCTTTGGCTTTCAGATCGATGCGCTCGATCGATACGCTTACAGGTCCAGAAGCTCCTCGTTCAGCTCGTCTATCAGATCCTTGAGCTCCCTCTCCTTGGTCAGCTTCTGCTCGATGGTGAAGAAGTATACGGCCTTGTCGAGCTCCTCCGCGTCGAGGTACTTCTGCCCGTTCTCCTCCGCTATAGAGACGACCAGCGGATCCGGGCCTTCGGGGATGCCGAATTCCCTGCAAATCTCCGAAGTCTCCTCTTCCGTGTAGTCGGTCTTCTTTCCGAAGAGCCTGAACTTTATGTACGACATCTCCCTCTGAGCCATGCCGTTCACGTCGTGATACTTCAGGCTCTTGCGATAGCAGACCAGGGCGGGTTCCCAGGCCTTGTTGGTCAGATAGAAGTGCCCGAGGTATCTGTAGGATTTCGCGAGCATCTCAGGAGTCGTGGCGACCTTGAAGGTGAATAGCGCTATCTTTTTGTACTCTCCGTTGTCGCCCAGCTCTTTGAGCGTCTCCATGTATTCGAACATGGGCATAGGGTTCACGGGGCACCAGTCGATGGCCTTTCTGAAGGACTCGGCCGCCTCCTTGTATTTCCTCGAATCGAAGTTGAAACCGCCGTTTTGGTAGTAGATATCCACGTAGGGCAGTTCGGCGCGTCTGAGCCTCTTCTGCGGCTTAAAAAGGGCAACGTAGAGCAGCTCGTCCATAGGCTCCGAGAAGACCTTGTACTCGTTCTCATCGTCGTCCTGAAAGACGGCCAGCTCCTCGACCTTTCTCACCAGCTCGTCGCTGATCTGGCGGGCGGTGTCGTAGTGGCGCTGGAACTTGTTCAGCCTTGCCTCCTCGAAGTCCGCTTCCACGCCGCGCCAAGGCTCCTCGCCTTCTTTGAGCGCCCTTTTCTTGGAATCCGCAATGACCTTCGCGTCCGGCGTAAGCTCGTACATCATCTGGATACAGGATTTCGCGATCTCTCTGCTGTCGAAGTGATCCCTGTATTCAATGATCTGGCCGCGGAGATATTCCCTATCCTTTTCGACGTCCCCAGTGAGGCCGTTCTTGATCTTCTGCATTACCTGTCCGTAGTTCATTGCGGTCCCTTTCAGTTGATTTAAAACAACGCCGCTCCGCGCCCCATGGATCTCGGGACGGCGCGGAGCGGCTCTTCAAGATGCTGTTATTTGTTGAAAACGTACTTGTCGAGCCTGTCGAAGGCTTCCTTTACCCTGGAGGTCGGCAGCGCGAGGTTCATCCTTATGGTGTCGGGGATGAGGAACTTGCTTCCGTCCTGCCAGCCCACGCCGTACTCGTAGCCGAGGTTGAGGAGCTGCTGCAGGTTCATGCCGTGCTCCTTGAGCCATTCGCTGCAGTCGAGGTAGAGCAGATAAGTGCCTTCGGGCTTTTTGAGGGTCACTCCCTTGAAGTTCTCGCAGATATAGTCATAGGCAAAGTTGACGTTGTCGGAGAGGACCTGGTTGAGCTCGTCGCACCATTCGTAGCCCTCGGGCTGATAAGCCCCGATCAGGGCGTGCATCGAGAGCACGTTCATGGAATTGTAGTGGCCGAGAGAGGCCTCTTTGGCCATGCGGTCATTCAGCCATTTATTGTATACGATGTGATAGCTTCCGATGAGTCCTGCCAGGTTGAAGGTCTTGGAGGGGGCGTAGAAGGCTACCGTCCTCTGCTTTGCGTCCTCGGATACGGACTGGGTCGGGATGTGCTTGTGGCCGTTCATGAGTATGTCGGACCAGATCTCGTCGGAGATTACCCAGCAGTCGTTCTTGGCGTAGACCTCCATGGCCTTCTCGATCTCCCATCTCTCCCATACCCTTCCGGAGGGATTGTGCGGGGAGCAGAATATAGCCATGTGTATCTTCTGCTCGCGGAGCTTCTTGTCCATGTCCTCGTAGTCCATGCGAAGGATGCCGTTCTCGTCCTCTACGAGCGGGCTGTGGATGGGGTCGTAGCCGTTGTTCTTGATGACGCCGGTGAAGCCTACGTAGGTCGGGGAATGCAGGAGTATCTTGTCTCCCTTGGAGCAGAGCACGGAAAGGGCCGTCGCGACTCCGCCGAGAACGCCGTTCTCGTAGCCGATGTTCTCCTTCTCAATGCCGTCCACGCCGTTCCTTATCTTGTGCCACTTCTTGATGAGGTCGAAGTATTCGGCTCTGGGCTGGAAGTAGCCGTAGAGCGGATGCTCGGATCTCTTTACAAGGGCTTCGGGAATGGTCGGACAGGTGGCAAAGTTCATGTCTGCCACCCACATCGGAATGAAATCAAAGCCTTCCTTGAGCTTGATGTCATTGACCACGTAAGGGCTCGAAGGATTGTTTCCATCGGGCCAAGAGGCCGCTATGGAGTCCCAGCCTTTGCGGTCTATGATGCTTGTGAAATCGTATTTCATGTTATCAGTTCCTTTCGTCATACTACTGATCGCTGAAAACGTTTGCCGGGGCCGACGTGAATGGCGATTTGCTGCATGCGGCTCCCTGTTATATAAAAAGATTATAACCTATTTGCACGCTTCGCGCATGACTCTGAGGGTATTCTTCCAGAATATTTTCTCTATGTCGTCTTCGCTGAAGCCTTCCTTTTTGAGAGCGTCTGCGAGCTTGCCGAACTGCGAGACGTCCCCGACTTCCTGAGTGCCGAAGATGCCGTCGAAATCGCTGCCGAGGCCCATTGTCTCTATTCCCGCGACGTTCACTATGTGCTTGATGTGCTTTACGCAGCCCTCGAGGCTCGTATGGGTGTTGCCCTCGGTGAATTCTATGAAGGGCGGGCAGAGGTTGAGCCCCGTCACTCCTCCCCGCTCAGCGAGCGCTCTTAGCATATCGTCTTTGAGGTTCCTCTGATGGCCCGCGACTGCCCTCGCGTTGGAGTGCGTCGCGATGAAGGGCTTTTTGCATATGTCCGCGACGTCCCAGAAGCCTCCGTCGGAGAGGTGTGATACGTCCACCAGCATGCCCAGCTCCTGCATATATTCGACGGCTTCTTTTCCGAAGGGATTGAGTCCGTGCTCGTTGAGCCTGGGATCGAGGCTGTTCGGGGTGCCGAAGCAGTTTGTATAATTGTGGGTAAGGGACAGAGCCCTGAAGCCCATATCGTAGAATCTCTTGAGGTTCTCGAGCTTCCCGAGCACCGCCCTGCCGTCCTCCATGGTGAGTATGCAGGAGACCTTGCCGGCCTTAATATTTTTTTCTACGTCTTCGGCGTTCAAAGCCTTGGCGGCGATATCAGTATGGCGCGCGACGCTCTGCTCGAAGATCTGCACGCAGTCCGCTATATATTCCTCGTCCTCGATGAACTCGGTGTTCCAGTGAGTTATATATGAATCCGCGGGCGGCATATACACGGCGAAGAACTCGCCGACGGCTCCGGCGCTGCTGAGCCTCTTAAGGTCGACTTGGCCGTCGAGCTCGAAGAGATCGCCTTTTTCTATATCGTCTCTCCATTTGAAAGCGCAGTGCATCAAAGTGTCGCAGTGCATGTCCAGCGTACGCATCTTTTCCTCCTTTTCACAGCGGTGATATTTTTACTTGATTATACCGAAAACGCGGGCTTCTCTCAATACAAATAAGGCGGCGGACGGCTCTCTCAGGCCATGATTTTGCGCAGCCGCCGGCGCTGCGCAATAAAAAATACGGGACCGAAGTCCCGTATGATCTTTGCGTATTCGAGGTGTTCGCTCCGGAGAGCTCCCTTCGGGAGGCTCCTTAAGCGCTTCGCGGCTCTATTCCCAGCGGCTCTATCCCTAGTTCAGAGCGTTCTTCGCGACCTCTGCGAGCTGGGTGAAGCCCTGAGGATCTCTGATGGCCATCTCGGAGAGCATCTTCCTGTTGATGTCCACGCCGGCCTTCTTGAGGCCGTCCATGAGCCTGCTGTAGGAGATGCCGTTCATCCTGGCAGCAGCGTTGATCCTGGTGATCCAGAGCTTTCTGTATTCTCTCTTCTTGAGCTTCCTGCCCATCTGAGCGGAACGGAGAGCCCTTCTTACAGCCGGTCTCGCGGCGCTGAAGATCTTGTGCCTGGAGCCGTAGAAGCCCTTGGCCTGCTTCAGAACCTTGTTGTGTCTCTTCTTTGCGTTTACTCCGCCTTTTACTCTTGCCATTGTTTCCTACCTCCTACTTTCCTACCAGAACGCTCTTGATCCTCTTCATATCAGCGCTGGTGAGGATCGTGGACTGACGGAGTCCCATCTTGCGCTTGGGGGTCTTCTTTGTGAGGATGTGGCTCTTGTATGCCTTATTTCTCTTAACCTTACCGGTCCCGGTAAGCTTGAATCTCTTCATTGCCCCTCTGTGGGACTTCATCTTGTTTTTTGCCATCTTCTGCATCCTTCCTTTATTCTTTATCCGTCTGCTGTGCGCTGCGCTCCTGTTCCTGTTTGAGGCGCGCCGCCTTTGCCTCTTTTTCCTTTTCCTTTTCGGTCTTCGGAGCGATGATCATGGACATGTTCCTGCCCTCGAGCACGGGCTGCTTCTCGATATTCCCTTCGGCCTTGAGCTTTTCGTAGAATCCGAGCATGGTCTCCCTGCCCTTGTTCACGTAGCCCATCTCGCGCCCGCGGAAGCGGATGCCGACCTTGACCTTGTCGCCGTTCGCCAGGAACTTGAGGGCCTGGTTCACTCTGGTGTCGAGGTCGTGCTCCTCGATGAAGGTGCTGAGCCTCAGCTCCTTCACCTCGATGGTCTTCTGCTTCTTGCGGTTGTCCTTCTCCTTCTTCTGCTGATCGTAGCGATACTTGCCGTAGTCCATGATCTTGCAGACCGGGGGAGCCGCGTTGGGGGAGATGTTCACAAGGTCGAGATTCGCGTCAGACGCTCTCTGGAGAGCTTCCTGTATGCCCACGATGCCGAGCTGGTTGCCGTCGGCGTCGAGCAGGCGTACTTCCTTCGCCCTTATCTGCTCGTTGATGAGTGCTTCCTTGCTAATTGTAGTGTCCTCCTGAAAAAGAAAAAAGCGGCGCACAAGCTCCGCCATAAAACGACTCAAAAGAGTTGTTCGTATTAGCCCCTTCGCTGATGCTGGAGGCGAGAAGCGGATCACTTCTGCTTGATTACCCTGATATATTAACCGCGCCGGGGCGCTTTGTCAAGCGTGAAGCGCATAAGAACTGACTATATTTGCCTGTTTTTTGCGGTTTCGGGCGTCCGTGTTCCTCTCCTGCACTTCACCGCTCATCTATACCGAAAAGCTCCGCGAAGGTCCCGCGCGCGATGCGCTCCTTCTCCTCCTCGCCGAGCCCCAGCTCCTCAAAGCGCCTTACCTCCTGCTCCGGCACGCACATGGGATGATCGGTGCCGAATATGACCCTGTCCGTTCCGTATGCCCTGACGAGCTCTACGACCTTTTCAGGCGGTATATAGAGCGTGGTGGACGAGCTGTCGACGTAGAGGTTCTCGAAGCGCCCGGGGAGCTTTCTGAGCGCCTCCTCCCATACCGTATAGCCCCCGAAGTGGGCGGCCACCAGCTTGAGCGAGGGGAAGGCCTTCAGTATATTCACTATCCTGTCCGGATTCGAAAAGTCATACCTGCTGTCCCCGGTATGGAGCAGCACAGGCAGCCCACGCTCTTCGCACATGCCGTAGATTTCCATGGCGCCCATGCTGTCGGCCGCGAAGCCCTGTATATCGGGGTGAAGCTTCACTCCCCTGAGCCCGAGCGAAAAGAGCTCAGCCGCGTCTTCTCTGAGAGTCTCCGACGAAGGATGCAGAGTTCCGAAGCCTATAAGCTCGCCCGGATGCTCTGAAACGGTATTTGCTATAAAGGTATTTATGTTATGTACCTGCCTGGGAGCGGTCGCTACGGAGTGCACGGCGGAAAGGACTATGCCTGCCTTCCTTCTGTGTGCGAAGAGCGACGCGACGGTGCCGTCTGCGTGATCTCCCGGAAGTCCTCTGTAAAACGAATCTATCCCGGCAGCGGCCCTGGGGGCTAACTCGTCGGGATATATATGGCAGTGGATATCGTAATAGATCCTGCGCGGGCTATTCTGCATCGGAATGCCTCGCGAAATACTTCTCAGCGCAGGTGATGAAGTCCTTAGCCGCCGCGCTGGGCCTCTTGGAGCTCAAAGTGGCAATGGCGAAGATGCTGCAGTAGTCCTCTATCGTCTTATTGCCTTCGGCATCTATGGGAAGAGAGACTACGCGGTACATGCTCTCCTGGTTGTCGAAACTGCATATGCCGAAGATGAAGCAGTCGGTGAAGGAGAGCAGGCCCATCTGGGTGCCGCGGTCGTACACGGTTATGACGAGCGGGAGTTTTTCCATATCCACGAAGCTCCCCGTGCGTATCGACCCGTCGGGGCTCAGACCGTAGTCCTTATCGCCGTATACGACGGTCCCGTAATTGTACAGCTCCGAGATCTTGACCGGACCCCCGCGCCTTGCCAGCGGATGGTCCTCGGATACCACGACGTAGGGCTTCTGACGGCTGATCTCTTTTATCGTGACGTTCCTGCGCTGCGCCATGGTGCAGAGCGACCTGAAATTGCTGTTGCTGCAGCCCAAAAGGCCCACGTCGGCGTTCTTGTTGGCCACATCCTCCAGCACGCTCATCATGCTGCCCTCGAGATAGGCTATACGAAAGCGCTTCTCCGGGGAGAAAGCGGTCTTATCCTCTCCCTGCTTGATGAACTCTATGAAGGCCTCGAATACGTGAGACGAGCGCATCACGGAGAGCTTGAGAGTATTGGTGAAGCCGGACTGAGGAGATACCGAGAGCAGCAGCTGGTCGTACTGATTCAGAACGGATTTCGCGTAATATATGAACTCCTCCCCTTCCGGAGTCGCCTGCATGCCTGATTTGGCGCGCGTGAAGAGCACGACCCCGTAAGCGTTCTCGACGTCCCTTATGAGCTTGCTTATGTACGGCTGCGAGACGTAAAGGTTCGCGGCGGCCTTGGAGATAGATCCCGCCTTTTCGACTTCCACGATGTATCTCAGCTGGGTGATGTCGAGCATATGAGCCCTCCTTTGGATAAAAAACGCGCGGCTCCGATAGGGAAGCCGCGCGGCAAAAGCTAAAGCTTTTGAAGACAGAAAGACTTAAGCCTTCTTCCTCTGCTCCATATCTTTGTACATTGTAGCATACAAAGCGGGATTGAAGCAAAGTATCCAGAATCTGACCTTGCTGAGGTCGAGGGGCTCCGACACTATTATGCCGGGCTCCTTGTTCTCGACGCAGCCGGCGTGGTATACGCCCTTCGTCCAGGTCGCTCCGAGGACCACGCTTCCGCCCGGGAAGCTGAAGCCCGGGATGGGAATGCCGTCCGGGCCGCAGAGGTTGGAACTGGCCACTATGATGCCGTCCCTGTCCGCGATGGACTCGAGCCTGCTCTTGTAGTACCACTCCCACTTTCCGACGTTGATGCCCTTGAGGGATGCAGTCGGGTTGAGCATGATCTTGCAGCCGTTCGCCGCGTAGTAGCGGCTCAGCTCGGGAATGAAATAGGTGTCGTAGCAGATGCTCACGCCTATCCTGCCCCAGGGCGTCTCGAACATGAAGGGCTTATCCCCGCATACCGCCCACTTGGACTCGTCTCCGATGGGATGGATCTTGCGGTACGAAAGGGTCTCCCCCTCCGGGGTGAGTATGGCGGCGGAGTTGTAATAGACGTCTCCGGCCTTCTCGGGAAGTCCGAACGCGATGTACACGCCTAGCTCCTTGGCAAGGGCCGCCATGCGATCGCTCGACGGGCCCGGTATGGTCTCGGCGAGGAGATGCTGCATGCACTCCGATCCGTCTTCAGGCTCCTTGTACCAGTATCCGGTGAGCGCGAGCTCCGGGAAGAGCACGAGGTCCGCTCCCTTGGCCGCGGCTTCTCTGGTCTCGGCCTCCATCTTTTCGAGGTTCTTGGCCTTATCGCCCCAGGCGGCATCGAAGTTGGATACCGCTATCCTCATGCCTGTCTTTTCGGGAGCGGGAAGCTCAGGCGGCCAGGAAGGCAGCTTCGCGAGCTCTTCATACCACTTGGCGTAAAGTCCGGGCTGATAGATGGGGAGCTGGAAGAAATCCCTCTTGGACTCGGAGAGGTCGACCTCTCCGCTGTAGAGTCCCTCGGTCTTGATGGACAGCGAGCCTATCGGGCAGCTGCAGTACTTGCCTTCGCTCGGAGCCGGCGACATGACGTTGCTTCCGCCGGGGAAATCGGCCGGAGTCCTGCCGTTTTCATCGGCGGGGCCGTCGGGTCCGGTGAGGTTCGCGCTGGCCACGAATATACCGTCTCTGTCGGCTATGGTCTCAAGGCGCCTGGCGAAATACCAGCCCCAGCCGCTAGTGTCGCCCGTCTCCCGGTCGACGCCGCGCATGCTGGCGGTGGGATTGATGACCATGCGGCAGCCCCTCGCCGCGTAATAACGCTCGAGCTCCGGTATGGCGTAGGTGTCATAGCATACGCAGAGGCCCACGGGTCCCCAGGGAGTCTCTAGTATCTTCGGGCTGTCCCCTCCGACGCACCAGTCCGGTTCCACGGGGTGCACCTTGCGGAAGTGATCCAGGCTGCCGTCCGGAGCGGCAATGAACGCGCTGTTGTAGGCGTGATCTGGGTCTTCCGGAATGAGTTCGGGCATGCCGTAGATGATGTACATGCCGTGTTTCTTTGCCAATTCAGCAAAATGACAAGCCGTCGGTCCGTCAAAGGCTTCAGCGAGAGCCGGATGCATGCGCCTCCCGTCGGGGAGCTTTCCGTCGCAGTATCCGGTAACGCAGAGCTCAGGGAACAGCAGGAACTGGACGCCCTTCTCCGCGGCCTCCGCAATGTATCCGTCCATCTTGGAGATGTTTGCCGCGGGGTCGCCCCAGCTGCTGTTCATGTTGACTACGCCGATATTCAGCTTGTCCTTGAAAGTCTTCATGATTCCTATACCTCCTTAATCAAATAACGAACTAAGAAGTATAGCGATCATATCGTGACTCATATCCTATACAGATTATATATGAGCTGTTTGTCTTTGTAGAATAATAAAAAATGATATTCCCATAACGATATTATTATGCGAGATCGGACGATCTTCGGAAACTTCATTGCTCAAAATCGTTTATAACTATTGAAAACTTCTGCTTTTATCGATACCGGTACATGTGTCAACTGATTTTTAGATACCCCGTTCTGCTTATCATATAAATTTCCAGTTATATCTGTTTCACTTTTAGTTATTATAACTTTTTATGTATAAATAATATAATTTATTCAATGAAGATTGTGAGCATATCCGTGTTCTCATATCCGCTTACGATCACGCAATCATCTATTCTCGTTACTAAGGAGGCTTTTTATGGTAAAGGAACATCTGGCTTTAGCCAACAGTTCAACAATGCTCATCTCCTGCGCCGTCGCCATGCTCGTGGTACTCATGATGCCCCTGCTGTTCTACAGGAAGAGCGTCAAGCGCGCAAAGGAGATCGGAATGCCCGAAGAGCAGATCAAGCAGATCACCAAAGTCAGCGGACTCTTCGCCATCATCCCTTCTCTCCCCATACTGATCAGCTACGTAGCGCTGATGCCCTCTCTGGGACAGTACTACCCCTGGCTGCGTCTGTCCGTAGTAGGCGCCGCGGGCTATGAGACCCTTGCTGCAGATATGGCCGCGAAGTCCATGGGCTATGAGACCATCTCCACCGCAAGCTTCGACTACAGCGGCTTCATCGTAGTAATGCTCGTTACCGCTCTGGCCATCCTCGGCGGCAACCTCTTCAACATGACCATCCTTCCGTTCTACGATCAGAAGGTAAAGACCATGCAGGCTTCCGGCAGCACCGTAGTGCCCGTCATCACCGGAGTCATGTTCTTCGCGATGTATGCCGTAATGTCCACTCCGTACGTCACCAATATCGCCAACCCCGTGCAGATCACGACCCTGCTCATCGCGGGCATCGTCGCTCTTCTCGTCGGCAAGGCCGCCCAGACCAACAAGAAGCTCAAGGAATGGGTCTTCCCCATCTCCCTTCTTTCCGGTATGGCTTCCGCCTGCATCATCGCTCCGCTCCTCGCGTAGCGCAGATCCGCGGAACGTATTTATGAGATATTAAATCGGAGGATATTATGGATAGACTTCAATACAACAAGACAGTGAATAACCTCGGCAGGATCATGGTATTCATCTGCGTAGTCGCTTTTATGCTTCCTGCGTTCATCATCTCGGCAGCCTTCAAGACCCCGATCGACTGGGGAATGGTAGTCAAGGCGGGCATGCCCCTCTTCCTGACCTTCGTTCCCTCCGCTATCGCTGAGAACCTCTCGTACGCTCCCATCCTCGGCTCCGCCGGACTCTTCGTAGCGTGCATCACCGGAAACCTCGGAAACATGAAGCTGCCTGCAGCCATGAACGCCATGCAGCTAATCGACGAGAACCCCGGCAGCGAGAAGGCTGACCTCGCGTCCGTTATCGCCATCTGCTCCGCGTCCGTTGTGACCATGTGCATCACCACCCTCGGCATGATCTTCCTGGCTCCTCTCGCGGCGCCCCTGCTCTCCACCCCGGCCCTGCAGCCCGCGTTCAACAACCTCGTTCCCGCGCTCCAGGGCGCCATACTCTTCCCGATGCTGGCCAAGAACCCGAAGGCCGCCATCATGCCCTACTGCCTCGCTCTCGCGGCTCTGTTCATCTTCGGCCGCAGCAGCTACTCCAGCAACCAGGGCTTCATAATGATAGGCGTCATCCTGATCTGCGTCATCATCACCTACCTCAGGTGGAAGAGCCAGAACAAGTAAGACTGCCGGCTGTTAAGCAGGTTATGATCGCTTGACACGATCTTCAAAAGGCCTCCGCTCGCGCGGGGGCCTTTGTCGTTTCCCGGCGCGGCTCATATGCGGGCCGCGTCCCGATGACATCTGCAGGCCGCGTCACCGCCTCTTCTGCTGCGGCATACAAAATTGATGCTAAATTTCGAATAAATATATTATACTTGCGCGCTATGCAGGCTATAAAATGCCTTTTGTCTGAAAACGCAGAGAAAGGAAAGCTATATGGAAAAGACTAAAAAGCCCCTAGACAGGAGGATGCTGGCCTTCTACGCCATACTCGCGGTGTTCTGCGCCGCGTCGAGCTTCGCCCACCCCGTCACCCCGACCCTCATAGTCGAAAGGCATCTGGACAGCTCGATGTTCGGCATAGCTCTTGCCGCCATGATGACCGTGAACTTCCTCTTCGCACCGTTCTGGGGGAAGATGTGCGGCTACGTCCCGACGAAGCGCCTCATGCTCATCGGCTGCATAGGCTACAGCATAGGACAGGCCATATTCGGAGCCGCCACGAGCGAGGCCATGGTCGTCGGAGGCAGGGCCTTCGCGGGGATCTTCACCTCGGCCATATTCACCGCCTGCTCGAACTACATCGTAAACACCAGCACGCCTGAGGAGAAGGGCTCAAATCTGACCGTATACGCTACCGTGCAGAACGTCTCCTTCGCCGTAGGCTTCTTCATCGGAGGCATGCTCGGCATCATATCCGTTGAGGCCGCCTTCATAGCTCAGGTAGCGCTGCTCGCGCTCAGCGGCATAGTCTTTTACGCCGTGTGCGTGGACGACACCCCGCTCAAGCACAAGCCCGACCATCCCCTCACCCTCTCCGAGGCCAATCCCTTCGCGGCCTTCCTGGATATCAGGAACTTCATAACGCCGAGCCTCGCTATGATATTCGTTATAATCGCGATCTGCGCCATAGGACAGAACTCCTACGAGCAGGTCTTCAACTACTACATAAAGGACTTCTTCGGCATGTCCTCGGCCTATAACGGCATCTTCAAAGCCGCGATAGCGATAGGCGGCATGATCATAAACAGCACTCTCTGCATGTACCTGATGAAGAAGACCGACACCAACAGGAGCTTCGTATGGGTGGTCATGCTCAACACGGTGCCCATAGCCCTCGCCATGCTCTTCTTCAACAGCCTCTGGCCCTTCGCGATATGCGACATAGCCTTCTTCGTGATCAATACCGCGAGGCTGCCCCTGATGCAGAACCTCTGCGCCATGAGGGCGACGCCGGAGACCAGCAACTCCGTCATGGGCTTTTATCAGGCGATGAACTCGCTGGGCGGAATCTTCGGAGCGGCCTTCGCAGGCCTGATCTACGACACTGACCCGCACATCCCCTTCATACTCTGCTTCGTGACCTTCGTGATAGGAAGCCTCCTGTCGCTGAAGTACGCGTCGGGATATAAGAAGTCCCAGAAACAGGGCTGATACCGGTCTGAGGGCTGATAGCTGGCTGCGCCTCATTGTTTAAGATCCCGCAAGGAAAAAGCAGCGCAAACGCGCTGCTTTTTGTATTTACCAAGCAAAGCACAGATCTGACGCTCAAAGCACAGATCTACCGCCGGCCATTTGGCCGCGATAGGGCTCAGATACCAAGATCCGGCTTTTTGTAGCCTATGATATCCTCCTCGGTCAAAGGATTGTCCTGGCGCCTGATCTTTAGCGTCGTAGTAGTCACGAACTTGTTCCTCCTGACGAAGACGCCCGTTATGCGCTTATAGGCGGGGAGCTTCTCGTTGTATTCCCTTACCAGCTTCTTGAAGAAGGCGTCGAGTTCCTCCTCGGAGGGCGCGTGCCCCAGCGCTTCGGTCACGTTGGCGAGCATGGGCCAGATCTGTATGGCCACTATCTCATCCCCGTCCCTCTTGTGCGGGAACACCATACACTCCTCTATGCAGGGCTCTTGTATGATGTCATCCTCTATCTCTTCGGGATAGACGTTCTCGCCGGTCTTGGTGACTATTATGTTCTTCTTTCGGCCGGTCAGGTAGAGCCAGCCGTCCTTGTCTATAAAGCCGAGGTCTCCCGTGTGCATGAAGCCGTCGGGCTCTATGGCCGCCGCAGTCTCCTCGGGCATGTTGTAGTATCCGAGCATGACGTTCGGCCCCTTGAAGAGTATCTCTCCTATGCCGCTCTCGTCCTGCTCCTCGAGCCTGATCTCACCGGCGTCGACGACCGTGCCAACGGAGCCCGCCTTGCGGTAGCGCTCGGCCGCCGCAGTCTCGGGCGTTCCGGAGATCAGAGGAGTGCACTCGGTCATGCCGTAGCCCTGAAGCACGGTGATCCCGAGGTCTTCGTAGAACCTTATCAGATTCGGGTTTAGGGCGGCCGCTCCGGTTATGATGACGCGAAGCTTGCCTCCGAGCTGCTCGTGGACCGAGGCGAATATGCGCCTGCTGAGGTTGATGCCCCTTCTTCTGAGCCATCTGTTCAGCGACATCATCCTGCCGAAGAGCTTCTCCTTGCCGCTCTTGGCTATGCCCTTCTGTATGCGGTCGTAGACCATCTCGAGGACCCTTGGGACGGCTATGATGAAGGTGTTGTGCGCCTCGTTCATATTCTGGCTGATGTATTTCAGCCCCTCCGAGAACGCGGTGCTGGCTCCCCTGTACAGCACCAGGAGCATGCCAAGGGTGCATTCGTAGGTATGGTGTATGGGAAGTATCGAGAGCGTCTTGTCGCTCTGAAGGACGTTGCATATGCGGCAGACGTCCATGATGTTCGAGGTTATATTTCGGTGACTCAGCATGACGCCCTTGGGGCGCGAGGTCGTGCCAGAGGTGAAGAGTATGACCGACATCGCGTCAGGGTCTATCTGATGCCCCGAGAAGGCCGTATTTCCCTCTCTGAGGAGTTTTTCACCCTCGGCCAGGAGTTTGCTCCACGAGAGCACTTCGACCTCTCCCTGGGCCTCTCTGCCGTCCATGACGATGCTTCTGTATTTATCCTCGTCGAAGTCCGGCGGCGCAACTTCCTCGCCGATATTCGTCCTGTCCCCGTAGAGATCCATGACCACGAGGCGTTCGACCTCGCTGAGGCCTCTGAGCTTCTTGCATTCGGCGGAGGTGCAGAATATCGTCGACGCCTCGCCCGCGCGAAGAAGATTAGCTATCTCAGGCCCTGAGAGCTCTTTGTCTATAGGGACCACTATCCCGGTGCCGTTGATGACGGAAAGATAGCTGACGATCCACTCGTAGCATCCCTGCCCCATCACTGCCACGCGGCTGCCTGAAAGGCCCAGATCGATAAGCCTTGTGCCAAGCGCGTCCACGTCGTGCTGGAGGAGACTGTAGCTTACCGCGGCGTAGGGTGCCCCTTTCTCCTTCTTCACCCAGAACGCGGGATTATCGGCGTACAGCGCGGCGCTGCTAGACAGCAGATCTTTTACGGTCACGATCTCTCTGATGTCCGTGAACCAGTAGCTGTTAAAGCTTTTTCCTATTGCAGTATCCATATTTATATTATAAGCATAGAAGAACGCAGTGTTCCAGCTTTTTGTGAGACTGTCCGAAATGAAGAGCCCCGCGGGACCGCCGCGGGGACTCTTCCGGAAAAGTATTGAAATAAAAGGGATTTACGATTCATGCGCCGGGCCGCTTATATGCAGCCTGCGCGCGGGGGCTTTAGTAAGTGGCGAAGTACTCGCGGATCTGCTCTCTGTCCTTGGTCACGGTCAGGGCGAGGGACAGAAGGATGCGGGCCTTCTGCGGGTTGAGGTTGTTTCCTGCGATGGTCTGGGGGTTGGTAGCGTACTCGGTGACGATGCCGTTGTCCATACGGCCTGCCCTTACGACGATAACCCCGTCGCCTCCATCGACTCTCTCCTTGATCCTGTTGTGCCAAAGCGTGCTCATGGAGCCGTTGCCGGCGCCTGCCACGATGACGCCCTCATAGCTGTCGAGATAGTGCTCGAGCACGTCGAGCTCGGCGTCGATGTGGAAGTAGGCGATGCCGACCTTGGGCAGATCCTCGAGTTCGGACACGTCGAACGGAGTGTCTACGGTGTTGGGCTTCTCGCTCTTGTTATAGAAGTAGGCCTTGTCGTCTACCATATAGCCGAGAGCCCCGAAGTCTCTGCCGTTGAATGCGTCGGTCCTGTAGGTCGTTACCTTGGTGACCTGTCTGGCGGCGTAGATCCCGTCGGAGAAGACTACCATAACGCCCCTGCCCTTGGCCTCGGGGGTCCTTGCGAGAGCTACGGACTGATAGAGGTTCATCGGGCCGTCGGCAGAGGTCGCGGTAGCGGGCCTCATCGCGCCTACGCAGATGACCGGCTTATCGGTCTTTACGGTCAGGTCGAGGAAGTATGCGGTCTCCTCGAGGGTGTCGGTACCGTGGGTGATAACGAATCCCGCTATGGAATCATCCTTTGCGAGCTCGTTGATCCTTTTGGCGAGGACGATCCAGTCCTTGGCGGTTACGTTGTCGCTGGCGGTGTTGAGCACCTGCTCGCCCTTGAGGGTGGCGAGTTTGTCGAGCCCGGGGACTCCGTCGATGAGGGACTGTACGTCGAGCTCGCCGGCGGAATAGCCGGTGGTCTTACCAGCCTCGCCGGTTCCGGCGATGGTGCCGCCCGTTCCGAGTATCACTACGGTCGGAAGGGTATCTTCCTTCTGTTCTTCAGCCGGGGCCGGTGCGGGCTCGGCTTCCTTCTTCTCTCCGCAGGCTGCAAGTCCGAAGACGAGAGCAAGGCAGAGCAGGAGAGCTAATATCTTTTTCATTTTGTTATCTCCTTTCCTTTATTCCTTACTTCGTTCTCATCAGTACTTGGCGAAGTAATCGCGGATGACCTCCCTGTCATGAGTCAGGGTGAGGCAGAGCTGGAGCAGGATGCGCGCCTTCTGGGGGTTGAGGTTGTTTCCTGCTATTGTCTGGGGGTTGGTCGCGTACTCGGTAACGATGCCGTTGTCCATGCGGCCGGCTCTTACGACTATGGTGCTGTCGCCGCCGTCGACTCTCTCCTTGATGCGGTTGTGCCAGAGAGTGCTCATGGAGCCGTTGCCCGCGCCTGCTACGATGACGCCGTCATACCTGTCCATGAACATGTCGATGATCTCCTGCTCGGCGTCGATATGGAAGTATGCAACGCCGACCTTCGGGAGCTCTTCAAGTCCGGATACGTCGAACGGAGTGGCGGTGGTGTGAGGCCTTACGTCCTTGGTGTAGAAGTAGGGCTTATCGTCTACCATGTAGCCGAGGGCTCCGAAATCCTTGCCATCGAACGCGTTGGTCCTGTAGGTCGTTATCTTGGTTACCTGCCTGGCGGAGAATATCCCGTCGGAGAATACGACCATTACGCCCTGTCCTACGGCTTCGGGGCTCCTTGCGAGAGCTACGGACTGATAGAGGTTCAGAGGGCCGTCGGCGGAAGTCGCAGTGGCGGGCCTCATGGCGCCTACGCAGATGACCGGCTTGTCGGTCTTAACGGTGAGATCGAGGAAGTATGCGGTCTCCTCGAGGGTGTCGGTCCCGTGGGTGATTACGAAGCCCGCGATCTTGGGATCCTTGGCGAGCTCGTTGATCCTGTTGGCAAGGACGATCCAGTCCTTGTCGGTGACGTTGTCGCTCGCGGTATTGAGTACCTGTTCTCCCTGCAGTTTAGCGAGCTTCTCGATGCCCGGGACTCCGTCGATAAGCGACTGGATGTCGAGCTCTCCGGCGGAATAGCCGGTGGTCTTTCCAGCCTCGCCGGTTCCGGCGATGGTGCCGCCCGTTCCGAGTATGACTACGGTCGGGAGCTCCTCATCTGCCGCTGCGATGACGCTGCCGGTAAAGAGCATCGCCGCTACGCAGAGCAGTGCTAATAGTTTTTTCACAGTGATCTCCTCCTTTTTGAATAATACTTCTCCCTATAAATAAACCGGAAAGCGCATAGCGCCTCCCGGTCCATCCATCAATCCAAGAAAGCACGCCCGTGGGCGCGCTCTGTCTTTTCGCATACCGCGACGTCGTCGATGTATATGCATCCAGTGCACTCTGTTCCAAACAAGTTTCTTGGCTCAGTCATAAAAATCCTTTGAAATCAGCGGATTTCGGCTTTAATTATTAATATTATAACCTCTGAGTTTCCCCCGTGCTCATATCTAAAAGTAATATCCCTTTTACATTGCGGTAATAAGAGCTTTGTCAATAGGATAAATATAAAAAATGAGCAGCGGATCATTATAAAAATCGTATGAGCTATAAACTCATCAGATCACAGCTGTCGCATACGCTATGCGGGAGGGATAAAGCCGGGCTATAGATCTATGGGAATCTGCGCGAAAACTATAGCTTTTAACAATAGGCTAAAACTATGCCCTCGATTAAAACTATAAATTTGACGAATAGGAGGCTTGCTATTATCATGTAGTTGTCAAGAGGAAATCGAGACAAAAACAAAAGTTTAAACATAGAACAAATATATAGCAGCCTCCCAGGCAGAAAGGAAATCACGATGGATATCAACAGCAGAGCAGTACTTGAAGTTTACAGCGACATGAGCATCAGCGCAGCAGCAAAGAGACTCGGAACCTCCGAGAAGTACCTCGCCGACAAGGTTAGGACCGCCGAGAAGCTCGCAGGAAAGAAGATCTTCGAGAACCTCGAAGAGCCCCTCAGACTCACCCACGAAGGCAAGGACTACATCGACTGGCTCAACTACGTAAAGGAATGCCAGATCCGCACCGCAGGCTACACCTTCGACGGCATCAACGTATTCGACTCCGGGATCAAGTGGTTCTAGTAAATAACGGCTCCCCTAAGCTGATAAAAAAGAATGAGTGATAAAAAGCTCCGGCTCCGCCGGAGTTTTTTATATGCCAAAGCGTGAACAAATGTTTACATCTGCGAACGTTTATGGTAAACTTTATATTATAAAAGACAGGAGGCATGCCATGACTTCACGCGAACAGGCCATACTCGAATATATGAGCTCTCAGATCAAGCGCAACGGATATCCTCCGGCTATACGCGAGATCTGCGAAGCGCTCAATATAAAGTCGACTTCTACCGTGCACAAGTCTATAGAGTCGCTGTGCAGGCAGGGCTATATCAGAAAGGATCCGGGCAGGAGACGCGCCCTCGAGGTCATACAGGACGCTGGAGACGAAGGTCCCGTGCGCAAGGAGCAGCCGCAGAGCGAGCAGCGCAGCGACGTTGCCGACATCCCTGTCGTGGGAAGGATAGCCGCCGGCACGCCCATACTTGCCGAGCAGAACATTGAGGACTACTTCCCCCTCCCCTCCAGATATCTCGGAAGGGGTACGAACTTCATGCTCACTGTCCACGGCGAATCCATGATAGAGGCAGGCATCAACGACGGCGACTACCTCCTCGTAGAGGAGCAGAGCACCGCGGAGAACGGCGATATCGTGGTCGCCATGATAGACGGGCTCGAGAGCGAGGCCACTGTCAAGGCCTTCTACAGGGAAAACGGCCACATACGCCTTCAGCCGAGAAACTCCTCGATGGAGCCTATCATAGTCCCCTCCTGCCATATCATAGGCAAGGTCAAGGGCGTGTTCAGATATTTCAACTAGCGTTCCGAGAGAATGACTTACAGACGTCAAAAGAGCTTCGCAGACGCGAAGCTCTTTTGATCGTATTTGCGCACAGCGCGGGGCTGTAATGCCGAAGCCGCGCATGTGATCTTACCTGCTGCGCTTTCTAAGCCCCGGCGAAGCTGAACGCTATGCCGGCGACGGCGGAGACCGCGATGAAGACTATGGGATGCAGCTTCTTCGTCTGCTTCACATAGTTGGTGAATACATAGAGGGCGGCGAAAAGCACGGTGTTCTTCAGGCTGAAGAGATCCGTCAGCGCGCCGCTGGCCCTGTAGGCGTCGACGTTGAAGAAGCAGAGCATCATCAGTCCTATAAGGGCGGACGTGATCAGCGCCGTGGACGAGGGTCTGATGGCGTAGAACGCCCTGTCGACGTATTTGTTGCTCCTGAACTTGTCCAGGATCTTGGCAACTATGAGTATGACTATCACGGAAGGCGTTATCAGGCCTATCGTGGCAACGAGGCTTCCTGGCACTCCCCTGATGGTGAATCCCACGTAAGTTGCCATATTGACTCCGACGGGGCCCGGGGTGCTCTCGGAAACGGCGACCATATCGGCGAGCTGAGCCTTGGTATACCAGCCGGTGCTGTCGCTGATGGCGGTGAGGAACGGAAGCGTCGCGAGCCCTCCGCCGACCGCGAAAAGGCCCGCCTTGAAGAATTCCCAGAACAGTCTCAGATATATCATTTCGAGACCTCCTTTCCGGGCTTGGCGTCATCCTTGCTCTTGAGTATTATGCCTATTATCGCCGCGATGACGACGAATACTATCGGGGAGATGTCGCTCATGGTGGCGAGAGCCGTGACGACTATATATATGGCCGCGGTAGGTACGTCTATTACAGTCTTCCTGAGCAGCTTGACTATGGCATTGAGGACCAGCACACAGACGCAGACCCTAACCCCCGCGAAGGCGTTCTTCACTATCGCGAGATCCGCGAAATTGGAGAGGAATGCGGCTATAAGGGTTATTATCACGACGCTCGGGAAGACTACGCCCAGAGTGGCTACTATTCCCCCGAGATTGCCCTTCATCTTGTGTCCGACGAAGGTCGCGGTATTTACCGCTATGATGCCCGGCGTGCACTGCCCTATCGCGAAATAATCGAGTATCTCGCTTTCCGTGACCCAGTGCTTGTTTTCGACGAGCTCCCTCTGAAGCATGGGAAGCATGGCCATGCCTCCCCCAAAGGTCAGCGCTCCGATCTTAGCGAAGCTGGTAAACAGCTGAAGATAGATATTCACGTCTTCACCTCCATAGGCAGACAGTATAGCACACAAAAAGATAAACTTCACTTATATTTACGATTTGATATAATTAAAGCCATCATGGACAAGTATTCAGATAAAAACCTTGTGATACAGGGCGACAACAACGCCGTAATAAACTCTCTGCTGGAGGAAGGCTGGCGCGGGAAGATCTCGTTCATTTATATAGATCCTCCCTATTTCTCCAACTCCGAGTACGGCAGCTACAGCGACAAGTGGCACGGCGGCATGGATCAGTACATCGCAGAGCTTATGGGCTGCATAGCGCCGATGAAGGAGCTGCTTGCGGATGACGGAGTCATAGCCGTACACCTGGACTGGCACGCGGTGCACTACGTCAAGGTCGAGATGGACAAGCTCTTCGGCTACAGGAACTTCGTAAACGAGCTCATCTGGAGCTACAAATCCGGCGGCGCCTCCAAGCGCAGCTTCGCCAAGAAGCACGACAACATACTGGTCTATTCGAAGACGAAGGACTACTACTATAACCCCCGCAAGGAAAAGTCCTACAACCGCGGAGGAAAGCCCTACCGCTTCAAGGGAGTCGAAGAGTTCTGCGATGAGAACGGCTGGTACACCATGGTCAACCAGAAGGACGTGATCCACATCGACATGGTCGGCCGAAGCTCCTCCGAGCGCACGGGCTACCCCACGCAGAAACCTGAAAAGCTCCTGGACGTGCTCATAGAGAGCTTCACCGAGCCCGGAGATCTGACCGCGGACTTCTTCGCGGGAAGCGGGACTCTAGCGGCCTCAGCGCTCAAAAACGGCAGGAGGTTCATCATCTGCGACAGGGAGCCCGAAGCCATAGAGGCCTGCGAAAAACGCCTTCCCGAGGGCTCGTTCGAACTCAGGAAGATTTAGACTGCGCCTACAACCATCCGGACGATACCGGATGATACACAGCAGAAAGGAAACTAAAATGGATAATTTTGAACGTCTCAGGAGAGCCGGAGTGGTTCCCACAGTAGTATTGGACGACGCGAAGGACGCTGTCCCGACCGCCAAAGCCCTGCTCGCGGGCGGCATAGACGTCATGGAGATCACCTTCAGGACCGCCGCCGCCGCGCAGTCTATAAAAAACGTGGCCGAGGAATGTCCCGAGGTCCTCGTAGGCGCGGGAACGGTCATCAACGCCGAGCAGGCCAAAGAAGCCGTAGCCATGGGAGCGAAGTTCATCGTATGCCCCGGCTTCGATCAGGAGACCGTGTGCTGGTGCATAGAAAAC
>JAFPZZ010000046.1 GCA_017417045.1 Bacillota bacterium
TCGTTCATATCAGGGCTCGATCTGTCATCGAGCTCCGCCAGTGTTCAGGCTCTTTTCACGGTAAGGCCTTTTCCCGGCGTAAAGACCGGAGAGATGCATTTCCTTCAGAGCTCCTGAACCTTCAACTCCCTACTTGACCTCGTACTTCTTGATCAGGTCGATGAAGAAGTCGCAGGCGGAGGCGACCTTGTCGGTGTCCATGTACTCGTCGACCACGTGGGCGCCGCCGGACTCGCCTACGGCCGCGAAGCCGATGAAGCGATAGACGTTTTCGCTGATGGTGTTGAAGTACTTGGCGTCGGTGCCGCCTACTACCATGTCAGGAACTGGGATGATGGGCTTCGGGTCGAAGGTCTGAGCGACCTCCATGACGTTCCTTCTGAACTCGCTGTCCCAGACGGAGATCTCGGAGGGATCGCAGCCCTTCTGGAGCTCGATCTCCATGCCCTCGGGGATGACGCTCTTGATGTGCTCGCGTACGGAATCAACGGTATCCGGAGCGAGTATACGGCAGTTGACCGTCACGGAAGCGTACTCGGGGAGAACGTTCGCCTGAGCAGAACCTCTAGCCATGGAGATAGCCATGGTGGTGTGGAAGTAAGGCCTGAGCTTCCTATCCTTCGCGATGATGGGCTCAGCTTCCGCCCAGTTCTTCTCAAGGTCGGAGAAGATCCTCTTCTGCTCGGGATCGCTCATGAACTGAGAGAGCACCCTGAACTTCTCGGCAACTGCCGGGATCAGGCGCAGCGGATAAGGATTGTTTTCGATGCCGAGTATGGCGTTGGCGACGTAGGTAAGAGCGCCGTTCGGCTCAGGAGCGGAGGAATGTCCGCCGGCGTCCTTTCTGATGATCTCGAAGTCGGCGTAGCCTTTCTCGCAGATGCCTATGGTCGCGACGTTTGCGGAGTCGATGCCGAAGTTTTCGCCCTTCTGCACTCCGCCGCCCTCATCGAGGACACCCTCGAGCCTTACGCCTCTCTTTTCGAGAGTGCGCATGATCATGCAGGCCGCGCTCTTCTCTTTGAGTCCGGAACCGACCTCTTCGTTGTAGCCGTAGCCGAGGTAGATATCGACGTCGGGCGTATATCCTATCGAGAGCAGATATTCGACCGCTTCCATCTCGGGAACGATATTGCCCTTGGAATCTCCGGCTCCGCGGCCCCAGATCCTGCCGTTCTCATCGATGGTGCCGGCATAGGGAGGATACTTCCACGCAGCGGGATCTCCTTCGGGAACGACGTCCTGGTGAGCCATGAACAGCAGAGGAAGCTTGTCGCTCTTTCCGGTGCCCTTCCAGTGATAGAGCAGAGCGTCGCGTCCGACGATCTCCCACTCGAGCTTCTCATGGATCAGAGGATAGATCTCCTTCATGTACTCATGCATGTCGTCGAAGGGCTTGAAGTCTATCATCTCCTCAAGTCTGTGGGTGCGGGTCGGGAATTTGCACATGCCCGCGAGATGCTCCGCCACCATCTTTTTATCGATGGGGTATTTCATGGTATAGCCCATTTTTCTGCTCCTTTCTTTGGTACTTAAGAGTATAAGATCATAGATACGGTATACTTTGCAAAGCGCCCTGCATGTTGAAGACACAACACGGCTCAGAGCTTCTACGTTTATTATAATCCCCGCGCGCAGACCATGCAATCAGGCTCAGGACATAATGACCGCCGTCCTAAGATTTATTTTTCGCTCCGCAAAAATAATATTTGATTACGCCCGAGCTTGTGATACAATAATAAAGCTTGCTGCGGGGCATTAGCTCAGCTGGGAGAGCGCAAGGTTCGCAATCTTGAGGTCAGGGGTTCGATCCCCCTATGCTCCACCACCGCAAAAGCCTTGAAACTTCATCGTTCTCAAGGCTATTTTTATTGCTCTTTTCGGCTATAATATAAGCAGAAACAGTAATATCAAAGCTCAATAACAAGCTATATAGAAAAGGCAGGTATATAAAACATGTTATTCATGTCCAAAAGAAAGCGCAGAAAACTGAAGAGAAAAATGATAGGTATGGCCTTCAAGGCCTCCGTCATTGGAGCCGCTCTGCTCTACGCCAAGGGCGTAAAAAAAGGCAAAGCCCGCTCGAAGGCCGCTCCTGCCACGGGATACAAGAAGATCACGGCGGACGAGGCCGCAAAGCTCATAGACAGCGGCATGGACCTGCGCATAGTTGACGTCAGAAACGAAGGCTACGAGTCGGGCCACATTCCCGGAGCCATCAGCGTGCCCTCCAACGGGATAATGAACGGTGACGTCGGGCCGCTGACCGACAAGGATCAGACCCTGCTCGTCTACTGCCACCGCGGCTTCAAGAGCAAGGAGGCCGCCCAAAAGCTCGCCGAGCTTGGCTACACCGACGTGCGCGAATTCGGCGGCATCATAGACTGGAAAGGCGAGATCGAGAAATAGAAAGGAGCCATATCATGGATCAGATCGATAGGATAAAACACTTTGAAGAGATACTTGACCGCGCAAACGAGGTCCATTCGAAGCTGGAGGCGGCCTTGGACGATTACGCGGCCCTCATGCCCCTCATCGCCGAACTCGAAGAATACTACAGCGGAGAGGAATGGATCTCCGATTTCGAGGACGACGAGGCGGGCAAGCTTCCCGCGGATCTAAAGCGCGGAGTGCTGAGCGAGGACGCGGTATACGACGCCCTCACCAGCGACCACGAACTGCTCATAAATATGCTTGAGACCGTTACCAAGGCGCTCAGATCCTGAAGGCAACAAGGAGGTGCAGTATGAGCATCAAGGAAGTCCATGAACACATAGACCAAAACAGAGAAAAAGACCTCAACACCCTCATCGAACTCGTACGCATACCCAGCATAGCGAGCCGCGGCATAGGCGTCGAGGAAGCCTGCTCGTATATCGTGGATATGCTCGAAGGCCTCGGCGTCAAGACGGAGGTCTTTCCTACCAAGGGCGCGCCAGTGATCTTCGGTCATATAGAGACTGAGATACCAGGCGCAAAGACAGTAATGTTTTACGGTCACTACGACGTCCAGCCGCCCGAGCCGCTCGACAAATGGCTCAGCGATCCCTTCGAACCCGACATCAGGGACGGCCGCATCTACGGCCGCGGCGTCGGCGACAACAAGGGGCAGTTCCTCGCGCACATACTGGCGCTCCGCTCCTATCTCGCGACCGGCACTCCCCTGCCCGTCAATATCAAATTCTTCCTCGAGGGCGAGGAGGAGAACGGCAGCGCAAATATACTCGACTTCATAATCCCGCACAAGGACCTGCTCGGCTGCGACCTGGTATACAACGCCGACGGCGGCCAGGAGCCAGACGGAAGGCCCTCCATGCACTTCGGCACGAGAGGCACCGTCAAGTGCACTTTCGAAGTGAAGACCGCCGAAAAGGACAACCACTCCGGGCACAACGGAAACAATATCCCCAACGCTGCCTGGAAAATGGTCAGATTCCTCTCGACAATGATGGATGACGACGGAAACTGCGCCATCGAGGGCTTCTACGACGACGTACTGCCCCCGACGGATTACGAGATGGGCCTCATCGAGGCTCTGGACTTCGACCCTGAAGGCGTACAGAGAGTGACAGGCGCGGTCAAGCCGCTCACCATGAGCAAGGAGCAGTTCCATATGAACAGGATGTTCCGCCCGACCTTCAATCTCAACGGGCTCGGCAGCGGCTACACAGGCTCGGGCTACAGGACCATAGTCCCCGGCTCCGCGATCGCCAAGATGGACTTCCGCCTCGTAAAGGATCAGGACCCCGAAGACATCATCAGGAAGATCAAGGCGCACATAGCGAAGTACGACCCGGACGTACAGCTCACGGTCAGCTCCTACCTCTGGCCCTCGCGCACGAACCCCGAGATCCCCGAATGCCAGGCCGTCATGCGCGCCGTCGAAAAGGTCTACGGGATCAAACCCGTGATAATGCCAACGACCGGCGCAACCAATCCCGAATACGTCTTCACCAAGATCGCCGGCCTGCCCTCCATGTGCGTCCCCTACTGCAACGCCGACGAGAGCCAGCACGCCCCAAACGAGAACTTCGTCCTTGAAAACTTCTACAAGGGCATACACTGCACGGCGGAGGTGCTGAGCGAGATAGGGAAAGGATGATCGAAAAGATCTGCAAAACGGAGAATGAGAGAATATCGCGACACTCGCCTAATATGAAACGTTTTTCGCTGCAGCAGTAAGCTTACTCTAAATATAAAGAACACAGAGACCCTTAAATCAATAGATCCGGCAAATCCGTAATAGATTCGCCGGGTCTATTTATTATCTTTTCTTGTAATATTCGAAAAAAAGAGCCTATACTCTTTTGCGCTGTGCTGGAAAGGGTTCACAGATGAGAGACCACTCGACCATCGGATCTCGCTATGAACATTTTCATGGGGTGACAGACGGAAGAATACACTTCGGTCTGGTAATAATTGAGGATGGCAAGCGATCCCTCAGCATAGCTGACATCACAGGCGACGAA
>JAFPZZ010000047.1 GCA_017417045.1 Bacillota bacterium
CGCGAACTGCGAATGCCAGGGACATACGTAGATGTGGACCTCGTAGTCGGGCGCGAGACTCTTCACCTCGGCCTTGTTGGCGAGTCCCTCGGCCTTTGCCGTATCAGTATTCACCCATTCGCCGTATCTGCAGTAGGTCTCATAGGTCAACGGCTGGCCGTCCCTGATAGCTCTCTGAGCCATCCTGCGGCCCCTCTGCTGAGCGTAATGCCTCGTCGCGTGGAGGAAGGCGGCTTCGCCTCTCTCCCCGAAGCGTTCCTCGAGGTAGACGCAGTATTTGGCGGCGATATAGGCATGCATCATTTCAGTGAATTCCATGTTTTCTCCCCTTTCCCGCAATGCGGACGTTTGTCCGCTCCTGTTTCTTTATCTCAGCTTAGCTTCGACTGCGGGTATCCTGGAATTGGTCTTTTCCAGCATATCCCTGAAGTTGTCGAGCTTCGCTCTTTCCTTTTCTATGACTGCCGCGGGAGCCTTGGACGTAAAGGCCTCGTTGGCAAGCTTGGCCTCAGCCCTCGCGACCTCCTTGGTGAGCCTCTCCTGCTCCTTCTTCAGTCTCTCGAGCTCGGCCTTGTAATCGACCAGCTCGTCGAGCGGAACGTAGATCTGTATTCCGGGCAGGGCCGCCGACATGGTCTCTCCCAGAGTATCGTCCGCTTCGCCCGCTATGCTCATCCCCTCGAGGCCGGCGAGGCTCATGATGTGCTCCTTGGCAGCCGCGAGGTATTCAGCCTCCTTGCCTGAGGCGACGAAGAATGCGTGCAGCTTCTTTGACTGCGGAGCGTCGGCCTCCGCCCTGATGTTTCTGATAGCCTTGATGCAGGCCTGCGCGGTCTCTATGACCTCGCGGGACTCTCCGGCGTCGAAATCGGGCATCTCGGGCCAGCTCTCGAGCATGAGGAACTGCTTGGCGCCCTCCGCCTTGGGAAGGAAGCTCCAGATCTCCTCGGTGATGAAGGGCATGAAGGGGTGCAGCATCCTCAGGATGTCCCTGAGCGCCCAGACGAGGGCGTATCTGGCGGTCTGTTTATCCTCATCGCTTCCGTTCCAGAGCCTCGGCTTCACCAGCTCTATGTACCAGTCGCAGAAGACGTCCCAGGTTAGGTCGTAGATCTTTGCCGCAGCCAGCGCGAATTCGAATTTCTCCATGTTCGCGGTGACCTCGGCGAGGCTCTCCTTGATGCGGGTATAGAGCCAGAGGTCCTCGTCCTTCAGCTTGGCAGAAGAAGGATCCGCCATGGGAAGGAACTCTCCGTTCTCGTCCTGAAGGTTCATGATGACGAACCTGGAGGCGTTCCAGAGCTTGTTCGCGAAGTTCCTGGCAGCCTCGACCTTGTCGTCGGAGTACCTGATATCGCTGCCCGGAGCTATTCCGGACAGGAGCATGAACCTCAGCGCGTCGGCGCCGTATTTATCTATGACCTCGAGCGGATCTATGCCGTTTCCGAGGGATTTGCTCATCTTGCGGCCCTGAGCGTCTCTGACGAGGCCGTGGATAAGAACGTACTTGAACGGACTCTCTCCCATCTCGTCGACGGAGGCGAAGGCCATCCTGGCAACCCAGAAGAAGATTATGTCGTAGCCCGTTACGAGCGTTCCGGTCGGATAGAAGTACTTGAGGTCCTCGCTCTCGGTGTTGGGCCAGCCGAGAGTGGAGAACGGCCAGAGCGCCGAGCTGAACCAAGTGTCGAGCACGTCCTCGTCCTGATGCATACGCTCGCTTCCGCACTTCGGGCATTTGGTGACGGGAGTGCGGGAGACTATCATCTCGCCGCAGTCCTCGCAGTAGTAGGCCGGGATGCGGTGTCCCCACCAGAGCTGCCTGGAGATGCACCAGTCCTTGATCTCCTCGAGCCAGTGGAAGTATATCTTCTCGAACCTGTCGGGCACGAAATTGAGCTGTCCGTTCCTCGCTATCTCGAGCGCAGGCTCGGCCAGCGGCTTCATCTTTACGAACCACTGGTTGGATATGCGCGGCTCGACGACGGTGTGGCAGCGGTAGCATTCGCCCGTGGGTATGATCATGTCCTCGGTCTTTACGAGGTAGCCCGCTGCGTCGAGGTCCGCGACCCATGCCCTGCGGCATTCGTAGCGATCCATGCCCTGGTACTTGCCGGCGGCCTCAGTCATCTTCGCCTCTTCGTCTATGCACTCTATGATCTCGAGCCCGTGGCGCTGTCCGACCTCGAAGTCGTTGGGATCGGCGGACGGGGTGATCTTCACCGCGCCTGTGCCCTTCTCGGGATCGGGATAGGGATCCGCGATGATGGGGATCTCCCTGTTCACGAGCGGGAGAAGCACGGTCTTGCCGACCATGTCCTTGTATCTCTCGTCGGAGGGGTTGACCGCTATGGCTACGTCGGCAAACATGGTCTCAGGCCTGGAGGTGGCGACGGTTATGCCTTCGCTGCCGTCGGCTCCGGGATATCTGAAATACCAGTACTTGCCGGCCTTGTCCTCGTGCTCGACCTCTATGTCGGAGAGCGCCGATCCGCAGACCGGGCACCAGTTGATGAGCCTCTTGCCCTTGTATATCAGTCCCTTCTCATAGAGCCTGCAGAAGTGCTCGACGACGGCGCTGTTGCACTGCTCGTCCATGGTGAAGCGCTCGCGGCTCCAGTCGCAGGAGCTGCCAAGCTTCCTGATCTGGGTGTCTATGCGTCCGCCGTACTGCTCTTTCCAGGCCCAGGCGCGTCTGAGGAACTCCTCGCGCCCGAGCTCTTCCTTGGTCTTGCCCTCTTCTGCCTTGATCTTTTCGACTACCTTCACCTCGGTCGCGATGGACGCGTGGTCGGTGCCGGGAAGCCAGAGAGCGGAATAGCCCTGCATCCTCTTGAAGCGGATCAGGACGTCCTGAAGGCTCTGGTCGAGCGCGTGCCCCATGTGGAGCTGGCCGGTGATGTTGGGGGGAGGCATGAGGACGGTATACGGCTTCTTCTTGGGATCGCGCTCGGCGGTGAATGCGCCGCTCTCTTCCCACTCCTGATATATGCGGTCCTCATAGCTCTTGGGGTCGTAGTTTTTCGGAAGGTTGTTCTGCATATTATTTCCTTTTCCGCAGATCTTTGCACTGACACGCTCGACGCGCCTCCGCATTATACGCTGAGCCTCGTCGTCCGCCGCATGCAGCCCTCCTAAGCTCAGGCTGCGTCCGTCGTCCTAGAGTCTCGACTACGCTCCGGCAAAGCGTCTCGCTTAGTCAGATGAAAAGCTCTGTCCAAACGATATAATTAAAGATCCGCCCTTTCGGGCAATATTACCCAAAGGACGGATGTATTCCGCGGTACCACCTTTGTTCCCCGACTTGGCCTGCGCCGTCATCAGGGCTCTCATTAGCGTGCCCCTTTCGCTCGAGCGACCTTCATCTTCCGGTGCCTTTGAAGCTCTCAGCCGCAGGCTTCTTCTCTGTACGGGTCCTAAAAGACTACTCCTCTCGAAGGGCTTATGCAATTACCCTTTTTTATACTTTAAAGGGGAGGAAAAGTCAAGCCCTCCCTCCCCTTCGCGGGAAAATGTCATATTGCTGTAACAAGCGATCTCCGCTCTACTTGGCGAGAAAGTCGTTCACCGCCTTGCCGAGGAGCTCCGGCTGCTCGTAGGGAACGAGGTGCGAGGCGTCCGGGATGAGCACGAACTCTGCTCCGGGGATGCCGTCGGCGATCTGCTTGCCGAGCTCCGGCGGGTTGATGCCGTCGTACTGGCAGGAGATGACGAGGGTCTTGCAGGTGACCTTCCCGAAGTCCGGGGCGAGGTCGAAGCCCGCTATGGAGAGGCTCTCCGCCTTCTTCTCCTCCGGGGTCATGGGAACGCCGGTGAGCGCGGTGAGGTCGATCTGCATCTCTCCGCTCTTCATCTTCCTGAGGCTCTCGGGGGTGAGCGCCGCCGCGAGTATGAGCGCGAACATCTTCTCCTGGGAGAGCGTCGCCATGTCGTAGCCGGCGTCGGTGACTATCTTCTCGACGGAAGAGGTCTTGCCGTTGGGCTTGGACGCGAGCAGGATGAGGTGATCGATGAGATCGGAATACTTCTCGCCGGTGTTCAGCGCGATATATGAACCCATGGAATATCCGAGTATATCGGCCTTCTCATAGCCGAGGGCCTTGATCAGGGCCGCTATGTCGTCCGCATGGTCCTCGAGCTTATAGGACTCGGGCTTGCTGCTGTTGCCGTGGCCGCGTACGTCCACCGCTATATATTTCCTGCCGGGGCCAATGATGCCGGGGAAGGGAGCCATAGTGCCCTTGTTCCCGGTAAGGCCGTGGATGAGGATGAGGGGCTTGCCCTCGCCGGTCTCTTCATAGCACATCGTGATACCGTTGATATCTATGTACTTCTCCATGTTGATTCTCCTTTCTTCAAAATGGTCCCGGATGACTCAGCTCTGAGCACCCGGGACACTGTTGGTCGTATATATTATATCACTTCGGCGGGATATGAAGAGGGTTTTTGCGAGGACCCGCCCTGCCCCGCGCTTTTTTACGCCTTCTGATCCTTCTTCGCCGGCAGCAGGCCCCAGATTCCTATGAGGCTGAAGAGAAGGAGCCCTATGGCTACGAAGTACATGGGCATGTAGCTGCCTACGCGGTCGTAGACGGCGCCGTAGATGAACGGGGCGAGCATGTATCCCACGTTGATGCAGGCGGAGATCTTTCCGAGGAAGAACTTCTTGTTCGCGCTGCCTCCGAGCGCTTCCGCGAGCGCCGGGGCTCCGACCACGTTGAGCGAGCTTATGAACATCATTCCTATGCAGATCAGGGCCGCGGTGAAGAGGCCGCTGAAGCGTATCAGTCCAATGAGGCCCAGCGAGGCAGTGATGACTATGGCGGTGTTGCTGACGCGTACGCCCCAGCGGTCTATTATCATGCCGTGGAGTATCTTGCCTATGGCCATCATTATCATGGATACGGAGTAGAGATGCGCGGCGTAGGTCTGGGTGTAGCCTATATCCTGAAGATGCGGCTGCATGGTGTTCATGAAGACGCCGCTGGATATCGATATTATCGCGCACATGAAGGCGATAGGGATGTGTTTGCCCACGAAGAACGGGACTTCGCTCTGTTTAGAACTGCCTCCGGCAGGAGCCGCGGCCTTGGAGCCGCTGAGGGCCTTTACGCTCTCGGGAGCCTCCTTGAGCAGGAGCAGGTCGGTGCCGAGCGAGCATACCGCCATGATGACGGTGAGCATACGCATCGCGGATCTCCAGCCAAAGCCGAGGATGAGCGAATTGGCGACGCTGTTGAATATCGAAGTACCGAGGCCGCTTCCCATCATCACTATGCCGGTGATGGTGTTGCGCTTCTCGGTGAACCAGTCTGTTATGAGCAGGGAGAGCGGCACTGAGGTGCCGAAGCAGTTGCAGAAACCGAGCAGGAAGTTGACTACGCAAAAGCCCGGTATGGTGCTGACGTTGCTCTGCATGAAGTATATGATAGCCGCGAGAGCCGCGGATATCCTCATGGTGTTGACTATGCCGAAGCGGTTGAAGACCTTGCCGCTGAAGATCGCGGCGACTACTCCGCCCATCGAGATCATGCTCTGCGCCACTGAGAACTGTCCCCTCATGAAGCCCAGATCGTTGCAGATCGGCACTATGAAGAGTGAGAAGCAGTTCGTCGATATCGAGAGCTGCGTGAGCATTATGAGTATTCCGCCCGTGACCAGCATCGCGCGGTCACGCTTCAGTTTTTGAGTGTCCAATGCGTCGCCTTCCTTTGTTTCACACGAGGGCGCGCTGCCGCGCCCAGGCCGTGCCGTTTTGAAAATATCCTTTGTTTTTACACAAAGGATATTCTACTCTATTATTCTTTTATTACAAGTTTATTTGGAAGTTTATTCGTTGATGACTTCTTTGATGACGAGCACCTTGACCACCCTTCTGTCCTCGGCCTCGAGCACGGTGACCTTGAGCCCCTCATCCTCATATTCGAAGCTGTCGCCCTCCTCCGGGAAGCGCTCGAGCATCTCCATGCACCAGCCGCCTACGGTGTCGGAATCGAACTCAAAATCGTCCTCGTCTATGTCGAGAAGGTCCAGGAAGTCGGAGATCGGAAGGTCTCCATCGAGCTCGAACTCGTTCTCTCCCCTTACGACCACGTCCTCCTCTATGAGGTCGTTCTCGTCCCAGATGTCGCCGACTATGGCCTCCATGACGTCCTCGAGCGTTAGCAGGCCGAGGGTACCGCTGTACTCGTCCGTGACTATGGCGACGTGCTGCTGTGTCTCCCTTAGCTGCCTTAAGACGAGCGGGAGCCTCACCGTCTTGTAGACGTAGACCGGCTCCATGAGCAGCTCCCTGATATCCACTTCCCCTCCGCGGGCGCAGGCCCTGAGGAAGGCGTTGAGGTGGATTATGCCTATTATGTTGTCTATGCTGTCCTCGTAGACCGGTATCCTGGTGTATGAGGTGGTCTCCGCGAACTTCTTGATCTCCTCTATATCGTCGTCGATGTCTATCGCCTCGATGTCGACCCTGGCGGTCATGACCTCGTAGGCGGAGATGTCGGCGAAATCGATAGCCGCTATCAAAAGCTCGGTCTCGTCGCTGTCAAGGACGCCCTCGTCTTCGGCGGTCTCGATTATTGTCTGAAGCTCCTCGATCTGCTCGTCCTCGTCGGAATCATCCTCGGCCTCCTCTATGCCGCTCGTAAGCAGGCTGACCAGCTTTACGACGAGCTTGATGAACGGAAGCAGGACGATCTCGAGAGCCCTCACAAAAGGCGCGCATCTGAGCGAATAGCGCGTGGCCTGCTGCTTTGCGCTTATCTTGGGTATGGTCTCGCCGAAGATTATGACCAGCACGGTCACGATGAGGGTCGAGAGCCACGCGAGCCTGTCGCTGCCGCTTATGAGTATGACCAGCACCGAGGCTATCGATGACGCCGCGATGTTCACGAGGTTGTTGCCGATAAGTATGGCGCTGAGGGCATCGTCGAAGCTCTTGGTGAGCAGCAGAGCGGTCTTCGCGCGCTTGTCGCCCTTTTCAGCCTCGTTCTCGAGCCTTATCTCGTTGGCCGAAGAGAGAGCCATCTCGGATGCCGAGAAGAACGCCGAAAAAGCGATGCATAGCACGAGGCCCGCCGCGAGCAGAGCTATGCTCATGCGTTCTCACCTCCCTGCACATCCTTCTCGTCGAGTATCTCCCCGACGAGCTCCTCGAGTATGTCCTCGACCGTAACTATGCCTATTATCCTGCCGTTTCCGCTCTTGACCACGGCTATGTTCTGCCTGTTAGCGGACATGTCTTCGAGCAGGTCGGCTGCCGGAAGCGACGCCGAGACGAAGAAAGGCTCGTCCATCATCTTCCTGACGGACGGGATCCTGCCCGTGGCGAGATAATGCTTAAGGGACTTTCTGATCTGGAGCACGCCGGCTATCCTCTTCTCCGGTCCTTCGAAAACGAGTATGCGGCTGTGTTTTTGCTCCGTGACGAATCTGAAGGCGTCGGCCCTCTTCATGGAGATATCGATGCCCACGACCTTGTCTATGGGCGTGAAGATATTCCTCGCGACTACGTCCGAAAAGTCGAGCACGGAGGATATGAGATCTTCCTGATCCTCGTCTATAGAGCCCTCCTCGGCCATGTCCTCGATTATGTCGTAGAGCTCGTCTTCAGTGACGCTGAGCTCGGGCTCGGCCTTCATAAGAGTAGCTGCGAAGGCTCCTATCTTCGCGAGCATGGCGGAGAACGGCGCGAAGAGCTTCATGAGGAAGCTGACGGCGCCCGCGCAGCGCAGGGCCGCCCTCTCAGGATTCTTCTTCGCGGCGCTCTTGGGGAGCATCTCCCCAGCAAAAAACACCACTATCGTCGTGATGATGGTGCTGAGAGAGACCGCGCCAAGCCCCCACAGCCTCGTGACCGTCACGGTCACCAGAGCGGCGGCCGAAATATGGGTCAGATTAGTGCAGATAAGAAGGGTGCTTATCGCGGTATCGAAATTATCGAGTATATATACGGCCCTCTCAGCTCTCTCGTCGCCTCTGTCGGCGATGGTCTTTATGCGGCTGTCGGAGACCGACGCGAAGGCGGTCTCAGCGACGGCGAAAAAGGCCGCGAGTCCGAGCAGGACCAAAAATAAGAAACAGGACACCTGACTGTCAGCGTCCATGGTGAGACTTTCACTTCCTTTCCGTAAAAACGGCTGTTTTCATCAAAAATAATAGATTGAGTGTAGCAAAAAAGGGGCCGGATGTCAAATCCGGCCCCTGCCCTTCATGGCCTGGTATAAGACCGGGCCGATCAGCCGCTGTCCGCGGCGCCTCGCGCCGACGCTTTCCGCAGCTTATAGACGTCAGTATCGCCTGCTTATGATGACGTAGCATCCCCAGTACAGCACGAGTATGCCGCAAACGATTATGGCGCACGCGTTCATCAGCATGCGTTTTCCCATTATCAGAGCCGCTATCTCGCCTATGGCCGCGATCATAACGGTCGCGTATCCGGTCCAGGCCCAGGCCTTGTTTCTGATCATGTGGTTGCGCTCGTCCGAAGCGTCGATATCGACCTTCTCCCGGTACTCCGGATCGCGGTTATATTTGACGCTCATCGCGGTCCTTGCGATCCCTATCCCCATGAGTCCTCCGCCTATGCCTCCCCAGATCTCGCCGTCAAGGCGCCCTGTGAAGGCGAGAAATATCAGCGCCGCGCCCACTATCACCTCCGCGAGGTAAATGAGCGTCCTTTTATTGTTATACATCCTTATCCTCCTCGAAGATGAATATCTCTTCTATCGTCATTCCAAAGTATCTGGCTATCTTGAAGGCCAGGCTTATCGAAGGGTTGTAGCGGCCGTTCTCAAGAGAGCTTATAGTCTGCCGCGTGACCCCCAGAGCCTTCGCAAATTCCTCCTGTTTTATCTTCCTCGAAGACCGGATCTCCTCTATCCTGTTTTTCAAATCCGTCCCTCCTTTCCTATCACGTGATGTAAAGCTTGCTTTACAATCGCAGTATAGCGCGGCCGGGCGCCTATGTCAAGCGTGCTTTACATTTTGTTTTAGCTTTTTATCGTCAAAGCAGAAAAGCGTCGCTCTGTGCAGATCCTGAAAAAGTGACGCGATGCATACTGCCTCTCTCTGTTTTAGAAATAAAAGAGAGAGGCCAAATTGACCTCTCCCGCATAATGGACGGACAATCGCACGATCATGAGATGGCTTCCTGCCCGACGGTATACGACCATTTCCCATCGTCGTTTTTTTGAGCAGTACACTGACCGAAGAAATATGCGCCTAATCCGCTGCGCCATTTTTGCGCGTCGAACGACGTGAGCTCGGGAGTCTGATCGCCTTCGAACATGGCAGGAAGATTCCATTCGGCGTCTTCGTTCGTCTTTATCGAGAAGAACAAGCCATCTTCCCAGTAAAGGTTCTCCTTATCGATAAGGCCCTGTTCGCAGAGTTCCTCCCATGTCCCTGCAACGTAAGGAAGCTCGTGTTTTGACGCAAATCCGCTCATTACGAAGTCTTTTTCCGCTTCGGTCAGATGAGAAAGCTCAGACAGATCGATGCCGATCTGCGAGATCTCGCTATTCAAACCGGGATCTACGTTCCACAGATCTTCCAATACTTCCAGATATAAGCCACAGACATCTTCACGAATAGCGCCGCTGTTTTCATCAGAGCCACTAAGCTCGCCGAAATCGTCAGGCTCGCCGGAATTATCATACTCGCCGTTATCATCAGTCTCGCCGGCTGATGCAATAGGCGTCCCGCCGGCTGCTGCTATAGGCGTCCCGCCCTCGGCCGGCTTCGTCCCGCAGCCAAGCAATGATAATGCGAGCGCGAGGCAAAGCGCGAATACTGCTGTTCTTTTCATTTTTCTGATCTCCCTTGTAATCGATGCTTCTGCCTATACATACGCATGACCCGTCATTTTTTACTGATACTGAGATCAGAACATGGCCATCTTATAAAAGATCATCCGAGGGAGGCCCTTTGCCGCGTAAAAAGGCCCCGTGTTTCATAGCGCGGGGCACAAAGTTCATACTGTTTTATATCTCGTCTGTATCTTGTGCTCAAGCGGCGAGCACTCCGGATCACGGCAGCATGTCCGTACGAACACTAACTGCCGCCCCTCAGAGCCCTCGGCCTATTCCGTCGCCCAGGGCTTGTCGGCGAAGATCTGTACGTAGTACCTGCCGTATACGCCTATGCCGATCTTTCCGTACCTGGAGCTCTCGATGTTCATCCTGTGGGATTCGGAATCGAGCCAGGCGTTCATGGCCTCTTCAACGCTTCCGGCCTCAGCGATGTTCTCCGCGGACTGAGTGTAGCTCACGCTGGAGGGGATGGCGTCGGTATAGAGCTCTCCGCTGGGCCTGTTGTGCGAGAATGATTCGGCGATCTCCCTGGCCCTGATCGCAGCGGCCTCCATGAGACCTGCGTCGAGCTCGAGCTGCCTTCTGTCCAGCCCCGCCCTGACCTCGTTGGTCTTGTCGAGTATGTACTGTACAGCCGGGTCGTCCGTGCTCACGGGCACCTCAGAGCTGCTGCTTCCGCCTTCTTCCGCATCCTTTATGAGCTTCGGAAGAATATCCGACGTCCTGCAGTATATCGCGGCGAGCTGGGCCCTTGTGACGGAATCCGTCGGGGCGAAGTTGCCCGCTCCGTCGACACCGTTGATGATGCCGGCGCTGTAGCAGAACGCAGCGGCGGCCTTGAGCTCATCAGTCATGGCATCCAGCTTCTCCGCGCCGACCTGCGCGGTATCGAGGTTCTTCGAGGCGTCGGCCTTTGCGATATCGGGAATAGAGGCGCTGCCCGCGATGTCTCCCCTGAGCAGCTTCTTCGCAGTGTTGTGGATCACGAGGGCCATGTCCTGCCTGGGGATCGGAGCCGCAGCGAAGTCGGATACGCTGATCTTCTTGGTGCCGAGAAGTCCTTCGGCGCTGTACACAGACCATGCGGGGTACCACCAGCTGTCATAGTCCTTCTCAGAGCCTCCGAGGCTCAGGAACTCCGGATATCTGTACGCCGTCTGAAGCTCGGACGCGAAGTACTTCCTCGCTATGACCGTCACGAACTGCGCGTAGGTCAGAGGTCCGTCGGGATCGTAGGTCCCGTCTCCCATGCCCTGAACGACGCCTTCAGTGTAAGCCCTCTCCACATAGGAATAGGCCCAGTTGCTCTCCGGAACGTCGCTGAACACGGCGGCAAGAGCCATCCCGCTCGTCAAGAGCACTGCCAGCAGTACGCAAATTAGTTTTTTCATTGAATGGTCCTCCTGTCGAGATTTTCCTTCGCGACGGCAAGCATGAGCTTGATCCTGTTCTCCTGATTGACCCTCGTCGCGCTAGGGTCATAATCTATCGGCGTTATATTGGCCTCGGGATATTTGGCGCGTATCCGGTTTATGACGCCCTTCCCCACGATGTGGTTCGGAAGGCAGCCAAAGGGCTGCGCGCAGACTATGTTCGGATAACCGCTCTCTATCAATTCTACCATCTCCGCGGAAAGAAGCCAGCCCTCTCCCATCTTCGCGCCGAGATTTATTATCCCGTCCGGCTTCTTCATGGTCTCGTAAAACGATCCGGGAGCGATGAAGCCGTACTTCTCGAAGGCCTTGTGCATGGCCTTGCCCACTCCGTCGAGATTTCTGAGCAGCATGTCGGCGGCCTTCGCCTTAAGCTTGCCTATGCCGTAGAGACTCGCGTCTATTGACATATTGGCTATCGAATACTCGATGAAGCCCATGAGCCCCGGGAGATTGACCTCGCAGTCCTGCCCCTCGAGGAAGCTCACGAGACCGTTGTTTCCGAGCGGGGAATACTTTACGTAGATCTCCCCGACGACTCCTACCTTGACCTTCGGCGTTCTGAGCACGTCGAGTGAAGCGAAGGATTCGGCAATGATCTTGAAATTCTTCTTGATCTCCCCTGCGGCGCAGTTCTTGTTCGCCCTGATCCAGTCCCCGCAGATCTCGAGCCACTTTGAGCACAGAGCGACCGTGCTGCCCTCGTTTTTCTCATAGGGCTTGGTCTGGTTCCTCAGAGCGTCCAGAGCGTCGCCGTACCATATCGCCGCGGCGAGCCTCTTCAGAAGGCCCGGCGTGAACTCGATCGACTTGTCCTTCTCAAGTCCGGAGAAATTGAGCGAGGCGACAGGAACGTCTTCGTAGCCGGCCTTGTCGAGCGCCTTCCTCAGGAGCTTGATATAGTTCGACGCCCTGCAGCCTCCGCCGGTCTGCGTGATGACGAGGGCGACCTTTTCGGGATCGTATTCTCCGCTCTCCAGGGCCGCGAGGAACTGTCCTATCACCAAAAGCGCGGGATAGCAGGTATCGTTGTGCACGTACTTAAGACCGAGCTGGGCCACCTCGCTCCCGGCGTTGCTGAGGACGACGGGATGATAGCCCTCGGCCTCGAGCGCGGCTTTTATGAGCTCGAACTGCACCGGAGCCATGTTCGGTATGAGCAGCGTTCTTTTTTTCAGGACCTCTTCCGTGAACCTGGAAGCCATCTGTATCCTTTCCGTTCAGGGCCTGATCGGGCCCCGGGCTAGATCATATCTTCAGATCTTCTCTTCTTCTGCCCGCTTCTCATCGCGGGCCTTGATCTCGTCGAGCGCGGCGAAAAGCGATCTTATCCTAATGTTGACCGCGCCGAGGTTCGTTATCTCGTCTATCTTAAGCTGGGTGTAGAGCTTTCCTCCCCGCTGCAGTATCTCCTTCGTCTCGTCGGTCGTTATCGCGTCCAGGCCGCAGCCGAAGGACACGAGCTGCACGAGGTCGGCGTCGGCGTGCTCCGTGCAGTATTTGGCCGCCGCGTAGAGCCTGCTGTGGTAGGTCCACTGGTTGAGCACCGAGGTCTTGAAGCGCTTCTCATAGTGAGAGACGCTGTCCTCGGAGACCACGGCCGCGCCCTGCTGCGATATCAGCTTGTCTATGCCGTGGTTGACCTCGGGATCCACGTGATAGGGCCTTCCGGCGAGGACAATTATGCGCTTGCCCTGCGCCCTGGCGCTCTCCATTATCCTTGCGCCCTCGGACCTTACGTCCTCCATGTGCCGGCGGTATTCATCGTAGGCGGCGTCGACGGCGGCCTTGATCCCGGAGGCGTCCGTCCCCTTCAGGCGCTTTTTTATAGACGCGGTGAAGCGGGCGGTGAATTCCTTGCGTTCAGCCAGATCGTAGTAATCGTAAATAAAGTTCTTCCCCTCGAGCTCACCGCAGTTGCCCGCGAGCACCTCGGGATAGTAGGCGACGACAGGGCAGTTGTAGTGATTGTCCCCCAGTCCTTCGTCGATATTGTAGCTCATGCAAGGGTAGAATATCGCGTCGAGCTCCTGGGCGCAGAGCCACGCTATGTGCCCGTGGGTGAGCTTCGCCGGGAAGCAGGCCGTGTCGCTCGGGATCGTTGCCTGCCCTTCCTGATAGAGCTTTCTCGAGGAGAGCGGGCTTACGACGACCTCGTATCCCAGCTTGGTGAACAGCGTGTGCCAGAACGGCAGCAGCTCGTACATGTTCAGTACGAGGGGGATGCCTATCCTGCCCTTAGGGCTTTCCGGCTTTATATCCCTATATCTTTCGAGAGATTTCAGCTTATATGCGAAGAGGTCGAGAGAAGTGTCGGCCTCCCTTCCTGTGACCGGCTTCTCGCAGCGGTTTCCGGAGATCAGCCTTGTCCCGTCCGCAAAGCTGTTTATTATGAGCTGGCAGTGGTTGCCGCAGCCCTGGCAGACTACGTTTCTGACCTTCTGCTCGAGTTCCTCGAGCTGCTGCCTTCCGAGCAGGCTGCTCACATGTCCCTCGGCGCAGTGATCCCTTCCGTAAAGGGCCGCGCCGTAGGCTCCCATGAGCCCCGCTATATCCGGCCTTACGACCTCGATGCCCATCTCCTGCTCGAAGGCTCTGAGCACGGCGTCGCTCATGAAGGTGCCGCCCTGCACAACGACCCTCCTGCCGAGCTGCTCGGCGGAGGAAGCCCTTATGACCTTGTAGAGGGCGTTCTTCACGACGGATATCGATAGTCCCGCGGATATGCAGTCGAAGCCTGCCCCGTCCTTCTGCGCCTGTTTGACCGAGGAATTCATGAATACGGTGCAGCGGCTGCCGAGGTCGACGGGATGCTTAGCGAAGAGCCCGGCTCTCGCGAAATCGCGCACGTTCATCCTCAGCGCCTCGGCGAAGGTCTGAAGGAAGCTCCCGCAGCCCGATGAACAGGCTTCGTTGAGATAGATGTCAGAGATGGCTCCGTCCTCTATCTTGAAGCACTTCATGTCCTGCCCGCCTATGTCTATGATGAAGTCCACGTCGGGCATGAAGAACTTAGCGGCCGTGAAATGAGCGACGGTCTCGACGAGGCCTCTGTCGCAGTGGAAAGCGCCCGTTATCAGGGCCTCGCCGTAGCCTGTAGCCGTGACCGACGCTATCTGGATGTCCGGCTTTATCCTGTATATCCTGAGCAGCGTCTCCTTCACCAGCGGAAGGGGGTTTCCCTCGTTCGATCTGTAATCAGTGAAGAGCAGCCTGCCTTCCCCGTCTATCGCCGCGACCTTGACTGTGGTGCTTCCCGAGTCTATCCCGATGTGCACCGGGCCCTGGCATTCCTCGAGCGAGGCCCTTGGCACCTTAGCCTTCTCGTGGCGGGCCCTGAAGGCCTCGTACTCCGCCTGATCCGCGAAGAGGGGCGGAAGGGATGCGTAATTGACGTTCTTCCCGTATTCCGAAAGGCTTTCTCTGATCTTCGCGGGGGTGATAGCAGTATCGGCGTAGAGCGCGGCCCCTATGGCCACGTAGTAGAGACTGTTCTCGGGGCAGCGTCCCTGCACTCCGAGGGTCTTGTCGAAGCATTCTCTGAGGCAGCTCGAGAAGCTCAGCGGCCCTCCGAGGTATAGTATATTGCCCTTTATCGGGCGTCCCTGCGCGAGGCCGGCTATGGTCTGGTTCACGACGGCCTGGAATATCGAGGCCGCGATGTCCTCCGTCTTCGCGCCCTGGTTTATGAGCGGCTGGACGTCGCTCTTGGCGAATACGCCGCAGCGGCTCGCTATGGTATAGCTTCTGGTAGAGCTCAGGGCGAGCTCGTCCATCTCGCTCGCGTTGAGCTTGAGCAGGGTCGCCATCTGATCGATGAACGCGCCCGTGCCTCCGGCGCAGCTCCCGTTCATGCGGACCTCTGTGCCGTTCGTTAGGAAGAGTATCTTGGCGTCCTCCCCGCCCAGCTCTATGATGCAGTCCGTGCCCGGATCGAGCCTGTTTGCGGCTATCCTTTCGGCGTAGACCTCCTGAACGAAGGGCAGTCCGCAGACGTCGGCGAAGCCTATGCCGGCCGAACCGGAGACAGCGAAAAGAAGCTCCTCGTCGTCGGCCGCGACGGCGGAGATCTCGGAAAGTATCTCGGCGCACTTCTCGCTTATATGGCTGAAATGACGCTCATAGACAGAAAATATTATATTGTCACTCTCATCCAGGACAACGCATTTTATCGTCGTCGACCCTATATCAAGCCCTATTCTCCTCATTTCCCGCGTCTTCTTCCTCGAAACGGCTCCTGCCGGAGATCTTCTCGGCAAGATAGCTCGAAATAGTCCCTTCTCTGTATTTCTCCTCGGCCTTTATCCTGGCCTTCTTCTCTTTTTCGCACTGGGCCAGCGCGGCTTCGGCCTTCTTTTCAGCCTCGGCAGCTCTCGCGTCTGCCTTGGAAGCAGCCTCGCGGGCCTTGTTTACGATCTCCCTGGCCTCCTGCATCAGAGCCTGGGCCTCTGCGGACATCTCGTCGGCCTTCTTGCTCTTGATATCGGCCATGGCCAGGTCCCTCGCCGCTATGCTCTGAAGCTCCGAGGTATCCTCGCTCACCTTGCGTATGCGTTCCTCGAGCTCTTCTCTGAGCTCGGATCCCCTGTTTATCTCGGCGTTGAGATCGTCTATCTTGGCTATGAGAGCTCTTTCGCTCTCGCGCCTTACCGACAGTTTCTCCTCGTATTCGCTCCTCACGGCCGCGATGCGCGCCTCGCATTCGGCGTCCTTCTGCTCCATCGCGGCGCGCAGGAAGGCGGTCTCCTTCTCGAAGGCACTGGTCCTGCGGGCGAGCTCGTTCTCCCCGTTTATCCTGGATATTATCGACGCCTCGCTGACGGACTCAGCCTCAAACTGGGCCTGCCTGGCCTCCTTCTCGCTTATCCTAAGCTCGTTGAGCTCGGCTCTGAGGCTCTCCGCGAGCGACATCGCCTCTCCCAGCCTTTCCCTGCTCTCGGCTAGATCGCTCCTTGCAGCCGACGCGGCGTTCTGTAGCGTGACTATCTTCTTCTCGAATACGCCCTCCGCCTCGCTCATCCCCTCCTCGCGGCTCTTAGTAAGGGCCTGCATGAGGAGAGCGTAGCCCTGCTCCGCCAGCCTTCCGGCGTCGGGTACAGGCTCTTCGGCCTCAGAAACACTGGGCGTTTCCTGGTTTTCGGATTCTATTGGTATTTCAGGCTTAGCCTGTGTCTCGGGTTCTGTGGACGTTTCGGGCTCTGCGGACTCTTCAGCCCATGCCGGGATCGCTGGCTCTGCGGGGCCTTCGGGCTCCTCTTCCTGAGCAGTCTCAGGAGCTTTCTCCGCGCAGGCTTCCTCTTCGGCAGCTTCGGACGCGGGCGCCTCTTCAATCTCTGCGAGTTCCTCCACGGGCTTTTCTGCCTCTGCCATCTCCTCCACGGGTTCTTCAGCCCCCGCGGGCTCTTCTGCCTCTGCGGGCTTCGCCTCTTCAGCTTCATCTACGGGCACGGTTTCTTCTGCAGCGGCTGCGGGCTCTGCTTCAATTTTCTCCACGGGCACGGTCCCTTCTGCAGAGGATGCTGCTTCCGCTGCGGCCGCCGTTTCCTCCGCCTCCTCAGGCGCGAAGCCGGCAGCCTCTTCCTCCGAGTCCTCCGACAGGCAGTCCCAGAGCGCAAGGCACTGGGAAAGCGCGGGAGTCTGGGAGAGAGCAGCCCTCAGCTCGCCGCTCATCTCTGGCTCGGGGCTTCCGGCCATGAACCTGGCGAAAGCGCTCTTTGAGAGAGCGCCGCAGAGCTTCTGCATGCGGACTATGCGGAACGCGGTCCTTTCGTCCGAACCCGCGTCGTCTGCGTCGAAGCGCTGCGAGAACTCTTCGAGCTTTTCTATGAGCGAGCTCAGGAATCTAAGGTCGGGGCGCGACGCGCTCTCCGGATCAGAAAACAGGTTGGGGTCTCCGTATTCTCCGCTGAGCTCAAAAAGCGGTATCAGGCTGTGCTCTATGAGATCCAGCCACTCCGCGTGATTGCTTTTGCTTAAGGTAGACATAGTCTCGTGCTCCTGTATTATGCATGAATAATACGCAAAAACCGGGACGTCCCCTCCCTCTTTTTAAAAGAGAAGACCTCCAATATGATTTTACCACGGCGGGCCATTTCGGGCAAGGAGCCGGGCGAACAGTAAGACCTCAAAAAAGCTCGTGCGCGAGGCCTGAGCGATACGGATAAAAAATTTTACCCGTATCGGCAAAAGCTCTTGCGCAACGCGATACATGTAAAGTAAAATGATTATAGTATTTTTAGCAGAAAGGACGTGCTATTATGGGAAAATTCGTTATTAAGCAGACAAAGACCGGCTTCGTCTTCAACCTGAAGGCAGGCAACGGCGAGATCATCGCTACCAGCGAAGTATACACCACACTTGCTAACTGCAAAAACGGCATTGCCAGCGTAAAGAAGAACTCCGTGCTCGCCAAGCTCGAAGACCAGACCGTAGAAGGCTTCGAGAAGCTCACGAACCCCAAGTTCGAGGTATACACCGACAAGGCCGGCGAGACCCGCGTCCGCCTGAAGGCCCGCAACGGCGAGATCATCGCCACCGGCGAGAGCTACAAGGCAAAGGCTTCCTGCCTCAACGGCATCGAAAGCATCAGGAAGAACGCTCCTGACGCCGAGATCGTCATCGAGGAAGCGTAGTATCCAAAGCGCGCCAAAGGGACCCTGCAAGTGTTCTTGCAGGGTCTTTCTTGCGAAACAGAGGCGATCATGACTACAGAAAGAAATGAGATCTACGACGGGCTCGCTCTAAAGGCTATGGAGATGCGGGCGTTTTCCTATGTCCCCTATTCCGGCTTCGCCGTCGGAGCGGCCCTTCTTGCCAGGGACGGCAGGATATTCACGGGCTGCAACATAGAGAACAAGAGCTTCAGCCCGACCATATGCGCTGAGCGCACTGCCATATTCAAGGCCGTAACCGAGGGCTGCAGGGAGTTTTCAGCCATCGCCATCTGCGGGGCCCCCGCTGGAGAAGAACCCTCGGACTACTGCCCACCCTGCGGAGTCTGCAGGCAGGTCATGACGGAGTTCTGCGACGACAGTTTCCGCATACTCCTCGTCAGAGGACCCGGGGATTACCGCGTCTACGGCCTTGACGAGCTCATGCCCTTAAGCTTTGAACTTATCTGAGAACGCCATGGGAATACTTGTTATTGGGCCCGTATTCGTAGACATCAAGGGCTATCCAACCGAGAGCTACATACCTGCCGGCAGGAACAAGGGCACCGTGGAGATCGTTCACGGAGGAGTCTCGAGGAATATAGTCGAGGACATAGCCAACGTAGAGCTGCGTCCGTCCTTTCTGAGCCTCGTCGACGACAGCGCCGCGGGCAGCGAGGTCTTAAAAAAGCTCGAGAACCACAAGGTCGACGTGAACCGCGTGCGCAGCGTGAAGGACGGCATGGGCACCTGGCTCGCGGTGTTCGACAACAGCGGCGACGTTGTGGCTTCCATATCCAAGCGCCCCGACCTCTCCCCTCTCATCGGGATCCTTGAAAGCGAGGGAGACGAGATAATCGCGGCAGCCGACAGCGTCTGCGTCGAGATCGACATGGACAAGGAGCTTGTGCGCCGCATACTGGATCTGGCGAAAAAGCACGGCAAGAAGGTCTTCGCCGTGGTCTCGAACATGAGCATAGCCATAAAGCGCAGGGACTTCTTCTCTGAGGTCGAGTGCCTGGTGTGCAACGAGCAGGAAGCCGGGATACTATTCTCCGAGGACTACACGGGGCGCGGCACGGACGAGATGCAGGATATAGTGCTCGACAAGATAGTCAAGGCAGGCATACGCAGCATGGTCGTTACGCTCGGAGAGCGCGGAGCCGTCTACGCCTCGGCCGACGGGGAAAAGGGCTGGTGCCCCGCCCTCAGGGTCGAGGTCAGGGATACTACCGGCGCGGGAGACGCATTCTTCGCCGGAGTCAGCATAGGATTGAGTTACGGGAAGACGCTGGCAGAAGCCTGCGGCATAGGCACGAGGCTCGCCGCCTCTGTGCTCGTATCATATGAAAACGTATGCCCGAGGTTCCAGCCTCAGGAATTCGGGCTTGAGGTATAAAAGGAGGAACAGGCTATGGATGTCAAGGATATACTTATGCGCTGCGATCACACTCTGCTGTCGCAGAGCGCTACATGGGAAGATATAAAGGCTCTGTGCGACGACGGTCTGAAGTACCGAACCGCCTCCGTCTGCATCCCGCCCTGCTTCGTAAAGAAGGCAAAGGAATACGTGGGCGACGAGCTCGCGGTGTGCACCGTCATAGGCTTCCCCAACGGCTACAACGCGACCTCGGTAAAGTCGTACGAGGCGAGGAAGGCCATAGAGGACGGAGCCGACGAGATCGACATGGTCATAAACGTGGGCGCGGTCAAGGCCGGCGACTACGATTACGTCCTGCGCGAGATAAAGACTCTTCGCGAGGTGTGCGGCTCGAGGATACTCAAGGTCATCATCGAGACTTGCCTCCTCAGCGATGAGGAGAAGCTACGCATGTGCGAAGTCGTGACCGAGGCCGGCGCGGATTACATAAAGACCTCAACGGGCTTCTCCACAGGAGGCGCGACCTTCGAGGACGTGAAGCTCCTATATGAGAACGTCGGGCCCATGGTCAAGGTCAAGGCGTCCGGCGGGATAAAGGACCTCGACGCCGCCGCCGAGTTCATAAGGCTCGGAGCCGACAGGCTCGGCACCAGCAGAGTAGTGAAGGCCGCGAAGGCCCTGGAAGGAGGCAAGTGATGCCCATATCCACACCTCATATAATAGCCGAAAAGGAAGATTTCGCGCGCACCGTTCTAATGCCGGGAGATCCCAGGCGCTCGGAGTTTATAGCGAGGACCTTTCTAGACGATCCCCGCCTGGTCAACGACATACGAGGAGTCAAGGGCTTCACAGGGAGCTACAAGGGAAAGAAAGTCTCCGTAATGGCTTCTGGCATGGGCATGCCCTCCATAGGAATATACTCCTGGGAGCTGTTTACCGCCTTCGGAGTCGAGAACATCATAAGGATAGGAACTGCGGGCTCCTATGACAAGGAGCTCCACCTGGGAGACCTCATCATAGCTCAGGGAGCCTGCACCAACAGCAACTACGCCTCGATGTTCGGCATGCCGGGGATCTTCGCCCCTATCGCGGACTTCGGCCTGCTAAGACAGGCGGCCGAGATATGCGATAGGCGCGGATTCCGCTACAAGGTCGGAAATATATACTCCTCGGACACCTTCTACAGCGACAGCGAGACCGATCTCAAATGGGCCGAGCTGGGCGTGCTCGGAGTCGATATGGAGGCCGCGGCCCTCTACGCCAACGCGGCCAAGCTCGGAGGGAAGGCTCTTTGCATCTGCTCCGTCAGCAATTCCTTCATATACCCCGAGGAGGACGCCAGCGCCTCCGAGAGGGAGACGATGTTCACGAACATGATGGAAGTGGCGCTGGAGCTCGCGTAGGCTTCCCTTCCGTATATACACTTCACGGAAAATATAGCTGAGCTGAAAGCGCGAAAAGGTCCTGATAAGGATGAGGAACAGATAAGATGAAACTGAGCGGAAGAAGGATCTTTCTTATAGTCCTGGACAGCATGGGAGTCGGAGCCGCCCCCGACGCCGCGGATTTCGGCGACGAAGGCAGCAACACCCTCGGGGCCATAAGGGATCATGAAGATTTCAACTGCCCCAATCTCCGCAGGCTGGGTCTCTTCAACATTGAGGGCGTAGGCGGCGGTCCGGCGCATCCGGCCGGAGCCTTCGGCAGGCTGCAGGAGCTCTCAAAGGGCAAGGACACGACCAGCGGCCACTGGGAGATAGCGGGACTGATCTCGGAAGAGGCTATGCCCACCTTCCCTGACGGCTTCCCGGATGAGATCATAGAGGAGTTCTCGAGGCGCACAGGCCGAGGGGTGCTCTGCAACAAGCCCTACTCCGGCACCGACGTCATAAGGGACTACGGGAAGGAACACGAGAGGACAGGCGCGCTCATAGTCTATACCTCGGCGGACAGCGTTTTTCAGATCGCGGCCCACGAGAGCGTGGTGCCCGTAGAGGAGCTTTATCAATACTGCGAGACCGCGAGGGAGCTGCTCACGGGAAAATACGCGGTGGGCAGGGTCATAGCGCGGCCCTTCGAGGGCGAGTGGCCCTACGTGAGGACCTCGAGGAGGCACGACTACTCCCTCATGCCGCCTAAAGACACCATGCTCGATATCATGCAGAGGGCCGGGCTCGATACCATATCCGTCGGAAAGATCTGGGACATATTCGCGGGCAAGGGCCTCAGCGAGAGCAATCGTACGGAGGACAACGCAGACGGCATGGCGAAGACCCTGCTGATGTCTCTTAGGGATTTCAACGGAATCTGCTTCACCAACCTCGTCGATTTCGACGCCAAGTACGGGCATAGGAACGACGTGGCGGGCTACGCCAGGGCCATGAGCGAGTTCGACCGCTGGCTTCCGGCCTTCCTGGAGAACCTCGAGGACGACGACCTCGTGTTCATAACGGCCGATCACGGCTGCGACCCCTCTACCCCATCGACGGATCACTCAAGGGAATACATACCCGTAGTCATCTATGGGGAGAACGTCATCCCCGGCGCGGATATAGGCACGCGGATCGGCTTCTCGGATATAGCCGCGACGATACTGGACTGCTTCGGCCTGGACGGGGAGGATACCGCCGGCACGAGCTTTAAGGAGCTCATACTGAGGGAGCCAAGGAGCATAGATCCGGACGAGCTGCCGGTGTTCTGACGGCCTCCCCGAGTGGCAGCCGCTGGCCCCACTTATTGCTCAAAAAGCTTGTGGCAGGCTTTTGAATGATGATATAATGTCACTTGGGCGCGATGGACGCGCCCTGCAATCATGTTTTGATCAGAAGGAGAATCAGAGACTATGAAAAGAATTCTTGCAGTTCTTCTTGCTCTCGCCCTCGTCTTTTCCCTTGCCGCCTGCGGCGAGAAGAAGGAAGCTGAGCCGGCCAACGAGCCTGAGAAGCAGGAAGAACCTCCCATCGACAAGAGCACCGTACCCTATAACGATATAGCGGACGAGATGACCGCCGACAACGGCGTCTATCCCATCGCATTCGTTACGGACGTAGGCCAGCTCAAGGACCACTCTTTCAACGAGGGTATCTGGAACGGCGTCAAGAAGTACGCCTTCGAGAACGACATCGCCTACAAGTACTATCAGCCGGCTAACGGCGACCAGGCCACAGACGAAGACCGTTTCGCAGCCATGAAGTCCGCCGTGGAAGGCGGAGCTGAGATCGTAGTCTGCGCAGGCTTTATGGCAGGCGCGGCGATCGAGCAGGCCGCTTCCACCTATCCCGACACCAAGTGGGTATACGTTGACGGCAACGCCTTCGACGGAATGAACAACACCGTCGGCATCAACTTCAAGGAAGAGCAGTGCGGCTACCTCGCGGGCTATGCCTGCGTCAAGGACGGCTTCACCAAGCTCGGATTCGCCGGCGGCGGCGGCGGTACCACTCCTGCCTGCTGCAGATACGGCTACGGCTTCGTACAGGGAGCCAACGACGCAGCCAAGGAGCTCGGAGTTCAGGTAGACATGAACTACAGCTGGCTCTACGGTTCCACCTTCGGACCCTCCCCCGAGCTCGAGGCCATGCTCAACAGCTGGTATGAGAACGGCACCGAGGTCATCTTCCCCTGCGGCGGAGCCATGTATCTTTCCGCCTTCTCCGCGGCCGCGGCTAACGACGCGTGGGCCCTCGGCGTAGACTCCGACCAGGCCAGCGATTCCGACACCGTGCTCATCTCCGCCCTCAAGGCCGTAGACGCCGCTTCCTACTGGATCCTCGGCGAGTACTTCGGCGGCACCTGGGACAGCGTAGGCGGACAGACCGTCAACCTCGGCATCCAGGACAACGCCACCGGACTTCCGACCAACGAGTCCAGCTGGAGATTCTCCAAGTTCACCGTTGAAGAATACGAGAAGCTCGTAGCTGATCTCAAGTCCGGAGCTCTCACCATCGACGGCGCGACCCTCCTCAACGACGAGGTCGCCGGAGTCGACTTCTCCAACGTCAACGTGAACATAGTCAAGTAGCTCTAAAAGCGCCTGACTAAAAACGGCTTTTGAGCCGTTAAAAGAGACCTTTCGAAGGCCCCGCAAACCGCGGGGCCTTCATTTTTTATTCACAAACGCGCCATCCAAGATACTTTTTTGTTTCACCCCGTCTTGCCGCTTCTTCCATATTGACAGGCTATACTTGGCCCATAAAACGAGAAACGGAGGTGGCCAAGATGGCGATACAGAATACCTTTGAAAGATATGAGATGAAATACCTGATCAGCGGAGAGCAGCTTAAGAGACTGCTCGAAGTCATGGAGCCCTACACGGCCCCCGACGCCTTCCCCCACTCTCAGGTCCAGAACATATATTACGATACCGACGATTACAGACTTATAAGAAGATCCCTCGAAAAGCCCGATTACAAGGAAAAGCTCAGGCTTAGGCGCTACGGCGGCGAGGGAGACCCCGTCTTCGTGGAGCTGAAGAAGAAATACGAATCCGTGGTGTACAAGCGCAGGATCTGTATGGACCGAGGATCGGCTGAGGATCTACTCGACGGCGGAAGCTGCGGCGCGGCGGTATACGGCGGGGCACGCGGCACTTCCCTAAGCGCAGGCTCGGGGCCTTCCAAGACGCGTCCTTCGGCCTCGGAGCCCGGCGGGCAGATATCCAGGGAGATCGAATACTTCCTAAACTACTACAGGGGGCTCTCCCCCAAGGCTTACATCTACTACGACCGCGATTCCTACGCAGGAAAGAACGGAGACCTTCGCATAACCTTTGACAAGAACATAGTATGCAGGACGGATGAGCTCGACCTCGACGCCGGCTGCTTCGGAAGGCCCATACTCGAAGAAGGGATGGTGCTCATGGAGCTCAAGTGCTCCGCCGCCCTTCCTCTCTGGCTGACATCCTTCCTCTCAAAGGAGAAGATCTACCAGACCTCGTATTCGAAATACGGCAGCGCGTACTGCAATATCATATATCCGGCGCTGAGAAGCGCATGCTGAAAAGGCGCGGGCGTGGCCGCATAATAACACGCGGCGCAGGCATACGCGCAAATACGCAAACACCCGGCGCGCGAAGCGCCTTCAGATCAGGCCCATTACGGGCCATGGAGGGATAAACCATGAACGAAATATTCAGCGGAATATTCGACAGCGACATGACTCAGGTCATTTCAATAAACGATTTTATGCTCTGCCTCTGTTCGGCTCTCATAGCCGGCGCGGTGCTCGCGCTGGTCGCGAGCAGGACAAGGGCCTCGAAGAGCTTCATAACTACACTGGCGGTGCTTCCCGCGGTCGTGGCCATGGTCATAATGATGGTCAACGGCAACATAGGCACAGGCCTCGCCGTGGCCGGGACCTTCGGCCTCGTGCGCTTCCGCTCCGCTCCGGGCAGCGCGAGAGAGATAACCATGCTCTTCCTCGCCGCGGTCTGCGGCATGATGATAGGCACCGGCTACATCGCCTACGCCTTCCTCTTCATGGCAGTGATGAGCGTCTTCACCCTTATTTACGAAAAGCTAGACTTCGACGGGGTGAGCGCGAGATACAAGACCCTCAGTGTGACGATCCCCGAGGACCTCGACTACAGCGGGGTATTCGACGACATCTTCGAAAAGTACGCCAGCTCCTGCAGACTCACCAGGGTCAAGAGCACCAACATGGGAAGCATGTTTAAGCTCAATTACGACGTGGTGCTGAAGGACGCCAGCAGGGAGAAAGAGATGCTCGATATGATACGCACCAGAAACGGCAATCTCGAGATCGCGATCTCCAATCAGGACAGCGGCAGCGCCGAGCTGTAGCTCGCAAAGGCGCAAAAAAGTATCAGTATCAACGAGGTGAACAGACATGAAAAAGATGATAACTATAATAGCCCTACTGCTCGCCCTCACTCTCGTGCTCTGCTCATGCGGAGCGGGGAGCGGATCGGGCAGCAAAGCAGCCTCAACGGAAAAAACAACGGTTTCAGAGACTCAGAGCAGCTCCGAGGAGACAAAGGACGAAAACAGCGCTTCGGGCGCCGAGAGCGCCTCTCAGAGCCCTCAGACGGGATCCTCTGAGCAAAGCTCGGCAGAGTCCGAATACTTCTCCAACAGGGACTACCGCATAGAGTACAAGGACAGCGAGAGCGCGCACATCAGCTTAAGCGGCAGCAGCGCCAGCGCCGACAGCAACGCGGTCAGCGTAAACGGCAGCACGGTCACGATCAGCGACGAGGGCACCTACGTCGTCAGCGGAGAGCTCGAAGGCATGATCATAGTCGACGCCGAGAAGACCGACAAGGTCCAGATCGTACTAAGCGGCGTAAGCATAAACAGCGAGACCAGCGCGGCCATCTACGTAAAGCAGGCCGACAAGGTCTTCATCACGACGGCCGAAGGCACAGTGAATACCCTTACCAACGGCGGCAGCTTCGTCGCCATCGACGACAACAACATCGACGCGGTCATCTTCTCGAAAGACGACCTCACGCTCAACGGCGCGGGAACTCTCGATATCAGCTCCCCCGCGGGGCACGCGGTCGTTTCCAAGGATGAGCTCACCGTAACAAGCGGCACCTACGTGCTCAGCAGCGCGTCCAGCACCCTCGCCGGGAAGGACAACGTCTGCATAGCCGGAGGAGACTTCACGATCACGTCCGAAAAGGACGGGATACACTCCGAGAACGACGATGACAGCACCCTCGGCTTCATCTACATCATGGGCGGAAGCTTCGATATCACAGCGGGCGACGACGGCATTTACGCCGGGGCATACATCCTCGTTGACGGCGGAGACTTCACGATCACCTCCGCGGACGACGCGGTGCACTCCAACGCCTCCGTAACGGTGAACGGCGGAAGCTTCACCATAAACGCGGGAGACGACGGCATGCACGCCGACGA
>JAFPZZ010000048.1 GCA_017417045.1 Bacillota bacterium
CTTCCTCTTCTGCTTCCTCGGATACTTCAACGGCTGCGGCTACACCCGCATGACCATGCTCCAGGGCATAGGCAGCGCCTTCCTGATCAGGGTGCCCGTGTCGTACATCATGAGCAGGCAGGTCCCCGTGTCGCTGTTTAAGATCGGCCTCGCGACCCCCTGCGCGAGCTTCGCGCAGATACTGCTCTGCTTCTGGTACTACTCCAAAAAGAAGAGGGAGCGGGAGCGCTTGCAGGGCTGAGACGCCGTGCGATCAGCGATCTAACGATACGGCCTCCTTTCAATAATAGAAACCCGCCTCCTCTCCCCCCAAAAGAGGAGGTTTTTCATAGCAAAAGACTCCGCGAGTGACGCGGAGTCTTTTATATCGCTAAATACCGATGACAGCTTAGATTTAAGCCGGATAAAATTGTTTATTTCTGCCGCCTTCGCTGCTTCAAAGCGGCCGCGGGGTGGACAGTTTTGAGCCGTCCTGTACAGCCCTATTTGTCGCTCAGTATGCGTACGGCAGGGGCCTTGATCCCGGCGGCGCCGAGGGCCCTGGTGATCTCCTGGGTGAGGCTGAAATAGACGTCCCAGTAGTTCTCGCCCTTGCACCAGGCGCGGGCGGTGAACTGCATCGCCTCGTTGGTGCCTCCGGATATGGAAGCGAAGGGAGCGGGGTCGTCTAGGACGAGCTCGTTCTTCTTCATGACGTCGAGCAGTATGCCCTGGATCTGGTCAAGGTCTTCAGACTTGGCCGCTCCGAAGGAGAGGTCTACCCTGCGCAGCTCCTCGGCGGAGTAGTTCTGGATGTTCGAGTTCATGAGGCTTCCGTTAGGGATTATGACCTTGCGGTTGTCCAGCGTGAGCAGGGTGGTATAGAAGAGGGCGACGTCCTTGACTATTCCTTCTTCGCCCGCCGCCACGATGTAATCACCGACCTTGTAGGGGTGGAAGATCATGAGCATTATCCCGCCCGCAAGATTGGAGAGAGAGCCCTGCATGGCCATGCCCACGGCCACGCCCGCGGAGGCGAGCACCGCGATCACGGAGGCCATCGGGATGCCTAGGATCGAGATCACGGAGATCACGACGAGCATGTAGAGAAGGGTCTTGATGGCGTTGAGCGCGAAGCTGCGCGCCGTATCGTCGAGCTTGGAGAGGGCCGAGGCTTTCTCTATCTTCTTCATGAGCCAACCCACTATGGCTTTGCCTACGATCCAGGCAAAGAGGGCGAGAAGCACCGCGCCGACCGCAGTCGAGAGCATGGTGCCTATGATTGTTAAACCACTGAACATTTTTCCTCCTTTCCGGCCGCACCGTGGCCGGTCATAAAAAACGATATATTTGACTCCTGACCGTAGCCGGAGCGTCTGTCACCTTGATTTTACCACAAAAAAGAAAGAAAAAAGACTCCGCATCGGGAGTCTTAGCCTTCTTTTCTGCGTCTTTCCCGCTCTTCATCTATGAAGCGGTTAGCGAGAGCGTCGCAGCGGTTGTTGTACCTGAGCATGGTCATGAAGCTCTCGAAGGGGACGTCCCCGTTGTTCTTCACGAAGCGGGCGTATTCTGCACGGAGTTTTTCCTCGGAGGCCTCCGGCGATACGTGGCCCTTGACCAGGAAGAAGCGGACCCTGTGCTTTCTGTACAGGGAGAGGAGCTCCTCCCAGAGGGCGCGGTTCTCCACAGGCTGCTTCTTGCTGTTCTTCCAGCCGTTCTTTTCCCAGTTCTCGTACCAGTGGCTGCGGAAGCAGTTAACGAGATAGGAGCTGTCGGAGCATATCTCGACGGTCTGGCCGTCCTTGGTCACAGCCTTCAGCGCTTCGATGAGCGCCGTGAGCTCCATGCGGTTGTTGGTCGTGTCGACCTCCCCGCCCCAGAGCTCCTTCTCGCGGCCCGCGTACTCGAGCACGCAGCCCCAGCCGCCGATGTTGCTTTCGTTTTGGTTCCCGGAGCAGGCTCCGTCTGTATATATCTTTAATATTGCCATGTGTAAACTTTCTTTAACTACGCTGTAATACGGCTGTAAGGATTTTATCGTATACTTCATTATGTGCCAACATGTAAATAGGCGCATTATATTCCTACGCCGTTCATTTTACAGGAGAAAGGAGGGAGCATGTCAAGGTTCATGCGAGTCGCAGCCGCGCTAATCATCGCGCTGTCTCTGTGCATAAGCCCTGTTTTTGCCGCGGCCGACATCGTCAGCCCCGTGGCAGGATCAGTCGTGGAATCCGACAGCCTCCTTGTCTCGGTAAAGGTGACCGGCGCGGAGAAGGTGGATATAACCGTATACCGCGTCTACTACGAAAGCTCTCCGGCGGTCTACGAGACCACCGTTGCGGCGATAGGACCTTCCGAGGGCGATCTCGACATATCTTCGGGCGGGGCGCTGGAGGTATCCGGCGCGGCTATAAGCACGGAGCCCGCTCTCGAGGAGAACGCTCCCGCGGGGGGCAGTCCTTCGCAAAGCTCCTCCGGCGGAAACGCCGAAGGTGAGGCGCAGAGCGAAACGATCACGATACTCGTCAAAGAAGCGGAATACAGCCCGGTAGACGCCGAGGATCTGACAGCCGAGGATCTGGAAAAGATCGCCGCAGGCAACAGCCTCGACGAAGACGGCATGCCCGTCACGCTCTCGGACGGAAGCGTGATGCCGAAGTACAGCGACAGGGTCTACGCGTCGACTGTCAGATATACCAACGAATCCGAGATAGGCTTCTATACCAAGCAGCTCAGCTCGGTGAAGCCGGGCCTCTACAAGGTCACGGTCAAGAGCTCCTCCGGAACCACGAGCTGCTATGCCGCGGTAAAGGAAAAGCAGGCCGAGCCTGAAAAGAGCAATATATTCACGACGCAGAAATCGGGAGCTCTGCAGTTCCTCAGGAACGTGCTCAGATCGCTCTTCAGATAGCCGATGATAAATAAAACGATCGAAAGAATAAAGATGGCGGTCATAGTAGTATTGTTCATGTCGACAATACTACTTTTATATTTGCTGTGGACGCCCCAGGGGGGCGTGGACTTCGCGGGCCTGATAGGGCGGCGCGGACGCACCGCGTCCCTGCCGGAGGCAAAGGGGCTCATCCAGGCGGGCTTCGCCGTCAGCGGAAACGGAAGCGGCAGCTTCACCCGCTCCGAGGATACGGACGGGGACATACAGGAGGCCGCGATGGCCGAGCTCGAGGGCTTCCTTGCGCAGAGCTACGTCGAAAGCGCGTCGATCAGCCGCGAGCAGTATGAGCTGGCCATGTCGGGCTGGCCCTCCGTGAGGATAAGCTACGACGCGGAGCTGCCTTTTTCCGCGTTCTGCGCGATCTGCAGCCCCGAAAGCGCGCTCAGCATCAGGGACGACGTGATGATGAAGACCCTGAGCTTCAGCGAGGCGGCTGCGGACAGCGTTTTCGTGACGGATGCCGAGGGAAACACCCAGCGCTTCGTATTCGGAGAGGCCAGAGACAGCGTAGAGCTGCTTTTATCGCAATTTGGCGATGACTCCGTTCCGTGCTACGCGGCCAAGGATCTGCTGGGCCACGGGGACGCCATGCTGGCCCTCACGGGCGAGAGCGGGCTTCGCAGGATAAGCGCGTCGAACGAGTCGGCGGACTCCGACTTCGGGACCGACGCGGCCAGAGGGATATTCGGAGACACTTTCAGCTTCGTCCGCAGGATGGTGGACAGCTTCGGAAATATAACCTATATGTACGGCTACGGCGACAAGAACCTCTATCTCTATACAGACGGAGGCACCGCCTACAGCGCCTCCGAGGAGGGAGCCCTTCAGACCGGCTTCGCCGAGGACCTTGATACGGCGCTCGGTTTCGCCGCGGTCTGCGGCGGGCTCAGCGAAGACGAATGGGGCGGCATGAGGCTTACCGGCTACAGCGAGAGCGGAAGCCGTATAAAGACCCGCGTCTTCGAATTCTCGCAGACGGCGGGCGGCAGAGCCGTGTTCGGCGCGAAGGGTCCGGCTCTAAGGATAACGGTCACGGGAGGAAGCGTCACGGAGCTCGCCAGAGAGGGCCTGAAGTACAGCGCGGGCTCGGCGGATGAGCTGCGCCAGACCATCAGCCCCGCAAACGTGATAGCGAACAACAGCCACCACATTTACAACGTGCTCCACGGGAGCGTCCTTGCCGCCGCGAGCGACGAGGCCTTCGAGTACGCAGCCGGCGAGACGGAGTCCCTTACGCTGGGCTATTTTGCCGACCCCCTGCAGGGAGGGGCAGAGCTCATCCCGTGCTGGGTCCTCAGGTCCAGGAGCGGGGTCAGATTCTACTTCGATCTCTACGAGGGGACGCCGCTGGGATATTCGGACTAAGCACAGCGAGCGCGGACGCCGCCTGCGTTTTCGAACCAAGATCTGCGCCCGGAGACTGCGCCGGCATATTTTAAATTGGCGCCGCATGATAACGGAACAAAACAATGGATTACTCCAAGGCTAAAAATATAATGATCGTGCTGCTGCTCGTAGCTAATATCGCGCTCGGCGCCTCCTACATAGGCAGGCAGAACGACGCGAGGCAGGCCAGGGCGGACGCCGCCGCGAATACGGAGCGCTACCTGACGCAGCTGGGCGTGGAGCTGGAGACCGAGATCCCTGTGGACACGGCGATGATGCCCGTGCTTTACGTGCGCATAGAGAAGGGCGGCGGCCAGGGTGCGTACGACGGACGTGACGTCGAGCTCAGCGGAGGCGGCGAGGATTATTATGCCGTTCCGGACAAGCGCGGAGACACGCGCGCCGAGACCATCACAGCAAGCAGGGCGCTGCAGCTCCTGGTCGGAAAGCTGGACAGCGAGGAGCTCAGCGGCCTTAAGATCGAGGATATAGAGCTCGTCTTCTGGGTCGACAGGAGCGGACTGGGCGCAGGAGAGGCTGAGGATACGGCCGTTCCCGCGTGGAAGATCACCACAAATAAGGGGATATACTACATAGAAGCCTACGAAAACTGACAAGTTTTCTTCACATTCGGATACGATAATACAGGTGAGATATGGATCTGGCAATATGCTCCCTCGCAAGCGGGAGCAGCGGCAACTGCTATCTGGTAAGGACGCCGTCTGCGGCGGTCCTCGTGGACGCCGGCATAAGCGCGAGGCAGGTAAAGCTCAGGCTCGAGGCCATGGGGCTTTCTCTTGACGATATAAGCGCCGTGCTGATCACCCACGAGCACGCGGATCACGTAAAGTCCCTTGAGGCGCTGGCCAAGAAGACCCGCGCCGCGATATGCATGAGCCGCGGGACCTATGGCGCGCTGGACTTTGAACTTGATGAAGACAGGCTCATGCTCTTCTCCTCGGGAGAGAGCTTCGAGATCGCCGGCATGGACGTGAAGAGCTTCGCCCTGTCCCACGACGCGGCTGAGCCCGTGAGCTACAGCTTCGGCTCCGGAGGACGCAGGCTCGTCATCATAACCGATACGGGCGTGGTCACCGAGGAGATCTTCGAAGAGGCGAAGGACGCCGACATACTGGTCCTCGAATCCAATCACGACGTGAACATCCTCAGGGTGGGGAGATATCCCTGGTTCCTGAAGATGCGCATACTCGGGGAGCGAGGGCATCTCTCCAACGACTCGGCGGCGGAACTGCTGCTGAGGATAGCGCAGGAAGAAGCGCCCGGAACGGAAAAGGAGCGGATAGTGCTGCTGGCCCATCTGAGCCAGGAGAACAACTTCCCGGAGATGGCGCTCGCCACGGTCTCCAACGAGCTCTCGCGCTGCGGATATATTGCCGGAAAAAGACTTCTCATAGAGACCCTTTCGAGGACAGAGCAGAGCCCTCTCTACTGGGTCTGATGAAGGATACGCGGACAGGGGTCCGCGCGTAAGTCAGAAGAGGCGGTAAGAAATGAGAAACGGAAAAACACAGCTCGCGGCCATAGTGCTCGCGGTGATAATAGCCTTCGTCTGCGGAGCGGGCGGCGGCGTCGCGGGAATGTACCTCGTAAGCACCGGAAGGCTCAGCCTTCCCGGGCTCGTCGCCGCGGATACGGCCGAACAGAGCTCCCAGCCCGTGCTGATAGAGGGTCCGACCGCGGAAGCCATCAGCAAGCAGACATCCGGCGCTGAAAGCGGGACGGCCGTAACGAGCAGCAGCGACAGCCAGATCGTTTACAACATGAACAGCCTTACTGTAGCGGAGACCATAGCCGAAAAGGTCCTCCCGTCCGTAGTCGGCATCAGCACTGTCTCGCAGCAGACGATCAGCGGAAGCTCATACTTCGGCTGGGGTTTCGGCTACGGCGGAGGCGGCGGCTATACCTACGACGCGACGAGCGTCGGCACGGGCGTCATAGTCGACAGCAGAGGATATATACTTACAAATTCGCACGTAGTCGGAGACGGCACGGCCAAGTCCATCACGGTGAGCCTCTTTGACGGCTCGGACGTGGAGGGCACCGTGCTCTGGAACGACGCCACCCTCGACCTCGCGGTCGTCAAGATCGACGGCGAAGGACTCGATCTCAAGGCGGCTGAGCTCGGAGACAGCGATGAGCTCAAGATCGGAAGCTACGCGGCGGCTATAGGAAACCCCTTAGGCCTCGACTTCGAGAGATCGATGTCGCAGGGCATCATCTCGGGCCTCAACAGGACCATCGCCGTGTCCAACAGCAACGGCTCCTCGACCACGATGGAGGGACTGCTCCAGACCGACGCCACGATCAATTCCGGCAACTCCGGCGGCCCGCTGCTCAACAGCCGCGGACAGGTCGTCGGCATCAACTCGGCGAAGGCTTCCAGCGGAGAGGGCATGGGCTTCTCCATCCCCATCAACATCACCAAGCCCATAGTTGAATCCATAATCGCGACGGGCAGCTTCGAAAGGCCTTACATCGGCATCAGCGGACAGGCCCTTGAGGAGCAGAGCCGCTACACCAGCGCGCAGCTCATCGACTACTTCGGCACCGACAAGGGCATCTACGTCGGGAGCGTCGCCAAGGGCGGCGGAGCCGAGGCTGCGGGACTCAAGGAAGGCGACGTCATAACCAAGCTCAACGGCCAGGAAGTCAATACGATGAACAAGCTCAACAGCATCATCATAAAATACAAGGCCGGCGACACCGTGGAGCTTACGGTCATGAGGGACAAGGAGGAGAAGACCTTCAAGGTCGAGCTGAAGTCCAGCTACGAATAGCTGCGGAGAGCGCAGCGGAATGGCTGAAGCAGGAAGGCACAGCGCCGAAGCGCAAGGCTTCGCTGCAGAAGGAGCGCTGATGCAGGAGGCCCTTTCAGAGAGAGAAAACCGAAAAAGAGACGACAGAGACCAGGGGTCCGCGCGTGCGCGGGCCCTTTTTATTGTATAATGTCCGTGAAAGTCGGAGGGAACGGCATATGACCATAGAGATAATCTGCGTAGGAAAGCTCAAGGAGAAGTTCTGGACGGCGGCGGCAGAGGAGTATTCAAAGCGCCTTTCGCGCTTCTGCAGGTTGAACATATCAGAATTACCCGAGACCAGGCTCGCAGGAGAGGGCGAGGCCGCGGAGCAGGCCGTGATAAGGAGCGAGAGCGAAGCCCTCGCTTCCAGGCTGCCCTCAGGACCGGACTGCTTCAGCATAGCGCTGGACGTGAAGGGCAGGGAGCTCAGCTCGGAGGAATTCGCGCTAAGGCTCTCCGAGCTGCAGCTGCAGGGAAAGAGCCGGATCAGCTTCCTCATAGGGGGATCGCTTGGAATGAGCGAGGAGCTCAAGGCGCGCTGCGACATGAGGCTCTCCTTCTCAAAGATGACCTTCCCGCATCAGCTCATGCGGGTTATAATGTTGGAGCAGATATACAGGGCCTTCAAGATAAACGCGGGCGAGAAGTATCACAAATAGCGCGCGTAAGGCGGCTGACCGGCGGTCAGGCCGGGAAGAAAAGCCGTAAAAAAGGACATAATAGAAAAGCGGTCTTTATCACAAGGCGCGGAACAGGAGAACGAAATGGCGATCACAGTAAGAACGGCGGGCTGGCAGGATCTTGACGACATGCTCAGGATAGAGAAGGAGACCATGCCCACGCACACCTATCTTTTCGAGACGCAGGAGGAGCTGCTCGATCCGAAGCAGGGCTGGATGCTTCTCGCGCTGGAGGACGAAAGGCCCATAGGCATAGGCCACGTGTACGTCCAGCCCGACGGGGAGGGCTGGTTCGAGATACTCAGGGTCACTCCCGCGGACCAGAAGAAGGGCGCGGGGACCGCGCTCTGGGACAAGGCCATCGAACTCTGCCTCGAAAACGGCGTCAAGGGCCTGGCCATGTACACGGGACTGACCAACGTCACCTCCAGGAAGATCGCCGAGAGGAAGGGCCTCAGCCTTAGGCTCGCGGTGAAGGAAGGTATCCTGAAAAGAGAGGCCGCTCAGTCATGCGAAGCCGGATGCCCTCAGATCGCCTATGAAAAGATCGCGGACCCCGAAAAGGCGGCGGCGCTCTGCGAAGAGTACGGCTGCGAGGAGGCCTTCGGCGGCGAGTTCGTATACAACCGAACCTTCTACGCCTTCAGCCCCGAAAACCTGGCCTGGCTGGCAGAGGAAGGCATGCTCTTCGCGGGAGACGGCTTCCTTCTCTCCGCAGGCGCGAGGTTCAACAAGGACGCCGCGCTTCAGATAGGCTTTATGGGCGGCGATGAGGACAGGGCTATCGCCTGCGCGAAGCAGCTGCTCCTCGGCGGCCCCTGGCCGCAGCTGGTGATAGACATACCCGAGGGCCGCGCGGACCTCAGAGAAAAGCTCGAGACCGCGGGCTTCGGCTTCCTGAATGCCACTATCATCACCCTGAAGAGGGAGTTTTAGCAGGGCCGAAACATACTATCCAAACCAATGCATTAAAAAAGGAGCCTCTCAAGGCTCCTTTTGCATCTACAGCCCTACTTTCAGATCCTGCCAGTTGGGGTTGCTCAAGATCTCCGCGTCGCTGCCGAGAAAAGCGGCTCCGGCCTCTTCGTCTCCCGTCAGCCAGTAGAGCATCCAGGCAGTCATATAGCCGTCGCTTCGTATGAGCATCTCGTCGTGCTTTGAATCTGTGGCTCTGGCGACGAGCTTGGGAACGCCCTCGGGCATGGCGGCGTAGATCTCCCACAGGCCCTTGAGCGGGGAGATGCCGCCGTATTCCTCGTTTATGTCCCTTATCCCCTTGTCGTCGTCGCTGCTCGTGGACGCCGTCATGAAGTACGCGGCGCTTATCTTGGACGCGTCGTAATCCCAGCCGTTGCTTTCGGCGAGCTTTGGATAGGGCGCGCTTCCGGTGAATATGGCCTTGTAAAGGAATCCGTTGTCGTGCGTCGTTGCGGCGGAAAGAGCCCCCGCGCCGCCGAGGGAATAGCCCGTTATGCCGACGGAGGCGCTGTCGATATAGCCCATGACTGAGCTTTCATACAGCATATGATCCAGTGTCAGAGATGCCCCGTCGCCGTTTCCGGAATCAGCGTCTTCGTTGCCCGCGACTATGAAGCCCCAGGACGCGAGCCTGTCGAGGAAGGGCAGGTAGGAGCTGGCCGGGGTCTCCTTAGGGCTCACGACGATGACGAGGGGATAACGCTTTCCGGAGCTCTTGGCTTCGGCGGGATAATAGACGTGGATCTTTCCAACGGCACTGTCGCCGGAGTCCTCGGTGACGCTGGCCGTCTCAAAGCTTCCTTTGCGCGCGTACTTGTCCTCGAGAGGGGCGCCGGCCTCGTAGACCGTGTAGTAATCCTCTCCCAGGAGGTTGTTGTCATTGGCGTACTGCTTGTACGCCAGCGCCGCGAGGTTGAGCACCGCGGATACGAGAAGCAGGATCAGGGCTATCTTGTAGAGCTTGCTGTTCTTTCTCTCTCTAAGGGTGTGTTTGTTGAATAACTGCATTGGGTATAGACTCCTGCGCCGTTGCTAGAGCGAGCTGAGGCTCCTGATGGCGTTTACGTATTTTCCGAGCATTCCGAGGTTGACGAAGTAGTTCGTCTTGGGGCCTTCGTACTGGGCCTCGACGAGACCGGAGGACAGAAGGCTGTTCATGTGCTGGGATATGGTTGACTGAGAATAGGGGAAGAGCTCCACGAGGTCCTTGTTGCAGACAGTGCGCCGCTCGAGGTTCTCCCTGTATATGAAGCCGAAGAGCTCGACCCTGACGGGATGCGCCAGAGCGTCCGAGCAGTTGGCTATTATATTGATCTCATCGCGGGACTGCTGCCCGCTGTTTTTCCTTATGCGCATGTATGACCCCGAAATATTGTGCCCCGAGCGGGGCTTGTCCACGCTATGCTGTACCCCGTCATTGTACCTTAAAAACTGTAAAATTTCAATGGATTGTGATATACTTATAAGCACCTGTACGCTCAAGCGGCATGCCGCGGAAAGGATAGCAGTGAACAGAAGATTCATAACAAATCTCTTCAAGCCGTTCAGCACGATACTGGCCATAGTCATGGGCGTTTTGTGCGTAACGGTGCTGGCCCTCAACACCTGGGTCGGCGTGGCGAGCATCGTGATCTGCATCGGGGTCTGGTTCTCCCACATGAGGATAATTGAGAAATATTCACAGCCCATGCTGGAGCAGCAGCAGGAAAAAGCTCTTCAGGACGCCGGAGAGATCTCCCTCGCCGTCAGGACCAGCGAGGCCTTCCCCATCTGCGTCTGCGGCAAGGACGGCTCCGTCTACTGGAGAAACAGCGCGGCCGAGGCTCTCGAGCAGGAGGGGGAGGATATCTCGGCGCTGCTCAGGGAAGCCGGCGCGGATCAGCTATTCGAGGACCCGGAAAAAAGGCTCAGGATAGAGGCCGGCGGCCGCTACTGGCAGCTGAGGGCCTCCCGCATGGCCGGCGAGGAAGAGCGCATGCTGCTCTTCTGGAGGGACAACACCACCTTCGAGGTGCTCAGGAAGACCTACGAGGACAGCCGCTGCTGCATAGCCCTGGTGGGCATTGACAACTACGACGAGATCATCTCCAGCACCGCCGTAGAGAACCAGTCCCTGGTCATCGCGGAGATAGACAAGTGCATCAGGAGCTGGGCGACCTCCATGGAGGCCTCGGCCATAAGATACAGAAATTCCAACTACGCCGTCATCTTCGAGGAGAAGTATCTCGAGACGCTCAGGGCGAACAACTTCGAGATACTCGGAAAGATGCACGAGATAGAGACGGGCGCCGATTTCCCGACCTCGGTGTCCATAGGCATAGGCGCCGAAGCCGCGAACTTCGGGCAGCTCCAGGAGCAGGCCGATGCGGCTCTCGACCTGGCCTACGGACGCGGCGGCGACCAGGCTGTCATCAGAAAGGGCAGCGGGGATCCCGAATACTTCGGCGGAGCCCTTCCGTCGGTGGAGAAGCGCAACAAAGGCCGCTCGAGGCTGTTCTCGCACGCCCTCATGCAGCAGATCTCCATGGCCGACACCGTCTTCGTGATGGGTCACTCCCGTCCGGACATGGACGCCCTCGGAGCCTGCATGGGCATTGCTGCGCTGGTAGGGAATATGGACAAGCCGGTTGACATAGTGATCGACACCTCTTACGAGGCCATCGAGCAGCTATACAAGGCGGCGGCGCAGAGCGGCCAGTACTCCTTCGTTAGCGGCGAGGAGGCCATAAGGCGCCTCACCTCCGACAGCCTGCTCGTCGTAGTCGACTGCCACGCGGCGTATATGACCCAGAGTCAGGAGCTCGTCGAGCGAGCCAACAAGATAATAATCATCGACCACCACAGGCGCTCCAAGGACGTGATAGAGAACGCCAGCCTCGTGTACATGGAATCCTACGCCTCCTCAACGAGCGAGCTCATCGCTGAGATGCTACAGTACGCTGGGGACCGCTCCTCGATAAGCAAGCTCGAGGCCGAGGCCCTGCTCGCGGGCATCACGCTCGACACGAAGAACTTCACCGTGAGCTCGGGCGCGAGGACCTTCGAGGCCGCCTCCTGGCTCAAGCGTCAGGGCGCGGATACGGCCGCGGTCAACAGCTTCTTTAAGCTGAACCTCGAGTTCGTGCAGAAGAAATACAACATACTCGCAAACGCTCAGGTCATGAGCAACGGCATAGCGGTAGCCTACACCAAAGAATCCGATCCCGCCATGCAGGTGCTCGCTGCGCAGGCCGCGGACGAGCTGCTCGAGATGAAGGGCATCACCGCCGCCTTTACGGCGGGCTCCACTGGCGAGCGAACCTGCATCTCGGCGAGGTCTTCCGGCAATATAAACGTCCAGACCATAATGGAGAAGCTCGGCGGAGGAGGACACAGGGGCGGAGCCGCGGCGCAGGTCTCCGAGGGTCCGGAAGAGGCCATTCAAAAGCTCGTCGAACTTCTGAGGGCGCAGGGCCTGCTTTAGCCCCGGCGATGAGCCGGCCCTGAGGCATCCGATGCCCCGGCGCAGAGCGATAAGGGCGATATGCCCGGCCGCATACGCGGCACATAAAAATCAAACAGAAAATTCACCGAAACGAAATGGAGGATATACAAGATGCAGGTAATATTGCTGAAGGACGTAAGAGGGCTCGGCAAGGCAGGCGAGGTCGCGAAGGCCAGCGACGGCTACGCGAGGAACTACCTCTTCCCCAAGAAGCTGGCGCTCGAAGCCACTGAGAACAACCTTAAGCAGCTCGAAAAGAAGCATCAGGAGCAGGAGGCCCAGAGGGCGGCGGATACCGCGGAGGCCCTCGAGCTCAAGAAGAAGATCGAAGCGGCCGGAGCGGTCACGCTTCAGACCAAGGCCGGCGACAGCGGCAGGCTCTTCGGCGCGGTGACCTCCCAGGATATAGCTGACGCCTTCGAAAAGGAGTACGGCATCGCCATAGACAAGAAGAAGATCGAGCTCGACAGCCCCATCAAGAACACCGGGAGCTACGAGGTCATCCTCAAGCTCTACCAGGGCGTGAGCGCCAAGCTCAAGCTCGACGTAAAAGCGGTTTAACGGAGCAGCAAAATGCCAAGACAGCTTGAACGCATACCGCCTCACGACGACGACGCGGAAAAGAGCGTGCTCGGCTCCATACTCATGGAGAAGGACGTCTTTTTCACCGTGTCCGAGTACGTGAAGACGGAGGACTTTTACAGCGCGGCGCACAGGGAGATATTCGACGCCATGCTCGGGCTCTACCAGGAGAGCGAACCGATAGACGTGATCACGCTCTGCGACGCCTTAAGCCGCAGGAGCACCCTCGAGACCGTCGGAGGCAGGGTGTATATAGCCACGCTCTCGGGTTTTGCCCCGACCACGGCCAACGCGGCGCAGTACGCCAAGATCGTCGCCGAAAAGGCGCTTCTTAGAAGGCTCATAAGCGCGGCCGGCGCCATGACAGAGGAGGCCATGTCCGAGACCATAGACAGCAGGGCCGTCCTCGACCACGCCGAACAGCGTATACTAGACATAGCCAAGCTCGGCCAGACCCGCGACTACGTGGGCATAGGCGAGATAATGAAGCGCAACCTCGAGACCATACATGAGGCCGAAAAGAACGGCGGAGAGGTCCCCGGGCTCAAGACCGGCTTCCGCTCCATAGACAGGAAGATAAACGGGCTCAAAAAGTCCGATATGATAATAGTCGCTGCGAGGCCTTCCATGGGAAAGACCGCCTTCGCCCTCAACATCGCGCAGAACGCGGCCGTCAGGGAAAAGAAGCGCGTCGCCATATTCTCCCTCGAGATGTCCGCGGAGGCGCTGGGCATGAGGCTCCTCGCCATGGAGGCGCGGGTCGACGGCACCTCTCTCGCTCTGGGCACCCTCAGCGAGGACGACTGGGAGAGCATCCAGGACGCTTCCCAGAGGCTCTCGGAAGCGGACATCAAGATAGACGACACCCCGGGCATCTCCGTGATGGAGATACGCAACAAGTGCCGCCGCATGGCCGCGGAAAGGCCCATCGACCTCATCGTCGTGGACTATCTAGGCCTCATCGCGTCTGACGGGCGCTCGGAGAACCGCCAGCAGGAGGTCTCCCAGATATGCCGCTACCTAAAGCAGCTCGCCAGGGAGATGGAGTGCCCCGTCATAGTCGTCTCACAGCTCTCCAGAGCCGCCGAGCAGAGGGCGGGGGACAAGCGCCCCATGCTCTCCGACCTCAGGGAGTCCGGCTCCATCGAGCAGGATGCGGACGTCGTCATGTTCCTCTACAGAAGCGACTACTACAAGAAGCAGGGAGAGACTCCCGACAACCTCTGCGAGGTCATCGTTGCAAAGCAGAGGAACGGCTCCGTCGGAACGGAGACCCTCACGTGGATACCGAGATACACCAAATTCGCGGACATCGCAAGAGATATACCCAGGGACATCTCCCCGGACGCATAGACTATGAGTTTTATCAAGCAGAGCGCAGAAAACTTTCTGATATTTGACACGAGGGTGGAGAACTTCTTCATCTCCGAGTATATGGCCAAGGCTCCCGGAGAGTACGTGAAGGCGTATCTACTGGGGCTCATGTACGCGGAGCAGGGCCTCCCTCTCGAGGACGCGGATATAGCCAGGGAGCTCGGCATGAGCGCCCCGGAGGTCTCGGCCTGCTGGGACTACTGGGCCTCCGAGGGCCTGGCCGAAAAGCATCCGCGCTCTCCGGGCAGCAAGGACTGCGACATAGAGTTCATCAGCGCCAGGGAGCGCTTTTACGGGCGCCCCGCGAGGAGCAGGAGCCGCATCGACCTGCAGGACGAGGAGCTGAGAAAGCTCTACGAGGCCATATCGGCCAAGACGGCGAGGCTGCTGGACGCGAAGGCGATGGAGGAGATATCCTCATGGCTCTCCGTGTACAAGATGAGCCCCGAGCTCGTGCTCTGCGGCTACGACTACTGCATAGAAAAGAACAGATCGACCGAGTATAAATACGTCGGTCGGGTGCTCAAGGACTGGAAGGCGAAGGGGCTCGATACCCCCGCCGCCGTAAAGGACGCCCTCGAAGCGCAGGACAGGGATTACGCGCTGTACAGAAGGGTCTTCCGCGCCCTCGGTTTCACCGGGCGCAATCCCGGCGAGGAGGAGAAGCGCATAATGAGCAGCTGGCAGAGCGAGCTGGGCTTCGGCGAGGAGCGCATACTCGAGGCCTGCGCCAAGACCGCCGGCATCTCCAATCCCAACATCAAATACGTTGACAAGGTCCTGAGAAACTGGTATACCGAAGAACATTCTGCTGGAGAACGCTCCGAGACCGAGATAATGGCCGCGGTGAACGTGCTCTATGAGGAGGACCGCAGGCGCAACGAGGCCGAGGTCCAGGCCCGCAGGAAGGAGATCTACGCGAAGCTGCCGAGGCTCGAGGAGATCAACTCCGAGATGAAGGACACGGGCTTCAGGATCTCCAAGGCCGCCTTTATGGGCGAGAACGGCAAGGCCACCATCGCGAGAGAGCGCTCCCGCATGAAGAGGCTCTCCGAGGAGCGAGCCGAGCTCCTTAAAAAGAACGGCTACGCGCCGGACGCCCTGGACATGAGATATACCTGCGCCAAATGCAGGGATACGGGCGAGCTCGAGGACGGCTCGCGCTGCTCCTGCTACGGCGAGAAGCTGGCTCTCGTCAGGAGCCGCTCGGAAGGATAATATATGGACGCATCGCAGGCAGGCGCGGCGGGTTCCGCCAAGCTTACCGTATATGAGGCAAAAAAGGCCCTTCAGGAGCACAAGCAGAGAGAGCGCGTGCAGGAGGGCTTCATACACAGGACTTACCGCCTGATAAAAGAGCTCGCAGGAGTAGACCGCGAGCTCTCCGGCATGCCCCTGCTCAGCGGGGAGCGCAAGAGGGCGGAGCGTCTTCGCGTGCTCAGAGACTGCTGGGCGCCTGTATGCTCCGCGGCCGACGACCTCACCTCGTCCGCCTGGAACTATATCTGCACCCTGGGCAGCGACGCCTGGGACCTAGTCCTGATGCTCGCGGAGCTTCTCATCACCGCCGTCTACTACGGAAGGTCCGCCCTGCTCTGGCTCTGGGACGTATTCTACGACATACGCCTCTCCGTCGAGAGCAACAAGGAGAGGCTCTTCCAGTTCTTCGCGGGGGCGGTGTGCCTCGGCGCCATGGGCGCCGTTTTCATAAGCTCCCTGACGGGCTACGAATACAGCTACTACGGAAGGACTCTCGGCATAGCCCGCGACAAGAACGACGTCTATCAGACCATCGAGGTGCTCGGGGACAAGCTCTCCGAAGCCACAGGCGCGAACGTCTCCCTCGACGTCGAGCGCGACATTGAATTCACCCGCGTCTTCGGCTGGAAGCTCGACACCGACGGCAAGGACGACATACTCAACACCCTGACCTACATGAAGGACATCCAGGTCAAGGCCTTCGCCATCGCGATCAACGGTGAGGACACCGTTATCGTGGAGGATGAGGAGACGGCGAGGACGCTGCTTCAGAGCGTCATGAACGATTTCGCCGGAGCCAAGGCCGGAGTCGAGTACCAGGACGTCCACTTCGAGGAGAGCGTCGTCATAAACGAGGTCAACGTGCTGCTCGGAGATATCTGGAACACCGATCTGGCGAAGAGATATCTCGAGACGGGCTCGACCAAGAGCGTGCCGGAGAACGGCGCGAGCGCGAAGCTGACCGTAGCAAGCACCGAGCTCTCGACCTACTACGAAGAGATCCCCTACGGGACGAGATATATAGACAACGCCTCGCTCTATCTGGACGAGACCGAGCTCATCAGCGCCGGAAAGAACGGCGAGAATAAGTTCGTCGCGAGGATAGAGAGAGTCAACGGCGAGGAGGTCAGCAGGACCCTCGTCTCCAGCACGAGGGTGTCGAGCCCCGTAGACGAGGTCATGTACAGAGGCACCAAGCCCCTGCCCGCGAGGGAGGGGACCGGCACCTTCGACTACCCGCTCCGCAGCTACACCATCACCTCTAGATTCGGAATGCGCTGGGGCAGCATGCACACCGGCGTCGACTTCGCGGCCCCCATGGGCTCCAAGATATACGCCTCCGACGGCGGAGTCGTCACCTTCGCCGGATGGAAGGGCAGCTACGGATATCTGGTCATCATAGACCACGGTTCGCTCTACGAGACTTATTACGCGCACTGCAGCCAGCTGCTGGTGAGCGTCGGAGATCAGGTGTATCAGGGCCAGAACATAGCCCTCGTGGGCAGCACCGGCCAGAGCACCGGTCCGCACGTGCATTTCGAGGTAAGATACAAGGGCGAGCCGTTCAACCCTCTGAACTATCTGTAGGAGGCAGGGAAGGGCTGCCACGCGGGATGGTCAGGGAAGCGCAGCAGAGGCCGGACGCGCTGGATGCGCGCCTTTTGGACCAGAGTGCTTCGTCGCCTGATGCTGATCGCTTCGCTTCGCGTGGTCTCTGGAACGAGAGAACAAGAAATAGAATTAAAAAGCGGATAGGGTAATTCCTATCCGCTTTTGCTCGTTCCAGGGACCAAGACGCTCGCTCAGCGTCAGCATAGACGGCTCCTCGCAATGGTCCCTCAGGCGCGTATCCGGCAGCAGTTACGCATGCATTTCGTAAATACATACAGTCCACAATCTCGAACAGCTCTATCGACTCGAAGACCAGCTGACTTGAAACCGTCTTGCATCAGGCCCGCAAGCAGTCATTTTGCATTCACCAGGGAATCGTTCAAACGCTAAGTACTGAGGCTATGCTACAAACGCTCTGTTACGAACAGGCCCAGCGGCCACTCCTTTGCGCAAAAATTGCAGAATTTATCCCCTGAAGCTTGTAATTAAATGTAAACAGTTGTACAATATCACCGTATTTTTTGCACAGGAGGCAAGAACATGGAAGAAAGATATATCGGCGCAGTTTCAAGGGGCGTCAGGGCTCCTATCATACGTCAGGGCGACGATATCGTTCAGATAGTCGTCGACAGCGTTCTCAAGGCATCCGAGGTACACGGCATCGAATTCAGGGACAGGGACGTGGTCGCTGTCACCGAATCCGTAGTCGCCAGGGCTCAGGGCAACTATGCCACCACAGCTCAGATCTCTGCCGATATCAGGAAGAAGTTCCCCGAAGGGGAATTCGGACTCATCTTCCCCATCCTCAGCCGCAACCGCTTCGCGATGTGCCTTAAGGGCATCGCCGGCGGAGCCAAGAAGATCTACCTCATGCTCAGCTATCCCTCCGATGAGGTCGGAAACCACCTCGTCAGCATCGACAAGGTCGACGAGGCCGGAGTCGATCCGTACTCCGACATCCTCACCGAGAAGAAGTACCGCGTGCTCTTCGGCTACGAGCCCCACAGGTTCACCGGAGTTGACTACATCGAGTACTACAAGCAGCTCATCGAGGAGGCGGGCGCCGAGGCCGAGGTCATCTTCGCGAACGACGCGAGGGCTATCCTGGACTACACCAAGAACGTCGTATGCTGCGACATCCACACCAGAGAGCGCAGCAAGAGGCTGCTTAAGGCCGCCGGAGCCGAAAAGGTCTACGGCCTTGATGACATCCTCAGCGAATCCATAGACGGAAGCGGCTACAATGAGACTTACGGCCTGCTCGGCAGCAACAAGGCCACCGAGGAATCCGTCAAGCTATTCCCCAGAGACTGCCAGCCTGTGGTCGACGGCATCGCGAAGAAGCTTCGCGAGGCCACCGGCAAGAACGTCGAGGTCATGATCTATGGCGACGGAGCCTTCAAGGATCCAGTCGGCAAGATCTGGGAGCTCGCCGATCCCGTAGTATCCCCGGCCTACACCGCGGGACTCGAGGGACTTCCCAACGAGCTCAAGATGAAGTATCTCGCCGACAACGACTACGCCGAGCTCAGCGGCGACGCGCTGAAGGAGGCTATCTCCGAGGCTATCAAGCAGAAGGACGCCGACCTCAAGGGCAACATGGCCTCCGAGGGAACCACGCCCAGAAGGCTCACCGACCTGCTCGGCTCGCTCTGCGACCTCACCTCCGGCAGCGGAGACAAGGGCACTCCTATCATCTGGATCCAGGGCTACTTCGACAACTACACCATGTAATGCGCCGGCGCCCCGGGCGGGCTGCTCACAGCTTTCGCGGCAGAGGCGCATTTTATAGAAAAAGCAGATCCCAAGGCTCAGCCGCGGGGTCTTCTTTTTTGACTATTTACATGGTATATGGTATATTCTTAATTTGAAAAAGAATGTTTTCAACGGTTTTAATGTTGCCGTTTTTCGGGACAGGAGGACAGAGATGCCCACAGACGAAAACGCAAAAAAGATATTGATAATAGAAGACGAGGTGTCGATCTCGGACATCATCAAATTCAACCTCAAAAAGGAAGGCTACGAATGCGACGCTGCCTACGACGGGCAGGCGGGGCTTGAAAAAGCCCTGTCCGGCGAGTTCGACCTGGTGCTTTTGGACCTCATGCTGCCCAAGATGGACGGTTTCGAGGTCTGCAAGAGGGTCAGAGAGCGCAGCAGCATACCCATCATCATGCTGACCGCCAAGGAAGAGGAGGTCGACAAGGTCCTGGGACTCGAGCTAGGCGCGGACGACTACATCACCAAGCCCTTCGGCATGAGGGAGCTCATTGCCCGCATCAAGGCGAACATCAGGCGCAGCGACCAGATGGTCGAAAAGGCGGCCGAGGTATCGGACGTCAAGGACTTCGGAAGCCTCGAGATAGACATGAACCGCTACCAGGTGCGCAAGAACGGGGAGGTGCTCGACCTTACCCTGCGCGAATTCGAGCTGCTCAAGTATCTGGCTGAGAGAGAGGAGAGGGTGTTCTCCCGCGAGCAGCTGCTCGAAGAGGTCTGGGGCTACGAGTACTACGGCGACATACGCACGGTAGACGTCACCGTGAGGCGCCTCAGGGAAAAGATCGAGGACGATCCGAGCGATCCCGCGTATATACTGACCAGGCGCGGCATAGGCTATTACTTCAGGAGGCCGTAAGGAATGAAGCGGAGCAGGCACAGCAGTGTAAGATGGCGCATAGCCCTCATATATTTCCTGCTGATATTTATCGCCATGGCGATAGTGTCTGCTTTTTTGCTTGACCGCATAGAGAAATACCAGCTGAGCTCGCTCGAGAGCAATATAGACAGGATAGTCTCGGAGAGCAATCTCGTGAGCTCGCTCGGCAACTACGACGATCTCGCGGGCCACGGGGAAGAGATACAGCAGATGTTCGACGACAGCTGGACCGCGGGCTTCACGCAGGAGATATCCATAGTGAGCAGTGGGCTCGAGGTCGTCGCCTCCACCAACGGCACTCTAAGGGGCCGCAGCGCCCCCGAGGTCTTCGACTCCGACGTCATAGTAGACGCGCTCGTCACCGGGACGAGGCAGAGCGGAGACGGAAAGTCCGGCGACATACCTGTCAAGAACATATGCTATCCCATCAAGGGGCAGGATGGCAGCTCGCTCGGCGCGGTCTTCGTCAGGGCCGACGTCTCCAGCATCAACTCCTTCATGAGGCAGAGCCGCCTGATCTGCGTCCAGGCCATAGCGATAGCGCTGATCGTGACGGTGCTCCTGAGCTTTCTGCTCGCGAGGAGCATCACCGAGCCAATCAACGACGTGACCAAGACCGTGGAGAAGATGTCCACTGGCGATTTCAGCACGGAGGTCGCGGTCAAGAGCGACGACGAGATAGGCCAGCTCGCGGAGATGTTCAACATACTCCGGGAGAAGCTGGACACGACCATAACGGAGATAAACAACGAGAAGAACAAGCTCGGCACCATACTTCAGTACATGGCTGACGGGCTCATCGCGACCGATCTTTCCGGCAGCGTCATACACGTGAATCCGGCGGCGAGATATATGCTTAGGATACCCCAGGACGCCGAGCTCGAGGGGCTCTCCTACGATGAGCTCTTCGGAAGCCTTGACGACGCTCTCACGCTGCAACACATCACCGAGGGATCGGAAAAGGGCGGCGGCCAGGCCGTCATACGCTTCGGCGAGGACAACACCTACGCCGTGCGCTACGACCGCTTCAAGGACGAGGACGGCTCGGATATAGGCATCATAGTCATAATGCAGGACATCACCGAGCGGCAGAAGCTCGAGGACATGCAGACCGATTTCGTGGCGAACGTCTCGCATGAGCTCAAGACCCCGCTCACCAATATCAAGAGCTATACCGAGACTCTGCTCGACGGCGCCATGGATGACAAGGAGACCGCGATAAGCTTCCTGCAGATCGTGGACAAGGAGGCGGACCGCATGAACCGCCTCGTAAAGGACCTGCTGCAGCTCTCGAGGCTCGACCACAAGCAGGAGCCCATGAGCATGAAGGAGAGCAATATAGTCGTGCTCGTCAACATGGCTATCATGAAGGTCGAGCTCACCGCTAAGCAAAAGGACATCTCCATCAGCACCCTCTACGACGAGGAGGGAGATATCCGTGTCATGCTGGACAGAGACCGCATGGAGCAGGTCATCATGAACATACTCTCCAATGCGATCAAATACACGAACGACGGCGGCCGCATAGAGGTCGACATCACCGAGGAGAACTACGAGGTCAGGGTGAGCGTGCAGGACAACGGCATAGGCATCCCGCAGAGCGCCCTGCCCAGGATCTTCGAGAGGTTCTACAGGGTCGACAAGGCCAGGTCCCGCGCCATGGGAGGCACGGGCCTAGGGCTTGCCATAACCAGGCAGATCGTCGACGAGCACAAGGGCCGCATAGAGGCCGAAAGCAAGGAGGGAGAGGGCACCAAGATCACGGTGGTCCTGCCCTCGGCCATAAGAAAGGGCGTCAGGAATATTGACTAACTACACCGACGACATCTTTTTCAGAAGGAAGGACGAAGCCAGGGAGGAGCGCCGCGAAAAGAGGCGCCGCGAGTACGAACGCCGCGAGGAGCAGGCGAAGGCCGCGGCCCAGGGACGCAGAAAGCGCAGAAAGCGCCTCGGGCTCATACTTGCCGTGCTCATACTGCTCGCCGTGACGGCCGCTGCGGTGATACGCACTCTTAACGTCTTCGAGCTCATAGAGGAGCGCAACGCGTACGAGGAGAGGCTGAAGAGCCTGCAGGCCACGCTCGAGGAGCGCAGGGCGGAGCTCGAGCTCGTCGACAGCCCCGAGTATCTCGAGCAGCAGGCCAGATCACAGCTAGGCATGATATTCGAGGGAGAGATACTCTACAAGCCCCGTCCCAATTCGGGCTACGTCCCCTGGGAGGAACAGGAGGAGGAAGTCCCTCAGCCCTCTCAGGACGAGGACAACTCCGCCAAACCTCATTAGAGGAGTCCGCATATGGAGCGCATCAGGGAGATCATAGTCGCGGAGGGCCGGGATGACGAGGCGGCCTTAAAGAGGGCGGTCAGCGCCGGGGTCATAGTGACGCACGGCTACGGCATAAGCGCGGAGACCATCGCGCTGATAGAAAAGGCTTACAAAGAAAAGGGTATAATCATATTCACAGATCCCGACCACGCCGGCGGGGAGATAAGAAGAAAGCTCACGCAGCTTTTCCCTGGGGCCAAGCAGGCCTATCTTTCCAGGCCAGAGGCTGAGAGACGGGGAGACATAGGGATAGAGAACGCCGAACCAGAGGCCATAATAAGGGCGCTCGAAAGGGCGCTCGCCACCCCGGAGGCCGCTCCTGAGGCTCCTATCGCCAGGGAGGAGCTCGCCGAGCTCGGACTCGCCGGAGGGGAAGGGGCCATGAGCCTCAGAGAAGAGGTCGGAAAAAGGCTCGGCATAGGCGCCGGCAACGCCGCGGCCTTCGTCAAAAGGCTCAACGAGTTCGCGATAAGCAGAGAAGAACTGCGAAAAGCATGGGAAGACAGCTGTCAGCAGAGACGATAAAAAGGATACAGAGCGTATACGGCTTCAAGACCAAGAAGAGCCTTGGCCAGAACTTCCTCGCGGATCCGGGCGTCATCAGCGATATCGCTGACGCCTGCCGCCTTACGGAGGACAGCCTTGCCCTTGAGATAGGGCCGGGACTCGGAGTACTCACCGGAGAGCTCGCCGAAAGGGCGGGAAAGGTCTGCGCCGTCGAGATAGACGGAGCGCTCATCCCCATACTGCGAGATCAGCTCGCGGTCTATGACAACGTCAGCATAGTCAACGAAGATATACTCGCAGTGGACGCCGCCGCGCTCATCGAGGAGCAGAGGACCCTTCCCGGCGGAAGGAGGCTCTCTCACGCGGTGATCGCGGGCAATCTGCCGTATTATATAACCACCCCAATAATCATGGGACTCATCGAGGCGGGAGTGCCCGCGGACCTGATGGTCTTCATGGTGCAAAAGGAGGTCGCGGACCGTATGGCCTCCGGCCCGGGAAGCAAGGACTACGGAGTGCTAAGCGTTAGCCTCCAGTATTTCTGCGAGGTGAAAAAAATATTGGACGTTCCCTCGGAAGCGTTCATTCCAAGTCCCAAAGTCGATTCCGCTGTGGTACAATTAGTGCCTAAGGCAGAAGGACGCCTTCGGGCCGGGGACGAGGCGCTGATGATGCGCATAGTCAAGGCCGGTTTCGCGCAGAGGCGCAAGACTCTGATCAACGCTCTGAGCGGCGGAGGTTTCGAAAAGGAGCGCGCGCTTGCGGCGCTCGAGGCCTGCGGCATAGACCCCTCCCGCAGGGCGGAGACCCTGAGCATAGAGGAATTCGTAAATCTTTCAGACAGGATGTCTGAGCGAATATAAGGAGAAAAAATGATAGATATCAAATTCCTGAGGAGCAATCCCGACATCGTAAAGGAAAACATCAAGAAGAAGTTCCAGGACGAAAAGCTCGCGCTCGTTGACGAGGTCATCAAGTTCGACGAGGAAGTCCGCGCCGCCAAGACCAGGGGCGACGAGCTGCGCGCAGCCAGGAACAGCCTCTCCAAGGAGATCGGCGGATACATGAAGCAGGGGCTCAAAGACGAGGCCGAGAAGGTCAAGGCCAGAGTGGCCGAGATGGCCGACGAGCTCGCGGCCCTCGAAAAGAAGGAGGCCGAGCTCTCCGAGGAGATCAAGGCCCGCATGATGGTCATCCCGAACATCATCGACCCGTCCGTTCCCATAGGCAAGGATGACTCCGAGAACGTCGAGATAGAGCGCTTCGGCGAGCCCGTCGTGCCCGAATACGAGATCCCCTACCACGTGGACATCATGGAGAGCCTCGCGGGCATAGACCTCGACTCCGCAAGGCGCACCTCCGGAAACGGTTTCTATTATCTGAAGGGCGACGTGGCCAGGCTCCACAGCTCCATACTCTCCTACGCGAGAGACTTCATGATAGGCCGCGGCTTCGAGTACTTCATCCCGCCCTTCATGATCCACGGCGACGTCGTAAAGGGCGTCATGAGCTTCAAGGAGATGGAGAACATGATGTACAAGATCGAGGGCGAAGACCTCTATCTCATCGGCACCTCCGAGCACTCCATGATAGGCAAGTTCATCGATCAGATCCTTGATAAGGACGAGCTCCCGCAGACCCTCACCAGCTACAGCCCCTGCTTCCGCAAGGAAGTCGGCGCCCACGGCATCGAGGAGAGGGGCGTCTACAGGATACATCAGTTCGAGAAGCAGGAGATGGTAGTCGTCTGTGAGCCCGAGGATTCCCCGAAGTGGTTCGACGTGCTCTGGCAGAACACCGTCGATTTCTTCAGGACCCTCGACATCCCCGTAAGGACGCTCGAATGCTGCTCCGGCGACCTCGCCGATCTCAAGGTCAAGTCCCTCGACGTCGAGGCCTGGTCCCCCAGGCAGCAGAAGTATTTCGAAGTCGGCTCCTGCTCCAAACTCGGCGATGCCCAGTCAAGGCGCCTCGGCAAACGCGTACGCGACAA
>JAFPZZ010000049.1 GCA_017417045.1 Bacillota bacterium
AATTGGTGAGCCCAGAGGGATTCGAACCCCCGACACACGGCTTAGAAGGCCGTTGCTCTATCCAGCTGAGCTATGAGCCCGTGTATAGCCGGTGATCGTCCGGCTAAAAAAATGGAGCGGATGATGAGAATCGAACTCACGTTATCAGCTTGGAAGGCTGAAGTTCTACCATTGAACCACATCCGCATATTGTGGAGCGGAAGACGAGATTCGAACTCGCGACCCTCGCCTTGGCAAGGCGATGCTCTACCCCTGAGCCACTTCCGCGTATGCCTTCGCTTTCGGCGAACGCATTGATTAGTATAATCGCATGGGGCTCCGATGTCAAGCATCGGAGCCCCATCTTTTTATTTATTTTTACTATAAATACGCCGTTTTCCCGATATCCGGCCGGGCCGGATGAAAGACCGTGCAGGCGGCCCGAAGCGGCCCCGTGAGGCGCTCCCGCCGGGCTTACTTTCTCTCGTAGGCGCCGGACTTTCTTCTGATGAGCTTGCCTATCTCGAAGACCGGTACGGTGCTGAGAGCGAGGGCTGCTGATATCAGCAGCTCGTTCATCTGGAAGCTTCCCGGGATGATGTCGAAGACCTCCTGAAGGCCCGGCATCAGCACAGCTATGAGCGTCATAAGCGTGGTCACGAAGAAGGCTCCAACCAGCCACCAGTTTATGTGCGAGAGCATGTCCCTGCTGAAGAGAGAGCCGTGCCTGCTGCGCATGTTCACGGCGCACATCATCTCGGCGAAGTTCACGGTAAGGAAGGCCATGGCCACCGCGTTAGCGCAGAAATTGCCGGAGAACACGCCTGCGAAGCCGCCGTTCTCGAGATGGTAGCCTATGAAGTAAGCGGCGAGCTCTATAAGAGCGAGGTATATTCCCTGCCACACCATGTCGAAGCCCGCTCCGTTAGAGAATATGCCCTCCTTGGAGTCCCTGGGCTTTCTGGTCATGATGTCGCCCTCTGCGCGCTCCATTCCGAGCGCGAGGCCCGGGAGCGAATCGGTGACCATGTTGATCCACAGCAGGTGTACAGGGCTTAGTATGGTGAAGTTGAGCAGAGCGGAGGTGAACATTATGATGACCTCGCTCATATTGGTCGAGAGCTGGAACTGGAGGACCTTGCAGATGTTGTCGAAGATCTTCCTGCCCTCCTCTACCGCGTTGACTATGGTAGCGAAGTTGTCGTCCGCGAGCACCATGTCTGCCACGCTCTTGGTGACGTCGGTGCCGGTGATGCCCATGCCTATGCCTATGTCGGAGGCCTTGATCGAGGGCGCGTCGTTGACGCCGTCGCCCGTCATGGCGGTGACCTTGTCCCTGGCCTTCCAGGCGCGGACTATCCTGGTCTTGTGCTCGGGCTGCACCCTTGCGTATACGGAGTACTTGACCACCTCGTCTATGAGCTCCTCGTCGCTGAACTGATCGAGGAAGCTGCCCTCCACGGCCTGTGAGGCGTCTGTGATGATGCCGAGATCCTTGGCTATTGCCACGGCCGTGGCCTTGTGGTCTCCCGTGATCATTACGGGCCTGATGCCGGCCTCACGGCACCTGTTGATGGCGTCGTAGACCTCGGGCCTGCAGGGATCTATCATGCCTACCATTCCGATGAATATCATGTCCTTTTCGAGCTCGTCGGCCTCGAAGGACGCGGGAAGGGAATCGTAGGGTTTATAGCAGGCTCCCAGCACTCTCAGGGCCCTATCGGAGAACTGAGCGCTGACCATGGCCACCTGCGCCTTGTACTCGTCGGTCATGGGAACTACCCTGCCGTCGCGCAGCACCCTGTCGCAAAGATCTATCAGTATCTCGGTAGCGCCCTTGGTGTACTGAACGATGGCTCCGTCCTCCTCGTGGACGGTAGACATCATCTTCCTCATGGAGTCGAAGGGGGCCTCTCCCACGCGGGGGAACTTCACGTCGAGCACGTCCTTGTAGAGCTGCAGATCGTGCGCGTGATTCACCAGGGCCGCTTCGGTGGGCTCTCCCACCGCGGCGTGCATGCCTAGGCCTCTCTTGGCGTCGGAACAGAGAGCCATAGCCTTGGCGAGGAGAAGAGGATCGTCGGTGAAGGTGTCTACGACGGTCATCTTGTTCTGCGTGAGGGTACCGGTCTTGTCGCTGCAGATTATCTGCGTGCAGCCGAGGGTCTCGACCGCGGACAGCTTTCTTATGAGAGCCTGCCTCTTGGACATGGCGGTCACGCCTATGGAAAGTATTATCGTCACGACCGCGGGAAGGCCTTCGGGGATGGCGGCGACCGCGAGGGCTATCGCCGCTATGAAGGTCTCGAGCGTGGCCTCTCCGAACACGGTCCAGGAGAAGGCCTGGCCTCCGAGCAGGAACTTCTGCGCGAGGCCCACTATGAATACAACGACGCAGATCCCGAGCACCAGCTTGGTGAGGAACTGCGAGAGCTCGGACATCTTCTTCTGAAGAGGAGTCTGCTCCTTCTCCGCGAGGGTCAGCGCGTCCGCTATCTTGCCCATCTCGGTGTCCATGCCCGTGGCTGTGACTACCGCGGTGCCTCTGCCGTAGGCTATGGTGGAACCGCTGTAGACCATGTTCTTTCTGTCGCCGAGCGGCACGGTCGAGCTTCCCTCTCTAAGCATCAGGACGTCGACGATCTTGCTTACGGGGACCGATTCTCCCGTGAGAGCGGCCTCCTCGGCCTTCATGCTGTGCTCTTCTATGAGGCGGCAGTCCGCTGGAACGGCGTCGCCGGCTTCAAGCACAACTATATCGCCCACGACTATGTCCTCGGACTTCACGACCTGCATCTCTCCGTCCCTCAGGACCTTCGAGGTCGCGGCCGTCATCTGCATCAGGGCGGTCATCGCGGCCTCCGCCTTGCTCTCCTGGACGAGGCTCATGATGGTGTTGAGCACTACGACGACCAGTATGACTATGACGTCGGCGAAGCCTCTGAGCGTGGGCTTTCCGCCGGCCTCGATGATCGCAACCACCGCCTGTATGGCGGCCGCCGCTATCAGCATTATGATCATGGGATCGGCGAGAGACCTTATGAAGCGCTTTCCGAGGCTCTCCTTCTCGGCTTCTTTGAGCTTGTTCTTGCCGTTCTGTTCGAGCCTCTTAGCGGCCTCCTCCGAGCTCAGGCCGCTCTCGCAGCTGCCCGTCTCGGCGAGCACCGCCTCTTTTTCTTTAAGATAATAATCCATCCTTCTCCTCCCGGCTCCGGGCCGGCGACTTCGCTTCGGCAGCCTGCGGGCGTGAGTACCCCGCGCGGCAGCTTTTCGCGCGCAGCAATAAAAAACAGGCACGCTCTCAGCTGTGCCTGATATTTTCTGAAGGGATCATGCACAGCCAAAAAGCAAGTACATGAGTCTCACAATTTAAAGCAAGCCAGGCCTTTCGGCCGCGCATGTTGACTTGCTGCGCGCGGGGAGCGCGCTTGTTACTCCCCCATATTTCGCAGGAATTATACACCCGCAAAAAACGGCTGTCAAGCAGTCAGTTTCCAGCCTCCCTGAGCTTTTTGAAGACCGGTATGAGCAGGCCCCCGAGAGAATTTCCGAGGCTTATGGCGATGATGGCGGCGACGGCTCTTCCGCTCCAGACGTTGGCCATGGAGAAGTAGAACATATCGGCTATGCAGTGCTCGAAGCCGCAGAGTATGAAGCCCGCCACGCAGACGAAGAGTATCAGGGGCTGCTGAGTCCTCTTGTAGCCATCGACGGCGGAGTACATCAGCATGCCGCAGAATATTCCGAGCACGAAAAGGCTCACCGCTCCGTCCATCAGCTTGGCCGCGCAGACCCTGAGCGCGGCGTCGTAGAGCGCGGGCGCTATCCTGCTCAGCCTGAGCGCGCTTGCCGTGAGCCAGGTCCCGGCAAAGTTGCCGGCCCATATCACGAGCAGGTCTATGAGGTAAGAAGGCGGGTTCTCGGCTGCGTAGCCCACCTTGCCGGTGAAGAGGTTCAGCCCATGGGCGCATATGGTATAGAGCCCCACTGTGAAGAGCAGGGCTCCCGCGATCTTGTTCTCAAGGCTGAGGTAGACTACCCCTCCTATGCCTATGGCTATGCCGGCGAGCACAGCTCCAAGGAATATCTCTATCTTTTTCATCAGTCATCCTCCCTCTTTGAATGGAGCGTCTCGGGCAGGCTGGCCAGCAGCGGCATGCGTATGAGAGCGTCGCAGGCGATATATACAAGGAATACGTACTGCGGCCCGATGTTGTCGTATATCAGGCCACCTACGGAAGCCATCAGGGCCGCGACTATGGCGTTGGAGAACTTGGTAAGCCCTATCCATGTGCCCATGACGTCCTGACTCACTAGCTCCCTCTGTATTGCCCCTGAAAGCGGGCTGGAGATGTAGAAGAAGCCCTGGAGCACTCCCGCGAGTATGAGCACCGCGGGCGAAGGCGCCGTTATAAGCAGTATCATAGAGAGCCAGAACAGAGCCGTAGTTGCGTAGATGACCTTTTTGCGCCCGAAGCGGTCAGCCAGCACTCCGACCGGATAGCCAAGGAAGGTCGAGGTCACGGCGTGAGCAGTCACCATGGTAGCCAGCACGGTTACCGAAGCCATCTTGACCTCTCCCGCGTACACCTGCACGAAGGGAAGCACGAGGGCGTTCGGAAGGTTCGCCACTGCGGATATCACGAGCCACTTGCGAGCGTTAGGATTGGTCCTCAGTATCTCCAGACCGTTTGCGAGGGCTCCTCCTTTCGGAGTCTTGACTGCGAACTTCTGGTTCGTGAGGCGCCTCAGGACTACTATGAGCGAGATCATGGTAAAGCTCGCGGAGATGAAGAACAGGTACCTGTAGTCGGCGGCCGTGGCCGCTCCCTCCTCCACGCCCAGTACGTTCACGAGCACGAAGGCCGCTATCATTGGCCCCGCCATTCCGAGCAGGCCCGCGGCGAGGGATTCGCAGACCAGCATGCCCCGCGCCCTGTCGCAGGTCTTAAGACAGTTGCCGCAGATAGTAGCACAGCTCTGGCCACTGAGCCCCTGGCCGAGATAATAGATGACCATGGCCGCTATGCAGAGCCTCCAGTCCGGAGCCGAGGCGTAGAGCATATAGGAAGCAAAGAGGAGTATGATCCCGAGTGAATAGACCTTCTTGGCGCCGTTGCGGTCTATGAAGCCACCGACCCACGGCCCGAGCAGTCCCGACATGAGCATGCCGAGGCTCGTGATAGTGCCAAGCTGGGTCTTCGTGGCGCCGAGCGCTACTATATAGAGCGAAAGATAGGGATATATTATCTGGTAGCCGAGCCTCTCGAGGGAGGTGCGAATGACGGTCACCTTCCAGTCGCTCATCTGGGCCTTCCAGAACGGGACTATGCCCAGCATCATCGAGCCGAGGCTCTCTTTTTTAGCGTTTTCAGTCATTGGATCGGTATCGATTGGATATAAGCTATGATATGCAAGTATTTTACTTGCTGCAGGAGCTTTTTACAAGGACTCATTGTGCCCCCGTTTCCTTCATCAGCCCTTTCTTTTATGATAGAATGTGCGTGAAATATAAAAAAAGGAGGCACCCATGTATATATACTTCCCGAGCTGCAAATTCACCGAGTCGCACCCCGAGGTCTCGGAGAGGATCAAGGCCTTCCTTTCCGCCCGCGGCGTAAAGATAGCGGGCTGCTGCAGGCTTACTCACGGCGGGGTGAGCGAGGGCGACACTGCCCTCACCATATGTCAGAGCTGCAATATCATAGTCAAGGAGAACCATCCCGAAGCGAGAGTCGTCAGCGTCTTCGAGTTCATAGACTCATTGGATGATTTAGACCTGCCTGACCTGGGCGGCGAGGCGATAAGCCTGCAGGACTGCTACAGGGCAAAGGATCACAGCTCCGAAAAGGCTGCCGTAAGAAGCCTTCTTGATAAGATGAACGCAGAGGTAACAGAGCTCCCGCCGCTCCCCGGGGAGCCCGATTTCGACGGGACCTTCCCGCTCTCGCCCATGAGCAGAGCGAATCTAGCGATAGCCCCCAAGAGTTTTTCCGCAATGGAAAAGGACCTGACGCCCATGGACGTGGACGCGCAGGTCCGTTATCTCAAAGATCACTGCGCACGCTTTGAGACGGAGCGCGTGGTCTGCTACTGCAATTCATGCCTTAGTGGCCTTAAAGCCGGCCTTCCCGAAGGAAGGATTGCCGTGCACCTCGCGGAGCTGATGTTTCCGGGCTGAGCGAATGACTGCTCAGTACCCCAGCTTCTCCTTTACGAGCACGACTTCGAACTCCATGCTCCTCGGAGCCTTCCAGAGCAGGGAGACTCCCCTGCAGATGCGCCCGGGGCTGTCGCAGTCGTAGCAGCGGTCGCCCTTGACTGCGCAGGGGGTCTTGCAGCTGAGCCTCTTCGCGTTGAGCGGGGCCGCTATGTTCCTGGCCCTCCAGAGCGCCTTCTCGTAGTTCGGCGCGACCTTGTTCTCTCCGACAACCAGGTAGACCTTCTTGTGACCATAGAGCATTCCGGCCACGCGGTTTCCGTTGCCGTCTATGTTGATGATCTCTCCGGTCTCGGCCATGCCGTTTACGGAGGAGAGATATATCTCAGTCTTAGTCGAGAGCTCCCTGGCCTCGGATTCGGGCCTGCTGCCCGGATGCCAGTGCCATATGACCTCGTTGTGCTTTCCGAGGCTCTCGAAGAGCCCCATCTCCTCGAGCGTCATAGATCCTCCGAAGCCGACGCTCTTTCCGTCTATCTGCTCGTTGAGGTAAGCCGAAGCTTCCGCTGCCGTATCGAAGCAGCTGACCTTGTAATCGTTCTTTTCGAGATTTTTTACGAGTTTTTCGAGATCCATGAGCCCCTCCTTGCGGTCCTGTCCGTTAACGATGATCTGTATTTAGCGTTTTATGTTATTATTTTAGCATAAAACCCCTGATGAAAAAGAAGCTTCACGCAAATAAAAATGGCCGCGCGGAGGACTAAAGCGGTTGACAAGCGGCCAAAAAACAATAACATATAGTCGACCGAATTAGCAGTTGCTAACATGCCATAAGGCGCCGAAGTCCATAGCGGCGCCTTATGTTTTACAAGGCGGTTAGCGATTGCTTACTAGTTATCGCTCACAAGAAAGGAGATCCAAAAGAATGAGATCGAAAAGTTTACTGGCGCTGGTCCTCAGTCTGCTGCTCGTGATCGGGCTGGTTCCATCGGCGGCTTCCGCTGACGACAGCCTCGTCGCGCCGGCTTCCGAGGATACTTACGTCCTTATGAACATCCCCTACTCCGAGTTCTACGAAGCTGAGCTCGCGGATAAGGGGTACGCCGACGCCGTGAGCTGGGCGCTTGAAAAGAAGATCACCGAAGGCACCGGGGACGGAAAGTTCTCCCCTGCCGACCAGGTCACCCTCGGTCACGTCGTGACCTTCCTCTACAGGAGCGCGCAGTAAAAGGACGCCCGCCGGGCCTTCCGCTGAAACGAGCGTCAGACCTGAAAAGATCCCTTAAAACGAGATAAGAATGAGATAAGAAAGCCCCGCGCGCAGCGAAGCGCGCGGGGTCTTCTTTTTTGTTGTTTGCGGGGAAGCGCAGCCGCGGCCGCGCTTCCGCTGAGGTTATTTCCGCGTTTACGCGACGCTCCCGCTTAGAGAGTGCCGAGCGATCGCAGCGCTATCTGTTGTCGATCTTTTCGGGATAGAGATCGTGGAGCCTCAGCCTCTCCCAGGCGACCTCTTCCCAGCGGGTCCCGGGCCTTCCGTAATTGCAGTACGGATCAATCGAAATCCCGCCCCGCGGGGTGAACTTTCCCCACACCTCTATGTACTTCGGATCCATGAGCTTTATGAGGTCCTTCATGATGATGTTCATGCAGTCCTCGTGAAAGTCTCCGTGATTCCTGAAGCTGTAGAGGTAGATCTTGAGCGACTTGCTCTCGACCATGCGCACGTCCGGCACGTACGAGATATATACCGCCGCAAAATCCGGCTGACCCGTTATGGGGCAGAGGCTCGTGAACTCCGGACAGTTGAACTTTACAAAATAGTCGTTGTCCTGATGCTTGTTCACGAAGGTCTCAAGCACTCCCGGATCGTAATCGCTGCTGTAAGCCGTTTTCCTTCCCCCTCCGAGCAGCTTGAGGCCGGCGGCCTCTTCTTTCGTCCTTCCGTTCATATCACGCCTCCGTCTTCCATATGCGTTTGAATTCCTTTACGAGAAAAGCCGAAGCTATCCCCGATATCGTCTGTCCGACGAGCAGGCTCGCGGCCATCGCCGCGTAGGGAACGCCCAGAAGCTTCGACAGCCAGAGCGAGACACCGAGCGCCGGCACCAGCGCTACGGGCAGGGCCGTGAGCCACGGCGAGAGGCCCCTTCTGCCTATCAGCGCGCATATGCCCGCCGTGAGCAGGCCTACGGCGCAGCCTCCGAAGATATCGTAGAATCCGAGCCCTCCCATAAGAAGATTGGAGAGCATATTTGACAGACCAAGCGGCACCACCAGGAACGGAAACAGATACGCCAGGCCGTATATAGCCGTCGCTATCCTGACCTGATACTGACCGAATGCGAAGCTCTGAGTAAAGTACATCACGACAATGTAGACAGCCATTACGGCTCCCGACAGCGTGATCTTCTGAGTCTTGCCGAGATCTTTCATATCCATTTTCACCGCCTCCTTTCCCGAACGTAAAAGGGCGCACCCATCCTGGGCGCGCCGATCAAAAAATACAAGATCTTTCGTTTTCGTCCCTAGTTTTGTTTATAGACAGGATGGTCTCGAACTGTCTTGCCGCGAGGCTGGTCTAATCTAACACAAAAACCCCCGGATTGTAAAGCGGTTGATCGCCTCATTCCGTGTGGGCCTTCGCCGTGCGCATGCCCGGAAGAAGCTGCAGCAGCTGCGATCCGGAGCATCCCTTAAACGAGAAGGGCCTGGCGCAGGCTGCGGTCTGGAGTATCCCTTACGCGAGAAGGGCCTCCGCCTCTTCGGCTTCAAGAGGCCTGGGCCTTTCGCAGGAGGAGCGGATAAAGACTGCGTTGTCCCTCTCCGCCGAGTCAAGGATCGAGCTGAGCACGTCGAGGACGTGGTAGGCCATGCGGGCGTCCGTCCTGCAGGGCCTTCCCTCCCTTATTGCCGCGGCCATCTCCGCTGGTCCTATGCCCCTGCAGTTGTCAGAGAGCGGAGAAACTGGCTCAAGCAGCGCCGCAGAAGGCTTCTCCTCGGGCTGCCTCGCGGCAGGAATAAAGCTCACGACTCCCCCAAAATCGTTGGGGTTCCCGAGCACCAACGTGCCGCCGCTGCCGTATATCCTGAAATAAGCCTCATCCCTGAGCGTGTTGTCGGCGTCTATGTGAAGAGTCCCCATCACGCCGCTCTTCATGCGCATAAGGGCGCAGACCTGGCTCTCGTTGGGCGAGCTGAAGCTCTTTCCGAAGTCCGGGCTGTCCCTGAATATGTTCTTCCTGACGGAATAAGGATTCTCGACCGTGCCGCAGACCATGGCCGCCGGCCCCAGAAGGCTGACGAGGGCCGTGACGTAGTAGACCGCGTAGTCATAGAGCAGTCCGCAGCCGGGCTCCCTGAGGAAGGGATACCTCGAAGCGAAGTAATCGTTGCAGCGCGTTGAGGACACTGCGAAGGAATGGATGTCTCCAAGCATCCCGCTGTCCACCGCCTTCCTCGCCGTCTGCAGAGAGCTCCCGAGGAAGGTATCCGGAGCGCTGCCGAGCTGAAGGCCCTTCTCTTGCGCGAGCTTTAATAGCTCCTCCGCGGCCGCGGGATCGTCCGTAAGGGTCTTTTCCGTATAGACGTGCTTTCCGGCCTTGAGAGAGCGTTTTATGAGCTCGTAGTGGCTTCCTACGGGGGTGAGAATGACGCACATCTCTATTTCCGGATCCGCGAGCATCTCGTCTACGGATGCGGCTCTTAGACCGTGCTTTTCAGCCGCCGCCTCCGCGCTCTTCATGCCGCGCGAGCCTATGGCGGCTATCTCTATGCCGCGGAAGCGGTCCTTCATGTTGCTTACGTATATATCGCTTATCGCTCCGGCGCCTATCACGCCCAGCTTCATATCTGTCATATGCGTTCCTTTCGCTTCGCGAGCCCGACTTTGATGTGCGGATGTGTATTTATTATATCACGCCACAAAGCGTTATATCACGCGCAGACCGGGGCACGATACGAGGAAGCTCCGGGCACGAAAAAAGCAGCCTTTCGGCTACCTTTTTCCTGGTGGGGGGAGATGGATTCGAACCATCGAAAGCTCAGCTAGCGGATTTACAGTCCGTCCCCTTTGGCCACTCGGGAATCCCCCCGTGTCGTTCAGTATTGGAGCTGGTGATCGGAGTCGAACCAACAACCTGCTGATTACAAATCAGCTGCTCTGCCATTGAGCTACACCAGCAGATTATTAAATTGGCGACCCGAACCGGGATCGAACCGGTGACCTCCAGCGTGACAGGCTGGCATTCTAACCATCTGAACTACCGGGCCGCGTTCTCCGATATTGGTGGGAGTAATAGGGCTCGAACCTATGACCCCCTGCTTGTAAGGCAGATGCTCTCCCAGCTGAGCTATACTCCCACAAAACCGAAATGCACGGTACAGTCATGTATGATACATGAAAAAGAGTTTAGTGTCAAGCGAGGCGCCGAAAGTTTTACTGCCAAAAATGCTTATAATAACAGCGGCTCAGCTTATCGTATACTCTATCTCCGGCTCCCTTATCCACTTGCCTCCGAGCATGTCGGCGAGGAACTTGAGCACGGCCTCCTCCGCCTCCGGCTCGTAGCTTAGGGCTATCTCGACGTTCTCCAAAAAGACGGTCTCCGCTATCTCGAATGGCATGCTCTTCTCGCTGTTTTGGAGCTTTCCCAGCGCGCTGTAGGGTATGGCCGTCCTGAGCAGCCTGAGCTCCCGCACGTCGTGCCTTCCGGCCGCGTCTATGGCGAGCTTGGCGCTGGAGGTGAATGCCCTGACGAGACCGCCGGTGCCCAGCTTGATGCCTCCGAAGTACCTGGTGACTACTATTACGACGTTCGTCAGGCCCTCCTTGACGAGCATCTGGACTATTGGAGCACCGCCCGTTCCCTGAGGCTCTCCGCCGTCTGAGCCCCACTGCAGCTGCATCTTGTCGCCTATCACGAAGGCGGGGATGTGGCTCGAGGCGTCCCTATATTCGCTCTTCATGCGCGCGATGAAGGCCTCCGCTTCCTCGCGGCTGTTCGCCGGCGAAGCGTGGGATATGAAGCGCGATCTTTCTATGGTCTGCTCAGCGTGAGCTTCTTTTGCCAGCGTAGTGTAAAGTATAGCCATCTCAGATCCTGAACTGCGCGTATCTGTTTCTGTCGGCTTCGCTGAGCTCGACCGTAAGGAGCGTTCCGTTTTCCGTGTACTCCACTTCGCTTGGAGAGGAGCTGCTCATAAGCCTTGAGACGAGCTCCCCCCTGTCGAAGGGGATCAGCAGCCTAACTGTCTCGAGGTCGCTGAAGAGCATGTCCCTCAGCCTGTCCATGAGCTCTCCGAGCCCTTCTCCCGTCTTCGCCGAGACTGCCAGGCTGTCCTTGCCGTAGCCCAGAGTCGAAAAGCCGGGGACGAGATCGCATTTGTTGAAGACCAGCAGCCTGTCCTTGCCCGAGGCTCCGAGCTCCTCCATGACGGAGTCCGTGACTCCGATGTGGAAGTCGTGCTCGGGGAAGCTCGCGTCCACCACGTGTATGAGCACGTCCGCGTACTTCACCTCGTCGAGCGTGGACTTGAAGGCGTTGACGAGGGCGTGCGGCAGCCTGCTGACGAAGCCTACCGTATCTATGAGTATGAAGTTCCTGCCGTCCTCGAAGCTTATGAGCCTCTGAGCTGTATCGAGGGTAGCGAAGAGCATGTCCTTTTCAAAGACCTGCTTGTCCTCCCTCTGCCCCATGCTTAGCAAGGCGTTCATGATGGATGATTTTCCGGAGTTCGTATAGCCTACGAGCGCCGCCACGGGGATCTCGCTTTTCTCGCGCCTTGCGCGCTGCACTCCGCGGTTAGCGGCGACCTCCTTCAGCTCGGCCCTGATCTCGTCGAGCCTGTGCTGTATGTGGCGCCTGTCGGATTCGAGCTTCTTCTCGCCCGGGCCCCTGGTGCCTATGCCGCCGCCGAGCCTTGAGAGAGACTTTCCGAAGCCAAGCAGCCTCGGCATGCGGTACTGCAGCTGCGCCATCTCGACCTGGAGCTTGCCCTCCCGGGACGTCGCCCTGTCAGCGAAGATATCGAGTATAAGTATGGTCCTGTCGATGACCTTGATACCGACGGCGTCCTCTATATTGCGCAGCTGCATGCCGGTGAGCTCGTCGTTGAATATGACGAGGTCTGCCTCCATGTTCGCGCAGGCCTCAGTCAGCTCGGCAAGCTTGCCGCTGCCCATGTAGGTGCCGGCGTTTATGCGCTCGACGTTCTGAGTCATGACGGCGAGCACCTCCACCCCGTCCGCCTCCGCGAGGCCGGAGAGCTCGTCCATGGAATAGCTTATATCCTCGCCGGTGCTTATGCCGACGAGGATGGCTTTTTGCGTCTCGCGCCCTATAACGTTGTTGTCGTCATCGAATCTGAGCATATTTTAAAGGATGAATCTGTCCAGGTCGTCCTTTCTGATGGACTCCTCGAACTTGCCGCGGACGTACTCCGCGTCTATGACTATGTGCTTTTCTTCCACGTCGGGAAGGTTGAAGGATATGTCCTCGAGGAGCTTCTCCAATATGGTATGGAGCCTTCTTGCGCCTATGTTCTCGTTCTGCTCGTTCATGAGGAAGGCCATCGCGGCTATCTCCTGAACGGCGTCTTCCGTAAACTCTATCTCGCAGCCCTCGATCTCGAGGAGCTCTTTGTTCTGCTTGAGCAGAGCGTTGTCCGGCTCGGTGAGTATCCTCTCGAAATCCCTCCTGGTGAGGCTCTCGAGCTCTACCCTGATCAGGAAGCGTCCCTGAAGCTCGGGGATGAGGTCGGTCGGGCTTGACACGTGGAAGGCTCCGGCGCCTATGAAGAGCACATGATCGGTCTTGACCGGGCCGTACTTGGTGTTTACCACGCAGCCCTCGACTATGGGGAGTATATCCCTCTGAACGCCTTCTCTTGAGACGTCGGCGCCCACCCTGTAGCTTCCGCCGGATGCGATCTTGTCGATCTCGTCGATGAAGATGATGCCGTTCTCCTCGCAGTTCTCAAGGGCCTCGGTGGTGACCTGGTCCATGTCTATCATCTTCTGGGCTTCCTGCTCGATGAGTATCTTGCGGGCGTCCTTGACCTTCATGTTCTTCTTCTTGGTCTTCTGCTGGCCGCCCATGATGTCGAAGATATTGCCTATGCTGATAGAGCCGCCGCCGGCGACGTCTATGGTGTTGTCCTTCGGGGCCTCGAGCACGTCTATCTCTATGTACTGGTCCTCGAGCAGACCGTCGCGCAGCTGCTGACGCACCTGCTCCCTGGCAAGGGTGACGCTGTCGCTCTCGTGGGCGTTCTCTCCCTTGATCTTCTCGCTGGTCTGCGTATAGGTCGCCCTGCCGCTGCCCATTATGAAGCTGTAGGGGTTGTTAGCCGGAGTGCTCTGGTTCTTCTTGCTTCCAGGGATGATCGCCTCGATGATCTTCTCCTCGGCGACTCCCTTTGCGGCGTCGTATTTCTCGGCTATGTGCTTCTGCTTGGTGAGCCTCATCGAGGATTCCATTAGGTCCTTGACCATGGACTCCACGTCTCTGCCGACGTAGCCTACCTCGGTGTACTTGGTCGCCTCGACCTTGACGAAGGGAGCGTCCATGAGTTTGGCGAGCCTCCTCGCGATCTCGGTCTTCCCCACGCCCGTCGGGCCCATCATGAGTATGTTCTTGGGAGAGATCTCCTCCCTCATCTCCTCGGAGAGCTGGTTGCGCCTGTATCTGTTCCTGAGCGCCACCGCGACCGAACGCTTCGCGGCGTCCTGGCCGATTATGTATTTGTCGAGCTCCGCTACTATCTGCTTCGGAGTCATGCTGTGGATCTGTGCCATCTCGCGCCTCCTAGAGTTTTTCAACAGAGATATGGCTGTTCGTATAAACGCAGATGTCGGAAGCTATCTTGAGAGACTCCCTGACTATCTCCTCAGCGCTCATGTCGGTGTGGTCGTAGAGCGCGTGGGCCGCGGCGTAGGCGAAGTTTCCGCCGGAGCCTATGGCCACGTAGTCCGCGTCGGGCTCTATGACCTCTCCCGTTCCGGATATGAGGAGTATGCTCTCCTTATCGGCGGCGAGCATCATGGCCTCGAGGTTTCTCGCGCCCTGGTCCGATCTCCAGGTCTGGGCGAGGGCTACGGCCGCGCGCTTGAGATTGCCGCCGTGTTCCTCGAGCTTCTTCTCGAATTTCTCCGTGAGGGAGAAGGCGTCGGAGACCGATCCCGCGAAGCCGCTTATGACCTGGCCCCTGTATATCTTCCTCACCTTTTTAGCGTTGTTTTTCATTATGGCATGCTCGCCCATCGTGACCTGACCGTCTCCGCCTATGCAGATATCGTCCGGACCTCTTTTGACGAGCACTATGGTAGTCGCATGAAATCCCTGCATCTTCTTTCCTTTCTGTTAAGACATATATACCGCGCCGCGCCTTTTCGGGAGATCATTCCTCCTTCTGGGCGGGCTTTTTCTCGGAATGGTCGCATTCGGCGTTGGAGCACACCAGCATGCGTCCCCTCTCAACGAGCAGGCTGCCGCATACCGGGCACTTCTTGCTCACCGGCTTGTACCAGTAGACCTGATCGCACTTCGGATAGTTGGAGCAGCCGTAGAAGAGCTTGCCCTTGCGGCTGAACTTCTGGACTATGTCGCCGCCGCATTTGGGGCACTTGACTCCGGTGCTCTTTACTATGGACCTGGTATAGCGGCATTCGGGGAAACCCGTGCACGCAAGGAAGTCTCCGAACTTTCCGTGCTTTACGGCCAGGGGCTTTCCGCACTGCGGGCAGAGCTCTCCGGTGACCTCGGGCTCGACCTCGATCTTCTGGAGCGTCGATTCGGCGGTCTTGATCTGCGCCTTGAGGTAGCCGTTCCAGTAATCGTCTATGATCTTCTGCCAGTCCTCCTTGCCCTCCTCGACCCTGTCGAGGTTCTCCTCCATGCCGGCGGTAAAGCCCGCGTCGACGAGCTCTTTGAAGAAGACCTCCATGATCTCGTCGTTGACCCTCTTTCCGAGGGCTGTCGGCATTATGGATTTCTTCTCCTTGAGCACGTAGCGCCTGTCGAGGAGGTTTGAGACTATGGGGGCGTAGGTACTCGGGCGGCCTATGCCCTTGTCCTCGAGCTCCCTGATGAGGCTGGCCTCCGTGAACCTCGAGACGGGTTCCGTGAACCTCTGCTCGCCGGAGACGGAGAGCTTCTTGAGCTTTTCGCCCTTTTCCAGCGGAGGAAGAGTCTTCTCCCTGCCGTCGTCGTCGCTGTAGACCCTGAGATAGCCGTCGAATATGAGGCTCCTGCCCGAAGCCTTGAAGCCGTAGTCTCCGTTCTCAATATCGGCGGTGACCGAATCGTAGACGGCAGGCTTCATGCGGCTCGCGATGAAGCGCGACCATATAAGCCTGTAGAGCCTGAACTGATCGGCGCTGAGAGAATCCTTGATATCCTCTGGAACGAGCTCGACGTAGCTCGGCCTGATGGCCTCGTGAGCGTCCTGAGCGCTCCCCTTCCTGTTGCTGTAGTGATTGTTCCCCACGTACTGCTTCGAGTACTTCGATTCGATGAAGCTCTTGCAGGCGGCGTCGGCGATATCGGAGATCCTCACGGAGTCCGTCCTCATGTAGGTGATGAGGCCTATGGTGCCGTGCCCCTTGACGGGGACGCCCTCGTAGAGCTCCTGCGCTATCATCATGGTGCGCTTGGGGGTGAAGCCGCAGCGCACGGACGCGTCCTGCTGAAGGACGGAGGTGGTATAAGGAGCGTAGGGCTTCTTGCTCACTTCCTTCTGCTCGACCGAGGAGACGATGAACTCGCCCTTTTCAAGAGCCTTTAGGACGGCGTCGCTCTCTTGCGCGTTGTTTACGCTTAGCTTCTTGCCCTTGAAGCTCTCGAGCCTCGCCTGGAAGGCGGCTTTCTTCTCCTTGGCTGGAGTCAGGCCCTCCTTAGTGAGGTCCGCGCTTATGACCCAGTATTCCCTGGGGATGAAGGCCTCTATCTCCTTCTCGCGGTCGCAGATCATCTTGAGGGCTGCCGACTGTACCCTTCCTGCGGAAAGGCCTCTCGCGACCTTCGCCCAGAGGAGAGGGCTTATCTTATATCCCACGACCCTGTCGAGCACGCGTCTGCCCTGCTGGGCGTCGACCAGCTGCATGTCGAGCGGCCTGGGATTCTTGATGGCTTCGGTGACGGCGGGCTTGGTTATCTCCTGGAAGCTCACCCTGTTCGCCTTCGCGGGATCTATCCCCAGAAGGCTGCAGATGTGCCAGGATATCGCCTCGCCCTCGCGGTCGGGGTCCGTCGCGAGAAAGATCCTGTCGGACGCCTTCGCGGCTTCCTTGATCTCCTTTATCGTGTCGCCCTTACCCCTGACGTTTATGTATTCCGGCTCAAAATCGTTATCGATATCTACCCCGAGGCGGCTCTTGGGTAGATCCCTGAGGTGGCCCTTGGTCGCAACCACCCTGTATCTGCTGCCCAGGAATTTTTCTATGGTCTTCGCCTTTGACGGAGACTCTACTATGACGAGATTTTTAGCGGGCATTGCTCCCATCCTTTCATTTCCAAAATTAGCTTCATATTAAATATATAATAGAAACATGTCAAGGGAGAGTTTGTGAAGATACGGCGGTGAAGTCATGTGGGCGCGGCAGCAAGGAAACTCTCACGCAAAGAGCGCGCGGAGCGATCCGCGCGTCGCTGGCTACGCAGCCCCGAAGCGGCTGGACAAAACCCTTTGCCTCAGCGAATAAACTCAGCGTTTGATCTCAGCGTATGAAGAGCGCGCTTCCGTCGCGCCTGATCAGGCCTTTGATCTCCATCAGCGTGAGTATCGCTGCGGCGTATGCGGCGCCGTCGTCCGCCTCAAGAGCCGCAGCTTCGGGGCTTATCCCCGGGGAGAACTTTACGATCTCATAATAGCGCCTCTCCTCGGAGGACAGCTTCGCGAGAGCCTTCTTTTCACCGTCCTTAGAGATGCCCAGAAGCTGCGGCAGCTCCCCCAGGTCCATTATCGGAGAGGCTCCGTCGGCTATGAGTTTGTTGACGCCCCTGCTGTTGGGCTGATTGATATTCCCGGGCACGGCAAACACGTCCCTGCCCTGTTCGAGCGCCAGGGACGCGGTTATCATGGATCCGCTCTTTATGGCTCCCTCGACCACTATGGTCGCCCTCGAGAGGCCGCTTATGATGCGGTTCCTCGCCGGAAAATGCCAGGCCATGGGGCCCTCCCCCGGCTCGTATTCGCTGACTATGAGACCGCTCTCCGCTATGCGCTCATAAAGACCCGAGTTAGAGGCCGGAAAGCAGACGTCCACGCCTGTTCCGAATACGGCTAAGGTCTTGCCTCCCGCGTCCAGCGCGCCCTTGTGGGCGGCCGAATCTATGCCGGAGGCCATACCGCTTACGACGCAGGTCCCGGAGCCGGCGACGGCGCGGGCTATCTCTCCGGCGGCCCACCTGCCGTAAGGCGAACACCTTCTGGTCCCCACTACCGCGACGCACTGCATCGATAGCAGAGAAAGATCCCCTACGCAGAAGAGCTGCGCGGGCGGGTCGTGTATATCCCTGAGCAGCGCCGGGTAGCGCTCATCGTCTATGCCTATCCTGACTACAGGCCGGGTCTTTATCATAGTATTGCACCTGCTATCGATCTCATTCCGGTCGCTCTTTGGGCCGCACGGGCCCGGGATTCATCCGAAATACTTCTCCGGCAGCCTGTAGCTCAGCGCCTCTGTGAGATGCCTCTCCGCGATGTCGGGGCATCCCTCTATGTCCGCTATCGTGCGGGCCGTCCTGAGCACCCTGTGATAAGCCCTCGCGGAAAGACCAAGAGCGCTGAAGGCTGTCCTCATCAGCTCCTCGCAGGCGCCGCCTAGCGCGCAGTACTGCGCGACCTGACCCGCCCCGAGCTGTGAATTGCAGCTTATCCCGAGCTCCTTATAGCGTACGCTCTGGATCTCCCTCGCCCTCAGCACTCCCTCTCTCAGCTCCTTGCTTCCCGTGCTGCGCTGGCGGGAGGCTATGTCCATATCCTGGTATACGGGCCTCTCCATCACAACGTGAAGGTCTATCCTGTCGAGCAGAGGCCCGGAAATCCGGCTCATATAGCGCCGCCTGTC
>JAFPZZ010000050.1 GCA_017417045.1 Bacillota bacterium
CTTGAAAAATGAGGCTTTTTTGATGGTTGCGGAGGAAGGATTTGAACCAACGACCTCCGGGTTATGAGCCCGACGAGCTACCAGCTGCTCTACTCCGCGATGTTAAGTTTTGGTGCCGAGAACCGGACTCGAACCGGTACGATATCGCTATCGAGGGATTTTAAGTCCCTTGCGTCTACCAATTTCGCCATCCCGGCAAACTGCTCGGATATTCGAAGCGAGGCATTAGCCTCGCTTCGATATTTGGCTCCGGAGGTGAGACTCGAACTCACAGCCTATCGGTTAACAGCCGAGTGCTCCGCCATTGAGCTACTCCGGAATGAGTCTGCCGTAGCGACGATGATTAGTATATCCCCTTACGCCCGGCATGTCAATAGAAATTTACTCTTCTTCGAGGCGCTCTATCATGGCCCAGATGGCCGCGGCGCTGTTGAAATTCTGCGGGATTATCTCCACGGCGGGCACGGCGATGTCGTACTCGTCGTCGATGAAGGAGATGATCGAGAGTATATCGAGCGAGCTTATGCGCTTGCCGTCTACGAGGTCTTCGGCGGTCTCGAAATCTATGCTGTCGTTGAGTCCTTCGAGGAATTCAAGAAGCTCCTGCATGTCAGTCTTCCCTTCTGTTCAGTACGTCGGTGCGGAAGGCGCCCCTTACGAGCTCCGCCGCCCCGTTCCTTACGAAATATATCTTCGGCATGCTCCGGCTCAGGAAGAGATATATGCCCTCCGTCACGGAATACGCACCGGCGTTTTCGAATACGAGGCAGTCGCCCAGGGCTATGTCCTCGAAGAAAACATCCTTGCAGATTATATCATGTATGGAGCAGAGGCTGCCATACAAAAACCATTTTTCGTTCCTGACCGGGGTTGACGGGAGTATGTCGTCATAGGCCTTGCAGGTGGCTGAATGCGCTGCGTCTTCAGATCCCGCGGAAGGCGCGCTTCCTGCCGCTATCCTGAAGAACTTCGGCGTCTTCATGGCCATGGTCTGGCCGTAGTAGACCAGGTGGTTCATGCCGCCGTCGAGTATGGCGTGGTTGAGGCCCTCGTTCGACTTGAGGTCCATGACTTTGGTCATATAATAGCCGCACTCCGCCGCGATGAAGCGGCCCATCTCGACCGTGGTCCTGTGCTCCGCGGCCAGAGCCTTGAGCTGCGGGGCGAGCGTCCTAGCCGGAGCAAGCGTATCAGAGAAATCATCCCCTTCAAAGTAAGGGACCTTCAGTCCCGGCCCGTATTCGAGCCTTTCGAACTCGAAGCCGGTCTCGGCCCTGAGCTCTTCAAAAAACGCCGTCAGCTTTTCTATATCCGAGCTTTGACGCTTCTCCTTGCGCTGGGTGCCGATGAAATAGTGGAGGCCGCAGATCTCGATGCCGCCGAGATTCCCGCGGGCCTTAACGACCTTTTTGATATCCTCCGCGGACATGCCGAACTGGCTGCCGCCATTAAGGCGCAGCAGCACCGGAAGCTTCCTTCCGCGCGATAGGCCCTCGTCGTTCAGATACCTTACGTGCAGCAGGGATTCGGCCGTAAAGGTGCCGGCGCCGTAGTCCGCGGCTTCCTTTATGTCCCAGCGCTCCTTGTTAACGCCTGAGTAGATTATCTTTTCGGGCGGGACGCTGTAGTGCCTGCAGATCGCGAGCTCTCCCGGGCTGCAGACCTCGAGCGCGTCGGCTAGATCTATGAGCTCCGGGATGAAGAAGGGGTTTGCCTTGATCGAATAGCAGAGCCCGATGTCCTTCCCCAGTATCTCCTTGATCGCCAAAAAGCGCTCTCTCAGCGCGTCTATATCGAAGACAAAGCAGGGGCTGGCCTGCTCAGCCATCAGTTTTTCAAAGATGCTCCTGTCCATATCCTCATCTCTTCCCAGCGTCTGCCGCATCCCTTCCCGGAGTCCGCTTCATATCTTCCTGAGATCTACCTCACCTCTTCCTAGAGGCCGCGTAGAGCTGCATCAGGGCCGCCCTGTCTATCTTGCCGTTCTTCGTCATGGGCATCTCCTCCACCCTCATGCTGACGTTCGGATGCATGAAGGGAGGAAGCTTTTCCGCGAGCAGGGCCTGGAGGGCTTCCTTTTCTATGCTGCCTGTGTAGAAGAGCAGCAGCTTGGACTTTTCCTGATCGTATATGCAGCAGGCCCTGCTGAGTTCTTCGCTCTCCATGGCCGCGCTCTCGATCTCGCCGAGCTCAATGCGGTGTCCCATGTGCTTGACCTGGAAGTCCTTGCGGGATACGTAGACCAGCAGACCGTCCTCGTCGTACTTTCCGAGGTCACCGGTGCGGTACATCGTCTGCTGCCAGCTCCTGTTAAGCGGGTTCTGGACGAAGGCCTCGGCGGTCTTTTCGGGGTTGTTGTAATAGCCGAGCGCAAGGCAGGTGCCGCAGACGCAGATCTCGCCAAGTTTTCCCGGAGCCGTTACGAGCCTGTCTTCGTCGTCCAGCAGGAAGACCTCCTCGTTCGGGAAGGCGATACCTGCGGGGATAACGTCGCCCTTCTCGAACTCCCTGTCCAGTATGTAATAAGTGCAGTTGCAGGTGATCTCCGTCGGACCGAAGAGATTGACGTACATCGCGTCCGGGAGGAACTTTTTCCATTTGTTGAGGTGCTTGACCGGCATGACCTCGCCGCTGAACATTACGCGGCGTATCTTTTCCGGAAGCCTGTACTCGAAGCCGTTCATGACCGATACGAAGCACATGGCGCTGACCGCCCAGGTGCAGTTGGTCGCGCCGTTGTCCGCGAGATAGTCCATGAGCTTCGCGGGTATGCTGAAGTATTCCCGCGGTATCAGCAGGACCTCTGCGCCCTTGTAAAGGCCGCTGTATATGTCCTTGACGGAGACGTCGAAGTCGAAGGGAGCCTGATTGGCGAGCACGTCGCTCTCGTCTATCCCGAATATGTCCGTGAAGTCCGGGATGAAGTCTATGACGGACCTGTGGCAGATGCAGACCCCCTTGGGGACGCCCGTGCTGCCGCTGGTGAAGTTGACGTAGAGAGGGTCGGTGTCCATGGCCTTAGCGCGTCTTTCCGCGAGAAGCTCGGAGTCTGCGGTCGCGTCCATGAGCGCGGCGAAGCCGCAGACCGGGATATCCCCGGCTAGCTCCGCGAAATACGAGGGATCGTCCGCTATTATGAGCGAAGGCCCCAGCGTCTCTATGATGCGCGAGACCCTCGCGGCCGGCTGGTTCGCCTCCATGAAGCTGTAGAAGCAGCCCGCGTATACGGCCGAGAACATGGCAATGGCGGCGTTTACGCTCTTTTCCATGCAGATGAGCACGGGGGTGCGCTGAGCGGCCCTGCCCGCTATGAAGCTCCCTCCCCTGCGCGCCGCGTCAGCGAAGTCCCTGAAGCTTATGCTGCCATTTGGGTCGGTGAAGGCCTTTTTCCCCGGATATATCCTTTCGCTGGCTTCGAGCCAGTCGAGCACGTTTCTTGTCATTGCTGCTCCTTGTCCTGCCTGGCGGCCTCGATCTTTTCCGCTCTGGCTTCGTCGTAGCGGCTGAGCTTCTCCGCCCAGGCGCTCTCGTAGGGCTCCTCGCCGCTGTGCGAGCTTATGCCGTAATGCTCCTGGACCCAGGCCGCAAACCAGCGGCTGAGCTTTTCCGC
>JAFPZZ010000051.1 GCA_017417045.1 Bacillota bacterium
CAGCCAGATACGGTATCGTAAACGGCTACGACGACGGCACCTTCAAGCCGAACCAGGCTATCACCAGAGCCGAGGCTATGACCCTCATCAACAGGCTCCTCAAGAGGAACCCGCATGAAGATCACCTGCTGAAGAGCATGATCACCTGGCCGGACAACTCGGACAAGACCGTATGGTACTATGCTCAGGTACAGGAAGCCACCAACGGCCACACCTACACCTGGGGCAATGACGGCAACGGCAAGTACGAGTACTGGAAGGGACTCAGAAAGGTAAGAGACTGGGCTGCTCTGGAAACTGAGTGGGCCAACGCCAACAGCGGGAAGTAATTCCATCTGAAGGCAAACTTCTTACCGCCGCGCCGAAAGGCCGGAACAAAACAAAATGAAATGCCGGAGATCGAAAGATCTCCGGCATTTTTGTCTGGATATAACACCGCGTTTGATGCGGGCTTGGTTTTTGTGCTTTGAAATCACCGATTAAATTATTATCATATCCAAAATGTATATGCGGAATATCTATTAAAAATATAAATAAATATTGAAAAGGTTTTTTACCCTGCGTATAATCCGTATTAAGATAATGGAAACTGATGTACATTTTTATGGCGAAAATGCTTGAGTTCCAATGAAAAACGGAAACTTGCGCGCCGCCCGAAGTTTCCCAAAAGGCGTGTTTGATAAGCAGAGTCGGGAAAGCGGGCAGCATCCGATGGCCTTCGATGATGTATATCAGCGTTTATATCGTTTGAGAAAGCGGGGCTTGGGAGACCCTGCAATATCAATGAACACGGGCTTATTGAGCTCATTTGGAACCTGCCCAAAGGCATGTCTAAAGCCCAGGCGTCCGTGTATATAAGGGGGATCGACAAACAAAGACCACAGATGAGAGAGGCAGGCCGTTTAGGCCGGCCAGGTTTCATTTGTCGGTCTTGTTTTATTGATGCTTTGTCGATAACTAATACTATTATTCATTTATGTTCGCGGGGGGTAAGGCCTTAGGCCAAGTATGGGGAGCGGCATGGAAAGGGGAGTTTTAATGAAAAACTTTCTGAGGCGGCTGTGCGTGCTCGCGCTCACCGTGGCTCTTGTCCTGCCAGGTGTTCCGATGACCGCATACGCCGATGCCGGAGACGAACCGGACCACAGCAAGGTCGTTACCGCCGATAAAGACGGCGGATATACCATCGCACTGGACGTTACGGGCGACTCTGAGAAGGCTGTGACCAAGGTCAACGTCGTCGTGGTTCTCGACAGTTCGGGAAGTATGACGACAAATACCGGAAACACTGAAGTCACGTATAATCCGACGAACCAGAACCGTGTAAACAACGTGTACGGCCTGGTAGACGGGGAATACGTGGAACTTCACGTGGAGGTATCAGGCAATTGGTTTAGCGGCTTTACCTTCACTTATTACTATCCCTGGACGGGAAGCGCGTCCACCAGCACCGAATACACAGGGCAGCGCTATACCAGGCAGACCTCAAATCAGAGCAGGATGGAAGCCGCCTCCGACGCGGTAAACGACCTCGCTGAAGCGCTTCTGTCAAACAACGGCGGAGACAACCCCGACGATACTGTTGAGATGGTGCTTGTAGATTTCGACACTCATGCCAGCCAGAAGACCGTAAGGACTGACGCGACGAGATTTGCGACCGACGTAGCTTCTGCCGATCCCGAGGGAGGCACCAACTGGGAAGCTGCGCTTACGACCGCCAAGTCCGCGCTTAACCAGGACGGCGAGAAGACGTATATCATCTTCGTATCCGACGGCAACCCGACTTTCAGAGATTCTCAGTTTAATGATTCCTGGAATGACTACAGGAATCAGGACAGGGTATACGGAGACGGACAGGAGAACACCACTCATTCGGATGGAACGACTAACGTAAGCCGTTGTTATGATGCCGCCAAGGCAGTGACAGATACCATAACATCGGATGACGATTATGTCCTCTATACCATAGGTATCTATGGCAACGTCGACCGTATGGAAGGTCTTGGCGGGACTTATTATTCCGCTGAGGATACCGCAGCCCTTCAGGAAGCGCTGAATAAGATCTGGGAAGACATCATCCTTTCCGGTATCGGCGCTGTTGAGATCAACGACGGCACTACCACGAGCCTTTCTTCCGGCGACTACGATCTCTCCCTGATCACAGTCGACGAGAGCTCCTATAAGTACTACCGCAGCGGCGGAGCTTACAGCACTGCCGGCGCTTACGGCGAAGAATGGGTAGCCGACGAGGACGGCGAGAACGGTCCGCCCCCGGCGGAGTTCAAGGACGATGCCGTCAACTGGGATCTTTCTTCCGTAGGCGTGCTTGAGGACGGTGTGACCTATGCCGTTACCTTCAAGGTATGGCCCAGCCAGCAGGCTCTCGACCTCGTCGCGGATATCAAGAACGATCCGAGCGTTTACGACGATATCCCCGAAGACCTTCAGAAGTATATCGACAAGAACGGAAATATACTGACCAATACCGGCGCGACCGTAAGCTACACCGATACCCGTACCGGTGAGACTACCACTAGCGCCTTTGAGGATCCGGATCCCGTAGGGACCTCTTCCGTCCAGTCCATGATCATCAGCAAGGAATGGAAAAACGACCTGGATGACAGAAAGAAGGAAAAGGTAACCATCTACATCGACAGGGACGACGATCCCAAGCACTTCAGCTTTGAGCTGGGCGGCGAGGACGGCGCATGGGAAAAGACCGTAGCCATCTCCGTCGGTGTGCTCACTGTCGACAAGGAGACGGGCAAGGTAGAAGTTAAGGCCGCCGGTCACGACTTCTCCTTCTCCGAGGATTCCAAGCTCGAGTACTACTGGGAGATCAACGCTCCTACAGTGCACCCGATGCTCATAAACGGGACGGCCACGAACCTCATCCTCCTCGAGGATGACGAGCTTCCCGAAGGCATGGCTTCCGACGCATACTACTATGCTGAGGACGGAGAGGAGTACTACAGGCTCACCTCCGGCGGTGCCATCTACAGGGCTGAAGAGATCAAGGAAGGCGCGGCAGCCTCTCTTAAGGCCGTCAACGAAAGAAGGAGCTTCTTCGATCTGACCAAGGCTGTCGAGGGCAACGCTCCCGAGGACGCGCTCTTCACCTTCAAGATCACCGTGGATGATCCCAGAGAAGGCGCTGACGACGTATGGTTCTCCGTCAAGGACGGAACTGGCGACGGCGCCCAGAGGGTAATGGATCTCGAAGCCAGCGGTGCTACGGCTGAAGTAAAGGACGGCAGTGAGACCGGTTACTGGTACTTTGAGGACGGCGGCACTGCTACCGTAAAGATGCAGGCCGGCTGGAACCTCAGGATCACCAATATCAAGTCCGACACCGAGATCACCGTAGAAGAGGTCCTCGAAGGCGGCTATACCGTCAAGTCCATGGAGTTCATGGCATCCGGAGAGCTCGTGACAGAGTCTGCTCTTGAGTCGAACACCGTCACGATCGAAGATACCAACACCGACTACACGATGACCTACACCAACGAGTACGCTCTCGGTTCGGTCACCATAAACAAGACCGTAGAAGGCATAGACATCTCCGAGATCTCCACTGACGCCGCGTTCACCATCAAGAATGAGGCTGAGGACTTCACGACGACCGTTGCTTTCAGCCTCTTTGAGTCGAACACCAAGGACGGCGCGACAAGGTCCTACACCATCTACGACGTTCCGTTCGGAACCTATACGATAGACGAAGACGGCTTTGACGTAGGTGACTATAAGCTTGAAACGGAAGGCCTGGGCGAGGAGAAGGAGGTCACTCCGACCGCGTCCGCTGTCTTCGACGTGACCAACAGCTACGAGCTGTACAAGGTCAATCTCTCGCTGTTTAAGCAGTACAGGGGCGCGGAGATGCCCGAGGACGCGGTATTTACGATCGCGCAGACTTCCGGCAGCGGAGCCGAGCTCTTTACTACCGAGGTCGCGTTCAGCGAATTCGACGAAGACGGCTATTATGAGCTGGAGGTTCCCGCGGGAAGCTATGAGATAAGCGAGACTGACGCTGAAGTCCCCGGCTACGATCTGTCGACCGAATACATGATCGAGATAGGCGAGGAAGTAACAGGGCCCGCCGTCTATGAAGACGCCGTCGAGGCCGAGTTTGAGCCCGGAACCTACGCCAGGGTCTACTTCTACAACAGCTACACCCTGCAGACCAGCGATCTGACCATCTCCAAGACCGTCGAGGGCCTCGGCGAAGACGCGGATATCCCGACCTTCTGGTTCGAGGTGATCGCGGACGGCGAAGAGGAAGAGATAGTCACCAAGGCGTCGATCACTCCGACTGAAGTAGGCAAGGCTGAGACCGTAGTGATACCCGGTCTCGCGCCAGCGACCTACACCGTACGCGAGATCGAGCCCGATGAGATCGAAGGCTACGCTCTCACCGAGCTGCCGGAAGAGGTCGAAGTCACCGTCGACGGCGAGAATGCCGCGATCGCGGAATTCGTCAACGAATACGAAGCCACGACCGGTACCGTTACAATCGCGAAGCAGGTAATAGGCGCTGAGCTCGGCGATCTGCCAGACGATATCACCTTCATACTCACTGGACCCAGGGGGACCGAAGAGATACTGTTCTCCGAGTTCGACGAGGAAGGCGTATACACCCTGGAGAACATGCCCATCGGCACCTATACTATACAGGAAGTCGCGAGCTCCGCGGCCATACCCGGACTTGAGCTCACGAGCGTCGACTACAACAAGGAAGAGGCCGAACTCGAGGGCGGCGATGAGATCAACTTCGTCGTGACGAACGCGTACGATACCGAGACTGCGACTATCATCATCACCAAGAAGTTCAAGGGCGGGCCCAAGTCCGCCGACAAGGCAAGCTTCTCCGTTGAAGGCGATGACTTCAGCGACAGCAAGACCTATGGAGAGTTCGAAGACGGTAAGTGGGAGCTCATAGTCCCGACCGGTGAATACACCGTTACTGAGGACGAAAGCACGGCAAAGGTAAGCGGCTACAACTTCGTCGAGGTCAAGTACTCCACAGGACAGACCTTCACGCTCGCAGCGGATCAGGTCTTCGAGATCGAGATCACCAACGTATACGAGAAGAAGGATACTCCGACTCCTCCGGTGCTCGATACCGAGAACCACGATGCGTACATCATCGGATATCCCGACGGAACCGTTCAGCCTGAGGGCAACATCACCAGGGCTGAGGTCGTGACGATCTTCTTCAGACTGCTCACGGACAAGAGCCGCTCGCAGTACTGGGAGACCGATAACGACTTCGACGACGTCAACGCCGAGAACTGGTTCAACAACGCGGTATCCACGATGGCCAACGCCGGCATCATCAAGGGTTATGAGGACGGAAAGTTCAGGCCTTACAACGACGTCACCAGAGCCGAGCTCGCCACCATGGCAGCGAGGTTCCTGAGCGACACCAAGGGTAAGAGCGAATCCGCGAACCTCAGCGACATTGAGGACAGCTGGGCGAAGGAAGAGATCGAGCTCGCAGCCAGATACGGTATCGTAAACGGCTACGACGACGGCACCTTCAAGCCGAACCAGGCTATCACCAGAGCCGAGGCTATGACCCTCATCAACAGGCTCCTCAAGAGGAACCCGCATGAAGATCACCTGCTGAAGAACATGGTCACCTGGCCGGACAACTCGGACAAGACCGTATGGTACTACGCTCAGGTCCAGGAAGCTACCAACAGCCATACCTACACCTGGGGCAGCAACGGCAGAGGCGAGTATGAGTACTGGAAGGCACTCAGACAGAACCGTGACTGGTCCAAGCTTGAGACCGAATGGGCTGACGCGAACAGCGGGAAGTAGCTGCTTCTGAACAGTCCTGAAGAAAGCTAAATGATATCTGTCACAGGGCTTTCTGAGGCTGCGGCTTATAGTCGGAAGGCTTCGCCGAAAGGTTGGAATAAAAACAAAATGAAAGACCGGAGATCGAAAGATCTCCGGTCTTTGTATCATAACAAATAAAATACTAAATCCTACGACACGACGATACCACGCCAAAGGAACAATTCGCTTATTCCTTTAAATACTCTATCGACACGACCTTGCCGTCCTCGATTATGAAGTCGAGTATGGTTCCGCCTGAGAAGTACCCGATGCCTCCGGTGAACTCGCTGCCGCCGTCTCCGTAGACCCTTTTTACGTCGTCGGGAGTGCAGCCGATGTAGATCCCTTCGGGGGTGGTAACGCTGTCATCCGTGAGCACTATGGAGTTGACGAAGTCGTCTTCACCGTCGGGGCGGGTAGTGATCTCGAAGCCGGGATAGGTGTAGGTCTTGTCAAGCCCGTCGAAGGCGCAGGACGCGGCTTCAAAATAGCTCTGGGGATCTCCGAGCGCGGCGAGGACGTCCTTCATGTCGGCGTCGAGCGCGAGCTCGTAGCCGCCGGCGCTGTCCACCGCGAAGACGTAGGGTTTCTCCGAGGGAGCAGGGGTGGGATCTGTCTGCCCGGAAGGCTCGGGAGTCTTGCTCTCGCTGCCGCAGGAGGCGAGGCAAAGAGCGAGGCAGAGTATCATGGCGATGCTTAATATCTTTTTCATTTCAGTTCTCCTGATAAGATCTTACATGGTTATGGCGCTTCCGGTCGCCGTCTCGGGCGTGCCTACCACGGTGACGGGGCACTTGGAGTAATCGTATACGTAGTATCCGACCCTGGACTTGCAGCGTTCGGTATAGTCGCGGGCCTGCTGCTCGCTTATCATGAAGCCGTTCATCGGATAGCCGATGGGGTAGGGGCAGGCGTCGAAGTGGTACCAGCCGTCTCCGACGTTCACGAGGTTCCAGTAGTGTTCGGTCGTGCCGCCGTAGCGCTCAAGGTCGAGATTGTCTATGCCGGCTGCGGTGAGCAGGGCCTTGCTGCAGGCGAAGTAGTTGAAACAGTCACCGCGGCCCCTCGTAAATCCCACGTAAGCGCCGCGTCTCCAATCTTCGCTGTAGTTGCCGTTGACGTAGCGAATGCTGCTATGAACGTAGTTGTATATGGCGCGGGCCTTGTCGAGCTTGCTCATGTCGTCGGTGACGATCTTTGTAAGTATATCGTTTACTATCTCGTCGAGCGTCTCTTCCGCGAGGTATATCGGTCCGTTTTCGTCCTCCTCGGTCCTGTCGACGACCTTGAGGTTCACGCTGACTTCGCTGCGGTTGCCGCGCCTGTCTTCGGCAGAATAGACGACGGGGTAGTCGCCAAGAGTGTCCAGGTCTACGGCTGAGCTGTCTATCTTGAGCATGACCTCGCCGTCGACCGCGTCGGTCGCCGTGACGCCGCTCCTGTAGGAGACGGTCTCGCCGAGGCCCGCTATGATATCCTGAGCACCCTCTATAACCGGTCCTTCATGGTCGGGAGGGAGTATGGTAAGGGTAGTCTCGACTCCGTCCGGACTGTGCTTGTCAACAGCCTTGTATAGGAGCCTGTATTCGCCCTGCGCGAGCTTGGCTGCGACGCTGCCGTCCTCGTTCAGGACGCTGTATTCAACTTCGAAGACCTTGTCTTTTCTATCTTCGGCGCCATGTGCCTCGATCCCGTCCATTATGATGCCGGGGATGTCCTCGTCGTCCTCGTAGACGACTATTGGCTCGACACCGGTGATTACAGCGGGCTCGAAGCTCCTCGTGAACCACCATACTGCGAATGCCGCGGCGGCGATGAGAAGGGCTATGACAGCGTTGCGAGCTGTGTGCTTAGCCGGAGCTGTTTCGGGAAGCGGTGCCTCTGGTTTATCGGGCGCCGGTTCAGAGACGGCTGCTTCGGATCCATCGGCTTCCGGCGCCGGAACCTGCTCGGCATTATCAGCAGACTCCGCGGCTCCGATCTCAGCTTCAGCAGTGTCGATCTCGTTCTCTGCGGCTTCGATCTCGGTATCCGGCTGCTCCGCTCCGGGCTCCTGCTGTATGTTCTTGTCTTCAGACATTTATGTCGATTCTCCTTGTCTTTAAAACAACAGTATATATTTATCACACTTTGATTGATACTGCAAGGAATATGAGCGTTGCGATTCCCGGAGAACATGGCTTCACCGACAGCGCGAACGCCGGATGAAAATACCCTAAAGCCCAGAGCCGTACTGCCGTGCAGTACAGATATCCTGGATTCACGCATCGAGAATAAGCAACCACTAACTATCTCTTATTTAACCCTTTTATTATCCCGCCGGCGGGTGTATAATTCTTTCGTTTTTAACTGAGATATCAACGCCGAAAGAAGGTAAACTCCGATGAGCGAAAAGACGCGGCTCTTCCTCGTCCAGATTAGATGCTGTCTGCTTCTGGGAGGAGGCATAGGCCTGCTGAGCAACTGTATGGGACTTTTCTATACGCCTATCTCCCAGGACCTCGGGATAGGAAGGGGCAGCGTAGCCCTGATGGTGACTCTGCAGAGCCTCGCCAGCGCGTTCTATTCCCCGGTTTTCGCGAAGCTCGTCAAAAAGATCAGGATACAGTATCTGATGACCGTCGGGCTCATACTGACCGCGGGCGCCGTGTTCGTGATGTCGATAGCTACGAATATCTACGTATTCTATGCCTGCGGTATCGCAGCGGGTATCGGCGTTACCAATTTCGCGGCTCTGCCTGTCTCTATGATACTGAGGAGCTGGTTCGGAGAAAAGAGCGGCTCAAGGCTCGGAATAGCCCAGGCTTTCACAGGCTTAAGCGCTGCGATCTTCAACCCCATACTCGGAAGGATCATCACCGGCTACGATTACCATAAGGCATTTCTTTTCATGATGGCCGGTCTCGTCATAATATGCCTGCCGGGAGCGCTCACGCTCAGGCTCAAGGAGGACGAGCAGAGCTCCGTTCCTTCCAAAGGCGAGCAGAAGAAGATGAGCGAGGAGAGGGGACACGATTCGCTCATGACCCCGGCTCTCTTCGCGACCTTCCTCATCGCGGGCTACTGCATCACCACCCAGAACGGCATGAACTCGCACTTCTCGGCGCTCGCCGTGAGCGTGGGATATCCTCTGACCTTCGGCGCGACCGTAGTATCGTTCCAGAGCATGTTCAATTCGATCTGGAAGCTGATCTTCGGATTCGTGGTGGACAAGATAGGCCCGGCGAAGGCTTGCAACCTGTTCAATATCATTGGGTTTACGGGAGTTCTGATTATACTTCTCGGAAACCAGGTGCCGGCTCTGCTGATACTGGGCGTATCAATGTACGCATGCAACTTCTCGCCGAGCACCATAGGCATTCCGACCCTTATGATGAAGGCCGCGGGTAAGGATTACATAGACTATTTTTCCAAGCAGAACATGGTCCAGACCATAGCCTACGCGGTCGGAACGACTATGTACGGGACGCTCAGCGACATCACCGGTGGCTACAACGTTCCGCTGATCATAGTGCTCTGCATGACCACAGCTGCTTTCTTCCTGCTCAGGCGCATAGGAAAGCAGATCTACAAGGAGGCGTAAGGCGCCCGGGAGGAAGCGATGAAGAAAGCCTATTTCGCCGGCGGATGTTTCTGGTGCATCACCCCGATATTCCATCTCTACGACGGCGTGGGCGAGGTCCTCAGCGGATACAGCGGAGGGGATGAGGAAGACCCGCGCTACGAGGACGTCAAGGCCCAGCGCACAGGCCACCGCGAGACCATATCGGTCGAATACGATCCCGAGCAGGTCAGCTACGAGCTGCTCATGGATATATATCTCGCCAACGTCGACCCCTTCGACGAGGGCGGCCAGTTCATCGACAGGGGCTTTTCCTATACTCTTGCCGTCTACTATACCGACGAGGAGGAGAAAGCCGCCGCAGAGGCCAAAATAAAGGCTCTGGAGGAGGAAAGCGGACGCAAGGTGCCCATAGCGGTCGAGCCGTTCAAGAGCTTCTGGAAGGCTGAGGAATATCACCAGGATTATTATCTCAAGAACCCCGAAGCCTTCGAAAGGGAACTGATCGAATCGGGCAGGAAGAAAGGGTAAGAATATTATTAAGCCCGCAAATATGTGAACAGCACTTTGTCGGAGCGTAGTCGAGACTCTAGGACAGCGTTTTAAGCGCGATATAAGAGCGCTGAAAACGATGGACGACGAGGCTCAGCGTTGATGACCTAACACTGTGAGCGCATCGCGCGAACAGATGTAGGTCAGATGCTTTAGCTGAAGCGCGGAGACGTGCTGTGAGCGTATATGCGGGCCTTATATATTGCGACCATCTTTTCTCCTAGACCGATCAGATCTCTTCCGCTCTGATCGGTCATCTTTCTTCCAGGCCTAATACCTGCCTGTCTCCTTCCCATGTGTAGATTCCGTGATTTATTAGCACTCAATGTTGACGAGTGCTAATAATTGTGTTATCACATAGTTGCAGGGGCGATGGCTCCGGGCATTTCTTTTGAAAGCCGGAAGCGTTCTTGCAGATGAGCACACAAGAAAGGAGATCTGAAATGAATCCTTACGGATATACGCAGAACATGAACGAGGAAGAAAATGTCCTCGAAAAATACGGAACGGACCTAGTTGAGAGAGCTCGCACACAGCAGCTCGATCCCATAATAGGCCGCGACGAAGAGATCAGAAACGTCATCAGGATTCTTTCCAGGAAGACCAAGAACAACCCTGTCCTCATAGGCGAGCCAGGCGTCGGTAAGACCGCCATCGCCGAAGGGCTCGCGCAGAGGATAGTGAGGGGCGACGTGCCGGAGGGCCTGAAGAACAAGACCGTCTTCTCCCTGGACATGGGCGCCCTTATCGCTGGCGCAAAATACAGGGGAGAGTTCGAGGAGAGGCTGAAGGCCGTCCTCGGAAAGATAAAGGAATCGGACGGTGGCATCATACTCTTCATAGATGAACTTCACACCGTCGTCGGCGCGGGACGCACCGAGGGCTCCATGGACGCGGGGAACCTCCTCAAGCCCATGCTCGCGAGGGGCGAGCTCCACTGCATAGGCGCGACGACCCTCGACGAATACAGGCAGTACATAGAAAGCGACGCCGCCCTGGAGAGGCGTTTTCAGCCCGTCATGGTTGACGAACCGGACGTCGAGGACACCATCTCCATACTCAGGGGACTCAAGGAAAGATATGAGATATTCCACGGCGTCACCATACACGACAACGCTCTCGTGGCGGCGGCCGTACTCTCAAACAGGTACATCACTGACAGGTTTCTCCCGGACAAGGCCATAGACCTGGTGGACGTGGCCTGCGCCTCCATACGGACCGAGATCGACTCCATGCCCGAAGAGCTCGACTCCCTCCGCAGGAAGATCATGCAGATGGAGATCGAGGAGATGGCGCTTAAAAAGGAGACGGACAAGCTTTCCGCCGAACGCCTTGAAAAGCTCAGCGAGGAGCTGACTGAGCTCAGGAAGAAGTACGACGAGCAGAAGGCCGAATGGGACGTCGAGAAAAAGGCCGTAGAGGAACTCAAGCAGATAAAGGCAAGGATAGATTCCCTTAACGGCCAGATCGAGGACGCTCAGAGGAAATACGATTACGAAAAGGCTTCGCGTCTAAGGTACGCCGAGATCCCGAGGCTGGAAAAACAGCTAGCGGACGCGCAGACCGCCATGGACGCGCGCAAGGAAAAGGGAATGCTGGTGAGAGATACGGTCACCGAGGACGAGATATCGGAGATCGTTTCCAGATGGACAGGGATACCCGTCTCCAAGCTCGTAGAGGGAGAGAGGGAAAAGATACTGAGGCTTCCGGATACCCTCCATGAGAGAGTGGTCGGGCAGGACGAGGCTGTCACGAAGGTCAGCGAGGCCATACAGAGGAGCAGGGCGGGCATCTCGGATCCGGGAAGGCCCATAGGCTCCTTCATGTTCCTCGGGCCGACGGGCGTGGGCAAGACTGAGCTTGCAAAAGCCCTCGCTGCCGCGCTCTTCGACGATGAGAAGAACATGGTCAGGATAGATATGAGCGAATACATGGAGAAATATTCGGTCTCCAGGCTCATAGGAGCGCCCCCGGGATACGTGGGCTACGACGAGGGCGGCCAGCTCACCGAGGCTGTCAGGAGAAAGCCCTACAGCGTCGTGCTCTTCGACGAGATCGAAAAAGCTCACCCGGACGTCTTCAACGTGCTGCTCCAGGTGCTCGACGACGGAAGGATCACGGATTCTCAGGGACGTACGGTCGACTTCAAGAACACTGTCATCATAATGACCTCGAACCTCGGCTCGAGCTATCTGCTGGACGGGATCGACGCTTCGGGCGAGATCTCGCAGGCGGCGAAGTCCCAGGTCGAGGCGCTGCTTAAGACCAGCTTCAGGCCCGAATTCCTCAACAGGATGGACGATATCATATTCTTTAAGCCGCTGACCAGGGGCGATATGGACAGCATCATCGATATCCAGCTCGCGGGGCTCAAGGCAAGGCTTAAGGAGCGCTCACTCGCGCTGGAGATAACGCCGGAGGCCAAGAGCTTCATGATAAACAGTAGCTACGATCCCCTGTACGGAGCGAGACCGCTCAAGAGGTTCATACAGGGAGAGCTCGAGACCATGGTCGCGAAGGAGATACTCTCAGGAGAGCTCTCGGCCGGAAGCCGCATGAAAGTCGACACGGACGGGGAGAGGCTTATTCTGTCGATGCAGTAGAGTGGATGCCGCTGTATCTTATATATTGGATCCAACATTCGGGATCGTATATTAAGCACAGCAAAACAAACTATAAAAGGCCGGAGGATTTTGCTTCCACCGGCCTTTATGGTATAATCCTGAAGAAACAAACCGTACGTTAAATAATCGAAAAACGAAAGGAGAAGGTCCGTATGAAGTTCAAAATGGTGCATGAGAATTACAACGTATACGATCTGCAGAAGTCGCTGGACTTCTATGAAAAGGCGCTCGGCCTTCACGAGCTGCGCAGGAGCGAGGCCAAGGACGGGTCCAACATAATCGTTTACATAGGCAATGAAGAGTCCGAGTTCGAGCTCGAGCTCACCTGGCTCAGGGATATGGACAGGCCCTATAACCTCGGCGACGAGGAGTTCCACCTCGCCTTCAGAACCGAGGATTTTGAAGCGGCGCACAAGCTCCACGAGGAGATGGGCTGCATCTGCTTCGAAAATCACGAGAGGGGTATCTACTTCATAATGGATCCCGATGGCTATTGGCTGGAGATACTGCCGGTGAGGAAGTAGATATTTTACAGATCGCGCCGGCCGAGTGCTGTGCGAGCGGCACTTTGTCGGAGCGTAGTCGAGACTCGATGATGACGTTTGAAGCCCGATATCAAGAGGGCTGAAAACGGCAGAAGAAGAGGCTCAGCGTGAAGCGCGGAGACGTGCCGCAAGCGCAGTATCGGCCGACGTCAGTATAAAAAACGCAGACTTTTTCAAGCCTGCGTTTTTTGATGCTTATCCGATGAGATCTGTGAGATCTATCTCTGGAAGTCGAGCTTCACAGTGCCGTCTTCCTCGTAGCTCACGGCTTCCTTGTCCATGTCGAAGGCCGCGATGTCCTCGAAGAACTCCTTGATGGAGGCGTAGCGCGGCTCATACTGGTCTATGATGGCCTTTGCGCAGGCGGCGCCGTCGCTGAGCAGCTTGTCCGCTACGAGCAGCTGGGCCTTGATGCCGTTGATGCAGAGCCTCTCGGGATCGCTGAGATAATAGTCGATGCCATGGCCGGTACCGGTAGCGCCGGAGGACTGGAACTGAACTCCGGGCATGACGCAGGTGAGGTCGCCGAAGTCGGAGGAACCAGTGCTCCAGTTCTCGTAATTGAACTTGACGCGCTCGGCTCCGACGAGGTCCTTGCAGGTCTCCTCGACGAGCTCCATGAACATGCGGTCGTGGATCTCGGGGGAGTAGCCGGGCTTATCGTCGATGTGGAGCGTGCAGCCCATAGCGGCAGCGGCTCCTGCGAGAGCCCTGTTGAACTTCTTATTCTCGCGCTTCATGGCTTCGATGCTCTTGCCGCGGACGTAGCTCTCGATGACCATCTCGTCGGGGATGATGTTGACCGCGCAGTTGACTCCCTTGAGTATGGGGTGGAACCTGATGGTATCCTTCTCCTGCAGGGTCTCTCTGAGATCGTTGCAGGCCTGGAGTCCGAGCATGGCGGCGTACTGGGCGTTGATGCCCATGTGCGGGGCTCCGCCGGCGTGGGAGGACTTGCCCTTGTAGGTTATGGTCTTGGCCATGCAGCCGTTGTTTCCGAGGCCGCAGGTGAAGTCGATGTCGTCTCCGGCGTTGCTCTGATGGACCATCATGGCGATATCGACGTCATCGAAGTATCCTCTGTGCATGAACTCGACCTTGCCGCCCATGTAGCTTATGGTGCCTTCCTTGATGAGGCCGCTTCTGAAGGCGAGCTGTATCATCTCTTCCGCGGGAACGAGTATGAGCCTGATCTTGCCGCAGAGTCCGTCTAGCATTCCGGGCTCCGTGAGAGCCGCCGCCATGCCGAGCATGCTGGCCGCCTGAGCGTTGTGACCGCAGGAGTGGCACATGCCGTTCACGGATTCGGGATGGTTCGCGATGTCGAGGGCGTCGAGCTCACCCATTATAGCGAGGGTGGGACCGGGCTTTCCGGTATCGATATCGGTGTAGAATCCGGGGATCTTTCCGAACTTCGGATCCTGATCGGCCCTTATGAGCTTGTAGCCGAGGGCTTCGAATTTTTCGATGAGGTATTCGTTCGCGGCCCATTCGGTGTATCCGGTCTGCGGATGCTTCCAAATGAACCTTTCGGCGTCGAAGGTGAGCTGCCTGTATTTTTCGGCGCTCTTGATGATAAGTTCTTTCTTGTCAGACATTTTGCACCTCTTATCTTTAGGAATAGTTGAAACAAAAGAAAAATGTACCCGTCTATTTTAGCATATCCCGCCTGAGTTCGGAAGATTTGACAGGCCGCGTCGAAAAAATATATAATTACGCGCCGCAATGGTTTAAAATAAATCGATAGACTATGATACTTAAAGAAAGGAAGGCGCGGTCCATGCGCCGAAAAGGATAAAAGGATATATGACAGGAATCAAAAGGATAGGCGCTCTGCTGCTCTGCCTCTGCCTCATGGCTTCGGGGCTCTACACTCTCAAGGCTCTTGCCCCGTCAGAGGCATACGGAGAGGGGACAACCCCCGGCAGCGCCGACGATCCCGTCGTTACGAAGAGCTACGTGGATCAGAAGATATACGAGAGCGAGAGCGCTCTTAAGAGCAGCATAGACGCGCTCAGCAGCAAGGTAGACAGCATACAGGAGAACGCCGCGTACAACCCGGATGGACAGAGCTCCTCGGGCCAGGGCGGGAATTCTTCAGGCTCCTCGGGAAGCAGCTCGGGCCAGAGCGGCGAAAGCTCCGGCAGCCAGGGAAGTTCCTCCGCTGACAGCTCTGAATACGACAAATATCTTAAATTCGTCGTCGTGGAAGTCTCCGAGGGCGGCAAGCTCATAGGAAGCATGGGGACAGAGATCATACTCAGGGCCGGTACGGCTGTAGCGATCGACAACGGCGCCGACGGCATCACCGACCTCAGCTCAGGAGCCGATCTGAAGAGCGGAGAATCGGTGATAAAAAATCATCTTATCATAGTGCCCAGGACCGACGGCAGGGGCGTGATCTGCACTTCCTACTGCTACTTCATGGTCAAGGGTGAATACAGCGTAGTCTACAGCCTCGAGTAATGGTTTCGGAAAGAGAAAAACTGGATATACTCGGCGTAGAGGTAGACAGGGTCACGATGGACAGCGCGCTGGATGCTTTCCGCGGCTTTCTGGACAGTGACGGCTGCAGCCTCATAGTCACTCCAAATTCGGAGATAGTCCTGAACGCGACCAAGGATCCATCTCTGGCTGAGCTCATAAGCTCGGCGGACCTCGTGATACCGGACGGCATAGGCCTTGTCTATGCGTCAAGGATAGCGGGCTCGCCGCTGAAAGAAAGGGTCACGGGCATCGATTTCAGCTACAACGCCCTTAAGCTCCTCGCGGAGAGGGGCGGAAGCGCCTATCTGTTTGGAAGCAAGCCTGGGATCGCCGAAAAGGCCGCCGAAAAGCTCAAAGAGCAGATACCGGGGCTCCGCATAGCGGGCTTTCGCGACGGCTACTACAGGCCAGAGGAGGAAGCTGAAATAGCGGCCGGGATAATGGCATCCGGGGCGGACTTTCTGCTCGCGGCTCTTGGATCTCCCAAGCAGGAGAAGTTCATAGCCGATCACAGAGAAGATCTGGGAGTAAGGGCCGCGATAGGCGTCGGGGGAAGCCTCGACGTATGGTCTGGAACGCTGGAGAGGGCTCCGCAGTTCTACATAGACCATGGCCTCGAATGGCTGTTCAGGCTCAAGCAGGAGCCCAAAAGGATAAAGCGCACGGCAAAGCTGCCGCTGTTTTTGATAAAAGTATTGCTTACAGGGAGGAAGAATGGAGATCACTAAACTGAAAGAGATGGCGCAGACCATCAGGCAGGATATCATCCGCGAGGTCTACAGCGGAAACTCGGGCCATCCGGGCGGATCGCTCTCCTGCGCGGACATAGTCACTGCACTCTATTTCGAGGTAATGAACATCGATCCAAACGACCCCGCCATGAAGGGAAGGGACAGGTTCGTCCTTTCAAAGGGACATGCGGCTCCAGCTCTCTACGCCGCTCTCGCCGAGAGAGGCTATTTCCCCAGGGAAGAACTCACAACGCTGAGAAGGATGCACAGCAGGCTCCAGGGCCATCCCTCTATGAATAAGCTCCCCGGAGTGGATATGTCCACCGGATCCCTCGGACAGGGCATCTCCGTTGCCGTAGGAATGGCCCTCGCCTCCAAGCTCGACGGGCAGGGCAGGGTATACGCCCTCCTAGGAGACGGCGAGATCCAGGAAGGCCTCGTCTGGGAGGCTGCTATGTCGGCGGCTCACTACGGGCTCGATACTCTCTGCGCCGTGGTAGACCACAACGGGCTCCAGATCGACGGACGAAACGACGACGTCATGAAGGTCAACCCCATAGATGAGAAATTCAAGGCCTTCGGATGGAACGTCATCTGCATCGATGGTCACGACATGCAGCAGATACTCGACGCCTTCGAGGCCGCGAAGCAGTGCAAGGGCAAGCCCACCGCTATCGTAGCGGAGACCCACAAGGGCATGGGCGTCAGCTTCATGATGGACAACGCGGGCTGGCACGGCAAGGCCCCCAATGAGGAGCAGGCCAGGCAGGCTATCGAGGAACTGGGAGGTGTATTCTAATGGCAGACAAGATCGCGACAAGAGACAGCTACGGAAGAGCTCTCGTAGAGCTCGGGGCATCGGATCCGAACGTTGTAGTCCTCGACGCCGATCTCTCCGGCTCCACCAAGAGCGGCGAGTTCAAGAAGGCTTATCCGGACAGATTCTTCAACGCTGGCATAGCCGAGTGCGACCTCATGGGAATGGCAACGGGCCTCGCTTTTTCTGGAAAGACGGCTTTCGCCTCGACCTTCGCGATGTTCGCGACGGGCAGAGCCTATGAGATAATCAGAAATTCCATAGCGTACACCGGAGCCAACGTAAAGATCTGCGCCACGCACGCGGGCCTTTCCGTGGGTGAGGACGGCGCGAGCCACCAGTGCCTCGAGGATATCTCTCTCATGAGAGGGCTCCCCGGCATGACGGTGCTCGATCCGGCCGACGACGTGTCGGCGAGAAAGCTCATCAAGGCAGCCGCTGAGATGCAGGGGCCGGTATACATCAGGCTCGGTAGGGCGGCGGTCCCCGTCGTTTATTCCGAGGACGACGATATAGTCATAGGCAAGGCCGTAAAGCTCAGAGAGGGAAGCGACGTTACCATCATGTCCACGGGCAACGTGCTGAGCGAAGCTCTCGCGGCGGCCGATCAGCTCGCTGAGGAAGGCATTCGCGCTGCCGTGCTCGATTTCCACACCATCAAGCCCATAGACGAGGCGGCCATAATCGAGGCAGCCAAGGGTGACGGAGGCATCGTCACCGTCGAGGATCACTTCGTGACCGGCGGGCTCGGAAGCGCGGTCGCTGAGGTGATGGCAAAGCAGGGCCTCGGCTGCAAGGTCAAGATGCTCGGAGCTCAGGACCGCTTTGGCGAGTCAGGTAAGCCCGGTGAGCTCTACAAGGAGTACGGCATCGACGCCGCAAGCATCAAGCAGGCTGCGACGGAGCTCTGCGCCTGGACTAAGATGAACACGGCCCCCTGAGCCTTACGAAGCTTAAGAACGTAGCTGTCGAGACGCGGATCGCTGACTGCACATTGATGTGGCTGCGGGCTTGCTTGATTGACAGAATATGGTAATTCATGATAATATCCCCCGCGAGGGGGATATTTTTATGTTCATAAGAAAAAAGGAGAAGCGCTTTAAAAAGCGCATAGCTGTCGGCGGCATGATCCGCGGCTGCGGTGTCAGCTTCGTCTGCCAGGCGCTCGCCTACGGGCTTCTTGCCGAAAACAGAGGGTCGGTGAACGTCGCGGAGCTGGGGATCCCGCATTTCTATACGGCTTTCGAACTGGATTCCAGGCCCCTCGGCGGGCCCTTCGAGAGCTTCAGCGAGGTGATGAGGAGCATGAGAGCCGTCTCGTCCGTGAGGAACGAGCTCTTTGGGATCAACTGGCTGGCGAGACGTCCGCGGGAAAAGGCCCTGGACGCCGCGGAGACGATAAGAGCCGTAAACAGCATGCCCGAAGGCAGCACGCTCTTCGACTGCTCGGGCATGGATGAAAAGCTGCTAAGAGAGGTCATGGCCTCATGCGAGCTCAGCATTATGGTCGTAGACCCCAGGCCCTCCAGGCTGTACGCCGCCTACGATATGCTCGGGAGCTTCAGGCTGGAGCGCCCGGACGGCATGCTGCTCGTCAATGCCTTCAATCCCGGCGTGCACAGGGCGGAGCTCAGCGCTTTCCTTGGAACGGACTCCTGGGAGCAGCTTCCGGCTCTTCCTTTCGAATACTTCTGCAGGGCCGAGTATTCATGCAGCCCGCTGCCCGAACAGAAAAAGGCTGCCCGCATGCTGGAGCAGCCTGTAAAGGCGATAATAGATCGCTTTTGATACTCTATCTTCGGCAGGGTCAAGCTGCGCTTTATAAGGAGCGCCCTTATATAACGCTTTCCGTCGAGCTGCCCCTGGCGGCTCTGTTTTTCGCTGCGGCGAATATGGAGTAGCTCACGAAACCGAATATCATCAGAGCGCAGGCGGCAAAGTAATTGTTCGCGTAGCTTCCCGTCGCGTCTGTGATGCTGCCGCCGACCACAGGGCCTATTCCCTGGAAGAAATCGCAGCCGAGGTAATACATGCTGGTCGCCAGTCCTCTCTGCGACTGGCCCATCTGCTTCACGCACTCGGCCTGTATGCCCGGCTGACCGAAGCCTATTCCTATAGCCATGAATACGGAAGCGGCGAGCACGAAGCCCAGGGAGTTCGCTTTGCCTATGAAGAACATCGCCGCCGCGGTCGAAAGATAAGCCGGAAGCAAGACGAAACTAAGCCCCTTGCTGTCGATGAGCTTTCCGCCTATCGCCTTGACGGCGAACAGGGCGACGGCGTTAATCGTGAAATAGATGGAATATCCCGTTATGCCTGCCTCGTCGCACCTGAGGGAAAGAAAGTTCGAGATCTGGCTGTTGCAGAATGAAAAGAGCCCGACGAAGAGGGTGTAGGGGAGGAGCTTTTTGGCGAAGAGCGAGTTCAGCTCCAGCTTGAAAGGCCTTAGGCGAAGGGGCTCGCGCTCGCGTCCCTCGTAAGGGACGACGCTTATCAGCACCGCGCAGACGGCTGCGAGGGATCCTATGACCAGGAGCATAGGCTTGTAACCGTACCTTCCTCCGAGCTCCAGCGATATGGCCGGGCCTATGGACTGGCTTATTACCGACGCTAGGCTGAAGTAGCTTATGCCTTCGCCTATCCTGTCCTGGGGCATGAAGGCGATGGCCGCGGATATGATGACAGTCCCGTTTAGGCAAAAGCCGGTCCCCTGGACTATCCTCATGAGCATCATCACAGGTATGCTGCTGGTCATGGTCATGCCGAAGGAGCCGAGAGCCATCAGGGTCACGCCTCCCGCTATCATGAGCTTTTTGTTCACGTTATCGGCAAGCGCGCCGCTGAACGGCCTCACGATAAGGGCGGTTATTGAGAATATCCCCGCGAGAACGCCCGATATCGTGGCGCTGGCGCCGAGCGATATCGCGTAGCGCGGAATGATGGGGGAGGTCATGTTGAATACGATGTTTATGAGGAAGTTCATGAAACAGAGGAAAAGGAAGGGTCTGTTGATGAAGCTTTTATATTCACGGGTCATTTCGATGAGTCTTTCAAATAATCAAAAATGATATATCAATTTATAATTATATACATATTCTATTTGATATATCCATCCTTGTCCAATAGCAAAACGATAATATATGAGTCCGCATCATGCCATTATCTGAACAGCTCTATTTATCGCGCTGTTTTTTAAGCATTTGATATAACGCTTAGGGTATTTTTTGTTGATAAGCGGACATCGCCCTGATATAATTTATAAGGTTTAAAATAGCATTTTAATGCTTGGTTGTTTATAAGGAGAAATAAAGACATGGCAAAGAAATTCAAAACCATGGATGGCAACACCGCGGCGGCGTATGTGTCCTACGCATTCACCGACGTGGCGGCTATCTTCCCCATTACCCCGTCTTCTCCCATGGCCGAGACCGTCGATGAGATGGCTGCCAGAGGCGAGAAGAACATCTTCGGCCAGGAGGTAAGGGTAGTCGAGATGCAGTCCGAAGGCGGCGCTGCGGGCGCTGTTCACGGATCCCTCGCGTCCGGTGCTCTCACCACCACCTATACCGCGTCCCAGGGACTCCTGCTGATGATCCCGAATATGTACAAGATCGCCGGCGAGCTCCTTCCGGGCGTGTTCCACGTCTCCGCCAGAACCCTCGCGGCTCACGCGCTGAACATCTTCGGTGATCACTCCGACGTTATGGCCTGCCGCCAGACCGGTTTCGCCATGCTCTGCTCCTCTTCCGTACAGGAAGCCATGGACCTCGGCGGCGTAGCCCATCTCTCTGCCATCAAGGGCAAGGTCCCGTTCATCCACTTCTTCGATGGATTCAGGACCTCTCACGAAGTTCAGAAGATCGAGCAGATCGACTACTCCGTATTCAAGAAGCTCATCGACATGAAGGCCGTCGAGGAGTTCAGGGCCCACGCCCTCAATTCCGAGCATCCCGTAATCCGCGGAACCGCTCAGAACCCGGACATCTTCTTCCAGGCCAAGGAAGCTTCCCAGAAGTACTACAACGAGCTCCCCGCCATCGTAGCTGATTACATGGAAAAGATCAGCGCGGAGATCGGCAGAGAGTATCATCTCTTCGACTACGTAGGCGCTCCCGACGCTGAGAACATCATCATCGCCATGGGCTCCGTCTGCGAGACCATCGAAGAAGTCATCGAGAAGCAGAACGCTGCCGGCGAGAAGTACGGACTCATCAAGGTCAGACTCTACAGACCCTGGGCTCCCGAATACCTCAAGGCAGTCATGCCCAAGACCGTCAAGAAGATCGCTGTCCTCGATAGGACCAAGGAACCCGGTTCCCAGGGCGATCCTCTCTACCTCGACATCAAGGCCATGTTCTACGGCGAGAAGAACGCTCCCGAGGTGTTCGCCGGCAGATACGGTCTCGGCTCCAAGGATACCACTCCCGGCATGATCGTTGCCGTTTACGACAACCTCAAGAAGGCTGAGCCCAAGGATCACTTCACCCTCGGCATCTACGACGACGTCTATGGCAGCAGCCTCGAGACCGTCGATATCACTACCGAGCCTGAAGGTACCGTTCGCTGCAAGTTCTGGGGTCTCGGTTCCGACGGTACCGTAGGCGCCAACAAGCAGGCCATCAAGATCATCGGCGACGAGACCGACCTCTACGCTCAGGGCTACTTCTCCTACGACTCCAAGAAGTCCGGCGGCATCACCGTTTCCCACCTGAGATTCGGAAAGAACAAGATCAAGTCGACCTACCTCATCACCGAGGCCGACTACGTAGCATGCCACAACCAGGCCTACGTACATTCCTACAATGTACTCGACGGCCTCAAGAAGGGCGGAAACTTCCTGCTCAACACCGGCTGGACCGATGAAGAGCTCGACAAGGAGCTTCCCGGCTACATGAAGAGATACATCGCCAACAACGATATCCAGTTCTACACCATCGACGCAGTCAAGATCGCAAGAGAGATCGGACTCGGCGGCAGGATCAACATGATCTGCCAGACCGCATTCTTCAAGCTCGCCGACGTCATCCCCATGGAAGACGCCATCAAGTATCTGAAGGATTCCATCGTCAAGTCCTACGGCAAGAAGGGCCAGGACGTAGTCGAGATGAACTGGAAGGCAGTAGACGCCGGTACCGACGCTCTCCACAAGGTCGTCGTTCCCGAGTCCTGGAAGACCGCTGCCGATGAGGCTCCCGCAAACAAGAAGGAAGTCCCCGAGTTCATCGAGAAGGTAGTCATCCCCATGAACCGTCAGGAAGGCGACAAGCTGCCCGTCAGCACCTTCGTCGGTATCGAGGACGGAACCTTCCCCAGCGGCACCGCTGCTTACGAGAAGCGCGGCGTAGCTGCCATGGTACCGCATTGGGACGTCACCAAGTGCATCCAGTGCAACCAGTGCTCCTTTGTCTGCCCGCACAGCGCCATCAGACCTTATCTGCTCGACGAGGCTGAGAAGGCTGCCGCTCCCGCAGGCTTCGAGACCAAGCCGGCTACCGGCAAGGAGCTCGCAGGCCTCCAGTACAGGATGCAGGTATCCGTGCTCGATTGCCTCGGCTGCGGAAACTGCGCCGACATCTGCCCGGCCAAGGACAAGGCTCTCACCATGGTCCCGCTCGACAAGGAGCTCGCCGAGGCTGAGAACTGGGATTACGCCGTAAACAAGGTAGAGCAGAAGGATCTCATGAGCCGCTCCTCCGTAAAGGGAAGCCAGTTCGCGGCTCCGTACTTCGAGTTCTCCGGCGCCTGCGCAGGCTGCGGCGAGACTCCGTACATCAAGGTCGTCACCCAGCTATACGGAGACAGGATGATGATTGCCAACGCGACCGGCTGCTCCTCCATCTGGGGCGCTTCCGCACCGTCCATGCCCTACACTGTAGACAAGAACGGCCACGGTCCCGCATGGTGCAACTCCCTCTTTGAGGACAACGCTGAGTTCGGTCTCGGAATGGCCACCGGCGTACGCCACATGAGAGAGAGGGTAAAGGCTCTCGCAGAGACACTCGCCGAGGATATCCCCGAAGCAAAGGCCTGGATCGAAGGCTTCGATGACGGAGCCAACACCAGGAAGCTCTCCGAGGCTTTCGAAGCCGCTCTGAAGGCTGCCAAGTTCGAAGGAGAGAAGGCTGAAGCCGCCGCTGAGATCCTCGCCAAGAGAGATTACCTCGTCAAGAAGTCCATCTGGTGCCTGGGCGGCGACGGATGGTCCTACGATATCGGTTACGGCGGAGTCGACCACGTGCTCGCTTCCGGCGAAGACATCAACGTCCTCGTATTCGATACCGAGGTATACTCCAACACCGGCGGACAGGCCTCCAAGGCTACTCCGGCTGCCGCGATCGCTAAGTTCGCTGCTTCCGGCAAGAAGACCAAGAAGAAGGACCTCGGCATGATGGAAGCCAGCTACGGCTACGTATACGTCGCTCAGTGCGCTATGGGTGCCGACAAGAACCAGTTCATGAAGGCCATCCAGGAAGCTGAGAGCTATCACGGACCGTCCCTCATCATCTGCTACGCTCCCTGCATCAACCACGGTCTCAGGGCCGGCATGGGCAAGAGCCAGCAGAACGAGAAGGATGCCGTCGCCTGCGGTTACTGGCATCTCTACAGGTACAACCCCGAGCTCAAGGCCGAGGGCAAGAACCCGTTCAGCCTCGACTCCAAGGAGCCTACCGAGAGCTTCAGAGACTTCATCATGGGCCAGGTAAGATACACCTCGCTCCTCAAGGCGTTCCCCGACAAGGCAGAGGCCCTGTTCGAGAAGACCGAGAAGGACGCGAAGGATCGCTACGAAGGCTACAAGAAGATGGCGGAAAAGTAGTTCTTACTCAAAAATGCCATAAAAAGCTTACAAAAGGGCGCCCGGATCTCCGGGCGCCCTTTCACGCCTTGCAAAATGCTTAAAAAGCTTGCAAAACAAAGCTTTTCGTGATAATATGCCACGGTATATTTTTTGTATTTGCGGAGTTTTTATGGAACTTGAGATGAAATACAGCATCCCGGACAAAGAGACCGCGGATGCCATATGGGAAGACGGATTCATTTCGTCGCTGTCCGATCTCTCCAGCGCGGAGAAGGTAGTGATGAAGGCCGTCTATTTCGATACAGAAGACCGGGTTCTCGCGGCCCACGACGCTGCCCTCAGGGTGCGCAGCGAGGGAGGGATCAGCTTCGCCACCCTTAAGTGGAACGGCAACAGCGAGGATGGTCTCCACGAGCGCGAGGAGCTCAACGTCCCCGTGAGCGGCGAGACCAGCTTTATAAAACTCGACGCCGACATGTTCAGCGAGAGCGAGGAAGGCAGGGAGATAATGAGGCTCACCGAGGGCAAGGAGCTCAGGAACCTTCTGGAGACCAGATTCCTCAGGAAGCGCATCAAGCTGGATTTCGAGGGAAATATAATTGAGCTCGCGATAGACACCGGAAAGATAATCACCGACGCCGGAGACGCTCCGATAATGGAGCTCGAGCTCGAGCTTTTCGCCGGAGACAGGGATTCCATCAGAAGGCTCGGAGACAGGATGTGCGAAAGATACGGACTGAGTCCTCTGGACTCTTCAAAATTCGCGAGGGGGCTCGCCCTTCTCTCGGCTTGAAGAAGAGGACGGACTGTGATAATATAATCATCTGCCACGATAATGATTAATTTTTGGAGGATATAAATGAACGCCGAACTGGTAAGCAAAAAGGACAACAAAGCTGAATTCACCATGGATTTCACCGCCGAGGAATTCGACGCCGCGCTCGACAGAGCGTTTAAGGAAAACAGAGACCGCTTCGTGGTCGACGGGTTCCGCAGAGGCAAGGCTCCCCGCAGCATCATCGAAAAGAGATACGGCGAAGGCGTCTTCTTCGAATCCGCTCTCGACATTCTGCTATCCGACGCTTACCCCGCAGCCCTTTCCGAGCTCGATCTCGAGCCCGTAGGAAGCCCCACTCTCGATTTTAAGGAAGGCACCACCCTTGGCAAGGGCAAACCCGTTAATGCCATCGTGACCGTATACGTCGCTCCGGAGCCTGAAGTCAAGGACTACAAGGGCATCCAGGCCGAGCGCCATGTCAAGAAGGTCACCGACGAGGACGTACAGAAGCAGCTCGAAGCTGTTCAGAAGCAGAACGCCCGCCTCGTCAACACCGAGGAACCCGCAGAGAGCGGAGACACCGTAGTACTCGACTACAAGGGCTTCGTAGGAGAAGAGCAGTTCGAGGGCGGCACCGCCGAGAACTATTCCCTCAAGCTCGGCTCCGGACAGTTCATTCCCGGATTCGAGGATCAGCTCATAGGCGTCAAGGCCGGCGAGGACAGGGAAGTATGCGTGACCTTCCCTGAGCAGTATCATTCCAAGGATCTCGCGGGCAAGGAAGCCGTGTTCAAGTGCAGCGTACACGAGGTCAAGAAGGAAGAACTTCCCGAGATCAACGATGATTTCGCCGTGGACGTGAGCGTTCACGACACTCTTGAGGAATACAAGGCGGACATCAGAAAGATGCTCGAAGAGGCAGCCGAAGGCGCCGCGGAATACGACGGCAAGAACAACATCATGGAAAAGCTCGTAGCGGCCAACGATTTCGATATCCCGCAGGTCATGGTCGATAACGAGGTCCAGAATATGCTAAGCGAGTATGAGCAGCAGCTGTCCCAGAACGGCATATCTCTCGAGATGTACGCCTCCTTCATGGGCAAGGACGTCGAAGGCCTCAAGGAAGACCTCAAGGGAGACGCCGTGAACCGCATCAAGAGCAGGCTCCTCACCAAGGCGGTCGCCAAGGCTGAGAATCTCGAAGCAAGCGAAGAGGAGATCCAGAAGGAGTTCGAGGACATGGCCAAGCAGTACGGCATGGAAGCCGATGCCCTCAGAAAGGTGATCGCGGCCGACAGTATCAAGGAAGACATCGTGATGCGCAAGGCGCTCGACTTCTTATACGCGAACGCGGTGTTCACCGACATCGAAGAGGGAAGCGAAGCTGCGCCCGAAAAGACCGACGAGCAGTAACAGACATAGACTTCACATTTTTGGCGGGACTTTTCGGTTTCCGCCAAAATTTTAATTTAAGGAGACGGCAATGAATCTGGTTCCCATAGTTATAGAAAACAGCGCGAGGGGCGAGAGGTCTTACGACATCTACTCCCGTCTGCTCAAGGACAGGATAATAATGCTTTCCGGCCCCATCGACGACGATATGGCATCGCTCGTCATATCCGAGCTGCTGTTCCTGGAGTCTGAGGATCCCGACAAGGATATAAGCCTCTACATAAACAGCCCGGGCGGAGTCATAAGCTCAGGCATGGCCATCTACGACACCATGCAGTATATCAAGCCCGACGTTTCGACGATATGCGTCGGCATGGCGGCGTCCATGGCGGCCTTCCTGCTCTCTTCGGGAGCCAAGGGCAAGCGCTTCATACTTCCCAACGCCGAAGTCATGATACACCAGCCCCTCGGAGGCACCCAGGGGCAGGCCGAGGATATAAAGATTGCGGCCGAGCATATACTCAAGCTCAGGGGGAAGATGAACGCCATACTCGCGGAGAACACTGGAAAGTCCGTGGAGGAGGTCTCGGCGGACACCGACCGCGACAACTATCTGGACGCGCAGCAGGCGCTCGAATACGGTATAGTCGATAAGATCGTAACCAAGAGATAGGATACAGATGACGAGATACGACAGAGAAAAGAATATAGTTTGCTCATTCTGCGGGCGCCCCGTTTCGCAGGTCGGCCGCATGATAGCGGGTCCGGACGTCTATATTTGCAGGGAATGCCTGGAAGAAGCATACAAGACTCTTCTTGCGGAGGACGCTCAGCCCGGAAACGGCCAGCCCTCGGCCGAGGACGCGCCTCTGCCCACGCCTAAGGAGATAGCCGAGACGCTCTCGGATTACGTTATCGAGCAGGACAGGGCGAAGAAGATACTCGCGGTGGCGGTGTACAACCACTACAAGAGGATCAGGGCTTCAGAAAAGAAGCCTGCTCCCGGCGGTGAAGATAAGGACGTCGAGATCCAGAAGAGCAATATCATCATGATAGGGCCGACTGGATCGGGCAAGACTCTGCTAGCCCAGACCCTCGCCAAGGTGCTCAACGTGCCCTTCGCCATAGCCGACGCGACGGCGCTGACCGAAGCGGGCTACGTAGGAGAGGACGTCGAGAACATACTACTCAAGCTGCTGCAGGCTGCCGATTACGACGTGGAGAGGGCGCAGAAGGGCATAGTCTACGTCGACGAGATAGACAAGATCGCCCGCAAGGGAGAGAACGTCTCGATAACCAGAGACGTGTCCGGAGAGGGCGTGCAGCAGGCGCTGCTCAAGATACTCGAAGGAACGGTCGCGAACGTCCCGCCCCAGGGAGGCAGGAAGCACCCCATGCAGGAGTTCATACAGTTCGATACCACGAACGTGCTCTTCATATGCGGCGGAGCCTTCAACGGCCTTGACAAGATAATCCAGAGAAGGATAGGGGAGAAGACCATAGGTTTCAACGCCGACATAGTCTCCCAAAAGGATCTTGACCAGCACATACTGGAGAAGATCCAGTCCGAGGACCTGCTCAAGTTCGGGCTCATACCCGAATTTATAGGCAGGCTTCCGGCCATAGCCACTCTGGACGAGCTCTCGGTAGAGGCCCTTATGAGGATAATAACCGAGCCCAAGAACGCCATAATCAAGCAGTATCAGAAGCTGTTCGATATGGACGGAGTCGAGCTCGAGATCACCGAAGCCGCGGTCAGGCGCATAGCCGAGAAGGCCATGGAGAAAAAGACCGGCGCGAGAGGGCTCAGGGGCATCATCGAGCAGATGATGACCGATATAATGTACGATATCCCGTCCAGAAGAGACGTGGTAAAAGTGATAATCAACGAAAAGACGGTCGACGGAGAGGCGCCGCAGCTGGTGCTCTCTTCGAAAGAAGCCGCGTGATACGGAGCAGAAGAGAAAATGAGTGATGTCATGCTTAACGAAGAAGACGCGAGGGTGGTATCAGTGCCCCTGCTCGCGCTTCGCGGCGTGAACGTATTCCCGCAGACAGAGGTCAGGTTCGACGTCGAGAGGCAGAAATCGATACTTGCTATAGATACCGCTATGAATGAGGAAGGCCTTATCTTCCTCGTAAACCAGAAGGATCCTGCGGTAGATCTTCCCACCTTCAAGGATCTTTACACGGTAGGCACTGTCGCGAAGATAAAGAGGGTGCTCAAGCTTCCCGGAGAGCACATCAGGATACTTGTCCTCGGACAGTACAGGGCGAAGATCAAGCGCAAGGTGTTCGAATCGCCTTATTTCCTGTGCACCGCGGAGCGCATAGATTCCGACGTGAATGAGGATTCCATGCCGCAGGCGGAGGCCCTGATCAGGACCTGCGCCAATCTCTACGCGGCTTACCGCAAGGCTCATCCGAGGTTCCCCTCCGACGAGTTCCACGGCTTCGAGCGACCGGACGATCCCGGCTATATCGCAGATTTCGTCATCACCCAGATGGACGTTAAGCCCGAGGAGGCTCACAAGGTACTCGTTACGCTGGACCCAGTGAAGAGGCTCGGCGTCGTCGTGAAATACCTCGTCAGGGAGACCGAGATCTCGAAGATAGAAGGGCAGATAAACGAGAAGATACAGACCAGACTGACCAAAGCTCAGAGGGAGCAGTATCTGAGAGAGCAGATCAGGACCATACAGGAGGAGCTCGGAGGCAAGGAAGACATAGAGGCCGAGAGCGCCGAGTGGAGAAAACAGCTGAAAAAGCTCAAGCTCTCGCCGCAGACTACAGCCAAGATAGAGAAGGAGATCGACAGGGCGGAGAAGCTTCCTCCCTACGCGGCCGATCTTTCCGTAATTAGAAACTACATCACTACCATACTGGAGCTCCCCTGGCACAAGTATTCAAAGGGCGAGATAGACATCAACAGAGCTCAGGAGGTCCTCGACGAGGATCACTACGGGCTGGAGAAGGTCAAGGAAAGGGTGCTCGAATACCTGGCCGTCCTCAGGCTCGCCAAGGATCAGAAGAGCCCCATACTCTGCCTCGTAGGCCCTCCGGGCGTTGGCAAGACCTCTATAGCCCGCTCCATAGCGCGGTCCATAGACAGACAGTTCGTCCACATGTCGCTGGGCGGAATGAGGGATGAAGCCGAGATAAGGGGCCACAGAAGGACCTACGTAGGCGCCATTCCGGGGCGCATAATGAGCGCCATCAAGGAGTGCGGAGCAGCAGATCCCGTATTCCTCTTCGACGAGATAGACAAGATAGGAAGCGATTTCAGGGGAGATCCCGCGTCCGCCCTGCTTGAAGTGCTTGACCCCGAGCAGAACAAGGAGTTCATGGATCACTTCCTGGAGGTCCCCTTCGATCTGTCCAGAGTCATGTTCATCACCACGGCCAACACCACGGATACCATACCCAGGCCGCTGCTCGACAGGATGGAGGTCATCGAGATCTCCGGATACACCTCCGAGGAAAAGCTCAATATCGCTGAAAAGTACCTCGTTCCGAAGCAGATCAAGGCGAACGGCCTCAAAAAGAAGGATATCTCCATAAACAAGAGCGCGCTCACCGAACTCATCAACTCCTATACGAGGGAGTCGGGCGTCAGAGGACTTGAAAAGCAGATCGCCAACCTCTGCAGAAAGGTCGCGAGGATGATAGTCGCGGGGGACGACAAGAAGCACGTCATCACCGCGAAGAACATAGAGGATTATCTCGGAAACAAGAGATACCACTACGACAAGATACTCGACAAGAATGAGATAGGCGTCTCCACAGGCCTCGCCTGGACTATAGTCGGAGGCGACACTCTGTTCATAGAGACCGCTATCATGCCCGGTTCGGGGCAGGTAGTGCTCACGGGCCAGCTTGGAGACGTAATGCAGGAGTCCGCGAGGGCAGCCATAAGCTACCTCAGGGCGCACGCAGCGGATTACGGCATCGAAGAGGATTTCCATAAGTCCAAGGACATACACATACACATTCCCGAGGGCGCGACGCCCAAGGACGGCCCCTCGGCAGGCGTCACCATGTGCATAGCGGTGCTCTCGGCGCTCACGGGACGCCCCGTGAGAAAGAACGTCGCCATGACCGGCGAGATAAGCCTCAGGGGCAAGATACTTCCCGTCGGCGGCATAAAGGAAAAGGTCATAGCGGCGCACAGGCTGGGCGTGAAGAAGGTGCTACTGCCTGAAGACAACGCACAGGACCTCAGCGAACTTCCCGAAAGCGTGAGGGAAAGCCTCAAGTTCGTGCTCATATCCAACGTCTCTGACGCCGTCAGAGAGGCTATAATATGAAGATAACGAGCTCGGAGTTTCTCTGCTCGGCTGCTAAAAAAGGACAGTATCCCGATGAGAGCCTTCCCGAGATAGCGTTCGCCGGAAGATCCAACGTCGGCAAATCCTCGCTGCTGAATCTGCTGACGAACAGAAGATCGCTCGCCAAGGTCAGTTCGAGCCCGGGAAAGACCAGGACTATAAACTTCTTTCTTATAAATGGGGAGTTCCGCATCGTGGATCTTCCCGGCTACGGCTACGCGAAGGTCTCGAGGGCTGAATCCGAGAGCTGGGGCCGTATGATGGAGGATTACCTCGAAAACAGGCCAAATCTGCTGAAGGTCGTGCAGCTCGTCGATTCGAGGCACGAGCCGAGCGCTCAGGACGTCCAGATGTACGAGTACCTCAGATATCACGGACTATCGGGCATCGTGGCCGCCACTAAATGCGACAAGCTCTCAAAAAACGAGCTTTCAAGGAATCTTTCTCTTATAAAGAAGACGCTCAGCCTCGGAGAAGATGATATAATCATAGCTGTCTCTGCCCTGAAAAGGACGGGGACCGAAGAACTGCTCGCATGCCTGGATGGGCTGCTAGAGAGATGAGGTCTGCCGTATTGACCGCGATATTCAAAAGGATAAAAGCGATCCCGATGCTTCTGAAGGACAGGAGCGTTTCCTTCTGGAAAAAGGCTCTGGTAGTCTTCGGGATCATATATCTCCTGCTTCCCGTGGATCTGATACCTCCGATGATACCGGTCCTCGGGGCTTTTGACGACCTCATCCTCTGGGCTTTCATACTGGTCTATCTGGGGGACGACCTGGAAAGGTATATGATACCGCAGGAGGGCGGCAGCGCCGCATCCAAATACAGGGGCAGGGACGTCGTCGACGCGCAGTACAGCGTAAACAGCGAAAAGGAAGAGGAAAATGCTGGCACAAAACAGTAGAGACGTCTCGAACGTCCTGATCAGCGAAGAGCAGATCTCGGCAAAGGTAAAGGAGATCGGGGCGAAGATCACCGAGGACTTCAAAGGCGAGCCCGTGCTCCTCGTGGGCATACTCAAGGGCTCCATAGCCTTCATGGCGGACCTCATGAGGGCGATAGATCTCGAGGACGTCGCCATAGAGTTCATGTCCGTGTCCAGCTACGGCAGCGCGACCAAAAGCAGCGGCGTAGTCAAGATTAACCAGGACCTGGACTGCGACATCAGAGGCAGGAACGTCATCATCGTCGAGGACATCATCGACTCAGGCCTTACGCTCGCGTATCTCAAGTCGTATCTGCTCCATAGAGGCCCCAAGTCTCTTAAGATCGCGACCATGCTCGACAAGCCTTCCAGAAGGAAGAGCGATATCAAGCCCGACTACGTGGGTTTTGAGGTTGAGGATGTCTTCATCGTCGGCTACGGACTCGACGCCGATCAGAAGTACAGGAACCTTCCTTACATCTCGTGGATCAAGTCGTGAGCGGTCCGGATACAATACGATAATAGCAATTGTTTATCAATATAAAGGAGAAGAAAATGAACTACACAGTTCCCGTAGGGATCTCGAACAAGCATCTTCATCTTTCCAAAGAGCATCTCGCCATCCTCTTCGGAGAAGGACACGAGCTCACAGTAAAGAACATGCTCTCCCAGCCCGGACAGTTCGCCGCTGAGGAGAAGGTCGACATCGTAGGACCCAAGAACACCCTCAAGGGCATCAGAGTCCTCGGACCCTGCAGAAAGCAGACCCAGGTAGAGCTCGCTCTTACCGATGCCAGGCAGATCGGACTCGCAGTGCCCGTACGCGAGAGCGGCAAGCTCGAAGGCTCGGCTCCCGTAAAGCTCATCGGACCCTGCGGTGAAGTGGAGCTTGAAGAGGGCGCTATCGCCGCTCTGCGCCACATCCATCTTTCCGCCGCTCAGGCAGAGGAAGCCGGAGTCACCGATAAGCAGATCGTCAGCGTAAAGGTCTGCGGCGAGAGAGGACTCATCTTCAATGAGGTACTTATCCGCTGCGGAGACGGCCACGAGAGAGAGATGCACGTCGATACCGACGAGGCCAACGCCGCCGGACTCAAGAACGGCGTCGAGGTCGAAATAATCAAATAAAAGTATTTAAATCTTTAGGTTGAAATACCTTTTAGGTATGGATATACTGATAAAGCCTTAATCGAGCAAAGAGCTCTTTGAAAGCTGCGTAAATCTTTTTAAAAATAAATGGTTTTGCAGTTGACAAGTGATGCCGATGCTCATATAATAAGGACTGTTCCGCGCCAGACGCGGGACGCGAACCTTGAAAACATCATAGTGTAGAGAAAAGTCAAAGAGGACATCAGATTGTCCTCGAAAAGACGAAGATGTACACACCATCAAAGATGGTAAAGAACG
>JAFPZZ010000052.1 GCA_017417045.1 Bacillota bacterium
AGAAGTATTTCGAAGTCGGTTCCTGTTCCAATCTCGGCGACGCCCAGGCAAGGCGCCTCGGCATACGCGTACGCGACAAGGAGAAGGGCAACTACTTCCCCCACACCCTCAACAACACCTGCGTCGCTCCCCCGAGGATGCTCATCGCGTTCCTGGAGAACAATCTGCAGGCAGACGGAAGCGTGCTTATCCCCAAGGCCCTTCAGCCCTACATGGGCGGCCAGGAAAGGCTCGTTCCCAAGAAATAGTCAGAACAGACCCGCGCTTCTCGGCTGAGCAACCCCTTGCTCACAGCCTTGGCTCCGCCCCGCGCAGACGCCGCGGCGGACGCAGAGGTGCAGGCCGCGCAAATAAATAAACACCCGTTCCGCTACAGCAGGAAGCAGCCGAAAGGCAGAAAGAGGTAATCAATGGACTACGCAAAGGAATCACTCAAGAAGCACTATGAATGGAAGGGAAAGATCGAGATCGCTACCAGAGCCGCGGTAGACAGCGCCGAGGCCCTGTCCCTCGCCTACACCCCGGGCGTGGCCCAGCCCTGCCTGGAGATCCAGAAGGACGTCGACAAGTCCTACGAGCTCACCCGCCGCTGGAACACCGTAGCCGTCATCACCGACGGCACCGCCGTCCTCGGCCTGGGCGACATCGGCCCCGAAGCCGGTATGCCCGTAATGGAGGGCAAGTGCGCCCTCTTCAAGGCGTTCGGCGACGTCGACGCCATCCCCCTCTGCATCCGCTCCAAGGACGTTGACGTGATCGTAGGGACCACGGCCATGCTGCTCGGCTCCTTCGGCGGCGTCAACCTCGAGGACATCTCCGCCCCGCGCTGCTTCGAGATCGAGAAGCGCCTCAAGGAGATCTCCGACATTCCCATCTTCCACGACGACCAGCACGGCACCGCCGTCATCACCCTCGCAGGACTTCTCAACGCCCTCAAGGTAGTCGGTAAGAAGATCGAGGACGTCAAGATCGTCACCTCCGGCGCAGGCGCCGCGGGCATCGCCATCATCAGGCTGCTCATGGCAATGGGACTCAAGAACGTCATCATGACCGACCGCAAGGGCGCGATCTACGAGGGACGCGAAGGCCTCAACTCGATCAAGGAAGAGATGGCCAAGATCACCAACTTCAACCACGAGAAGGGAACCCTCGCCGAAGTCATCAAGGGCGCCGACGTATTTATCGGCGTTTCCGCCCCCGGCACCCTCACCGGCGACATGGTCCGCACCATGGCCAAGGATCCTATTATCTTCGCCTGCGCGAACCCGACACCGGAGATCTTCCCCGACGAGGCGAAGGCCGCCGGCGCAGCCGTCGTATCCACCGGCAGGAGCGATTACCCCAATCAGGTCAACAACGTGCTCTGCTTCCCCGGCATCTTCCGCGGAGCTCTCGACGTACGCGCCTCCGACATCAACGACGCGATGAAGATCGCCGCCGCCAAGGCCCTCGCAGGCCTCGTATCCGATGAGGAGCTCTGCGCCGACTACATCCTCCCGAAGGCTTTCGATCCCAGAGTAAAGGACGCCGTCGCCAAGGCGACCGCCCAGGCCGCAAGGGAATCCGGAGTCGCAAGGCTCTAGCGGGGTATTCGGTATAAGGCCGGAAAATAAGACCGGATAACGCCGGCGCTGCGTTCCTTGAGCAGGGCGCGCAGCAAAGGCAAAGACAGAACGACAGAAGCGGCTCTTCCGCAAGGGAGAGCCGCTCTTTGCAAAGGGAAGCTGCGGGGCGCCGCAATGGCAGCGCGGCGTAACAAAAAATGCGGGGCGCCGCAATGGCAGCGAAGGCGCAGCAAATAAATGCGGGGACGCCGCAATGGCAGCGCGGCCGCGGATCGCAGCTAAAACAGCACGGCCGCAGCAAAAAGTGCGGGCAGAGCAGCAGCGGCTGCCAGGGAAGATCGATGAGAAAGATAGAATCCGAATTTTTAGACGAATACAAGGGCCTGGACAAGATCTTCTGCGACGCTTTTGAATGCAAGAACGGCGTCAGCGAGTATATAAGCAGGATGGAGGAGGCTTCCGAGACCTATACCGCTCTCATAGACGGCTGGAAGGACGACTATAAGCTCCTCAAGCACCTCCGCTGGCTCAGGAACAAGATCTCGCACGAGGCAGGAGATACGGAATGCGGGAAGGAGGACCTCGACGACCTGAAGGCCTTCAAAAAGCGCGTGATCCGGGGCAAGGATCCTCTGGCCGAGCTCGCGAAGCTGAAAAAGAAGATAGCGCCGAAGAAGGGCAGGTCGGCCGTAAAAAGCGGCCCTTCAGCCGCGAAAGCAGGCTCCGCGGCAGCAAAAAAAGGCGCTTACCTTGAGCGCGAAGAGGGCTTCGGCCTCGGCAAGGCCCTGATATGGACGGCTGTCATAGCGGTAGTCATCTATGCCGTGTATATGTTCTTCGGAAGGTAAACGGCTGTAAAAAGCAGAAAATAAAGCTGTTCTGCAATAATAAAAACATTAATAAAGGCATCCCCGGGTGAGGATCTCCGGGGATGTTTTTGTCAGACCAGGACCCGCGTTCGAAGAGGGGCAGGTTTTTTATTCAAAGCTCTTTCGCTGCCGTACCTTCGCGCTCCGCGATCAGAACGTCAGGTGCATGCTCTTCATGGCGTCGAGGGTCTGCTGGAGCAGATCGTCGAGCTCCCAGCCCAGCATCTCGGCGCCCTGGCTTATGACCTCGCGGCTGCAGCCGGCGGCGAACCTCTTGTCCCTGAACTTCTTCTTGAGCGATTTGAGCTCCATATCGTCGCAGCTCCTGGAGGGGCGCATCAGTGCGCAGGCTCCGATGAGGCCGGTGAGCTCGTCCACGGAGAAGAGTATCTTCTCCATCTGTTTTTCGGGCTCGTAGGGGGAATCGGTCATTCCCCAGCCGTGGGAACATATGGCCCTGATCATCTCCGGGTCGACGTTCAGATTCTTCAGCATCTCCTCGGTCTTCACGCAGTGCTGCTCGGGGTATTCCTCGAAGTCGAGGTCGTGCAGCATGCCGACGACTGCCCAAAATTCCGTGTTTTCAGGATCGTATTTTTCCGCGAACCAGGCGAGGACCCCTGAGACGATCTCGGCGTGCTGCAGATGGAATTCTTCCTTGTTGTGCTCGGCTACGAGTTTCCGGGCATCTTCTAAGCCAGGTGTGTAATACATCTCACCCTCCATAAAAAAACTAAATAATTTAAAAGTATTTTATCAAAAAAGTTGAATTATTGATTTAAGATAAGTATAATATTAAAAGCCGATAAGGTCAACAAAGCACTTATGGATCTAAGAAAAGACGCGGATCAGATCATAAAGAGCTCCATAGAGGCGGTCCTCCCCGACGAAGCGGTCAAAGCCGCGCTCGAAGGAAGGGCCTTTTCCGGCAGGCTGCATATCATCGCTATAGGCAAGGCCGCCTGGCAGATGGCGTCTGCCGCTCTGGTGATGCTCGGAGGCCGTGTCAGAGGCGGCCTGATCGTAACGAAGCACGGGCACTCAAAAGGAGCCCTTCCGCCGCTTGAGATCATAGAGGCCGGCCATCCCGTTCCGGATGAGAATTCCTTCGAAGCCGGGCGAAGGGCCGCGGAGTACGCGAAGGGCCTGGGCGATGACGACACGCTGATATTCCTCGTCTCGGGCGGAGCTTCGGCTCTCTTCGAGCTTCCGCTCATCGACCCATCGGAGATCTCGGAGATCACCTCGCAGCTTCTGGCGTGCGGGGCAAGCATCCGGGAGATGAACTATATAAGAAAGCGCCTTTCCGCAGTCAAGGGCGGAAGGTTCGCGGAGCTCTGCGCCCCCGCTGGGATATTTCAGATAGTCCTCAGCGACGTTCTGGGGGACGACCTGGAGACCATAGCTTCCGCGCCGGCTTATCCGGACAGCAGCGCCTGCGAGGACGCGCTCGCGGTCATAGACAAATACGGGCTTGAGCTCAGCGAGGACGCGCTTCGCTGCGTGCGCACCGAGACGCCGAAAAAGCTGGACGGGGTCGAGACCCTGATCACCGGCAGCGTAAGGGTGCTCGTCTCCGCGGCTGAAAAGGCCTGCCGGGAGCTGGGCTACGAGACCGAGATCATAACGGACAGCCTCTGCTGCGAGGCGAGGGAGGCCGGAGCAATGCTGGCTGAGCTAGCCAGGCGCAATTCGAACGCGGACAGGGACCTCGCCTTCATCGCCGGAGGAGAGACCGTCGTAAAGATAAGGGGAAAGGGCCTCGGAGGCAGGAACCAGGAGATAGCGCTCTCCGCGGCAGAAGGCATCGCGGGGCTAGGCGGCACGGCTGTCTTCTCCGTAGGCTCCGACGGCACGGACGGCCCGACCGACGCGGCGGGCGGATACGCCGACGGAAGCACCAGGGAAAAGCTCCTCGCGCAGGGGATAAGCATAGAGCAGGCGCTGGCTGACAACGATTCATACCACGCGCTCGAAAAGTCCGGCGGCCTCATAAAGACAGGGCCGACAGGGACCAACGTCAACGATGTATCGATACTTTTAATTAAGCGTAGATAGGCCGGTAATTCTAAGAGCAGGGAAATGGAGTATTGAATGAATATTGATTTCTACAGGAACTACATCGAGATCGTCGATAAGGGGACGCTCTCGGCGGCCGCGAGAGAGCTGCACGTGGCCCAGTCCGCACTCAGCAACCAGCTCAAGCAATTCGAAGAAGAATACAAGGCACAGCTCCTCATAAGGTCCTCGCGCCAGATGGAGCTTACCGACGCCGGGAGGATATTATATAAACGCGCCAAAGACATCATCGCGCTCGTCGACGCCTCCTACAAGGAGATCGACGCGTGCGTAGAAGGCTCCCAGGGCATACTGAGGCTCGGTATCACCCAGGCCTATCCCGACAATTACGTCAACAATCTGCTCGTCGGCTTCCAGATCGAAAATCCCGAGGTCAAATTCGAGATACGCGAGGAGGACTCCAGAGAGGTGCTCGAGCTCCTCAAGGCAGGAGTCATAGAGATAGGCTTCACCAGGATCAACGGCCATATCCCCGCCAATTTCAACGAGGAGGCCTCGATGGTGGAGCGCATGAGCGTGCTCTGCAACCGCAACAATCCCTGGATCAGGCAGGATGAGGAGAGCGTGGAGTTCACCAGGCTCGGAAACATGACCCTTGCCATTTCCAGAGGCGTCGAGGAACAGCTCAGAGAGATGTTCGAAAGGGCGAATATAAGCCCCGAGATCCTCAGCGTATCCACCTCCAGGAGCAACACCATGATGTGGGCCGAGGCCAACGCCGCGGTCGCGATCATAAGAACGAACAACACGGAGGCCATAGAGTATCACAACACCTTCTGCAAAC
>JAFPZZ010000053.1 GCA_017417045.1 Bacillota bacterium
GAGACCTACTGCAGATACGGCGAATGGGTGAATACTGATACGGCAAAGGCCGAGGGACTCGCCAACAAGGCCGAGGTGAAGAGTCTCGCGCCCGACTACGAGGTCCACATCTACGTATGTCCCTGGCATTCGCAGTTCGCGAAGATGGGTCTGGTGAAAGAGGGACTGCTCTACTGCAGCGACCTCGACGCTTCGATATGCAGGGGCTTCAATCCCGAGCTCGACTACAAGACGCTCCAGACTCTGCACGATCACGACCACTGTGTCCAGAGGGTGACGGCCTCAGGGCTCGCCCCCGGCATGGACCTCGCCAAGAGGCCCGAGAACCTGAAGCCCTTCGAGTACCACTGCGCGCACTCTTATTTCGCCTACAAGAGCGTCTGCGAGGCTATATTCGGAGCTGAGGGCGCGAGGATAGCCGCGGACGTGCTCGAAGACCTCGCCGAAGACTACGGCAAGGACGCCGCGGACAGGATCATGAGCTACAGGGATACCGATTTCAACAGCATCTGACAGGCTCCGCGGGCCGCGCGGCCGCTTCGGATAATACGGCAAAGATCACCCCTTCTCCGGGCACGGATAAGGGGTTTTCCGTTTTATATAGATTCTGTTAAGAATGCCCCGTTCGTTTGCATTATGAGGTGCGCTGTGCTAAAATAACGTGATGTTTTATGCGCATTGTTTATTTTTGATGCAATAAAAGGAGTCATGCTTTGAGAATAGCCATAGACGCGATGGGCGGAGACAACGCGCCGTTTGAGATAGTCAAAGGCGCAGTGCTCGCCGCCCGCGAGCTTGATGACGAGATCATACTCGTCGGAGGAGAGCCCGTTTTAAGAGCCGAGCTGGCGAGATACGAGGCCGATAAACCCCTTCCCAATATATCCATAGTCCACGCTTCGGAGGTCATAGGAGGCGACGAGCATCCCGTGCAGGCCGTGAGGCACAAGAAGGACTCGTCCGTCGTCGTAGCGGCCGATCTCGTTAGAGACGGCAAGGCCGACGCCCTGATCTCCGCCGGCAACACCGGAGCCCTCATGGCTTCGGCACTCTTTCACATCGGAAGGATAGAGGGAGTCGAAAGGCCGGCTATAGTCGCGCCTATCCCGAATCTGGGCGGAGAGGGCTTCTCTCTGCTCGTGGACGCAGGAGCCAACGCCGAGTGCAGGCCCTCTCATCTTGAGTGCTTCGCGAAGATGGGCAGCGTGTATATGAAGAGGGCTTACGGAGTCTCGAGCCCACGCATAGGCCTCATAAACAACGGCACGGAGGAGGGCAAGGGCGGTGCGCTCCAAAAGGAGACCTACGAGCTCCTCAAGGTGAGCGGGCTCAACTTCATAGGCAACGTGGAAGCCCGCGATATACCCAAGGGCGCAGCGGACGTGCTCGTTTGCGATGGGTTTACCGGAAATATAATTCTGAAATTGATCGAGGGCACCACCTGGTCCCTGCTCAAGCAGATCAAAAACGTGATGAAGAAGAACCCCAAGACCATGCTCGGCGGAGCCATGCTCAAGGGGGATATCCAGGAGCTCAGGGATCAGTTCGATTATTCCAAATACGGCGGATCCCCGATACTCGGAGTAAAGGGCCTGGTCATCAAGATCCACGGCTCTTCGAACTGCAACACCGTCTCGACGGCTGTGATCAGGGCGGCGTCCATGTCGGAGTACGATATGGTGTCGGAGATCGAGGGAGCGCTTAGGAGCGAAGATGAGCTATCTGTCGAGAGCTGAAGAGATAATAGGCTATAGCTTCAGGGACAGGAGACTTCTAAACAGGGCTCTCACGCACAGCTCCCGCGCCAACGAGAGCAGCGGACGTCCCGGCGACGGAAACGAGCGTCTCGAGTTCCTCGGCGACGCGGTGCTCGAGCTCGTAATGAGCGAATACCTCTATGAGAGGCTGCCTGAAAGCCCGGAGGGAGAGCTCACCAAGACCCGCTCGTATATAGTCTGCGAATCCTCGCTGGCGGGCATATGCAAGGGCATAGGCCTCAACGAGCTTCTCATGCTCGGCAAGGGAGCCGCGCAGTCGGGTTCGGCCAAGAGGGATTCCATAGCGGCGGACCTGATGGAGGCCGTAATAGGCGCCGTCTACCTGGACGGAGGCCAGGAGGCGGCCAGGGATCTCATATTCAGGCTACTTGGAACTTCCGCGGACGAGGCTGTCTCGGGCAGGCAGATCAAGGATCCCAAATCCAAGCTGCAGGAGCTCATCCAGGCCGGCGGCGGAGAGGATATCAGATACGAGATCACCGGGGAGAGCGGCCCCGATCACAACAAGACCTTCGAGGCGGCCGTGTACGTCGCCGGAGAGGAATACGGAAGAGGCAGCGGACCAAGCAAGCAGACAGCGCAGGCCTGCGCTGCGAGAGCGGCGCTCGCGAGGCTCGGCATAGAGGGCTGAGCGAAGGGCGCCGGAGGTAACGGATGCATTTCAAACGCATAGAGATAAACGGTTTTAAATCCTTCGCGGAGCCGGTGAGCATAGAGTTCACGGACGGCATAACCTGCATAGTGGGCCCCAACGGCAGCGGCAAGAGCAACGTCTCCGACGCGCTCAGGTGGGTGCTCGGCGAGCAGAGCCCGAAGTCCCTCAGAGGCGGCCGCATGGAGGACGTCATATTCGCCGGGACGGCGAGCAGGCGCTCCAAGGGCATGGCCGAGGTCACGCTGGTCATAGACAACAGCTCAGGCGAGCTGGCCATAGATTTCTCCGAGGTGGCGATCACCAGGCGCATGTACAGGTCTGGCGAGAGCGAGTACATGATAAACCGCACGCCGTGCAGGCTCAGGGATATCCGGGACCTCATCATGGACACCGGCATAGGCGTCGAGGGCTATTCCATCATAGGACAGGGCAAGATCGCCGACATAGTCAGCAACAAGATGGAGAGCCGACGCGAGATATTCGAGGAGGCCGCCGGCATAGTCAAATACCGCAACCGCAAGGAGGACGCCGAGAGGAAGCTCGATTCGGCGTCGCAGAACCTCGCGAGGGTAAACGATATAGTCTACGAGATAGAGAGCCGCATAGGAGGGCTCGAAGAAGACAGCAAGAAAGCGGCCGAATACCTTGAGATCAGGGATAAATACAAGGCCGTCGAGATAAATATAATACTCAGGAACATCGACCAGGCCGAGGACAAGACGGGCGCCGTAAAAGAGGAACTCGAGGAGATCGAGGCCAAGCTGGTCACGCTCGGAAGCGAGAGGGACTCTCATGCCGCCGAGGCGAAGAGCCTAAGGGCGAAGGCAGAGGAGCTGGCAGGAAAACTCGAGGAGCTGAGAAGCGAGCTGGTCAAGCGCACCGAGGAGATAGGCTCCGTCGAGAGCAGGCGCCAGCTCGGGCTGCAGCAGCTCGACGCCCTTAAGAAGGACGACGAGAGGCTCATATCCGAGATAGCGGATATAGACGACAAACTGGCCAGGCAGGCGGCCGCAAAAGCCGAGCTGTCCGTGAGGACGGACGAGCTCGAGGTGCCGCCGAGAGCAGCGCGGACAGGCTCGCCGAGGCCGTTGCGCGCAGCTCGCAGGCAGAGGACGCTTTCAGGCAGGCCGGAAGGGAGCTCGACGAGAGGAAGAGCGAACTTTTGGAAGCCTCTTCGCTCGCCGCGGCAGCCAGGGCAGAGATACAGAGCACGGGCGCCATGGCCGAGAGCCTCAGAAGAAGGCTCGAGAGGCTCGAAGAAGACGAGGACGAAAAGTCCGGAAGCAGCGCGGAGCTCGAGGAGAAGCTCGGCAGATCCGAGGAGGAGAAGAAGGCGCTCGCGAAGTCCATAGAGGAGCTCGAAGCGAAGGAAAAGGCCGAGCTCGCCTCTATCGCCAAGGCCGCCGAGGAGCTCTCGTCCTTCAGAAAAAAGATATCAGAGCTGAGGCTCGAATCAGGAAGGCTAAGCGCCAGGGCCAAGCTGCTGGCCGAGCTCGAGAATTCCTACGAGGGCTACAGCGGTAGCGTCCGCTTCATGATGAAGCAGGGCCTTAAGGGCATCATCGGGGTCCTTGGAGACCTCATCAGTGTCCCCAGGGGCTGGGAGCTCGCCATAGAGACCGAGCTCGGCAACAAGATGCAGAACATAGTCTGCGAGGATGATGATACCGCGAGGAAGGCCATAGACCTGCTCAAAAAGAACCAGGCCGGAAGGCTAACCTTCCTTCCAGTATCCAGCATAAGGGCAGGCAAGCCCGCAGACGTCAGTGCGGTCGAGAACTGCGAGGGCTTCCTCGGGCTCGCCTCTGAAAACGTCAGCTGCGAGAAGGGCGGAGCCGAGATAGTCGACTACCTGCTCGGAAGGGTCGTCATCTGCGACCGCATAGAGAACGCGATAAAGATGTCCAAGCTCGAGCGGGGCTTGAGATACGTCACGCTCGAAGGCGATATAGTCAACGCGGCAGGAGCTATAACAGGCGGCAGCGTCAAGAACAACACCGCGAGCATACTCTCGCGCAAGAGCGAGAGGGACGAGCTCGAAAGGAGCATCGAAAAGCTCGCGAAGGATATAGAAAAGGCCGAGGCCTCCGAAAGGGAAGCGTCCGAGGAACGCACGAAAGCCGAAGAGAGGCTCGAGCAGACCAGGAGCGAGATAGCCTCTGGACGCATGGACGAGGCCCTTCTTAAGAGGAGCATCGAGCAGGACATGCTCATGCTTCAGGGCAGCCGCGAGGACGTAGCCCGCAGGGCCCGCGAGAGGAGCGAGCTCGCGGACGAGATACTCGCCGCGGAGCAGGGCATGGAAAAGGCAAGGGCAGAGGCCGCCGAGAAGGAAGCCCGCTGCTCAGCCATAGAGGACGAGCTAGAAAAGCTCAGCGAAAGAGAATCCGTTGCCCGCAGCCTCTTCGACGAGGCTAAGGAGGCCGAGACCGCTCAGCGCATCGCCGACGGCGAGGCCAGGCAGGAGCTCAGATCGGCGGGCGACAGGCTCGCAGCCATAGAGGAGTACGAGCTCGAGCTCCAGAGCGACAGGAGCCGCAGGGAGGGCAGCCTAGCCTCCAACGAGAGGGTGAGAGCGCAGATCTCAAGCTTCGGCGAAGGAGCCGGCCAGGTACTTAAAGAAAAAGAAGAAGAAAAAAAGCAGCTCGAGCAGCGTATAGAAGATATATCTGCGGAAAGGACCGAGTCGGCAGCCAAGGCCGAGGAGGCCGAACAGCGCAGGCTGGATTCCGAGAGCGCCCTCTACAACACTCAGATGAGCAAGCACGACGCCGAGCTCAGGCTCTCGCGCTTCGATTCTCAGAGCGAGGCCCTCAAGGAGAAGCTCTGGGACGAGTTCGAGATCAGCTACGCCCAGGCGGCGGAATACGAGGACAAGGATTTCGTCATGTCCAGAGGGCTCAGGGAAGCCAGGGAATACCGCGAGCGCATGAGGGCGATAGGAAACGTCAACATAGGCGCCATCGAGGAGTACAGGGCCGTAAAGGAGCGCTACGAGTTCCTCACTTCCCAGAGGGAGGATATCCTTAAGGCGGTCGAGGAGCTGCGCACGGTCATAAGCGAGACAGACGCTACCATAAAGGCGCGCTTCAAGGAGAGCTTCGACAGCGTATCCGAGAACTTCGAGGAGATCTTCACAGAGCTCTTCTCCGGAGGCCGCGCCAGGCTCAGCCTCGAAAATCCCGAGGATCCGATGACGAGCGCCATTGAGATAGAGGCTCAGCCCTCGGGCAAGAAGCTCCAGAACATCAACCTGCTCTCCGGCGGAGAGAAGACGATGACGGCCATAGCGCTTATGTTCGCGGTGCTCAAGTCAAAGCCGACTCCGTTCTGCATAATGGACGAGGTCGAGGCGGCGCTGGACGAGACCAATATAGACCGCTTCGCAAAGTATCTCGGCAATTTCAAAAACACTCAGTTCGCCCTTATCACGCATCAGAAGGCGACCATGGAATACGCGGACGCGCTCTACGGAGTGACCATGCCCGAGCAGGGAGTCTCGAAGCTCCTCTCGCTCAGGCTCGGAGACGACGCGGGGGTCTGATCCAAACTGCCCTGAAATACAGCTCGCAGTTGCTCGGCCTCGGGCACCGCGATAAAACTCTGGGGCCAAATCAAACTGCCCCGAAAACACAGCGCGGGAGGCCGGACTGCCGGCAGCGTCCCGCTCAAGAGAGGATAAGTTATGCCATTAGCTGAAAAACCGTCCTTCTTCGGAAAGCTCGCGCAGCGCATAGGCGACGCCATAATGCTGCGCCCCAGCATAGACGAGGAGACGGTCGACGATATAGAGGAGATACTCGTCTCCTCGGATATAGGCGTCGACACCACCATGAAGATAAGCGACGAGCTCCGCGACAGCGTGCGCTACGAGAGGCTCCACACCAAGGAGGAGCTCATGCAGTCGCTCGAGGACATAATCGCGGGCATGCTCGACAAGGGCGAGCGTCATAAAATATGCCCCGATACACCGCTGGTCGTCATGGTCATAGGCGTCAACGGCGTCGGGAAGACCACCACCATAGCCAAGCTCACGCGCCGTTTCAAGGACGAGGGCAAGAGCGTCATGCTTGTAGCAGCCGACACCTTCAGGGCCGCGGCGGCTGAGCAGATAAGCGCCTGGTCTGAGATACTGGACGTGCCGGTCATAAAGCATTCTGAGGGAGCGGATCCCTCGGCAGTCATATACGACGGCATGCAGGCTGCAAAGTCCAGGGGCACCGACGTCGTCATATGCGATACGGCCGGCAGGCTCCACAACAAAAAGAACCTCATGAACGAGCTCGCGAAGATGAACAGGGTCATCTCGAGAGAGTTCCCTGAGGCCGCGAGGGAGACCCTTCTCGTGCTCGACGCGACGACGGGAAAGAACGCCATATCGCAGGCGCAGGAGTTCTCTCAGGTAGCTGAGCTCGACGGAGTGATACTCACGAAGATGGACGGCACGGCGAAGGGCGGCATAGTCGTAACGCTGGCCGATCAGTTCGATCTGGCGGTAAAGTTCATAGGAGTCGGAGAGGGCATGAGCGATCTGAGACCCTTCGACCCGCACGAGTTCGCCGCGAATATATTCAAAGATCACGCAGAAAGCGAAGAGGAAGATGGAAGATAGATTCGGAAAAGAACACGAAGAGGACATACTCGCCGCTTTCGACAGGATGAAGGAGCAGTATAAGCGCGAGGTCGGCGCCTCCGGTGATGAGGAGGGCTCTCTTCCGGCTGAAGGCGGAGAGCCTTCTCCCTCTGAAGAAGCAGCTCCCGAGGCATCTGCAGCTGCGGGCTCTTCTGAAGACGCAGCCCCGGCAGGCTCCGATGGAGAGCGGCTTTCTGAAAGCGAAGAGGAAGGAAGGCGCGGCGTGAGCGACGATACGCTCATGGTAGCGTCGTCCCTCATAGCGGCGATACCCTCCGCCGTAAAGGAGGAAGACGCGGCAGGCGCCGCGGACAATAAAAAGGCAGATAAAATGACAGAGAAACGTTCATCAAGGGCTGAAAAGTCAGCGAAAAAAAGCGGCTCCGCGAAGAAGGCGGAGAGAAGCGCGGACAGCAGGAAGCCCAAAAAGAAAAAGAGGCACATATTCCTGAAGATACTGCTCGCGCTGCTGGCGCTCTGCCTAGCCGCGGGCATATTCGTCGGATACAAGGTCTGGGGCATCATAAAGGAGACTCCGGAGATCAACCCGGCCAACATCTACGACCTGCTCACCGAGAACTCGGAGATACTGGATAAGGACGGCAACCACCTGCAGAACGTTTACTCCGGCTCAGAGCTGAGGACCAACGTATCCATCAGCGACGTACCGGAGGTGGTCAAGGACGCCTTCATCTCGATCGAAGACAAGACTTTCTACGACCATCACGGCTTCAATTTCATCCGTATATTCGGCGCGATATGGCAGAAAGTGAGCGGGCAGACCGAGAGGATAGGCGGCACGTCCACTATCTCGCAGCAGCTCGCAAGAAACCTCTATCTCTCGGATATAAAGAGCAAGCGCTCCTATACCAGAAAGATACAGGAGGCGTACTACACCATAGTCATAGAGAGGGCGCTGACGAAGGATCAGATACTGGAGGCCTATCTCAATACCGTTTATCTCGGTTTCAACTGCAACGGCGTCGAAGCCGCGTCCGAGGCTTACTTCAACAAGAGCGTCAAGGATCTCGATCTAGTCGAAGCCTCGCTGCTCGCGTCTCTTCCGCAGAACCCGAACAACTACGCGCCTATCAAGAGGATCGCGACCGAAGAGATCACCGATCCCGACAGCTACGACATAATCGAAAAGGACGAGAAATATACCCTGATCTACAACAACGCAGCCGAGACCAGGCGCAACCTCGTTCTCTGGTACATGCATGATCAGGGAAAGATAGATGACGCGACCTATGAGGCAGCCAAGGCGGCGTCCGTCAGGGACCATATCGACCCGGGCACCAATGCCACCACCGAGGCCAGCAGCTCCTACTTCACGGACTACGTCATATCCCGCGTCATGTCTGATCTTCAGACAAAGCTTGGCTACGATTACGACAAGGCCTACGACCTCGTCTACCGCGGCGGTCTCGTCATCAATTCCACGCTCGATCAGAGGATACAGGACCAGATCGAGGCCGTTTATGCTGTGGATTCTAACTTCGCGGACGTCAACATGTCCACCCTGCTCAGGGACAAGAACGGCAACATACTCTACGCCGACGATAACCTTTCAGTTTGGAAGGCCGCTCAGACCGTGGCCGATCCCAAGGACATACTGATCTACAGCAAGGATACCTATTTCGACGAGGACGGCAGCTTCACACTAAGGCCCTCTGAATTCGAATGGCTCGAGGACGGTTCCCTCAAGGTCTTCAAGGGCAACAGGCTCAACATCTACAAGACCCAGGTTCAGGGCAGCGTCGATTATTCCGTGGAGTTCAAGGGCCTCTACGAGATCGAGGACAAGAAGTTCTACTACTACAGCGGCGGCAACTGGGTCATCGCCCCGGCTTACAAGGACAGGGACGATGACGGCAACCTCATACTCTCCGCCCAGTATTTCCTCGACAGGCCCAACGCGTTCACTAAGAACGACGACGGAAGCCTGACCCTCAGCCCCGAATACTTCTCCCTCGTCGACAGGATCATAGAGCCTCAGTCGGCGATGGTGGTCATGGAGAGCGCGACCGGCAAGATCGTCGGCATGCTCGGAGGGCGCGGCATCGAAGGCCGCAAGCTCTACAACAGGGCGACCTCAACGAGGCAGCCGGGATCCTCGATAAAGCCGCTCGCGGTCTATTCCAGCGCGCTCCAGGCGGGCGTCGACGGCCTAGGGAACTTCACGGTGGCGATGCCTATAGACGACATCCCAATCGCTCAGAACGGCAAGATCTGGCCTAAGAACTGGTACGTGGGCTACAGAGGCATACAGAACATGCGCTACGCGGTCGAGCAGTCGACCAACACGTGCGCGGTCAACCTCTTCCTGCAGCTAGACATCAACATGGTCGTGCAGAACCTTCAGAACATGGGCATCACCAGCCTCGTGACAACGGGGACCGCCAACGATATGAACGCCGCGGCTCTCGCCCTGGGAGGCATGACCAAGGGAATATCCCCGCTCGAGATGTGCGGGGCCTACGCGACTTTCGGCAACTACGGCACCTATATAGAGCCTAACTGCTATACTACCGTGGTGAACCGCAGGGGAGACGTCATACTCAGCGCCGACCCGATCACCCACAAGGTCTACGACGAGTCCGTAGCGTCGCTCATGCTCGACGTGCTCAGGACCACCGTCACCAACGGACTATCGAGCGCGGCCAAGCTCAAGAGCCAGCCCTCGGCGGGCAAGACCGGAACGACCTCGGATTCGTACGACCTCTGGTTCTGCGGACTCACTCCCAAATACACTGGCGTCGTCTGGATGGGCAACGACATGAACGTCGAGCTCAGGCAGGCGAGCTCCATCTCGGCTTCGGTATGGGCCAAGGTCATGGAGGAGGTCGGGAGCTGGGATGAGCGGGGGACCTTCGAGATGCGCGGCGAATTCGTCAAGGCTACCGTGGACAGATATTCCGGCAAGCTCGCTAGCGAGGCGAGCGGTCTGGACGACAGGTCGCACTACCTGACCGAGATCTTTATCAAGGGCACCGAGCCCCACGAGGCGGACGACGCTCACAAGATTAGGGAAGTCTGCAGCTACAGCGGATATCTGGCGACCCCGATGTGCTCGGAATTCGGACTTTCCACCTTCAGGGTGACTGTCACCAGGCCCTGCGGCAGCTCGCTTGAGAAATACGTCATAGACAATCTGCGCTCGGCGAGGGGAGGCTACCTGCTCAATCCCGCCAGCGTCAGCGATTCGGCTTACGATACTCCGGATTATTACTGCCCGTTCCACAACCCCGACACTTCGGTATATCCCGTATCGCCCTACTTCATGGCGACGAGGTCCGAGGAGCTTGAGACCTACGTCATGCCAGACCAGCAGACTGAAGAAGGCGGAGAAGAGCCTCAGGTCAACGTCGAGAACGACGGCGGCGGAGACAATGAATACGATATCCCGCCCACCGGCCCGCTCGAGGAGAACGCTCCCGCAGCCGGAGCGTAGCTGTCGCATAGAGGTAGGCCTAAGGCGCGCGGCGCCCACAAAGGGCGTTCGGCAAGGTCAATAGCGTTCAGAGGGGCGAAAGGCCGCTTGACTTAAGACGCCCGCCGCTGTAAGATATTTACAGCGGCGGGCGCTTTTACATTTGAAAAGACCTTTACTTCTGTTTCTATACGCCGCCGCGCTTGGCATAATACTGGCTTATTACACGCATATCGCGCTCTGGCAGCTCTGCCTCGTCGAGGCAGCTGCTTTTTTCGTGCTTTTTTCACGGTTCCGCTCACTGAGGCCCAGGATCCTATGCTGCGCCTCCGCGGCTCTTATCATATTCGCCGTGGGCTTTATCAGGATGGATATGGCGCTTTCAAAGCAGAGCGCCGCGCTCGCCTATGAGGGAGGCTACGCCGCGTTCAGCGGGACCGTTACGTCCTGCAGCCAGAAGGAGGGCTATCTGGCGATATACGTGAAGCTCGATTCGGTCCATCCCGCTTTGGAATACCTGCAGCTCACGGCAGCTGTGACGGGCGCGGACGCTGAGCTCAGCGCATCTGCCGAGAGGCGCGCAGAAGGAAGCGGGCTCAGCGCTGAAGCAGCGCCGGGGAGCCCTGCCGCTTACGAACGCGGCGGGAAGGCCTTTCGTGAGTCAGTCCTGCTGAGGCTCGAGACAGAGGATGAGCAGCTCTGCTATGAGCTTCCTGGAAGGAGGGTGGCCTTCTCCGGCGCCGTAGAGAGGCCTTCGGGTATAAGGAACCTCTTCGGCTTCGACTACTCAAGGTATCTCAGGTCGCGAGGGGTCATGGCTATAGTGCGCTGCAGCCGCTTCCGCTTCAGCGCGGGCGAGGTGAGGAGGCCTCTGACGAACGCGCTCTCCAAAAGCAAGGGCCGATTCTTCTCCCACATGCGGGAGCATCTGGAGGAGGATGAATTCGCGGTTGCCTCGGGGCTCATATTCGGAGCCAAGGACAGGATGGACGAGGATCAGAGGGAGCAGTACAGACGCTCGGGGATATCCCATATACTCGCTGTGTCGGGCCTGCACGTGGGCCTGCTCTACGGGGTCCTGACGAAGCTCATAAAGAGCAGGGGGTGGGCGGGCGACGCCGCGGTATGCGCGGCTCTGCTGTGCTACGTCCTGCTCTCGGAGGCTTCGGTCTCTGTGCTCAGGGCGAGCCTCATGGTGATCCTACGCATGCTCTCCTTCAGGCTCAGGAGAAGGTACGACCTCGTGTCGGCCGCTGCGCTCTGCTCGCTCATCTTCTGCCTGAGGGAGCCCTTCACTTTATTCGACAGCGGCTTTCAGCTGTCCTTCGCCGCGGCTTATTCCATCGGGATAGCCCTGCCGTGGGCGGAGCTCAAGATCACCGAGATCAGCGACAGGAAAAGGAGCGAGCGTTTCTACCGCATAGGGATGCTCCTGACTCCATCCGTCATGATACAGCTCGCGATGATGCCTCTCATCATATACGACTTCCTGTGTTTCTCTCCGGCCTCGTTTGCGGTCAACCCTCTCGCCGTCTTCATCGCCGGCCTTGAGCTTCCGCTGGGGCTGACCGCCTATGCCGCGGACGTCTCACTTGGGGGCTTCGGCGGCCCCCTTGGAACGGCCGGGCATCATATCATGGCGCTGCTCTGCGCGGGAATAGGGGCGCTCAGCCGCGCTCTGAATATCCTCAGCGCCTTTTCCTCGCGCTTTTCCAGAGACGTCTGCGCGCCTCCCTTCGGCCTTCTGGCTCTGTATTACATGGTCTTTTTCTTCTTCTTTTCGGACACGAGGGCGATGCTAAGGAGGAGGAAGCTCGGGAGCGGACTAGCCGCCGCGTCCGCGCTCATGGCGCTCTGCTGCTCCGCGCTGCCGTATCTCTGCGGCGTGACCCTGACTCCCTTGCCCTGGCGTTACTCTCTGCCCCTGCTGAGCTTCGTGGACGTGGGGCAGGGGGACTGCGTGCATGTAACGAGCGAGGGCCTAAGCGTCCTCGTGGACGGTGGAGGTTCCTTTTACTCCAGCGTGGGCGAGGACACGCTGCTCCCATACTTTCTCAAAAACGGCGTAAAGCGCATAGACCTGGCCTTCGTCACTCATCCCGACATGGATCATTCAAAAGGGCTCGAGGAGCTCTCGCGGCTCATCCCTATAGGCGTACTGTTCTATCCCGGAGTCTACTGGGAGGAGACCTTCGAAGGCATCGAGGCCGAGGAGAAGACCCCTCTGTTTGCGGGCGACTCTGTAAGCTTCGGCGGGCTCAGCCTCGAGGTGATTCTTCCCGCTGCGGGGGACGCGCTATCGCCTGACGCCAACAGCAATTCTCTGGTCATGATGCTGCGCGCTGAGGGCTTCAGCGCCATGCTGACCGCGGATATGGACATGGCTATGGAGGACAGGCTCCTGCGCGAGGGGGCGGACTTATCCTGCGAGGTGCTCAAGGCCGCTCACCACGGCTCGGCTTATTCCGGCGGCGAGAGCTTCATAGCCGCTGCGGCGCCGGTCTTCGAGGTCATATCCTGCGGTAGGAACAACTCCTACGGTCACCCGGCGCCCCGCGTCATTGATTTGGCGGAGGAAAATGGTATAATATACGGGCGTACGGACGAAGACGGCGCGATACTCGTAAAGGGCGTAAAGAACGGGCATCTAGAGGCCCGAAACGCCGCGGGAGACAGGATATGGCGTATTCCTATGGACAGAGCTCAGCCTCTGAGCATCCGTTCAAGACCATAAGAAAGACCATGATGAGCGCGCAGGAGACCGGGATATGGCCCCGGCTCATGCTTTTGTGCGGCCCCGAGGCGTATCTCATACGCTGGGCTGAGGGCTATCTCAGGGAATGCGCGATAGAGCCTGCCACAGAGGCGCTCGACCTGATCGTATTCGAAGAGCTGCGCTACGCCCAGGATCTGATCAACGCCTGCGAGACTGTTCCGATGCTTTCCGTCAAAAAGCTCGTTATAGTCAGGGATGCGGATCTCTTCGGAGCTCCCGCGTCGGAGCCTGCCGCCGCCGATATAGCGGCTTATCTCCCGGAGCTGCCGGAGAGCACGCTGCTCGTGTTCAGCGCTCAGAAGCCGAACAGGTCCAGGGCTCTCTACAAGGCCATTGTTAAAAGCGGCCTGGTCTTCGACTTCACCGCTCTGGATGACGCTACGCTATCCGCGTGGATGCACAAGACGATAGTCTCCTTCGGCGCCGAGGCAGAGAGGAGAGATCTGCTCGATCTCGCTCACGAATTCGGCTACGGGGGCAAGGACTCCGCGTATACCCTCTACGAGCTCGAGAATGACCTCAGGAAGGCCGCCGCGCTTGCGGTGGACGGAAAGGCCGGTCCTGAGGACCTTAGGGCCGCCGCGCCCCGCAGGGCCGATACGGACGCCTTCGCCCTTATAGACTCGGCCTTCTCCGGAAGAAAATCGGCGGCATACGAGATACTCGACGCGAACATAGTCACGGAGCTGCCTTCGCGGCAGACTGGGGTGGTACTCAGCTTTACCGGACTGCTCTGCTCCCAGCTCGAGATCATGCTAGAGGGCCTCGAAAGGCGCGAAGCCGGACAGAGCGAGGCGCAGATAGCCTCCGAGATGAACGTCAACTCCTACAGGCTTAAAAAAGCCCTGCAGGCGGCGTCCAGAAGAGGAAGCGCCAGGCTCAGGAAGGATCTCTGCAACGCCTTCCAGATAGAAAAGGATATAAAGAGCGGAGCGATGGATCCCCGCATGGCCATAGAGCTGTTCCTCGCGGGTCTTTAAGAGCCGCTCCCGCTGAAAAAATGAGCGATCAGAACACTAAGATCAACTTCAAAAAGCTAGACCAGAGCGGGCGACTCGAAGCGCTGGCCGCCCTCGGGCAGCCTTCGTTCAGGGAAAAGCAGATCTCGGAATGGATATACCGGGGCGCAGAAAGCTTTAAAGATATGACAAATATCCCCGGTGCCCTGAGGGAAAAGCTGGACGAGGCCTACAGTCTGCCCTCTCTTTGCGTGAGGACGGTCCAGCAGTCCTCCGACGGCACGAGGAAGTATCTGCTCGGCCTTCCCGACGGGAACAGCGTCGAGTGCGTCCTCATGCGCTACGAATACGGAAACAGCCTGTGCATCTCCACCCAGGTGGGCTGCGCGATGGGCTGCAGCTTCTGCGCGTCTACCCTGGGCGGCAAGCTCAGGGATCTGGAGGCATGGGAGATGCTGGACGAATATCTCGTCTGCGGCAAGGATTCCGGGCTCAGGATCAGTCATATAGTACTCATGGGCATAGGGGAGCCCTTCGACAATTACGATAATCTCTGCGAATTCCTCAGGCGCGTGCACTGGCCGCCGGGAGAGGGGCTGAGCTTTCGCAACATAACGGTCTCGACCTGCGGCATAGTTCCCAAGATCAGGCGCTTTGCCGAGGATTTTCCCCAGGTCAACCTCGCGATCTCGCTGCACGCGGCGGATCAGGCTGAAAGGGAGGCCCTGATGCCGGTGGCGAAGGCCTATCCTCTCGAGGAGCTCCTCGCGGCCTGCAAAGAGCACACGGAGAAGACCGGAAGGCGCATGAGCTTCGAGTATACGCTGATATCCGGGAAAAACGATTCCCCGGAGGATGCGAAGAGGCTGGCTTCGCTGCTGAGGGGTATGCTCTGCCACGTGAACCTCATCAGGCTCAATCCTGTGGCGGAGACGGACTACGAGAGCAGCGATCGGTCCAGGGCTCTGCAGTTCAGGGACTATCTAGAATCTCACGGCGTCCCCGCGAGCATCAGGAGGACCCTGGGTCAGGATATAGACGCCGCCTGCGGACAGCTTCGCAAGAAGCAGGGAGGAGCGCAGGCAAAATAAAATATTTAACGGCTTGAAGAAGCCCCTCCCAGCATATATAATCTAATCAGAAAGTACGCCGTTTTTACCCCGGCGCGGAAGGGAGGCGGTTCCGTTGGTTAAACTGGTTATAGGACACAAGGGCACCGGAAAGACTAAAAAAATGATCGATATGGCTAATTCAAGCCTCGATCACGTAAATGGAAGTGTAGTTTTCATCAACAAAAACCACAGGCTGATGTACGATCTCAAGTATCGCATCCGCGTGATCTGCATGGAAGATTTTGAGCAGATCACGAACGTGGACGAGTATATCGGGTTCATCCTCGGTATCATCAGCCAGGATCATGATATCGAAAAGATCTTTATCGACAGCATACTTAAGCATGCCGACGTTCGTATATCCAATCTCGACGAGTTCTTCGAGAGACTTTCTCAGATCTCCGACACCTTTGGCCCCGAGTTCATCGTAAGCGTGAGCGCGGACAAGGACGAGCTCGAAGGAGTGCTCGGAAAGTACGAAGTACTCAACTAGAATTACATAAAGTATATTATAGGACCGCAGCCTTGGCTGCGGTCCTTTTGTTTGATATGGGCGGCTCTCGCTGCGGGATTTAGATCGATACCTGCTGAGTCAGCTGCGATTTAATAAATATGCTCGGCGTCAGCTGCGGATCAATAAGATGATACGCTCGGCGTCAGCTTCGCTCGTCCTTGCGCCCCAGACCGCGTTTTCTAAGCCCGTCTCTGAGGCCGCGCAGCTCATCCGCCTCATGGCTCCTCAGTTCCTCCCGCAGTTCGTCTCTGAGCCCGCGAAGTTCAGCAGACGCGGCATCTCTTAACTCCTTGATATCCAGAGCGTCGAGCTCGCTTCTGAGCTCCTTTGCCAGGGCTTCGAGCGAGCTTCTGAGCCCTGTTTTGGAGTACTCTTCTCCCAGCTTCTTCGTCGCAGGGGAGAAGGGCAGGTTTATGGCGTCGGTGCTGAAGGCGAGAAGGTAGCCGTATATCATAGGGAGCCTGTCGTAATAATCCTCCATGCTGAGGGTCTTCTTGTAGAAATCCGCGTAGTAGCCTATCACGGCGCGTTTCATCTTTATCACGTCCGGTATATTCAAGCCCTGCTCCATGAGGGAGCCTTTAGTCAGATTGTAGTAGTAGACGGGCTCGTCTGTCACGGCTACGCTTTCAGTGTGAAGCAGGTATTCGAGCACGAATATCATGTCCTCGCTGAAGCTGATGTTCTCATCCATGCGCAGGGAATGAGCCTCGACGATATCCCTTCTGAAGAGCTTGTTCCAAAGCACGCCGAAATAAAGGTCCGCGGGCCTGAGCATCATCTCGTCCGCATAGTCCCTGATATCATAAAGTCCCGCCTTATCTATCGAACCCTTGAGCGAGACGGTATCGCCGGCCACTCTGAAGAATCTGCCTATGGACATGTCCACTCCAGAGGCCTCGATTGCTTCTATACGTACCTTGAGCGAGCCCTCTGTGAGCCTGTCGTCGGCGTCGGCAAAGGCTATATACTCGCCCTCCGCTTCTGCTATTCCGCGGTTCCTCGCGGAGGAGACTCCGCCGTTCTCCTTGTGTATGACCTTTAGGCGGACGTCGCCTTCGGCTAGCCTATCCAGTATGTCTCCGGTCCCGTCGCTGCTGCCGTCGTCGACGGCTATAAGCTCCAGATCTTCGTGATCCTGGGACAGTATGCTCTTTACGCAGTCTTCAATGCGCTCCCTGCAGTTGTAGGCGGGAACTATAACGCTGATTTTGCTCATCTCATATCCTTCCTGCGCTGCGTGCGCGCATGCCTTTATAAATTCTACCACCGGCAGTCGCTCTGTCAACCGCGCTCAGCCTGCATCTTGCGGCGTTCCGCTCCGCGTCCCGCTGCGCTGATCCCGACATCCCGCTGAGCTCCCCCCAACATTCCGCTGCGCTACACCCGACATTCCGCTGAGCTGATACCGACATCCCGATGAGCTCCACCCCGCATCTCACTAATTTCCATCCGACATGCATATCCCATACACAGAGCCGGAAGGACCGATGAGATGGATGACGCTTCGGCCTTGTGCTATACTGTTATCCATGAATATCATTGAGCAGATAAAAAGAAGCTTCGGGCGCATTTGGCAGGGTTTCGTCGACAGAGCCATGGGCACCGGCCTCATGCAGGACGAGCTCGCCGCAGAGGGAGAAAAGCGCGTATTTCCCGGCATGCCCGAGTTGATAAGAAAGGCCGCGGCCGAGGGCTGCGTGCTGCTCAAAAACGACGGGACGCTGCCGCTCGGCGAAGGGGCCCGGGTCGCCGTATTCGGTCGCTGCCAGTTCGACTGGTTCCACGTCGGCTATGGAAGCGGGGGATCTGTCAATCCTCCCTATCTGACGGATCTCATCGACGGGCTCAAAGGCTCCGGCTTAAAGCCCGACGAGGAGCTTCTCGCCGCATACTCCGAATGGAGGAAGATGAAGGAGCACAGGGCCGACCACGGCTGGTGGGGACACTGGCCCATGAGCCATCCCGAGATGCCGCTCAGCGAAGAGCTGGTGAGCTCCGCCGCATCCCGCAGCGACGCAGCCCTCGTAGTCATAGGGAGGGCCGCGGGAGAGGATAGGGAGAATACCCTGACGGAGGGCAGCTATTACCTCACGGCAGACGAGCGGGACATGCTCGAAAAGGTCTGCGCAGCCTTTGAGAAGACTGTCGTGATACTCAACATCGGAAGCGTCATGGACATGAGCTGGACGGAGGAGCTGGGAGACGGCATCTCAGCGCTGCTCATAGCGTGGCAGGGAGGAATGGAGGCCGGAAACGCGGCTTCGGACCTGCTCTGCGGCAGGGTCAGCCCTTCGGGAAGGCTCAGCGACAGCATCGCGCGGAGATGGGAAGATCATCCCAGCAGCGCGGATTTCGGCGGCCTCATATACAACGATTATTCCGAAGATATCTACGTAGGCTACAGGTATTTCGATAAATACGCGAAGGACAGGTTGCTTTTCCCCTTCGGCTTCGGGCTGAGCTATACTGGCTTCGCGCTCAGCGGCGGCACGGGGGTCTCCGTGGTTGAGAACAAGGACGGGAGCTCTCCGCTCGAGAACAAGGGCGAGGGGACGCTGCTGGAGATCAGCGTCTCGGTAAAAAATACCGGCGCGCTTCCCGGCAGGGAAGTAGTGCAGCTATGGTGCGAGCCTCCCGCAGGAAGGCTCGAAAAGCCGCTCAGAGTGCTTGCGGCCTTCGCAAAGACATCGGAGCTTGCCCCGGGCGGATCGGAGATCGCGATCCTCCGCTTTAACGAGAAGACGCTCTCATCGTACGACGAGGAGCTCCATGCCTTCGTTATGGAGAAGGGCGAATACCGCTTCTATGTGACGGATGGAAGCTCCGCAGACGAGCTCTCTCCCGGGAAGGGGCTCGCTGCGGGCTCTTTCACCCTGGATGAGGAAAAGCTCATCGAGCAGTGCGAGCCTATCTGCGCCAAGGAATACCTGCTCAGGGACCGCATACTGAGCAGGCTCCCGGAGGAGCTCACCGCAGAAGGAGAGGACGCTTCCAAGAAGCTCTCCCTCGCCGGCGTCGCGGAGGGAAACGTATCCCTCGACAGCTTTACGGCGTCTCTCGAAGAGGACGAGCTCGAGGCGCTCACCAGAGGGCACGGGATGATGGGCAGCAGCCTCGGGACTCCGGGCAACGCGGGAGCCTTCGGCGGCATAATAAAAAGCCTGAGAGACAAGGGCGTTCCCCCTCTGATAACGGCCGACGGGCCCTCGGGGATAAGGCTCAGCAGGTACTGTTCTCTGCTTCCGATAGGCACGGCTCTGGCCTGCAGCTGGGACGAGGGCCTCACGGAGGAACTCTACAGGGGGCTCGGCGCGGAGCTTGATGCATATGGAATAGACGTGCTCCTCGCCCCCGGCATGAACATACACAGGAACCCTCTCGGCGGACGCAATTTTGAATATTTCTCGGAGGATCCTCTGCTATCGGGAAAGACCGCGGCTGCCGTCATAAGGGGCATACAGAGCAGCGGTCACGCCGCCTGCCCCAAGCACTTCGCCTGCAACAATCAGGAGACAAAGCGCAACGTCCACGATTCCAGGGTCTCCGAGCGCGCGTTGAGGGAGATATATCTGCGCAATTTCGAGATAGCCGTAAAAGAGGGCAGGCCGCTCACCATAATGACCAGCTACAACAAGATAAACGGCGTGTGGAGCCACTACCACTACGATATGGTCACGACGGTGCTGAGGAGAGAATGGGGCTACGACGGCGCGGTGCTGACGGACTGGTGGATGCAGAGGGCGCGGAGCCCTGAATTTCCTCTGCTCAGGGACAACGCCTACAGGGTGAGGGCGCAGGTCGACGTGCTCATGCCGGGCGATATGGCCCACATGACGAGGCGCTACAGAGTGGATCCGAGCCTCAGAAAGACTCTGGGCCTCCCTGAAGGCATAACGAAAGCCGAACTGCAGCGCTCGGCGGAGAACGTCCTGAGGCTGGTCTTGAGGCTCAAGTACGGGAGCGGCGGAAAGGAAAACGCCGAAAATGCAGGCGGCGAAAAAGAAAACCCTGAAAAGGCAGACAGCGGAAAGGAAAACTCCGAAAAGGAAAACGCTGATTAAGGGCATACAAAAAGCCCGCGTCTTTCGCGGAGCCTTGCACATATGAATAAGACGGCTGATATCTCAGCCGTCTTATTCTGTCTCGATGTTCCTCAGGAAGAATATGAAAAACGCTATCGCGGTGACGCAGCAGGCCATGTCCGCTATGGGCGTGGCCCAGACTATGCCCGTCATCGGCATCACACTGTTGAGGATGAACATCAAGGGAATGTCAAGTATGCCCTTGCGCATCAGCGCCAGCATGAGCGAGGTCGTGGCGTGCCCCGTGGCCTGGAAGAACGATATGAAGCCGTAGGCGCAGGCGGAGAAGGGCCCTCCTATGCAGAGTATACGAAGGAAGGTCACGCCGAAGCCGTGAGAGGCGGCGCCGGAGTCGATGAAGATGCCTATGAGCTGCGGCGCGAAGGCCAGGGAAATGACGGTACACAGAGCCGCGACGGAGACCTCGGTGATCTCGGATATGATTATGGTCCTCTTCATCCTGTCGTAGTTCTTCGCGGCGTAGTTGTAGGCTATGAGCGGAAGTACGCCCTGGGATATGCCCCTCGCTATGCTGTGAGCGAGCATGTTGACCTTCTTCGCGATGCCAACGCCGGCCTGCATGCTCAGCCCCTTGAGGGACATCAGCTTGTCGAGCACCGCATAGGAGACGTTCTCGCAGAGGGTCATGAGGCAGGCGGGAAGCCCTATGCTTATGACCTCGAAGGGTATGCCTTCTCCTAGACATTCCCTGGTGAAGCTGAAGTTGAGCGCAGAGCTGCCGCGGTATTTCCCGATGATGACTACGTAGTAGCAGAGGGATATGATGTTGGAGAGCATGGTCGCTATGGCCGCTCCAGTCGCCTCGTTGCCTCTGGGGAGTATGACGAACATGAACAGCGGATCTAGCAGCATGTTGAGCACACCGCCGAGCATGATGCCGAAGCTGGCCTGAAGGGATCTGCCCTCAGACCTCACCATGTGAGCAAAGAAGGAGGCAAGGCAGGTCGGGACAGCGCCTATTATGACCGCGTACTTCATGTAGCCTGAAGCGTACAGATGTACGTCGGTATGGGTCCCTCCTAGGACATTTATGAAGCCGTGGCGGAAGGTGAGCACTCCGAGCATATAGATGATCGCAAGCCAAAAACAGCCCCAGAAGGCAAAAGCAGAAGCCCTGTTCGCGTGTTTGACGTCTTTTCTGCCGAGGGCTCTCGAGACGGCGCTCGATCCTCCCACGCCAAAAAGATTGGCTATGGCCGAAAGGAACATGAACGCAGGCATGCAGATGGTGACGGCGGTCAGCATGGCGTCGCTGTCGGTTAGGCCTACGTAGTACGCGTCCGCCATATTGTATATGACGAGTATGATCTGACTGACGACAGCGGGAAACGCGAGCTTCCTTACGGCTGCTCCTACGGGCATCTCCTCGAATATATACTTTTGGCTGTTCAGATCCTTCATAACTACATATTATTTCATATTAGATATAAATAAATACAAAAAAAGTTATAGAACGTTAAAGTAATTAAATAAATCAGGCGTTTTGTGCTGAAATAGTAATAAATAGTGACACATAAATGGAATTTTGTGGTACTCTTTGCTCAGATGGGGTCGAGCTTCGCATCGATCGTAAGGGCATTTGTGTCTCAGAATAATTAGAGCGCTAAGGAAACTGAGGAGGATACGATCAAAATATGAAAGAACTCATCATAAAAAACGGAACGCTGCTCGACAAGGCCTGCGGGCTGCTGTATGAAAAGAAGGATATAAGGATCAGCGGAGGTCTTATAGCAGAGACAGGAACGGATCTGTCTGCGGACGGCTGCGAGCTCCTGGACGCCTCGGGCATGATAGTTTCGCCTGGATTTATCGACGTGCACGTGCACAACAACCTCAAACCGCAGTTCGGCCACGAAAACGAAGCTCCCGCGCTGGACAGCATAGACGAGCTCGGCGTATACAGAGGAGCCAGCACCGTGATAGAGGCGGGGAGCTGGTGCATTGACGACTTTGACGAATTCCTGGAGAAGAGCGGCGCGGCGAACTCCCGCTACTATACGCTTCTCAGCGCCCACGGGGAAGACGGCTTCGGAAGCCTGGGCTCTCAGGATATAGACAGGATAATACCGGAGCACTACTATGAGCTCTGCGAAAGATATCCGGAGCTCATACGCGGGCTGAAGCTGGCCTGCAGCAACACCATGACCGGAGACAAGGGCTACGGGCTCTGCCGCCACGCCAAGATGATAGCGAGCCATCTGGGCCTGCCCCTGACGGTGCATATAGGCAGTTTCCCTCCGGATCCGCTCGGGATAATCGAGTTCCTGGACGAGGGAGACGTTGTAACGCACACCTACCACGGGAAGCAGATATCCCTCTTTAAGGAGGACGGGACGCCCAAGGAAGGCGTGCTAAGGGCGAGAGACAGGGGAGTGCTCTTCGACGTGGGCCACGGCAGCGCGAGCTACAGCTATCCCGTGGCCGAGAAGGCTTTTAAGAAGGGCTTCCTGCCGGACCTCATAGGAACGGATATAAGGGCGCTTAATATAGGCGGCCCCGTGTATTCGCTATCCGCGGTCGCGAGCAAGGTAATGTGCATGGGAGTGCCGCTCGAAGACGTGGTCTACAAGATCACGGGGGCGGCTGCCAGTGCCTACGGGCTTGAAGGGCTTGGAAGCCTCAGGCCGGGATGTACGGCGGATATAGAGCTGTTTGAGATCGTGGGATGCGCTCTCAAGCTGCCCGACTGCGCGGGAGAGCTCCAGCCTGTAGACAGGATGATAGTCCCGAAGACGGTGATCGTCTCCAAGGGCGGGGAGAGCAGGGCCTTCGGCGCGTGTCTCGTCAGCCATCCACAATAATCAGCTTTACGCCCATATCGTTAAGAGCGCAGCGGTATTCCTCTGGGATGCCGCTGTCTGTCATCACCACGTCTACGCTGCTGAGCAGACCTATCACGGAGGACGCGTCGCGTCCGAACTTGCTGCTGTCAGTGACCACTATGGTCTCCGCGGCCCTCTGGACTACCGCGCTGCACAGTTCGGCGCTCTCCCTGTTGTAATCCGTGATGCCGTTCTTAAGGGTTATGCCGCCCGCCCCAACGAAGGCCTTGTCTATGCAGAATTCGTTTATGGCGTTCAGCGCGAGGCCCCCGCAGAGCGCAAGCTCGTTGCCCCTCAGCTGTCCTCCAAGGGAAAAGACGCTGAGCCTCGAGCCCGCGAGCTCGTTCAGTACGGGGAGGGAACTGGTCAGGACCGTTATGTTTTCGCGATTCTTCAGAGCCTTGGCTATCTCGAGTGCGGTGGTGCCTATATCGAGCATTATGGTCTCGTTCTCCCTCACCATCTCCGCTGCGGCTATGCCTATCTTTCTCTTCTCTTCGTGGTGCCGGCCTATGCGGGTCACGAAGAAGGGCTGCACACGCGCCTGCTCCTTTTGCTTTACAAGGACCGCGCCGCCGTAGACCTTTTTTATCAGGCCGCGCGACTCCAGCTCGTCCAGATCCCTGCGTATGGTTATGACGGAGGCGTCGAAGAGGGCCGTGAGGTCCTTGATCTTCACCATATCCTGTTCCTGCACCATGCGGAGTATGTGATCCTGTCTTTCCTTTTTGAGCATAAGCCTTGACCCCCTTGAACTCAGTTAAAAAACATGCCGCTTAAATTATAACAGCGGCTCTTTTTGTGTGCAAGTATTTTGATAATATTCAGGCTTAAAATATGATCAAATGCGTATATTAAAGACGTGAACATGTTCAAAAAGTCTGAATATTGAGTATTAAATGATCATGTTTAGCTTAATATACTCAAAATATTGACAGAAAATTATCACGGTGTTATCCTTTTAATATAAAAGACCGGCTGCGAGCTGTATGAACACTGTCTGCGGTGCGCGGAAGTACGAAGCTTTGCAATGATTGCTCCAGATTAAAACTTTCAACGTGTGACGGAGATAACGACGATGAACGTATACGAAAAGATAGGACTTCAGCGCGTCATAAATGCCAGCGGAAGGATGACATACCTCGGAGTTTCAACTCTGTCCGACGAGGTCGCGCAGGCCGCTGTGGCCGGAGGACAGAGCTACGTCGTTATCTCCGAACTTATTGACAGGGCGGGAGAGCTGATATCGGCCCACACCGGCGCCGAGGATTCCTGCGTTACCTGCAGCGCTTCGGCCGGCATAGCCATAGCGATGGCAGGCCTGATCAGCCGAGGCAGGCGCTCCGCTCTCGAAAAGCTGCCCCTGTCAGAGGGGCTGCCGAACAAGGTGATACTGCAGAAGGGCCATTCGGTCGATTTTGGAGCCCCCATCACCACTATCATGAGGCTCGGGGGAGCCGTTCCGGTCGAGGCCGGGAACGCTAACCTGGTATATCCTTCGGAGATCGAGGACGCCATAGACGATGATACGGTATGCCTCTTTTACTGCAAGTCCCATCACTGCGTGCAGAAGGGCATGGTCTCTCTCGAGGAGATGATAGAGATCGCTCATAGGCACGGGCTTCCCATAGTCGTGGACGCCGCCGCCGAGGAGGATCTCAGAGGATACGTAGCCATGGGCGCGGACCTGATTATATACAGCGGGGCCAAGGCCATAGAGGCCACGACCTCCGGCTTCATCACCGGAAAGAAGGAATATATAAGCTGGTGCAAGGCCCAGTATCAGGGCATAGGTAGGGCGATGAAGGTCGGCAAGGAGCAGATCATGGGACTTGTCGCCGCCCTCGACAGATACGACAGTCTCGACCACGAAAAGCAGGCCGAGGAGAATCTCAGGACGGTCGAATGGCTTAACGGGGAGATAAACAAGATCCCTTACTGTCACGCCAGACTGGTCATGGACGAGGCAGGGCGCAAGATATACCGCTCCAAGCTGACGTTCGACGCCGAGTGCGGGATGACGGCCGAGGAGATCGACAGGAAGCTGCAGTCCGGTAATCCCTCGGTGCACACTCGTCCGAACCAGCTCAGCCTCGGCGTAATGCTGCTCGACGTCAGGCCGCTCGTCCCCGGAGACAAGGAGCTGATAGTCGAAAAACTGCGCGGTATAATGAGCGGGAATCGATAATTTTGAGGTATCTGTCATTCTTTTTGGTATAAAAAAATGTGATAAGGATACCCAAACACCATAGCTTTCTGATATATTAATTAGAGTATAGTCTGACTTCAGCTCGAAAGAGCGGGTCATAACTATAATAAGTCACGTAGGAAAATCAAAAGAAGGAGAAGTATCTATGAAGAAGATCTTAGCTATCCTCCTGGTCCTCGTCATGGTCCTTGGACTCGCTGCCTGCGGCGAGAAGAAGGAGACGACACCGGTCGATAACACACCGAGCGAGCCGACTTACGCCGACCACGTAACCGTCGCCATCGACGTTCTGCCAAGCTCTTATGACGCAAGCAGCATGGCATTCCCCATGATCGCCCGTCTGGTCTACGACGAGCTGATCGAGTATGACAAGGTCACCCAGGAGCTCAAGCCCGGTCTTGCGACTTCCTGGAGCTGGAAGGATGAGGGAAGTACCATTCTTCACCTCGACCTCAGGGAAGGCGTCACCTTCCACAACGGCAATCCGTTCACCGCTGAAGACGTTGAGTTCACCCTCGCGCACAACGGAAACGCCAATCTCGCAGGCTACTACGATCACTGCGAGATCGAGAACGACCACTCTATCGACGTAGTGCTCAAGAGCGGCAGCGCCGACTTCGTCTACATCCTTACCAACACACTGTACGCAGGAATCATGGATAAGGAGAGCGCGGAAGCCGACGCCAACTTCGGAACCGCTATCGGTACCGGCCCCTGGGCATACGACCTCGACAACACCCTCGACGGTGACCGCTACGAGTTCGTCAGAAACGACAATTACTGGGGCGAGCTCCCCACCGCAAGCCTCCTGACTCTTCGCTATATCAAGGAGTCCAACGCCCGTCTGATCGCGCTCCAGAACAAGGAGATCGCCGCGTTCTGCACCGTAGGCGAGACTGACCGCGAAGCGATCGCCAACGACGCGAACCTCGAGTACTGCTCCGGAACCGGCGTAGGCCCCGCGAAGATGTACTACATCGCTTTCAACATGAAGACCGGCAAGGCTGCCAACAACCTCTACCTCCGTCAGGCCGTCGCCTGCGCCATGAACAACGCTGAGATTATCGCCGCTTACGGCGATCCGGGCGCTGAGGAGAGCAACGGAGCTTTCTGGGGAGCATCCACTCCCTTCAAGGCTCAGACTTCCGACTTCCAGGAAGACCTCAGCTTCAATATTGAAAAGGGCAAGGATCTGCTGAAGAAGGCAGAAGAAGTCAACGGCGGTCCCATCCCCACTCTGACCCTGCTCTCCAACTACACCAAGGCCGTAAACTCAACCATGTGCCTGGCCGTTCAGGCTGAGTGCAAGGCTATCGGACTCGACGTAGAGATCATCGAGAGCGACTCCGCCGGAGTCCTCGCCCTGACCAAGTACGACGGCCCGGGAGACTGGGATATGATCCAGTACAACGTACCTCTCGAATCCTGGCCCTCCGCCGTCAACAGGATGCTCGTAAAGAACTCCAACAACAACAGAGCTATACTCGAGAGCGACTACGTAGAGGATCTGCTCATGAAGGCTGCCGCGACCAACGACGAGGCCGCTCGTGAACAGATGTACAAGGAAGTTCAGGTCTACGTACACGACAACGCTATCTACATCCCCGTTTACTACGGTTCCCGTGACGGCGCCCAGCTCAAGGGCGTAGAAGGCATCGTCTGGACCAACGACGGTTATCCCGAGTTCGGATATGCCAAGGTCCCGCAGTAAGCTGAACTGCAAAGCTGAAAATGATCTTTAACTGATCGAACGCCGGAGGCGTGGTTTTCATACCGAAAACCGGCGTCTCCGGCGTTGCTGTCAATCGGAAACATTGAGGAGATACTATATGCACAAATATATCATCAAGCGCATCCTCATGTTGATTCCGATCATTCTAGGCGTGTCCTTCGTGGTATTCTTCATGATGGACAGCGCACAGGGCAACGCCCTGGATATCATCGGCATCGACTATTCGGCGGAAAAGCTGGCGGAGCTGTATCACGAGTACGGCTATGACCGCTCGGTCTTTTACCGCTATTATCTGTATATGAGCGATCTGCTTCACGGCAGTCTCGGAAATTCTATAATCTATAAAAAGGACGTCTGGCTGCTCTATATGCAGAGGCTTCCCGCAACTCTCAAGCTCGCTGGAGCTTCCGTAGCGCTCGCCGTCATACTTTCCATACCCCTTGGAATAGTATCCGCGAGAAGGCACGGCTCCCTCGTCGACAACGCCTCCATGGTCGGCGCGCTGATCGGTCTTTCCATGCCGAACTACTGGCTTGGATTGATGCTCATGGTCTACTTCGCGCAGATGCATCACTGGCTTCCCTCCGGAGGCAATACCGACGGCATAAGGAGCCTGATACTCCCCGCGGTAACCGTAGGCACGGGCCTTATGGCTACGATGACCAGGACTACGCGATCATCCATGCTCGACGTCATACGTCAGGACTACCTAAGGACGGCCCGCTCCAAGGGCGTCCCCGAGAAGAGGGTCATAAACGTACACGCCCTCAGAAACGCTCTCATCCCCATCATAACGGTAGTCGGCACGGAGCTGGGGAAGGCTCTCGGCGGCGCCGTCGTTACGGAGAACGTCTTCTCCTGGCCGGGCATAGGCAGGCTGATCATAGACGGAGTCAACCAGAGGGATACCACCCTGGTCACCGGCTGTATCATCCTGACCTCCGTTCTGGTAAGCATAATACAGCTTATCGTAGACGTGCTCTACGCCTTCGTGGATCCCAGGCTGAGAGCCCAGTACACCTCGGCCGGAAAGAAGAGCAAGAAGAAGCCTGCGCCTAAAGCCCAGGCCGCGAAGGGAGGTGCCTAGTAATGAGCGATACTAGCGTTCAGTCCGTATCTGCGCAGTACAGAAAGCAGAGCAAGGCGGGCGAGATATGGCACCGCTTCAGAAAAAACAAGGGAGCTATGGTGGGCATGGTGATACTCGCGGTGCTCATACTCATAGCCCTGACCGTCGACCTTTGGCTCCCCATGGAGAAGGTCAGCGGGATCAACGTATTGGAAAAGTTCACTAAACCCTGCGCCGAGCACCCGTTCGGGACCGACGAGATGGGAAGAGACCTATTCTGGCGCTGCATCTACGCCACGAAGTATTCTCTTGCGATAGGCTTCGTTTCCGTCATGGTATCCATGGTCGTAGGCGTGCCTCTCGGAGCCGTGGCCGGTTATTACGGCGGGAAGGTGGAGACCTTCATAATGCGTATAACGGACGTGTTCTCCGCCATACCTTCGATACTGATGGCCATAGCCATAGTCTCCGTGCTCGGCAGGACCATGGGCAACCTGATGCTCGCCGTCGGAATATCTGCTGTGCCGCAGTTCACGAGGATCACCAGGGCTTCCGTCCTGACAGTAAAGAACATGGAATACGTGGAGGCCGCGAGGGCGCTCGGAAAGAACGACGCTTACATTATCTTCAAGCACATACTTCCGAACTGCCTCTCACCGATCATCGTTCAGACCACTCTTAGGGTCGCGAGCGCTATAATCTCCGCGTCCAGTCTGAGCTTCCTTGGCATAGGCATCAAGCCTCCTCTTCCCGAATGGGGAGCTCTGCTCACCGCCGGCAAGGCTTACCTGAGCGGATACAGCTATCTCTGCCTCTTCCCGGGCCTCGCGATAATGATCACGGTACTGGCCTTCAATCTGGTCGGAGACGCCTTAAGAGACGCTATGGATCCCAAGCTGAAGAACTGAGGACGGTAACGATATGAGTGAAAACATGAAAAAACGCTGCGGCAGCGCCCGCAGAGGATACCGTTCTGGATATCCAAAACCTCACGGTCCACTTCGTTACCGAAGGTGAGACCGTAGAAGCCGTAAACGATATCTCCATCAACCTGAAGAAGGGCGAGATACTCGGCCTGGTCGGAGAGACAGGGGCGGGAAAGACGACTACGGCTCTCGCGATACTGAACCTTGTCCCGGATCCTCCCGGAAAGATCAAGAGCGGAACGATACTTGTAAACGGCAAGAACGTGCTCACGGCGAGCGAGAGGGAGCTGGAGCAGATCAGGGGCGCGGACGTGTCCATGATCTTCCAGGACCCAATGACGAGCCTCAACCCCGTGTTCACCGTGGGCGATCAGATCGCCGAGAGCGTCCTGCTGCACAACAAATGCACCAAGCAGGAAGCCTATGCCAGGGCTGAGGAGATGCTCGAGCTCGTAGGCATACCGAGAGAGAGAGCGAACGAATATCCGCACCAGTTCTCCGGCGGTATGAAGCAGAGGGTGGTCATAGCGATAGCTCTGGCATGCAATCCCAAGCTGCTCCTCGCGGACGAGCCCACCACGGCCCTCGACGTGACCATACAAGCCCAGGTGCTGGATCTGATGATAGATCTCAAGGAGAAGCTGAACACCTCCATGATATTCATAACGCACGACCTGGGCATAATAGCCGAGATCTGCGACAGGGTAGCAGTCATGTACGCGGGCCGCATCATAGAAGAAGGCACCCTGGTCGAGGTATTCAACAAGACCAAGCATCCCTATACCGAAGGCCTGTTCAACTCGCTTCCGAACATCGAGGACAGGACCGCGACTCTGAGGCCCATACCGGGACTGATGCCGGATCCCACGAAGCTTCCGAAGGGCTGCGCGTTCGCGCCAAGATGTCCCTACGCCAGGCCCGAATGCATAGAGACCGTTCAGCATGAGCGCAGCTTCAGCGACACGCACAAGGTCCTCTGCTCGGCATACGACGATCCGTCCTTCAAGATCGAAAGGGAGGAGATATAGCCATGGCAGACATCATTCTGGAAGTAAGAAACCTCAAAAAATATTTCAAGACCAACAGGGGCACTCTCCATGCCGTCGACGATATCACCTTCACCATCGAGAGGGGCAAGACCCTCGGAATAGTAGGTGAGTCCGGCTGCGGCAAGTCCACGACCGGCCGCTGCGTCATGAGGCTGATCGAGCCCACGAGCGGCGAGGTCATATTCGACGGCGTGGACCTCATGAAGCTGAACACCCGAGAGATGAGGGAGCGCAGAAAGGACATCCAGATCATATTCCAGGATCCCTTCTCCTCGCTGGATCCCAGAAGTACGGTCATGCAGACCATAGCCGAGGGCGTCAAGGTCACGGGAAAGTACAATACCGCGAAGGAGATCGAGGACAGGGTCCTTGAGCTGATGAACACGGTAGGACTCGCCGAGAGGCTCATAAACGCCTACCCGCACGAACTCGACGGCGGACGCCGTCAGAGGATAGGCATAGCGCGCGCCCTGGCCGTAGAGCCCAAGCTGATAATCTGCGACGAGCCGGTATCGGCTCTGGACGTTTCAATACAGGCGCAGATACTCAATCTGCTCAAAGAGCTCCAGGACCAGCTCGGTCTGACCTACATTTTCATCACACACGACCTGGCCGTCGTAAACCACATCTCGGACGATATCATGGTCATGTACCTGGGACAGACGGTGGAGAAGGCACCCTCCGAGGAACTCTTCGATAATCCTGTGCATCCCTATACCAAGGCTCTTCTCTCCGCTATACCCATTCCCAAGGTAGGCGCGCAGAGGGAGAGGGTGATGCTCAAGGGCGAGATAAGCTCCCCGATAGATCCAGAAGACGAGTGCCGCTTCGCGAAGCGCTGCCTGTACGCGGAGGAGCGCTGCAGGGAAAGCTGCCCGGGGCTGATCGAGATAAAGCCCGGTCATTTCGTGGCCTGCACGAAGTTCGGCGTCCCGCAGGCGTAAAACGCCGCCGCGGAGATCTTCAGACGATTGGCCTGCGATGGACTGCTCCGGCAGATCCATCGCGGCATTTTCAGGAGGTGAACGATGTCTGAAAAAGTTTTGAACAAGATACTTGAGGACAAGATAATAGCCATAGTAAGAGGGATCCCGAGCTCCCAGATAGCGGGGCTCGCGCAGGCTCTCAACAAAGGCGGCATACACTGCATAGAGATCACGTTCGATCAGTCTGCGCCCGAAAAGCTCGAAGAGACTCTTAAGTCTATAAGGACCGTAAAGGAACTCTTCGGGGGAGAGATACTCGCTGGAGCCGGCACGGTGATGAGCTCGGAGCAGGTGGAGCTCGCGGCAGAGGCCGGAGCCGAATACACGATCTCGCCCAACGTGAACGAATCTGTGATCAGAAAGACCAAGGAGCTCGGGCTCGTATCCATACCCGGGGCGATGACGCCTAGCGAGGCGGCCCAGGCCTACGAGTGGGGCGCGGATATAGTCAAGATCTTCCCCGCCGGAAACCTCGGGCCATCCTATATAAAGGCCATTAAGGCGCCGCTCAAGCACATTCCGCTTACCGCGGTCGGCGGCGTGAACGTCGAGAACTGCGTGGAATTCATAAAGGCCGGCTGCTGCGGGGTAGCCTGCGGCGGCAACCTCGTGAGCGCGAAGCTCATAAACGAGGGACGTTTCGACGAGATAACAGAGCTTGCCAAGGCATACGTGAAGGCTCTGCGTTCGGAGGTGTAAAATGAGCAGAAAAGTCCTTATAACATCCCGCTCCTTCGGAAAGATGAGCGACGAGCCTTTCGAGATCCTCAAGAACGCGGGATACGAGATAACGAATATAGGCCGCGACTTCGATCAGGCAGAGTTTGAGCGCATCGTTCCGGAATTCGACGCCCTCATCATAGGCGCTCACGAGTTCCCTGCAGACGTGATGGCGAAGTGCGAGAAGCTCAAGATCATCTGCAAGCACGGAGTCGGACTCGACAACATCCATCTAAAGGAAGCCGAGGCTCTTGGGATAATGGTCACCAACACCCCGGGGACCAACTCCAACGCGGTCGCCGATCTGGCGTTCGGCCTCATGCTGTCCTCCGCCAGGCTCATACAGCGCAGCAGCCTCAACGCCATGCAGGGCGTAAAGCAGTCCGTGATAGGTATAGACGTGTGCTATAAGACGCTCGGACTTCTCGGCTTCGGAGCCGTGGCGAGGTGCGTCGCGCGCAGGGCCAGGGGCTTCGGCATGAAGGTCCTCGCCTACGATCCCTTCGTCAAGGAGGTGCCCGAGGAATTCAGGGACATCGTGAGCCTCTGCGGCTTCGATGAGGTGATAAAGGGCTGTGATTTCCTTTCCATACATCTTCCTCTCACCGACGAGACCCGCGGCATGATAGGCGAGGAGCAGCTCTATTCGATGAAGAAGGGCTCCATACTCGTGAATACCGCAAGGGGCGGGATAGTGGACGAAAAGGCCCTCGCGAAGGCTCTGACGGAAGGGCAGCTCCTTTCCGCCGCCATGGACGTGGTCGAGGACGAGCCCCTGCAGGCGGACAATCCTCTTTTCAAGCTTGAAAACATCATCCTGACGCCGCACATAGGAATGTATTCCAAGGAGGCTGTAAACGCCGTTGGAATGATATGCGCAAGGAACTGCGCGGCTGTGGCCGAGGGCAGAGAGCCCGAGCACAGGGTAGTTTAGGGCGAGGCCTGCGGGCTGCTAATAAAAGCATCATGATCAAAGAAAGAAGCGGGAGGCGCGTGTGCGTCCTCCCGCTTTGCGATCTTTGCAAGCTTTTCAGTATTCTTGAGTGTTTACGATATATAGAATTCGAAGTGCCTATAGTCTTTTCAGAACAAACTGTATTTCAGGATTCAGACGATCATTTCAGCCCGGCTGCCTTTCTGGCTTCCCTGCACAGCCTCGTGATGTTCTCGAAGTTGCCGGAGTTGATGTCGGACTTTGCGCAGACCCAGCTTCCTCCGACCGCGTGGATGAACGGGGCGGCGAGGTATTCCGCCACGTTATCCCCGTTGACGCCGCCTGTGGGCATGAACTTTACGCTTCCGAAGGGGCCGGAGAGCGCCTTCATCGCCTTGAGCCCGCCGTAGACGTTGGAGGGGAAGAATTTGATGATGTTGAGCCCCAGCTTCATCGCTGCCATTATCTCTGACGGGGTGATGCAGCCCGGGACCACGGAGATGCCGTTTTCTATGCACCAGCACACGGTCTCCTGATCGAAGCCGGGGCATACGATGAACTTCGCTCCCATGGCTACGGCTTCTTTGGCCTGCTCGGCGTTGATGACC
>JAFPZZ010000054.1 GCA_017417045.1 Bacillota bacterium
GTCTCTTACTGCGCCGTTCATAGGCTTTTGCGTCCTTTCACTTGTGCCACAGCCGCCCTCTTTCATCTCTCGCGCCTCTTCTTTTCGAGCCATATCAGCAGCACGTTTATATCGGCCGGAGAGACCCCGGAGATCCTCGACGCCTGTCCGAGCGAGGCTGGCCTTATCTTATCCAGCTTTTCAACGGCCTCGAGCCGGAGGCTCTCTATAGCGGTATAGTCTATATCTTCAGGCAGCGCCATGCCTTCAAGCCTTTTGAAGCGCTCAATCTGGCTCTGCTGTTTATCTATGTATCCGGCGTATTTTATCTGGACCTCGACCTTGGTCTTCACGTGACTGGGAAGCTCCGGCCTTCCGGGATCCGCGGGCGCGAGGCTCTCGTAGCTGAGCTCCGGCCTCTTCATGAGCTCCGCGAGCGTGGTCCTGTTTTCGATTGGCGAGGATCCGAGCGATATGAGCAGGGGATCGATCTGCGCTGGCGTCAGCTCTGTCTCCTCCAGCCGCTTCATCTCGGCCTCGTACTGGGCCTTCGACCTCAGGAAGCGCTCATACCTGGCGTCGTCCACGAGGCCTATGGCCCTGCCCTTTTCGGTGAGCCTAAGATCGGCGTTGTCCTGCCTGAGCACGAGCCTGTATTCTGCTCTGGAGGTCATTATCCTGTAGGGCTCGTTCGTGCCCTTGGTAACGAGGTCGTCTATCAGAACGCCTATATAGCTCTCGGAGCGGTCGAGCACGAAGGGCTCTCTGCCGTCCAGCCAGAGCGCGGCGTTTATGCCGGCCATGAGGCCCTGGGCGGCGGCCTCCTCGTAGCCCGAGCTGCCGTTGAACTGACCTGCACAGAAAAGGCCCGCGATGCTTCTGTGCTCAAGGCTGAGCTTCAGATCCTGCGGATCTATGCAGTCGTACTCTATGGCGTAGGCGCTGCGCACGAGGCGCACGTTCTCAAGCCCCGGGATGGTCCTGTAAAAAGCTAGCTGAACGTCCTCGGGCATGGAGCTGGACATTCCCTGGAGGTACATCTCTTCAGTGGATAGCCCCTCCGGCTCTACGAAGAGCTGATGCCTCTCTTTTTCGGGGAAGCGGTCGAGCTTTGATTCTATCGAGGGGCAATATCTGGGGCCTATGCCCTCGATATCGCCGCCGAAGAGGGCGGATCTGGAGAAATTCTCCCGTATTATGCGATGCGTCTCCGCGTTCGTGTAGGTCAGGTAGCACTTCTCCTGCTCTTTTTCCAGGCTGTCGTTCATGAAGGAGAAGGGAACGATCTCCTCGTCGCCCTCCTGTACCTGCATCTTTGAAAAGTCCAGGTCGCTCCTAAGGACCCTCGCAGGGGTACCCGTTTTGAAGCGCCTCATCGGAAGGCCCTTTTCTCTGAGCCTTGCGGCGAGCTCGGTCGAGGCGGACAGTCCGTTCGGTCCGCTCTCGAAGTTCGAATCTCCTATGAAGATCCTTCCTCCTAGGAAGGTGCCGGTCGCGATGACGACGGCGTCGCATTCATAGTATGCGTCGGTCCTGAGCAGGACTCCGCGCACCCTGCCGCCTTCAATGTCTATGTCCACGGCCTCGCCCTGCTTTAAGAGCAGGTTCTCCTGGCGCTCCAGGGCCCGCTTCATCTCGTCGTGGTAGCGCTGCTTGTCTGCCTGGGCTCTGAGCGAATGGACCGCAGGGCCCTTCGCGGTGTTCAGCATGCGGCTCTGGATGAAGACCTTGTCTATCACGAGGCCCATCTGGCCTCCGAGAGCGTCTATCTCCCTGACCAGATGCCCCTTTCCCGTACCGCCTATGGCCGGATTGCAGAACATGTTCGCCACGGCCTCCAGGTTCATGGAGAGCACTAGCGTCTTCTTGCCCATCCTTGCCGCGGCGAGGGCGGCTTCGCAGCCCGCGTGGCCGGCTCCTATTACGACGAGGTCGTATTTTTCCATCCTTTTGATCTCTGTCATGAGTAATATCGGGACGCTTTCCCTACTTTCCGAGGCAGAACCTTGCGAATACTTCGTTTATTATCTCGTCGCCTGCGGTCTCTCCGGTGATCTCCCCGAGAAGATCGAAGGCCGCGTGGACGTTGATCTCTATGAAATCGAGGGCGGCGGCGAGCTCTGTCTGCTCCACGGCCTGGGCTATCTCGCCCTGAGCTCTTCTTACGAGCTCTATATGCCTGGTGTTGCTGAGAAGGACGTCCTCGCTCCTTCTGAAGTCCTCTCCGAGAAGAACGCCTTCTATCGCGTCCTCGAGCTCCTCCATCCCGTCTCCCGTGGAAGCCGATATGACCGCCGCCGGGCTTCCGTCGTAGAGGCCGTTTTCCGGTTCTGTGACGAGGCCCGCGTCGCTCTTGTTTATGACTATGATGCGCCTGCGGCCGCGGCAGAGAGAGAGGAGCTCCTCATCCTCCGGCCCCGGCTCGCTGCTTCCGTCGAGTATCAGGAGCACGAGGTCGGCGCTGTCCATGGCGGCTTTGCTGCGCTCTATCCCCAGCATCTCGACCCTGTCCTCGGAGTGCCTTATCCCGGCGGTATCCACGAAGCTCACGCTGATGCCCCTAAGGCTCGCGCTCTCCTCCACGGTGTCCCTGGTGGTGCCGGGGATATCCGTGACTATGCTGCGCTCCTCCCTAAGGAAACGGTTTAAAAGCGAAGATTTTCAGACGTTCGGCCGCCCTATGAGGGCTATCTTCACGCCCTCGCGCATTATCTTGCCCTCTTCCGCAGAAGCCAGAAGCTCCAGCAGTTCATCGTTTATTGCCGATAAGCGCTTTCTGAGGTCATCGTACATGACTTCCTCGATATCCTCGTCGGGATAGTCCATGTTCACGCTCATGCTTACGAGCTCTTCGAGCAGCTCCGCCCGGATGGCCGAGATCCTCGAGGAAAGGCTTCCCTGCATCTGACTGAGGGCGAGCCCGTAGCCCGCCGAGCTCCTCGCGCTTATTAGGTCCATCACAGCCTCGGCCTGCGCCAGGTCCAGTCTGCCGTTTAGGAAGGCCCTCTTCGTGAACTCTCCCCTCTCCGCCGGCTCGGCGCCGCAGCGAAGGAGCAGGGCGAGTATCTCCCTGAGAGACATGAGGCTGCTGTGGCACTGTATCTCGACCACGTCTTCTCCCGTATAGCTGTGCGGGCCCGGCATGTAGACGCAGAGCGCCTCGTCGAGCACCCTGCCGTCCAAGGGATCGCAGATGTGGCCGTAGTGCATGTAGCGCGGGATCAAAGACGCGGAGAGGCCTTCCTTAAGCGCGGCGCGCTCCTTTGCGGCGGGAACGAAAACGCGCAGCGCGATATCCCGGGCTTCCTCGCCCGAGATCCTTATGACTCCTATTCCAGCCTCTCCGTAGGCCGTTGATATCGCCGCTATCGTGTCGCCTTTCATCTTTCCTCTGCTGTCCATCCCCCGGTATAAAAAAGGCTGCCGGGTGGCAGCCTTCAGTTCTATTTCTCGGGCTCTATGATCACCCTTCTGTACGGTTCCTTGCCTTCGCTCTTGGTGCTGACGCCCTCGTACTTCTGGAGAACGGAGTGTATGACCTTTCTTTCGTACGGGTTCATCGGCTCGAGCTTGACGCTTCTGCCGCTCTTTTTTGCCTTTTCGGCGAGGCGGACGGCGAGCTTTTCGAGAGTGAGCTCTCTCTTCTTGCGGTATCCTTCCGCGTCGATGATGGTGCGGATATACTTGCTCTGGCCCTTGTTGACCACGAGGCTGGTGAGATACTGCACGGAGTCGAGGGTCTGTCCCCTCTTTCCTATGACCGTTCCGCAGTCGGGGCCTTCGACCTCGACGTAGACGCAGCCCTCGCCGGAGTATACCTTGGCCTCGACGTCCAGTCCCATCTCCCTGAAGAGATCCTTGAGGAACTGGTTGGCCGGGTTCTCTTCGTCCGGCTGCAGGTCTTCGGGCTTTTCGCTCATGAGGCCGAGGTCTTCGAAGATGTAATCGATCTCCTCCTCTTCGGGCTCGGGCTTTCTCTGAGCCTTCTGCCTGCTCCTGCTCTTGCTTCTGCTCTTCGATGAAGGGCTCTTATCGCGCCTGTCCCTCCTGGAGCGCCTCTCTCCGGACGCGGGCTCCTCGCCCTCCTTCTCGGTGAAGTCGCTCTCTTCTTTGGGGAGCCTCCTCGGCTTGACGGTTTTTTCTTCCGCTGGCTTCTCGGAGGCCTCGCTCTTGGCGGACTTTTCGGCGCTCTCCGCCTTTTCCGGCTTTTCGGAAGACTCGGCCTTGGCGGGCTTTTCGGGAGCTATCTCCTCTACCCTGACCTTTGCGAGCTTCGAGCCGAATCCGAGGAAACCCCTGGACGGCTGCTCCAAAACGGTGACCGTCACCTGGTCTCTCGTGAGCTTGAGGTCCTGCAGAGCGAGCTCGACCGCGATGTCGATGCTGTCGCCCCACTTTTCCGCAAATTTCATTTGTCCTCCTGTATAGGGACTACTTTGTATTGTCCTTCTTCTTCTTTTCAATGTTCTTCTTTGCTTCCTCCACGGCTGCCGCCTTGAAGTCCTCCTTTTTCCTCTTATTGGCCATGAACACGTTCTGCCCTATGGTAAAGAGATTTCCTACAGCCCAGTAGAGGGCGAGTCCCGCCGGGAAGCTCCTTCCCATGAGAAAGAGCATGACGGGGTAGAAGTACTTCATCATATTCATGCTGCTCATTGCACCGCCGGCGCTGCTCATCGCGGAAAAGGAAAAGTAGGTGGTAAGGCCCGCGAGTATGGGCAGTATCCAGTTGTCCGGCTGGCAGAGGTCAGGCACCCAGAGAAAACTCTCGTGGACAGCGATTATCATGGAGCTGTCCTGGATGTAGGAAAGAGGATCCCTGAGAAGCGCGAACAGACCCATGATGACGGGCATCTGTATGAGCAGGGGAAGGCAGCCTGAATAGGGATTGATCCCGTTCTTGTCGTAGAGCTCCTGTGTCTTGAGAGCCGCCGCGTTCCTGTCCCTTGCGTAGCGCTTGTTGATCTCCGCGATCTCCGGCTGGAGCGCGGCCATCTTTGCCTGCTGTTTGTTCTGATTCGCGTACATCGGGAGCATCGCTGCCCTGACGATTGCGGTCAGAATGATGATCGATATACCGTAGTTGCCGACGAGCTTGTATATCATCAGCATCAGGTATCCGATCGCCCTTGATAACAGTTTTATCATTTGTTTCCTCTAATAAAACTAAAACGCGATCCCTGTCATGGTACGGGATCATAACCGCCGGGATTGCCCGGATGACATCTCATTATGCGCTTTATGCCGAGATACGAACCCTTCATGGCGCCATATTTCTGCACTGCCTGTATGAAATATTCAGAGCATGTGGGCCTGAACCTGCAGTGCGCCCCTATGTAAGGGGATATGTTCACCTGATAGAGTTTTACGAAGAATATAAGGATCTGCTTCATTTTCTGCTGGTCCTACGGGCGGCCGGCTATTCCGGCTCTTGTGAGCGCGGTCTCGATAGATCTTTGCACATCCGCGCATTTCGCGTCCGCTATCGTATTTCTGGCTATAAATGCGATGTCATATCCTCCGGGAACGGGCATGTCCGATGTTCTGAAGGCTTCCTTCATGAGCCTTCTCGCCCTGTTGCGCTGTACGCTGTTCCCGACTTTCTTGCTGGCTATGAAAGCCTCTCTGCTGACAGACAAGCCGTTTTTCCTGTAGAGGATCACGACGCAGCGGCTTGCGGCAGATCGGGACCTGCCGTAGAGCTTGTCAAAATCCTCTTTGTTTTTCAGCGTGTCTATCTCATTCATTAAGCAGAAAGTCTCTTTCTTCCCTTGAGCCTTCTTCTCTTGAGAACGTTTCTGCCGTTCTTGGTAGCCATTCTCTTGCGGAAACCGTGCTCCTTGCTCCTCTGGCCCTTCTTGGGCTGGAAAGTCATCTTGCTCATGGAATATATTCCTCCTTTCGGTGATGATAGACTGATGATAACGACAAAAACTCGTCCTTTGACGAGTGAGCCGCTTAGAAATTATACTTACAAGAGCTTACTGTGTCAACACTTTCCCGCCTTTGGCGACAAAGCTTTTTCCCTTTGGAAGCAGCCTCATCACCTCCGGATCTATCTCCGTGGCGGTGACGAATACCTGGACCTTTCGCATGGCCTCTATCAGGTATCTCTGTCTTCGCTGATCAAGCTCCGAAAGCACGTCATCCAGCAGCAGTATCGCGCTGCAGCCCGTTTCCTGTTTTATCAGGTCTATCTCCGCGAGCTTTATGGAGAGGGCCGCCGTGCGCTGCTGTCCCTGCGAACCGTATTGTCTGGTGTCTATGCCGTTTATTTCTATTTTAAGGTCGTCCTTGTGAGGACCGAAGCCCGTGAAGCCGCGCTGCATGTCGCTTTCGCGGCTCTCCTCGAGCTTTCTTTTGTAAATATCCTTCTTTTCAGCCAGATCCGCGCCCTCGGCTGCGGAAAAGCGGGTCTCGTATTCTATACCGAGCTTTTCCTCGCCCGAGGATATCTCGAAATGTATAGAGGCGCATATGTCCCTGATCCTGCTGACGAAGCGCTCTCTTTCCTCTATTATTCTAATTCCGTAATCCGCGAGGGATTCATCGAAGACCGCTATGAGGCTCTCGTCCCTGCAGCCCTGCTTGAACAGCATATTCCTCTGCTTAAGGACCTTTTTATAGCTTCCGAGGTCGCTGTAATAGACCGGTCTTATCTGGCAGAGCTCCCTGTCCATGAAACGGCGCCTGCTGTCCGGCCCGTCCTTTATTATCCTGAGGTCATCGGGGGAGAATACGACTATATATACTTTCTCCAGCAGGTCTACCGTCCTCTGGAGCTTGACCCCGTCGACTTTTATGAGCTTTCCTTCATTAGAGTAAGTTATCTCTATCTCTGTTTCTTTTTCGTCGTCGGAGATGACTTTTGCCCTGCTTAAGGCTGTCTCTCTTCCGAAGGCTATCATCTCGCGGTCACTGTTGGTGCGAAAAGACCTTCCGAGCCCCATCACGAAAAGACCCTCGAGTATGTTGGTCTTTCCCTTTCCGTTCTCACCTAGTATCAGGTTAAGTCCGGGATCGAATTCAAGCTCGAGGTCTTCGTAGTTTCTGAAGTTTTTTAGATAAAGGCTCTGAAACCTCATAAAAGTGTTTGACCGCTGGTCATTATACAGTCATTCTGACTGGGAGCACGAGATATACGAAGTCCTCGCCCTCAACAGGCTTGATGAGGCAGGCGGAATTGCTTCCCGTCATCTCGAAAGACATGCTCTCGTCGTCGACTGCTCTTAGGGTATCGATGATATATTTTGAATTGAAGCCGATGAGAAGGTCGCTTCCCTCAGTCTCGGCAAGCACGCTCTCGTTTACGTTTCCTTCCTCGCTTCTGGAATTGATCTTTATTATTCCGGGAAGGATGTTCATCTTTATTAGATTGTTCTTTCCTTCCTTGGCGAAAAGAGATGCTCTTTCTATGCTGCTCATGAGCTCTTCCCTTTCGACAGTGAATCTGGTCTTCCATTCCTTAGGAAGTATGCCTTCGTACGCTATAAATTCGCCTTCTAGCTGCCTTACGCTTATCTTGGTACTGTCGTAGCGGAATCCGACCCTCTTAGGATCTATATTTATGACCACCTCTTCGCTTTCCTCAGCTTCGGCTATGAGCTTGCTCACGTCGTTCATAAGAGAAGCGGGTATAACTATCTTTCCTTCTATACCGCTAAGAGCGTCTGTCCTGGCTATAGCCATCCTGAATCCGTCGAGAGCTACCATCTCCATGCCGTCGTTTTTGAACTTGAGAAGGCAGCCGGTCAGTATACCCTTCTTTTCATCTATGCTGGCTGCGAATGATGTCTTTCTTACGAGCTCGCATATCTCCTTTATATTGACGCTGCACTGATCTCCTTCCGCGGAATTTATGGTCTGGGGATATTCGTCAGCGGACATCGTGACTATCATAAATTCAGATCCGAGGCATACCAGCTTGAGATTGTCTCTCTCATCAGAGCTGAAGCTCATGAGAGAATTCGGAAGCCTTCTGACTATCTCGGATATCAGCCTCGCGTTTATGACGCAGGAACCTTCTTCTGCGTCCTGAACAGGTATCCTGGTCTCTATGCTTATATCGAGATTAGACGATAAAAGTATTAGTTCACCGCCTTCAACCTTAAAAAGTATACCCTTTAGAATGGGAATGGTCGTTCTTGAAGAAACGGCTTTTATGACGGTATTTATAGCTTTGTTAAGAGCTTGCTGCGTGCAGGTGAATCTCATTTCGGCTCCTTTATATTTATATATTTATCTTTTATTAATAATATGCTCGGTGCAAAAGTGCAAATCCGTATCCATGCATTGATTTTTAAAGGATAGTCTCTGTTCAAAACCTTTTGAAAGTTATGAACAGGTATGTTCAAAAGCTATTAAAGGCTCTCTTCTATCCTTTCTACGATGCTTCTCAGCTCCGGATCTCTTTCCATATCTTCTTTGACCTTGTTGTGACTGTACATTATGGTCGTATGGTTTCTGTTTCCGAAGTATTCCGCTATCTTTTCAAGGGAATAATTTGTTTTTTCCTTTGAAAGATAAATGGCTATCTGCCTGGGATATGCTATCTCCCTGGATCTCTTGGCCGATTCGATATCTGCTGTGCTTATTCCGAAATATTCTGCTACCTTTTCCTTTATGATATCCGGAGTCACATCTGCGGCCTTGATATTGTAGACGTCCGTGAGTATGGATTTTGCGTAATCCTTGGTTATAGGCCTGTGCTCGAGGTTCGCGAAGGTTATAACTCTGTTGAATGCGCTCTCGAGCTCTCTGATATTGGTCTGTATCCCCTGCGCTATGAGGTCGATAGCTGCCGAAACTCCCGGATCGCTGTAGTCTATATTCTCTATCTCAGCCTTTTTATGAAGTATAGCGACCCTTGTCTCGTAATCCGGGATCTGTATGTCAACTATCATTCCTCCGGCGAATCTGGAGGTCAGCCTTTCCGGGATATCTCCGAGGTCCTTAGGCGGTTTATCTGAAGATAGCACTATCTGCTTCTTGGCGCTGGTAAGGGTCTCGAAGGTATTGAATATCTCGTTCACTGTTCCGGCCTTGCCGGCTATGAACTGGATATCGTCTATCATGAGTATGTCGACGGTCCTGTATTTTTTGCGGAAATCGTCTATGGTCTTGTTTCCTACGGCCTGAACGTATTCATTTGTGAAGGTCTCGGATGAGATGTAAAGAACCTTCTTTTTTGGATGATTTCTTCTTACGTACTGGCCTATTGCGTGCATCAGGTGAGTCTTTCCAAGGCCCGATCCTCCGTAAATAAAAAGAGGATTGAGTTTTTTGTTGTACCCTTCCGCTACGGTGAGTGCCGTGACGAAAGCCAGCCTGCTGTTTTCGCCTTCTACGAAGGAGTCAAAGGTGTATCTGGGATCGAACTGATCCTCGTTTGGAAAGCTCTCTTCTCCTTTTTTATCGGACACAACAAGGCTGCAGGGCCTTCCGAAGGCTTCCTGCGTAGCATCGGATATATCGTTTTTGTACCTGTCGATGTTGATCTGAGATATCTCGGGGTTGTTTGAAAAGACCACTATAGCCGAGTCTTTTTCCCTGAATCTCTGAGGAACGAGTTCGCCGAAAAACAGGTCGACCCTATATTTCTGGATCCTGTCCGTGAGGTAGTCCAGAGTCTGTTCCCATTTCTGATTTAACTCCGCTCTTTCCATAAAAACTGCGCATATTCCCCTATTCTGATTATTGTGAAAATATTTTATCACAACTGCAGTCCCATGATTTAGGAGAAAGAGAAAACAAAAAATCTGAGAAAACGCGCCGGATACATCATATTGTGTTTTGAAAATATTTACAGAACACAGTTTTACACAGGCGAGTATCGTTGAAATTTCAATGTTTATTTAGTATTGCACAGGGTTTTGCACAAAATGTGCAAAACTTTATGCACTTTTTGAACATATCCAATATCTTGTATGTAAAGGCCAAGACGAGTAAAAAAACGTTCCAAAATAATATAGCGCACAAAGCGCGTTTTCCCATAAGTTTTTTTGCTTATTGCTTGATGTATGACTTAAAAATTGCTATAATTTATCAGTTAAAAACATGACTAAAAAATGTAAATTTTGTGATAACGGAGGAAATAATGGCACTGAACGACCTTCAGCCACAAAACAAGGAATACAACGCTGAACAGATACAGGTGCTCGAAGGACTTGAACCGGTGCGCAAGCGTCCCGGTATGTATATAGGTACCACGAGCTCCAGGGGTCTCCACCACCTCGTATACGAGATCGTCGACAACTCGGTAGATGAGGCCCTCGCGGGATTCTGCAAGAACATCAGCGTCATCATAAAAGAGGACGATTCTATAGAAGTCACCGACGACGGCCGCGGAATGCCAGTCGACGACCATCCCAAGCTCCACAAGCCCGCCATGGAGGTCATCATGACCGTGCTCCACGCCGGCGGCAAGTTCGGCGAGGGCGGATACAAGGTCTCCGGCGGACTTCACGGCGTCGGCGCCTCGGTAGTCAACGCGCTCTCCGAGAGCATGACGGTCGAGAGCATGAGAGACGGCAAGATCTACAGGCAGAGCTATGCCCGCGGCAAGGTCATGAGCCCCGTCGAGATAGTCGGCGACTGCGGAAACAAGACCGGCTGCCACACCATCTTCAAGCCGGATCCCGAAATCTTCGACGAGACTGTGTTCAGCTTCGACACCCTCGAGTCCAGGCTCAGGGAGATGGCCTTCCTCAACAAGGGGATCAAGATCACGCTCAGCGACGAGCGCGGCCCCAAGAAGAAAAAGGAAGTCTATCACTACGAGGGCGGCATCAAGGAATTCGTCGCCTTCCAGAACAAGAACAAGCAGCCCATACACGACAGCATCATATACTACGAGAGCGTCAGGAAGGACAAGGAAGTCGAGGTCGCGATGCAGTGGACCGACTCCTACACCGAGAACATCTACTCCTACGCCAATAATATCAACACCGTCGAAGGCGGCGCCCACCTCGTGGGCTTCAAGGCGGCCCTCACCAGGGTGTTCAACGAATACGCCCGCAAGGCCAAACTGCTCAAGGAAAAGGATCCCGACCTCGATGGAAACGACATCAGAGAGGGCCTTACGGCCATAGTATCGGTCAAGCTGACCGAGCCCCAGTTCGAGGGCCAGACCAAGACCAAGCTCGGCAACGCGGACATGAGGACCCTGACCGATTCCGTCACCAAGGAAGAGCTCATGGCCTTCCTCGAGGAGAACCCGAGCCAGGCCAAGTCCATAGTGGACAAGGCGCTCAGGGCCTTCAGGGCCAGGGAAGCCGCTAGAAAGGCGCGAGACACCGTGAGAAAGGGCGCGCTCGAGGCGACCAGCCTCCCCGGAAAGCTCGCCGACTGCTCCGAGAAGGATCCGGCTCGCTCCGAGATCTTCATCGTAGAGGGCGACTCCGCAGGCGGCTCCGCCAAGGAGGGCAGGGACAGGAAGACCCAGGCGATACTTCCGCTCAGGGGCAAGATCCTCAACGTCGAGAAGGCCTCGCAGCACAAGATGCTCTCCTCAGACACCATCAAGGACATGATCACGGCCTTCGGCTGCGGCATAGGCGACCAGTTCAACATCGATAAGCTCAGATATCACAAGATCATCATCATGAGCGATGCGGACGTCGACGGAGCCCACATAAGGACACTTATGCTGACGCTCTTCTTCCGCCACATGCCCCAGCTGATCGAGGGCGGCTACGTATACGCCGCACAGCCTCCGCTCTTCCGCGTCAAGTGCGGAAACGAGATACGCTACACCTACTCCGACCGCGAGCAGGAAAAGGTCCTCGCCGAATTCGCGAAGGCCGGCAAGAAGGTCGACATCCAGAGATACAAGGGCCTCGGCGAGATGGACGCGACCCAACTCTGGGAGACCACCATGGATCCCTCGACCCGCACGCTGGTGCAGATAACCGTTGACGACGTGGCCGCCGCGGACCAGATATTCACGACCCTGATGGGCGACAAGGTGCCGCCGCGCAGGCAGTTCATCGAAGAGAACGCGCAGTACGCGATCCTTGACGTATAAGGTACGGAAAAATGGCAGAAAAACAGCAGGAAATAACAAACGAAAAGATACTCCAGCACGAGATATACGAGGAGATGAAGCGCTCGTACATCGACTATTCGATGAGCGTCATCGTGGCCCGCGCTCTGCCGGACGTGCGCGACGGCCTCAAGCCCGTGCACAGGCGCATACTCTACGGCATGAGCACCCTAGGCAACACCCCGGACAAGCCTCATAAGAAATCCGCGAGGATAGTCGGCGAGGTAATGGGTAAATACCACCCGCACGGCGACTCCTCCATATACGATGCCATGGTCAGGCTCGCGCAGCCCTGGAACATGAGGTACCCGCTCGTGGACGGCCACGGCAACTTCGGCTCCATGGACGGCGACGGCGCCGCGGCTTCCAGGTACACCGAGGCCCGCATGGCGCCCTTCGCGCTCGAGATGCTGAGGGACATCGACAAGGACACCGTCGACTTCGCCCCCAACTACGACGGTGAGGAGGACGAGCCCGTCGTACTGCCCGCGAGGTTCCCGAACCTCCTGGTCAACGGCTCCAACGGCATAGCCGTAGGCATGGCGACCTCCATACCGCCCCACAACCTCCGCGAGGTCATAAAGGGCACGGTCCAGCTCATCGCGCATCCGGATATGAGCAGCGAGGAGCTGATGAAGCACATCAAGGGCCCGGACTTTCCGACCGGAGCGACCATAGTCGGCCGCAGCGGCATCAGGGACGCCTATACCACGGGACAGGGCAAGGTCAAGGTCCGCGCCAAGGCGGTCATCGAGGAAGGCTCCAGAGGCACAGTCTCCATCATCTTCAACGAGATCCCCTACGGCATAAACAAGGCCTCCATGATAGAGCGCATCGCGGAGCTCGTCCGCGACAAGAAGCTCGAGGGCATCAAGGACATACGCGACGAGTCCTCCAAGGGCGAGGTGCGCGTGGTCATAGACCTCAAGAAGGACGCAAATCCCCGCGTCATGCTCAACAGGCTGTACAAGCACACCGACCTTGAGACCAACTTCAGCATCATCATGATAGCCCTGGTCGACGGAAGGCCGCGCCTGCTGACGCTTAAAGAAGTGCTCGAGGAGTACATCAAGCACCAGAAGGAGGTCCTGACCCGCAGGACGCGCTACGACCTCGCCAAGGCAGAGGCAAGGGCTCACATACTCGAGGGCTACAGGATAGCGCTCGACAATATAGACGAGATCATCAAGACCATAAGGGAAGCCTACGACGACGCCAGGGAGCGCCTGATGGCGCGCTTCGGGCTCTCGCAGATCCAGGCCCAGGCCATACTCGAGATGCAGCTCAGGAGGCTGCAGGGCCTCGAAAGAGACAAGATCGAGGCTGAGTACGAAGAGCTCGAAAAGAAGATAGCCTACTACAAGAGCCTGCTCGCCGACGAGATCCTGCTCATGGGAGTCGTAAGGGACGAGCTCATCGAGGTCGCCGGCAAGTGGGGCGACGATCGCCGCACCGAGATCATCGCCGACGAAGACGAGCTCGACGAATCCGAGCTCATCGAGGAGCAGGACGTCGTAGTCACTATATCCCACCTCGGATACATCAAGAGGGTCTCCGCGGACACCTACAAGACCCAGAGAAGGGGCGGCAAGGGCATAACGGGCCAGTCCACCAGGGAGAACGACTTCGTACGCCACCTGATAAGCTGCTCGTCGCACGACACGCTCTCGGTGTTCACGAACTGCGGCAGGGTGTATACTATCAAGGCCTACGAGCTGCCCGAGGCGGCGAGGACCGCGAAGGGCACCCCGGCCATCAACTTCCTGAACATGATGCAGCATGAGCGCATAACCAGCGTGCTGCCGTTCAGGCCCTCGGACGAGGACAAGTACCTGATAGCCGTCACCAAGAACGGCATCATCAAGAAGACCCCGATCTCCGAGTACATCACCAACAGAAAGACCGGCCTCGTGGCGATAAAGCTCAAGGAGGGCGACGAGCTCGTGGGCATCAAGGAATCCACCGGCAAGTCCACGGTCATCATAGTCACCGCTCAGGGCAAGTCCATCAGCTTCAGCGAGGAGGACGTCAGGCCCATGGGCAGGGCGGCCGGAGGCGTCAGAGCCATAGACCTCGGCAAGGGCGACCGCGTCGTATCCATGGAGCTCGCCGAAAAGAGCGAGGAGCTTCTGGTCGTCACCAAGAACGGCTACGGGAAGCGCTCACCGGTCAAGGAATACAGGATACAGACCAGGGGCGGCAAGGGCCTCCTGACCTACGACAAGACCAAGTTCGACAAGACGGGCGAGCTCATAGGAGCCATGACCGTAAGGGATGACGACGACATCTTCCTCATCAACAGCGACGGCGTCATCATACGCATCAGCGCGTCCGAGGTATCAAGGCTCGGCCGCACCACCCAGGGCGTCAAGATCATGAAGGTCGAGGGAGATACCGAGATCGTCGCGATGGCCAGGGCCATAAGGGAAGACGCCGAGGAAGCTCCGCAGGAGGAGGAAAAGCCCGCCAAGGCCAAGAAGGAGAGCGGCGGTAAGGACGACGGGAGCGAACAGCTCACGCTCATAGAGGAATAAAAGGCCCGGACGGGCGAATGACCGCGGGTCAACAGGGCGATATTCCTGCCCCGCCAGCGGAAAAGGCGCCCGGACCGTCCGCATATCAAGATTCGGAGGATGAAAATGAAGAGAGTTTTTTCCGGCGTACAGCCGACCGGCAACATCCATCTCGGAAACTACCTCGGAGCGCTCGTGCAGTTCCCCGAGCTGCAGCAGGACAACGAATGCCTCTACTGCATAGTCGACGAACACGCTATCACCGTTCCGCAGGACCCCAAGGAGCTTAAAAAACACATACTGGACGTCGCGGCGCTCTACATCGCCGTGGGCATAGACCCGAAGAAGTCCATAGTCTTCGTGCAGTCCGAGGTCTCCGCGCACGCGGAGCTCGGCTGGATACTCATCTGCGCCTCCAACACCGGCGAGCTCTTCCGCATGACCCAGTTCAAGGCGAAGAGTCACGGCAAGGAGTCCGTGGGAACGGGCCTTCTGACCTATCCTGCGCTCATGGCGGCGGACATACTGCTCTACGACACCGACATCGTGCCCGTGGGCAATGACCAGAAGCAGCACATCGAGCTCACCAGGGACCTCGCTATCAGGGTCAACAACAAGTACGGCAAGACCTTCGTCGTTCCCGACGGCAGGTTCCTCAAGGCCGGCGCCAGGATAATGGCGCTGGACGACCCCACGGCCAAGATGAGCAAGAGCGCGGTCAACGAGATGAGCCGTATCTCCCTGCTCGACGAGCCCTCCAAGATCAAGAAGGCCATCATGCGCGCGACCACCGATTCCGAGGGCAGCGTGCGCTTCGACATGGAAAATAAGCCCGGCATCAGCAACCTTATGAACATCTACAGCGCCTTCTCCGGAAAGAGTCTCGAAGACATCGAAAAGGATTACGAGGGCCACGGCTACGGCGATTTCAAGAAGGACCTCGTGGAGCTCACCGTAGACGGCCTCGCGCCCATCAAGGCGCATTACGAAGAGATCAGGTACTCGGACGAGCTCGTGCGGACTCTGCACGAGGGCGCGGAAAGGGCCGACGCCATCGCGCAGAAGACCATGAAGAGGGTCAGGGAGAAGTTCGGTCTGGGACTCGAATAGACCGTAGGAGGCACAGCAAATGGATAAGATAAGGCTCGGCGTCGTCTTCGGAGGCAGGTCCACGGAGCACGAGGTCTCGAGAGTCTCCGCGGCGCACGTCATAGAGGCCGCGGACAGAGAAAAATACGACGTCGTCATGATAGGCATCACGCAGGAAGGCCGCTGGCTGCTCTACGAGGGCCCCACAGACGCCCTTCGCGACGGCAGCTGGCAGGCAAAGGCCGAGGCTGACCTCGCCGCCGACCCCGCGCATTTCGGCATCAGCGTCATAGGAAACGCCGGACGCCAGCTGAAGGACATGATAGACTTCGCCCTGCCCATACTCCACGGCATGAACGGCGAGGACGGCAGCGTCCAAGGGCTCTTCCAGCTCATGGACATCCCCTACGGCGGCAGCGGCATCACCGGATCCGCGGCGGCCATGGACAAGATAATCGCAAAGAAGATCTTCGAGGCCGAGGGCATACCCCAGACCCCATACATCGACTTTCTCTCCTGCGACATAGGGCCGGACATCATCGCCCGCATCAACCGCGAGCTCAAATATCCCATATTCATCAAGCCCGTGAACATGGGCTCCTCGATAGGCATCACCAAGGTGCATAAGCCCGAAGAGCTGCTCCCCGCGATCAGGTTCGCCGCCAAGTTCGACAACAGGCTGCTCGCGGAGCAGGGCGTCGACTGCCGCGAGATCGAGGTGGCCGTCATGGGCAACGACAGGCCCAGGGCCTGGCAGCTCGGCGAGATCATCGTAGGCGCCGAATTCTACGACTACGAGGACAAATACGTCAGCGGCGTCAGCTATCCCGAGATCCCCGCGAAGATCTCCGACCACATGAGGGAAAAGATCCTGCGCATGGCCGAAAAGGCCTACGCCGCGCTCGACTGCGCCGGCTTCTCGAGGGTAGACTTCATGATCGACCGCAAGACCGACGCCGTCTACCTCAACGAGATCAACACCATCCCCGGTTTTACGCCCATCAGCATGTTCCCCATGCTCATGCAGAACGCCGGCGTCAGCTACTCCACCATAGTCGACATGATAGTCGAGTACGGCATGGAGCGCGCCAAGCAGCAGGACGCAAGGCAGAGCGCGAGGGTGTAGGGATTATAGGGCGCAGGAGGCTTTCGGCCGGATGGCGGACGATCGGCCGCCGAAGACCAGCTGCGGCAACCATGAGCCTGCGGCCGGCGCGCCGAGCGCAGATCAGGATGCGGCGCCGCGAAGCCCCGAAATCTGTTGACAATCTGAAAAAACAAAGGTATATTTAATTTTGCTGTCAGAACTGACAGCGCATCCGGGTGTAGCGCAGATGGTAGCGTGCTTGGTTCGGGACCAAGAGGCCGTGGGTTCAAATCCCGCCACTCGGACCATAAAAACAGAGACGGGTCATCCCGTCTCTGTTTTTATGTATGAAATGAAGGGATCAGAACCCGAGAGGGCGAGAGAGCCGTTTTCGTTGGCGGAGAAAAGGCAACTCAAGCACTTTGGAGTAAAAAGGAACTCCGCATGGGAGGTGCCGAAATAGATCAGCATCGACTGAAGATGGAAAACGGGTAATCTGCAAAGAAATGAAGAATGGAAAACGCAAAGATTCTTTGCTCCGGTTTTTCAGCGATCGTCAAAGCACTTTGATGGACTCTGTAATACAATAACAATATACTGACCGCGTAATTCATAGTTACGGAACATTCAAAGGAACATTCAGATGGAACTGGGAAAAAGGATCAATGAGATCAGAAAAGACCATGGTCTCACACAGGAAGGCCTGGCAGAGATCTGCAGCGTTACACGGCAGACTATCTCCAACTGGGAAAACGGCAAGAGCTATCCCGATCTTGAGATCCTTGTCCTCATCAGCGACACCTTTGATGTTTCTTTGGATGCATTGCTGAAAGGAGACAGGAAAATGGTCAGTGAGATCACCAAGGAGCAGAAGCATGGAAAAAACTTTGCGGGCAAGCTAATCATCTCGATCGTTCTTACAATTGCAATCGTTATAGGTGCGTATTCGATCCTTTACACCCATGAGACCTTCGTTCCGTATGAGGAATCCGGTGTCACAGTAAGCGATAACGGAGCGATGTATACGGACAGGAATTACAGCTGTTATTACGGAAGTTTCTATGTGACAGAGACGGTGGAGGAAGAAAAATGCTGCGTAGAATTTGTATATCTCACCAGGAGCATTTACTCACAATACTTTGAAAAAAAGCCTGGTTCGCGGATCACGATCGCAAATTATAGCGAACCGCCCGGGCAGATCAACGACAACGGAAAAGTCTATAATGAGATCATTACCGAGGTGTACTACTTGCCGGAGAAATACGTAGTTGAACAGGGTTTGCTGAAGGGAAAGCATGCGCAGCTGATCCCTGCAAATACTTCAGAAGAGGAAGCGCAGTCGATCATCCAACAGATAAAAGAGGATTCCGTTTTGCTTTGGAAACGTGATCGATCAATATAGATATTTCTCTATCGTGTTTAAATGCGGGTCCGGCAGCCCTTGAAAATACAATGGTTTTAACCAGTCCGTTTATGATGATCGGACCATAACAAAAGGGAGGACGACTGTCCTCCTTTTGTTATGCGAGATGATAGAAGGGCTTTGAACCAGAGAGGGCGGGAGCGTCGGGAGAACGTCCGGCGGACGGTTCAATGCATCTGTTTTTTAAAGCGAAACATTCCGCCGCCGTCATTTTCTTCGCCGCCGCATCCTTCGGAGAACTCTGGATCGTTTGGATCCGGATGATGGCTGCTGAAGAATTCGACTATGTGAAAACCGCACTTATTGACGTAAAAGTGGATATTTCTCGTCTCAAAATAGGGAGTACAGGTCTCCCAGACCTTCGTTTCGGGGTAGATACGCTCGACCTCCTTCCACGCCGCCGTGCCTATACCCTTGCTGTGCGCCTGGGGACTGACGAACAGGAGGTCCAGGTGGTTGTGCTGAGTCTTTTCGTCGATCTTCAAGACCAGCCCGCCGGCTATGCGGCCGTCTTCGCGAATGCGGTAGGCGACTCCGCCGTCTATGCTCTCTTCTATGGTCTTTCGGGAAATGATCTCCCCGTCCTCTTCGAAGTGGTCGTCCCTTTTTCCGAATTCCTCCATGGCGCCGAATTTGAACGCGCGCTGATTGTCAAGTATGAATTGCTCCCGGTCCTCTTCGGCGAGCGGGGTGAGAGTGATCTTTGCCATTTTCAGTCTCCTTCAATAAAAATGCCCGGCAGCAACAGGCTTAACAAGCCGATCGTTCCGAGCTCACTCGACATCTTATCCGACAGGCGGCCTGCAGAGCCGAGGCTCTGCGATCCCCTACGCTACGGCGTACTGTCCTCCGATGACCAATATTCAAAATATACCCATATTATATGTCCTTTTGAAATGCGAATCAAGCGGCCACGGCGCAAAACACCGCCGTATAGGATCTTCGAGGACCTCTGCGATCGATTCCTTAGTTTTCGGGCATATACCGGCATTGTTTTCCCGGAAAAAGGTGCATATCCCGCTGAACGTTGCCCGGCGGGCAGATTTTGTATAAAATCATATAAAAGAGATATCTAGGAGGAGCTGATGTTCGCGGACGCAATAGAAAAGGTCGGAGGTTTTACCCGGCCCATAAAATTCATCACCAGGAATTACAAGGAGCAGGCCATAGTGCCGGGCCTTGCCACGCTGTTCTTCGTCAACGACGAGGGCTGCGCGGTGACCTGCAGGCACGTCGCGCGGCAGATAGTGCAGGCCCAGGCTGTGACGGAGCAGTATGCCGAGTTCAAGGCGGCCTGCGCACGCGTGCCCGGGGGAAGCGGAAGAGCAGCCGCAGTCAAAAAGCTTGAGCTCGTGCACAAGCTCAAGGCGGGCAGCCCCATACAGATGAAGATCAAGTTCGACGGGGCGGTCTCGGGCTTCGCGGGTTTCGACGTTGTAATGCACAAGGAGCTCGACATTGCCCTTATACGTTTCAGGGAGTTCGACAAGACGCTGTATTCGGGCCACGCCGTTTTCGTAAGGGACATGGGCAGCGTGCGTCCGGGCGATATGCTCTGCAGACTCGGCTTCCCCTTCCCGGAGTTCAAGGACTTCCGCTACGATGAGGAGAACGACTCCCTGGAGTGGGATAGCTCCGCTGGAAGGCCCAACACTCCGCGCTTTCCCATAGAGGGGATGTTCACGAGGCATCTCGCGGGCCCGGACGGCAGGATCTACGGCATAGAGCTGAGCACTCCGGGGCTCAGGGGCCAGAGCGGCGGACCGCTCTTCACATCGGAGGGCCTGATCTGCGGGATGCAGTCTTCCACGAAGCACCTGCATCTGGGCTTTGACATGGTCGGAGAGAAGAAGATGCTGCACGGCAAGGAGTACACGATCAACAACCAGCCCTTCCTTCACGTCGGTCAGTGCATAGGTGCCGACAGGATCAAGGAGTTCCTGCGGGAACAGGGCGTGGAGTATTATGAGGAGTAAACGCTTACGTTTTAAGCCATGAAAGGAGGCAGCGAACATGCCGTACATCGCTATCAAAGCTTATCCCAAGGACGAGGAAACCAAGAAAAAAGTCGTCGACGAGATCAACGAGGTCATGCTGAAGTACTGGGGCTGCCCGCCGAAGGCGGTGACGATCTCCGTTGAGGAGATACTGCCCGAGGACTGGACTGAAAAGGTCGTCAAGCCCATCATCGAGCCGCTGGGTGACAAGGTCATGATACGCAGCGGAGAGAAGAAGTACTGATACCGAGCGCTTTGTGGCGGTCGTATGCCGGTTCCGCAAACTGAGCTGCGCGGTGCCGGAACAAAAACGCCGCATACAGGGAAGGCCTGTGCTTTCCCTGTTTTTTATTTGTGCGGAGGCCGGCGCGAAGGCCTCTCAATAAAGCCGACTTTTCGAAAAATACATGCGTCCCTGTTGACAGGCTGGGGGATCGTGCATATAATAACATATGTTGAATAACAGATGTTAGGCAACGTGCTCCACCCGGCCTGTCCCAAGGCTTCTTTATCCGGAATAGGAAGCCGGGCGCAATAAACTCCTTCGCCCTGCGGACAGGCCCAAAGGCAAAAGATCTTGGCATCGGCAAATGCCGATGAAACACATGGTATCAATATGAAATAAGAATTGCTGTATGCTGCGTCGCGCACGGCATGTATAAAGAGACGCGGAGCGCGGCTCGCATAATAGCCCGCTGGAGGCCGGCGTACAGTCCGGGGCGGGAGATGGCGCAAAAAGGAGACCGGAGCGATGAAAAAGGAATACATCAGGGGCATGGAGATGGCGGCGGATTTCGGCCTTGCCGCGAGCATTTTCATGATATCCGACGGCAAATATGTGATCGCGGGCATACTCGTGGTCTTCGGCTGTATCCTGGCGGACGCGGCGAGAAGGGCAAAGTCTGAGCAAGAAAAGAAGTCGAAGACGGAAGAATAGCGAGCGCCGGGCAGGCGTTCTCTGGTACAATTAGCTCATAGGCATGCGTTTTGGACGAGCCTATGAGCTTTTTCGTTTGGATCACAAGGAGAGCGCCATGGAACTTAAGCAGATCGTAGAGAAATATCAGCCCAAGATCATAGAGCATCGCAGGCACATACATATGAATCCCGAACTCACGGGTCAGGAGGCCGAGACAGCGGCGTATATAGCGCAGGTCCTGAGGGAGATGGGCCTTGAACCCAAAGAGGGCGTCGGCGGCCACGGAGTCGTCGCCATAATCCAGGGAAGGGGCCCCGGAAAATGTGTCGGCCTGAGGGCGGATATAGACGCGCTGCCCCTGAATGAGAGCACAGGCCTTCCCTACGCTTCCTGCAGGCCGGGCGCGGCGCATTCCTGCGGGCACGACGCCCACGCAGCCATGCTGCTAGGCGCGGCTTACGTGCTGAACGAGCTGAAGGGCAGCTTCGACGGCTGCGTCAAACTGATGTTCCAGCCGGCTGAGGAGGATCCGATGGCCAGCGGCGCGCGCCGTATGATAGACGAGGGAGTGCTAGAGGAGCCTCACGTGGACGCGGTCATAGGTCAGCACGTCTGGCCGCAGTACGAGACCGGAAAGGTCGCGATCAGAAACGGCGCGATGATGGCCTCCTCCGACAGGTTCTTCATCACGGTTAAGGGCAAGAGCAGCCACGGCTCCGCCCCGGAGAACGGGATAGACGCGATCGCCATCGCGGCGCAGGTCATCTCCGCTCTGCAGACCATAGTCTCGAGAAGGGTCAGTCCCCTCGACAGCGCGGTCGTCACCATAGGCAAGATCAGCGGCGGAAACCGCTACAACGTCATAGCCGACGAGGTCGTCATGGAAGGCACCTGTCGCAACCTCAATCCGGCCATCAGAAGGCAGATGCCGGCGCGAATAGAGAATATCGTGAAGGGCGTCTGCGAGGGCATGGGCGGCGGCTACGATTTCCGCTACGTCATGGGTTATTCCCCGACCGTCAACGATCCCGGCATGTTCGATCTGGTCTGCGAGACCGTAAGGGAGCAGCTCGGCGAGAACGCGCTAGAGATCCCGGCGTCTTCCGCGCTAGGCGGGGAGGACTTCTCGTTCTACTGCGAGAGGGTCCCCGGCGCCTTCATCTGGCTCGGCTGCAGGGATCCGAAGGTCCCGGCCGAAGAGCTCATACCCATACACAACGGAGGCTTCGCCCCGCAGGAGGAGGCGCTTCCCATAGGCGTCGAAGTCATGACGGCAGCGGCGCTCAAGTATCTCGGGAAAGAGTAAAGTATCCGAAAATAATACGGTAAAGCGGCGCGGCAGAAGAAAGTTTCTTTGCTGCGCAGACATAGTTCTGACCGGAGGTCAACATGGCGGTACAAAAGCTCGATACAAGCGAGATCGATATCATAGACAGGGAGCTCTGGGAAAGAGTTATAGCCTTCCACGGACACGTCTGCCCGGGCGTGACCATAGGCTATAGGGCCTCGCTCTATGCTATAAAACTTCTCGGACTCAGATTCTCGGAGGACGAGGAAGTAGTGTGCATAGCAGAGAACGACGCCTGCGGCGTGGACGCCATCCAGGTCATACTCGGCTGCAGCGCCGGCAAGGGCAATCTGCTCTTTCACATGAGGGGCAAGTCGGCCTATTCGTTTTACGAGAGGGCCGGAGGACGCTCCGTCAGACTCGTGCTAAAGCCCGGGCCCTCCGGCATGAGCAAGCAGGAGGCTCTTAAGTATTACCACGAGATCCCCGACGAGGAGATGTTCAGCGCCGGTCCTGTAAAGATAGCGCTTCCCGAGCCTGCCCGCCTGTTCGATTCCTACGTATGCGAGGAGTGCGGCGAGCTGACGGGCGCAAACTGGATACGAATAGTGAACGGCAGGAAGCTCTGCCTGGACTGCGCGGGAGAATACGACAGGTTCAAGGTCTAGTTTTGCCGGTAACGTCTGAGCCCAAAAAAGCCCGGGCTGCTAAAAAAAGCTGGTCATAGGAAAAGGAGGGTGCATATGAGAAAAGTCGAGATAGAGGATCTTTATAAATTCAAATTCGTTTCGGCGCCCGCGTGGTCGCCGGACGGGAAGAGGGCTGTCTTCACCCTTTCGCAGGCAAACGAGAAGACGAACGGCTATGACAGCGACCTCTGGCTCTGGGACGATTCCGAAGTGAGGAGGCTGACTGCAAGTCAGGACGTCAAAAGCGCGCTCTGGCTGGATGAGAGCAGGCTGCTCTTCGCCTCGGGCAGGGAGAAAAAGGCCGGCGCGGGTGCATCAGCGGCTGCGGGAGCATCAGCGGCTGCGGGAGCAGCAGGCTCCTTAGCAGGTTCACCGGGCTCTGCCTCTGTGACACCAGGCTCTGCCTCAGGAGGCGCCGAGCCTAGCACGAGCTTTTACTGCCTCGATCTGAGGGGCGGAGAGGCTCAGAAATACATGGAGCTTCCGCTAATGGTCTTCGATATCAAAAAGCTGGCGGGAGAGAACTTCGCGGTGTTGGCTGCTTACGATATGGCCGAAAAGCGCGACCCGGCCTACGAGATCTTCGAGGAGTTCCCGTTCTGGTTCGACGGCAAGGGATTCACGGACAGGCGCCGCAGCAGGCTGTACCTGATGAGCTCGGACGGCGAAAAGCCCGAACCCCTTACCGCGGAGGACGAACAGGTCACCGGCTTCGCGGTCTGCAAAGACAGGATCGTGTATACCTCTCAGCGCTACGACAAAAAGCTCTCCCCGTACAGCAGCGTAACTCTCTATGAGGACGGGAAGAAAAAGGAGCTGGTCCCCGGCGGCGGATGGGTCGTCAGCTGGGTAGGATTCCTCGGGGAGCAGCCTATCGCCGCGATGGGCGACGGAAAGAAGCACGGCACTGCCGAGATCCCCGGAGTATGGAAGCTGACCGAGAAGGGTCCTCAGAGGCTCTTCGAAAAGGACGAGGTCCCGGGAGGCGGCGTCGCTGGGGACTCGAGCTTCGGCGCGGGCGCTAAGACAGCCTTCGACGGAGAGGCCTTTTACTATGCTACCGTCTGCGATATGAAGCCGGTGCTGAGGAAGTTCGAAAACGGGGAGCTGAGCACGCTCTATGAAGCGGACGGCTCCATAGACGCTGTCGCTGTGAAGAACGGCCGCGTCCTCGCGTCCTGTATCAAGGAAGACAGGCTGCCCGAGCTATACGAGATAAAAGACGGCGAGGCCGTCAGGCTCACAGGCTTCAACGACGAGCTCTTTGGCGAATTAAACATCAGTATGCCGGAGCCTTTATCGGTAATAAACGATGGATGGCAGATAAACGGCTGCGTCATAAAACCGGCGGACTTTAAGGAGGGCGTCAGCTACCCGGCCATACTCGAGATACACGGCGGACCCTTCGGTGCATATGGCGTCTCGTATTATCATGAGATGCAGATGCTGGCCGCCAGAGGTTACTTCGTGTTCTACTGCAACCCCAGGGGCGGCGACGGACGCGGAAGCGATTTCTCCGAGCTCAGGGGCAAGCTCGGGACTATAGACTACAGCGATATCATGGCCTTCACGGACAAGGTGCTCGAGGCCTATCCCATGATAGACAGGGAGAGGCTTAGCGTGACGGGCGGAAGCTACGGCGGATACATGACGAATTGGATCATAGGCCAGACGGAGCGCTTCGCGGCGGCCGTCAGCTGCCGCAGCATCTCGAACTGGCTCGCGCAGAACCTATACACGGACGTAGGCCTCGGCTACGGCGAGGAGATCGTCCAGGGCGACGTCTGGAACGGTCCGGAGGGCGTCTGGGCGCAGTCGCCGCTCAAATTCGCCGACAGGGTCAAGACGCCTACGCTCTTCATCCACTCCGACAGGGACTACCGCTGCTATATGGGCGAAGGCCTGCAGATGTACACCGCGCTCCAGAAGTTCGGCGTCGACACCCGCTTCTGCCTCTTCCACGGCGAGAGCCACGGCCTGTCGAGGGGCGGGAAGCCGCGAAACCGTGTCACGAGGCTGAAGGAGATCGCCGCCTGGATGGACAAATATTTAAAGAAGTAAGGCAGGAAGTTTAGCAAAGCTATAAGGCGGTATGTTTAATAAAAACCGCAAGGCAAGGCGGTTAAGTTAAGCCGTAAGGCAGGACGATCAAGTAAAGCATTAGGGCAAGATAAAAACGGGAAACGAGAAAAAGGAGCCCATATGGGCTCCTTTTCCTTTCATGGGACGCTGCATTTAAGCAGTCCACTGCTATTTAGAAAGATCCATGGACGCTGCACCTTGGCTCAGTCTCTTCTATTCAAAATAATCCATCGGGTCTATGGGCTCATCGTCCCCCCTGAGCTCGAGGTGTAGGTGCGGCCCCGTCGCCATCCCTGTCGCTCCGACCGTTCCTATCTGATCCCCTGCCTTCAGCTCCTGTCCCTGCTCGACGCTGTATCCTTCCATGTGTGCATAGAGCGTGCTGTAGCCGTCCGCATGGTCGATGATGACGTAATAACCGTAATCGGGCTTGAACTCGCAGACTCTGACCGTTCCGTCAGCAGCCGCAAGCACGGGAGTACCCTTCGGGGCTTCTATGTCTATACCCTTGTGGGCGTATTTGGAGATCGTGTACTCGTTCGTGTTAAGCTCGAAGGGATAGCTGATGCGAAAGCCGCTCAGCTGTTGACTGTCGGTCAAGCTTTCGGGGGATCCGTCCTCTGGGGGCTCGGATGTCTCCCCCGCCTGAGTCTCGTCACCGGCCTCGCTTCCCGAGCCGTCGAGAGCTTCACCGGACTGCGCGGCGGGACTGAGCAGCACGTTTCTGCTGATCTCGAAGCGCTTCGCCGCGAATATCGCCATAGTTCCAAGCGCGAGCACCAGTGCCAGAGCGATAAGCATGCGCCGCGCGCCGTGTTCGTATCCTCCGGAATTCATGATCACACCGGTCTCCGCGGATATGCGCTGCTTTATATTGTTAAGGTTCTCCTGCCTATATCTCATAGCCGCCCTCCTTTTCCTTACTGTTCTCTGCGGGTCTTTCCTTTTTCCGGCTGCCCTCCGCGGCCCTCTCCTTTTCCCGTTCGCCCTCCGCATCCCTCTCCGCGCCATCCGCCAGAGCTTCCTTCAGCTTCTGCTTCGTCCTGTAAATGACGTTCTCGACCTTCCTGACGTTCAGGTCCATGGCCGCGGCGATCTGGGAAGGCTTCTGCCCGAGGTAGAAGCGGCGCAGCATTATCTCTCTGGCGGGTTCGTCCAGCCTTACGACGGCCGCCCTGACGGCGGCCAGGCGCTTCTCGCGGAGCTCAGAGACGTCTTCTTCCGCGAGCTGCGCCATGCTTCTGAGCGTTTCCTCGCTCAGCTCCTCGCTAATATGAGCGCTCAACCTTCTGAAGGCGTCGATAGCCCTGCTCTTGCATTTGATGCACAGCCAGTTTTTCAGGCTCCCGCGCGAGGGATCGTAGGCCTCCGGCCTTTGCCACAGCTCGATGAACACGTCCGCGACGCATTCCTCCACGTCCTGCTCGCTGCCTATGCCCTCAAGCACCGGCGCTGCGACGGACCAGAGCAGCCGCGTATACTTGTTTACGCATTTTTCAAATTCTCTTTCGGTCAAATCGTAAAGCTCCTTTCATGAGCGGTCGCCATATATACGGAGCGGGCGGGGTTTTTTCTCACAAAAAGCCCTTCCGGGAGGAAGGGCTGCGAAATCTTTGAGGAAAAGCCGCAAAAACTTTGAGGAAAAACCGCGAAGACTTTGAAGAAGGGCCGCGATGTCGCTTTCGATATGTTCAAAGGAGCGCGCGCTCGATCGCATGCGCCGCGCTAGCGAATCAGCCTGAGCTCCGGGAGTTCCTCTTCGATATACGGGATGATCTGATCCTCGTATCTGCGGGCGACCGAGAAGACTATCCCGAAGCTGCCCTTTGCCAGGAAACATATCGACTCCTCGAAGACCCTCGCGAAGGCGATGTCCTCCCAGGGGACCCTGACCACGCGGGAAGCGTGCTCCTTTCTGAGCTCTATCCCGTTCTCGTCGAGCGTGAGGATCTGGGTCTGGTGATCCTGCATGAGCGAGCTGAGCATGCGGTTTAGATTGTTCAGGCTGAGGATGCTGGTTATGATGCCTATGCCGAGCAGGACCGCGGCTATAATAACCGTCGTGCTGAAGCCCCAGGCTACGCCCATTATATCGACTATTATGAAGGTCACGGCGCTGACGATGAGCAGGGTCTTCAGCTGTGAGAACTGGTCCTTGAACTTCATCTGGGGATCTTTGATAAGGCCGCGGTACTGGGCCATGACGCTCACTGTTTCCCTGTAGAACTCCTCGCTGCCGGGTTCTTTTATGATTATCTGCATATTATTCTCCTTTTCGGGCGGCTTATTTGGCCGCGCAGATAGATTATACAGCAGAGCCGCGCAAAAAGATACAAAGTCGAGGGTAGCGGCTCTGCGGGCGGAGGCTTACTGTGATATAATCAAATAAATATGCAGGGAAACGGCGGTGCGCGGCTGGCGCTTTCGCCTTAGGCAGGACCTGGTCATCAGGAGCCTCTCGTGGAAGCGCCGGCAAAACAGCAGACATGGAGATAAAAAAGCTCGAAACAAAGGGTATAACCTACCTTCAGCAGCTCGAGGGCTGCGCCGAATGGTACTGGGGCAGCGACTACGTCCACGGCGATCTCTACGAGGCCGAGGAGCTATTCCGCACGGGCCACAGGATCGACCAAAACGACCTCATCCTTGTGCACTGGCCTGACGGAGCCTTATTCAGACCCGTTCCGAAGAGGGAGGGCCGCTATTTCGGCATGCCGCTCTGGCACGAGGGCAGGGTCATACTGCTGCTCGCGGACTTCAAGGAAGAGAGCATCTCGCTCATGGCCTTCAGCCCGGAGGGCGGCACGGAGGAGATAGTAACGATCCCGCTTTCAGAGACCCCTGACTGCTACAACCTCATGCCGCACGGCAGCCCCCTGATGATCACCCGCAGCACCGCGGACAGATTTCAGATCATCTGGCCGGAGAAGCTGGAAATAGAGACGCAGCCAAGCGAGACCTTCTGGTACAGAGACGGCGGCAAGCTCTATTTCAGCCGCTGGGTCGAGGATCCCGATTACCGCGAGGAGACCGTAGTAAAGGATCTTGAGGGCAATACGCTCGAGGTACTGAGGGGATCTATCCTGCTGATGCCCGACGGGCAGTTCTGGCATCTCGGCTGAGAAGCAGCCGCCGGCGAGCGCTCGCCCGCTTACGCAGCGCATCCGGCGATGTGACGCTGCCTTCTAAGAAGCAGCCGCCGGCAGCATCGCTCGCCCGCTTACGCAGCGTATCCGCCGAAAAGACGCAGCCGATCTAAACAAAGCGCCGTTATATCCAAAGAAGATCGCCCCGCGATCGAAAAAACACAGATCAATGAAGACACTTTATCTGATAGGCGGCCCTATGGGGGTCGGAAAGAACAAAGTCGGAAGGGCGCTTCAGAAGAAGCTTCCGGCCTGCGCCTTCCTCGACGGCGACTGCCTCTGGGACGCGGATCCCTTCGTCGTGACGGACGAGACCAAGGCCATGGTGCTGGACAACATAAGCTTCGTGCTCAACGGGCTGCTGCACTGCACGGCCTACGAGAACGTCGTGTTCGCCTGGGTCATGCACGAGCAGGAGATCATAGACAGCGTTCTTGGAAGGCTCGATCTGTGGCTCTGCTCAGACGTAGTCTGCGTCACGCTCACGGCGGACGAGAAGACGCTCAGAGAAAGGCTCGAAAAGGACATCGCGGCGGGGCTGAGGGACAGCAGCGTAATAGAGCGCAGCCTGGATAGAGCCAGGGCGGCCGCGTCGCTCGGCACGGCCAAGGTCGATACGAGCGGGCTGACTCCCGGCGAGGCGGCGGACAGGGTGATCGCCCTCGCGGGTCACATAGCATAATTTATGTTCATCCGCGCGAAAGGACAGAGGACATGACGATAAACGTTTACGATCAATATTTCGAAGCGGAGCTGGAATACGGCGGAGTGCCGAGGAAGGCCGCTATAGTCATGCTCATCTCGGATTCCGGGGCCGGGCATATAACTTACAAGGCTGCGGTCAGCTTCTTCCCCCACAGGGACGAGGAGGACTACGCGGTCTCCTACGACGCATATTTCGAAGAGACCCTCTACGACGATAAGGGCCGCCGCTCGAAAAAGAGAGAGGCCGCGTTCATGGAAGGTCTCAGGGAGCGCATAGACGCTCTCGCGGAAGAGGCCGGCGGAAAGGTCTTCTGGGACAGGCCGCTCAGGGAAGCGAGACTGGGGTAGACATAAGGATAAAAACGTTAGAAGAAGAAAGCCGCGCGGCGCACAGAGAAGACGATCCCCGCAGGGAGGAATAAAGGAGGAATACGATGGACAAGCAGACCAAGATCAAGATCGGCGGAGTGATGCAGAAGATACATATCATCACCGAGGACGAGAAGAACCCCATCATTCTTTTCATACACGGAGGCCCGGGCGGGATCAACCGCCACGATGTGATGCACAATCACAGGGACCTGCTCGACCGCTTTACCCTGGTCGGCTGGGACCAGCGGGGAGTCGGAGGCTCGTATACGGGCGTTGACTTTGAGTCAGTGACCAAGGAGCGCATCGTGGAGGACGCCGCGGAGCTCGCCGCGTGGCTCTGCAGGCGCTTTGACAAGGACAAGATATTCATACTCGGACTCAGCTGGGGCAGCTGCGTAGGGACTTTGCTCGCGGCCCGTTACCCGGAGCTCGTCGCAGCCTACGTCGGCTACGGTCAGCTCGTCAACGGCCACATGAACGAGGTCGTGAGCTACAACTGGACGCTCGAACAGGCCGAAAAGCTCGGGGACGAGGAAGCTCTGAAGGAACTCAGAGCCCTCGGAGAGCCCATTAACGGCATGTACCCCGGCGGACCTGTCGGCCTCATGAAGCAGCGCGGCTATCTCAAGAAATACGGCGGGGTCTCGCCGAACAGCCACGCGACCGCCTACTACGCGGGAAAGCTAGAAACGATGAAGGCCTCCGGCGAATACACCAGGGCCGATATGAAGGGCTACCTCGCAGGCACGGAGCGCAGCCTGGAAAAACTCTGGCCGGAGATCGGCGCGCTGGACTTCCCGAAGACCAACACACGTTTCGAGGTACCGTTCTTCATCTTCCACGGCAAGCAGGATCTGAACACGCCCTGGCTGCTCATTCCGGACTGGTTCGAGAAGATCGAGGCCCCCGAGAAGGACCTCATATTCTTCGAGAATTCCGGACACAACCCGATGAGCGACGAGCCCGAGGCATTCAAGAAGGCCCTGCGCGAGAAGTTCGAACCTATCATAGCCGCCGGGGGCGGTAGGATCTGAGGAGCGGCGCAGCGGCAAAAGCGCCGCCGGAGCGCGGGATGGATAAGGCGCCGCCGGATCGCGGGATTGATAAGTCGCTGCCGGATCGCGCCGGTTCAAAACTAACAGCAAGGAGAGATACAAGGAGGAATATATGCAGTTCAGACCAGAGAAAAAGCTGGGCTTCGGCCTTATGAGGCTTCCCATAGTCCCGGGAGGCGGCGACGCCGACATCGATATAGAGCAGCTAAAGAAGATGGTCGACCTCTTCATTGAGAAGGGCTTCACCTATTTCGACACAGCCTGGATGTACAACGGCTTCGCGAGCGAGAACGCCGCGAAGGAGGCCCTCGTGGACCGCTATCCCAGGGAGAGCTTCACCCTGGCGACCAAGCTGCACGCCGGCTTCCTCAAGACGGAGGAGGACAGAGACAAGATATTCAACGAGCAGCTTAGAAAGACAGGGGCGGGCTATTTCGACTATTACCTGCTGCACGGCATCGACCGCGGCAAGCTCCCCGTATATGAGAAGCTGAACTGCTTCGAATGGATACAGGAGAAGAAGGCCGCCGGCCTTATTAGGCACGCGGGCTTCTCCTTCCACGACGATCCGGAGCTTTTGGACAAGATCCTCACGGAGCATCCTGAGCTCGAGTTCGTTCAGATCCAGCTCAACTACCTCGACTGGAACAGCCCCTGGATACAGTCCGGCGGCTGCTACGAGGTGGCGAAAAAGCACGGAAAGCCCGTCATCGTGATGGAGCCGGTCAAGGGCGGCACCCTCGCCAGGATACCCGAAAAGGCCGTAGAGCTCTTCAAGGAAGTCGAGCCACAGATGTCTGTCCCGAGCTGGGCGATACGCTTCGCAGCCACCCTGGACAACGTGATGGTGGTGCTCTCCGGCATGAGCACGGTCTCCCAGATGGAGGACAACCTCTCGTATATGCAGGACTTCAGGCCCCTTTCCGAGGAGGAGCGAGGGCTTTGCTTCAAGGCGGCGGAGATCATCAACGATCAGATAGCCGTTCCCTGCACTGGCTGCTCCTACTGCACCGAGGGCTGCCCGATGAGCATCGCGATCCCCCAGTACTTCTCTATCTACAACGAGGATATGAGGGAGGACCTCGAGGAGAAGGGCTGGACCGTCAATTTCACTAACTTCCAGATGATAGCCGCCGAGCACGGAAGGCCTTCCGATTGCATCGAGTGCGGTCAGTGCGAGAGCGTATGCCCGCAGCATCTGGGCATCATAGAGTACCTCAAGGATGTCGCGAAGCACTACGAAGGATAGCGACAAGCAAAGGCCAGGAAAGCACGGGCCGTTTGATCTGAAATGGACAAGAGATATTACTTCGGCATAGATATAGGCGGGACGACCGTCAAGACAGGAATATTCAGCGCGGAGGGCGTCCTGCTCGAAAAGAGCGAGATAGCGACGCGCACGGGCCAGGGCGAAGAGGCGATCTTCGGCGACATAGCTGCGGAGCTCAGCAGGCTCGCCCACGCGAACGGAGCTGAGCTCTCCGAATGTGCTGCCGGCATAGACATAGCGGGGCCCGTCGACGAGGAAGGCTTCATGGAAAGGGGCGTCAACCTCGGCTTGGACGAGTTGTACCCCGCCAGGATACTTTCCGATATGTGCGGCGGCATGCCTTCGTTCGCTCTGAACGACGCGAACGCCGCGGCCCTGGGAGAGATCTGGCAGGGCGGCGGAAGAGGCGTTAGCAGCGCCGTCATGATAACGCTCGGCACCGGCGTCGGAGGCGGCGTCATCCAGGGAGGCAGGGTCATAAGCGGAACGCACGGCCTCGGAGGCGAGATAGGACATATCTGCGTCGAGCCCGGCGAGGAGGAGCTCTGCAGCTGCGGAGGCAGGGGCTGCCTGGAGCAGTACGCCTCGGCGACCGGGATAGTCCGCATGGCGAGGCGCGTCATGGCGGAGAGCGAGGAATACAGCGGCATGAGGGTCACGGATCCTCTCACGGCGAAGGACGTCTTCGATCTCGCTAAGAAAGGCGACGCGCTCGCCGTCCGGGCCGCAGACGAGAGCATGGACCGCCTGGGAAGGGCCATGGCCATGATCTGCTATGTGACTGACCCGGAGTCGATAATCATAGGCGGAGGGGTCTCCAGGGCCGGCGAGTACCTCAGGGCGCTCGCTCAGAGCAAGATGGAGAAGTACGCCAGGCTCAGCAAGCACTACCCGAAGGTCGTGCTCGCGGAGCTTGGTAACGACGCCGGGATCTGCGGAGCCGCGAAATACGCCATGGATATGACGGCAAAGCAGATTGAAGCCCCGGAATGCGGGCGCTGAGTTTGACCCAAACAGGCAGAGGCGGAGCCTGGAGCTGAGGAAGCCGGGCATAGCGCACGTCTGCCGCAGAATAACATTTACAACAGAGAAGGACCCGGATGAAGCGCAGCGAAGAGCAGCGGCGCGGACGCCGGGTCTTTTATTGCCCGAAGCGCTGAAAACAAGCCGTTTCTCGGCGTCGGAGCGGGAAGAACCTATATATATTAAAAGTAGAAACGACAGCCGTGCAATATCAGAAAAATAATTTAGCGATTTAGCGCACTAAAGCATTGACACAGTAAAGCGGCAGGGTTATAATCCTTGCATTATCACCTGGAAAACAGCAGAGATAGAAAGGGATACTACAATGAAGAAGCTCATATGCGTACTTATGGCAGCGCTCATGCTCTTTTCTCTCGCGGCCTGCGGAGAGAAGGAAGCCTCCCCCTCCGAAGGTCAGGAGGCCCCCAAGACCCGCCTCGACGAGATCAAGGAGAGAGGCTATATCGAGGTCGTATCCGAACCATATTTCGCCCCTTACGAGTTCATAGACTCATCTAAGGAGGGCGACGACAAATATCAGGGCGTCGACATAGAGATCGGCCGTTACATAGCCGAGCAGCTCGGAGTCGAGTTCAGGCTCGTTCCCCTCGAATTTACGGCGGTGCTCTCCAGCATAGCCGACGGCAAGTACGACCTGGCGCTCTCCGCCATGGCCTACACCCCGGAAAGGGCTGACGCCTTCGACTTCACCACCTATTACTACAACAGCGGCAGCAACAAGTACAGCCTCATGATAAGGGAAGAGGACTACGACCTCTACGACAGCTTCGACGATTTCGCCGGCAAGAAGGTCGTCGCTCAGGCGGGCTCCCTGCAGGAAGCCTACGCGAACGCCCAGATGGATCCCTCCAAGTTCAAGGAATTCATAAAGGTCTCCTCCACCACCGACGGCTATCTGATGGTCGCCGAGGGCAAGGCTGACGCGGCGGTATGCGCGGTCACCAACGCCGAGCTCTACGCGGAAGCGAATCCCGGCCTCGTCACTCTGGCCGACAAGATGCTCTTCGAGGTCGACCCCAACACCGTCGGCACCCGCGGCGGAGTCGCCAAGGGCAATCCCGAACTGCTCGAGTTCGTAAACAAGTGCCTTGAGGAGCTCAGGGACAGCGGGCAGATCGACAAGTGGGTAGACGAATACAAGGCTTATGCCGCAAGCTTGGGCATCTAGCCCGGAAAAGAAAGGACGCGCGAGGGCGTATCCAAAAGCTGACTGACGGTCAGTATAATCTAAACGCATCGGAGAACGGTTGATGGAAGCGATCACGATCATAATAAAGATCTGGAACAAGTATCATATGGTATTTCTGCAGGGGCTCTGGGGGACCCTTTGGATCTCTGCGCTCACGCTGCTCTTCGGCTCCCTCGTAGGCATGGTGGTGGCGTTCTGCAGGCTGACGAAGTCCAGGATACTTAACGCGATCTGCCGCTTTTACATCGAGATAATACGCGGTACGCCCATACTGCTCCAGCTCTACTTCTTCTGGCTCTGGCTTCCCAAGGCCACGGGGCTCGATCTCAGCAACCTCACCTGCATACTAGTCGCGCTGGTGGTCAGCACAGGCGCGTACGTCGCGGAGATCATCAGGGCGGGCATAGAGGCCGTAGACAGAGGACAGACCGAAGCGGCGAGGAGCCTCGGGCTCACCGAGACCCAGACACTCGTGCACGTCGTGCTTCCGCAGGCGGTCAAGAACATACTTCCGGCCCTCGCGAACGAATTCATCGTCACCATCAAGCAGAGCTCGCTGGCGTCCCAGTTCTTCATCGCGGAGCTGACAACGGCCTACAAGACCGTGCAGTCGTCGACTTTCCGCCCCATCCCGCCGCTCATCATCTCCGGCCTCATATATCTCATAGTCTGCTTCTCCCTTTCCCGCATGCTCGGCGTCTGGGAGAGAAGGCTCAAGGTCGCGGACTAAGGCCCGCGCCTAAGCGGCAGGCAAAGCAAGATCTCCTTCATGATAAATGATCCACATATCCTTTCGCAGGCACTCCTTTTCCCGAACGCGGGGAAAGGAGCGTTTGTTATATCAAATACCCTCGCCAAAAGCGGGACTTGAACCGCGGACGCGCGTCGATATATTATGTTAGAGTCGATCTATTATGTTAGAGCAGAATACAGGGAGGACAGATGAAGCTCGAAAGACTGAAATACGCGCTCAGCGTCTGCAAGCTGGCGTACGTGGAAAGCATAGACCTTGACAGGGACTTTTATTTCATAGGCCGCACGGACAGCGAGATATCACTCGTCTGCCGCACGGAGTTCGCGCCCGACGAGGCCCTTGAAAGGGAAGACGGCTGGAGGGCTTTTCGCATAAGCGGGCAGCTCGACTTCTCGCTCATCGGGGTGCTTTCAAGGATCTCAGGCATACTCGCGGAGAGCGGCGTTGGGATCTTCGCGGTGTCGACCTACGACACGGACTATATACTGGTAAAAGAAGAGAGCTTTGAGAAAGCCCTGGACGCGCTGCGCGCGGAAGGCTATGAGATAGAATAGGCGGCGGGCCGCGGCCCTGAGGCCGCGCAGGTCAGCTGCGCGCCGCCTCGCGATGCGCGCCGCCGCAAACGATCACCGGATGAAACGCTTTTTCGGGAAAAACGATATACTCCTAGCGGCCGCGCTGCTTATAGTAAGCGCCGCGGCTCTGTTTTTCCTGCGCGCGGGAGACGCGGGAAAGACCGCCGAGATAAGCGTCGACGGAAAGCCCTGGGCGAGCTATGCGCTTTCAGAGGACCGCGTGGTCGAGGTCGAGAGCGAACATGGGAGAAACCTCATCGAGATAAGCGGCGGAAGCGTCCGCATGCTCGAGGCCGACTGTCCAAACGGCGACTGCCTGGCGCATGCGCCGGTCAGCCGCGAGGGTCAGATCATAGTCTGCCTGCCGCACAGGCTGGTCGTTAAGATAACGGGAGGTGAGGCATATGACTCGGTCGCGTACTGACGGCCGCAGCAGCCGCGCCCCATTCGCCCTGCGCGCTGCCACGGGCGGCATGCTGGCCGCCCTCGCGCTCATCTTCTCCTACGTTGAGGTCCTTATCCCCTTCGGCTTCGGCATACCCGGTATCAAACTGGGACTTGCGAATATCGTGGTGCTCATCGCCATATACGAGCTCGGCGCGGGCTACGGACTCATGGTAAACGCCATAAGGATAGCGATGTCGGCCCTGCTCTTCGGGAATCTCTATTCCGCGGTCTACGCTCTTTCGGGAGGGCTTTTGAGCCTTTTCGTGATGGCCGCCCTCAGGTCGAGCGGCAAGTTCCGCGTGAGCGGGGTGTCTATGGGCGGTGGCTTCTTTCACAACCTGGGACAGCTCCTCGCAGCCTGCGCTTTCAGCGGTACGCCTCAGATATTCTATTATCTACCCGTGCTCGGTATCAGCGGCATAATCACGGGAGCGATCAACGGGGTGATAGCGACCCTCGTCCTCGAAAAGCTTCACGCAGGCGGCGCGCTCGGAGAGCCAGGCGGTGAGCAGACCGGGAAATAACGCTATTGACTTGGACGCCTCAAATTTGATATATTCTACACAAAGTTAGCTACAGCTAATCAGCAGGCCCCTTCAGACGCAGGGGCCTTGATAATGATACAGGGTTATCAAAAGCTAACAAAGGATCGGATCTCCAGTGTCCGAGCCCGAGCCCGAACCGGCCCCCGCGCCGCAGTCCAAATACAGGGACGGAACATTTACGGGCAGCGCTCAGGGCTTCGAAGGCAGCATCACCGTCAGCGTCACGATACAGGGCGACCGCATCACGAACGTGAGCGTCGTGTCGTCCGGCGACGATCCGGATTTCTTCGGCGACGCGTCGTCTTCGGTCATCCCCGCGATAATAAGCAGGCAGAGCGCGGACGTTTCCGCAGTCTCGGGCGCCACGTACTCGTCTTATGGTATAATGAACGCGGTGAGAGCCGCGCTCGCGGCAGCTCTAAACGACTGATGAGCCCAAAGCGCGGAGAACGCCGAGAAGGCGGCCGCTATGACGAAAAAGAACGATAACAAAAGATCACTGAGATATACAGCGCTTATGCTGAGCCTCACGCTTTGCCTGGGGCTCTTTTCCGCGTGCGGGGCTGGCAGCAATGGGCCAGAGGGCAGCGGAGGACAAAGCGGAAGCTCCGAAGGGCAGCAGGAGCAGCCTGTGAGCCGCACCGTATTCGCCCTCGATACCGTAATAGATCTCAAGATCTACGGGTACGAAGGTCTTCTGGACAGGGCGGAGGCCCTTATAAACGAAAACGAAGCGAGGCTCTCGGTCACCGCCGAGGGCAGCGAGATACGCGCGCTGAACAGCGGCGAGGAGACCGAGCTTTCCGAGCAGACAGCGGAGCTTATGGCCCGCGCGCTGGAGCTCGGCGAAAGGACGGGAGGGGCCTTCGACATTTCCATATATCCCCTCGTCCGCGCCTGGGGCTTCACGACGGATGAATACCGCGTGCCGGGAGATGGCGAGATCGCAGAGCTCCTTGAGCTCGTGGACTACGCAAAGGTCAGGGAGGCCTTTGAAGAGGCCGGCGCGCCGCGCGTCATGAGCCTTCCCCCGGGTATGGAGATAGATCTTGGCGGCGTAGCCAAGGGCTGCATAGGCCAGCTCGCCGCCGATATGCTGAAGGAGAGCGGCGTGAAGAGCGCCCTGCTCAATCTAGGAGGCAACGTCCAGACCGTGGGCTCGAAGCCGGACGGAAGCCCGTGGCGGGTCGCCGTCCAGGATCCCTTCGGGGACGGCCTGCTCGGAGTCGCAGACATAGTGGACAAGGCGGTCATAACCTCCGGCGGCTATGAGAGGTTCTTCGTAAGGGACGGCGCCGTCTACTGGCATATTATAGATCCCAAGACGGGAAGGCCGGCTTCGAGCGGTCTCGTCTCCGCGACGGTGATCGGAAACGACGGCACGCTTTGCGACGCGCTCTCCACCGCGTGCTTCATCCTCGGGAAGGACGGCGCGGCGGAGCTGTGGAAGAACAGCGACGACTTCGAGGCGGTGCTCGTTACGGACGGCGGTGAGGTATATATCACGGAGGGGCTCGAGGCAAACTTCGAGCTTGTGGAAGCTTACGCCAAGAAAACGCCTATCGTTATTAGGCGATGAATAACTGAAAACACATGTCATGTTGCAGGTCCAAAGGCTGATCCCGGCCCTTTGGTCTTTTTTATCACATATATACGTTTCGCTGAATTTACGCGTATGCTTCGTAATATAGGCAGAGGTGAACGCTATGAAACGATCTTTATCCATAATTCTCTGCCTGACCCTCCTGCTCGGCCTAGCGGCCTGCAAAGACAGAGGCGCAGCTTCGGGAAGCGCACTGCAGGGGACCGAGGCTTCGGATCCCTCAGCGCAGGAAAAGGCTTCTCCGGGTACCGCCGGCAAAGACTCCGCGGCTGGCGCTCCATCGGACGAGGGTCCGTATGAGCTCTTCTTCTCCGAGCACAGCGCCTACGCCAACTGGAGCGAAGATGAAAAGATATACAAAGAGTGTCTGAATCGCGAGGCCTTTGAGGAGTCGCTCTCTGGAAGCGCCGCATTCCCTCCGGCCTCCGAAAGGACCGGGGGCGGGCAGGATCTTCCGTTGTTCCGCTTTGACAGCATGGAGGATCTGGAGAGCTTCAGGACGGCCTTCGCAGGCATACTCTCCATGGAGCATGGCTACGATGAGATCCTGTCGTTCGACGAGGCTGTCTCGGGGCTCGGAGCGGACTTCTTTGAGGACAGATCGCTCTTTCTCATATACGTACCGGCGCGCAGCGGATCCTTCCGCTTCGGAATAAGCGGCGCCGCCTCTTCGGGCGGCGAGCTGCGCTTCACGGTCGTTAAAGTCTGCGATCCCGAGGTCTGCACAGACGACATGGCGGGATGGTTCCTAATGGCAGAGCTTGAAAAGGAAGCGATCGAGGGGATCGAGCTCTTCAGCGCCGTCTATGCCGCGGATGCGGAGTGAGACGCTGCAGGGGGCGTCAGGCGGCACAGACCCTGTACGGCGTCCCGAATCCGGCATGCAGGCAAC
>JAFPZZ010000055.1 GCA_017417045.1 Bacillota bacterium
CATGTCGCCGTATTCGATGCCGTTGTGGACCATCTTTACGAAGTGTCCGGCACCGTTCTCGCCTACCCAGTCGCAGCAAGGAGACCCGTCCTCGACCTTGGCGCAGATGGCCTGAAGTATGGGCTTGACCGAAGGCCAGGCCTTGGGGGATCCGCCGGGCATCATGGAAGGCCCGTTGAGTGCTCCTTCCTCGCCGCCGGATACGCCTGTGCCAATGTAGAGCAGTCCCTTGCTCTCGACGTAGGCCGTTCTCCTGATGGTGTCGGGGAAGTGGCTGTTTCCGCCGTCTATTATGATGTCGCCCTCCTCCATGAGGGGTATGAGCTGCTCTATCATACCGTCGACGGCCTGGCCGGCCTTTATCATCATGAAGACCTTCCTGGGCTTTTCGAGATTCTCTATGAGCTCCTCAAGGCTGTGGCAGCCTATGATGTTCTTGCCCTTCGCCCTGCCCGAGATGAAATCGTCGACCTTGGAAGTGGTCCTGTTGTATACCGCGACCGTAAATCCCTTGGATTCCATGTTCATGACCAGGTTCTCGCCCATTACGGCAAGTCCGATCAGACCGATATCTGCTTTTTTCATTGATACGCCTCTTTTTTGATCCTTATTCACACTTGTACACGGTCTCTCCACCCATTACGGTCTCGAGTACCTTTATGTTCAGTATATCATCGGCCGGGGCCGTGAGCAAATCTCTGTCCATGACCACGTAGTCGGCCTGCTTGCCCGGCTCGAGCGAGCCGTAGCTTTCCTCGGCGAACTGCGCGTAGGCGCCCCAGATCGTAAACGCCTTGAGCGCGGAGGCCCTGTCTATGGCTCCGAGCTCGGGATAGAAACCATTCTCGGGCTGAAGATTGTCGTTCTTCCTTGTGACCGCTGCGTGTATCTCGGCGAGCGGGCTGGCGTTCGCCACCGGGGTATCGGAGCCGCCGGCTATCATGCCCACCCTCTTCGCGAGCTGCCCTATGGGATAGGAGTACGGCGCGCGGAAAGGTCCGAGGCACTTTTCGGCCATGTTGGAGCTGTTGGGCCCGTGGAGAGGCTGAACGCTCGGGATTATCCCGAGGGCCTTGGCCCTCTCCGGGGTGTTGCCCCTGATGATCTGGAAGTGCTCTATACGGTGCCTGAGCTCTCCTATAGGATGCTCGGCATTCTCCTTCTCATAGGCTTCGAGCACTCTGTCGAGGTCCTTGTCTCCTATGGTGTGGATCATGACCTGCATGCCGTGCTCCGTGCCGTACTTGATGCCCTCGAAGAGCTCCTCATCGGTCAGGGTCGGAAAACCGCAGTTCCCAGGATTGTCCGTGAAGGACTCGAACATGCACGAGCTCCTGGATCCGAAGGTGCCAGCCGCCATCAACTTAATAGTTTTTACGGTAAACTTATCGTTGTATTTGCCGATGATAGGACATTTTTTGAGATATTCCACGGAGGAGGCGTTCTTGACCTTCTCCCCTCCGAAGGCGTTGCCCACGGCGGCGTTCATCCTGATCTTCAGGGTGCCGTCAGCATAGAGCTTTTCGAAGAAGTCCAGATCGTCTCCGGTAAGGCTGGCTTCGGTGAAGCCGGTGATGCCCATGGAAAAGAAACCGTCCTGGAAGGCCTTCATCGCCTTGATATCGCCCTTCTCTGAATTACCGACCTCGCCCATGAAGAGCTTCCTTACGGTGCCGATGAGGCAGCCGGTGGAGAGCCTTCCGTCCGGATTCTCTATCCTGTAATCGGCGAGAGCGGGATCGTCTATGCTTGAGAAGCCTATGGCCTCGAGGGTCTTGCTGTTGATCCAGGTGACCCCGCCCGCAGCTCTGCTGCAGATGACGGGGTTGTTCGGGGATACCGCGTCGAGCTCCTCTATCGAGGGATAGCTGGTATCCTCCCACCAGTCGTTGTCCCAGCCGCTTCCGGTGATGATCCACTCTCCGGGCTCGGCCTCTTCGGCTAGCTTTGCTATACCCTCCAGGATCTGCTCCTTGCTCAGGTCCTTGCAGGACATGCGGCTGTAGTTGTAGCCGGTCATCTTGGCGTGCACGTGGTTGTCGATAAAGCCCGGCGTTACGGTCTTGCCCTGAAGGTCCTCGATGACGGTGCCTTCTCCGGCAAAACTCATGGCCCTTTCGTTATCTCCGGCGTAGAGTATCTTATCGCCCTCTATCGCCAGTGCGTGGACCGTCCTGAAGCAGGCGTCCACAGTGTGTATGTTTCCATTTATGAGTATCTTAGTCGCAGACATCTGAGATCCCTCCGATCTTTCGGCTGCGGCGCAGCCTATCTGACTACTCTCGCGTTTCCCGCGTATACGTTCCATACCTGTTTTTCGCTGACGGGGTAAGCGTAGTCCTCGAGCATGGTGGCTACGAGGGCGCCGCAGGCCCAGCCGAACTTGACCCACTTATCGGGCTCCATGCCCTTCAGTATCGCGTAGAGGGCGCCGCCCGCGAAGCCGTCTCCTCCGCCAATGCGGTCGAGCACGTCTATCTCCCTCTGAGGCTCGTAGAACCACTCGTCGCCCACGAGCATCAGGGCGCCCCAGAGGTTCCTGCTGGCGCTTATGGCCTCCCTGAGGGTGGTCGCGAAGACCGTGGCGTTGGGATAGGCAGCCTTGACGTTCATGATCATGCCCTTGAAGCCTTCGATCTTGGCGTCGATGTCCTTGCCGCCGGCTTCGGGGCCCTTGATTCCAAGCGCGAGCTGGAAGTCTTCCTCGTTTCCGAGCATGATGTCGGCGAGGCTGGCTATCTCGGAGAAGCTCTCGCGGAGCTCCTTCTCCCTGCCCTCCCAAAAACTGGCTCTGTAGTTCATGTCGAAGCTGATGACCGTTCCGTACTGCTTCGCCTTCCTGACGACCTCAAGGCAGCATTTCGTGGCGTCCTCGCTGAGCGCGGCCACGAGCCCGGAGAGATGCAGTATCCTGCAGCCTTCCTCCCCGAAGAGCCTGTCGAGATCGAAATCGGCGGCGTTCAAGGTGCGGCCGACCTCGCCTGCGCGGTCGTTGGTCACGACCGCGGCGCGCACGCCGTAGCCGCTGTCGGCTATGTTGAACTGATGACGATATCCCCAGGGATTTCCGGAGTGGATATCCTTTCCTTCGAATTCGATATTGCGGCGGCGCAGCTCGGCCTTGATGAACTCCGCTATGGGGTTGTCGGCGACGAATCTGGTGAGCACCTTTGTGCGCAGCCCAAGAGAGGCGGAGATGTTGAGCACGTTGCTCTCCGCGCTGGTCGCGAACATATTATAGGTATTGCTGATCTGGACCGGCTGCCTGTTCACGGGAGTGATCCTCACGCCCATGCTGGTGACGGTCATAAGATCGTATTTGCAGTTTTCTCTGAGCTTCATTCTTATATTCCCCCTGTAACTGTGATCGTTTTGGCTAGTTGAGTCCGTTGATCTCCTCGCAGCGGTCGCAGGCTACAAAATGGCCCGGCTTGATCTCCCTGAGCGGGATCTCGTGCAGGCACGCCTCGCAGGCGTACGGGCAGCGCTGCGCGAAGCGGCACTCCGGCTTGGGATCTATAGGAGAAGTGATCTCGCCCTTCATGATTATCCTCTCCTTCTGGTTGTGGATATCCACGGTCGGCACCGCGGAGAGCAGAGCCTTGGAGTAAGGATGGTACTGATGCTCGAAGAGCTCGTCGGTCGGGCACATCTCGACTATCTGTCCGAGGTACATTACCACTATGTTGTGGGAGATATGCCTCACGACGGAGAGGTTGTGCGTTACGAAGAGATAGGTGAGCTTGTACTCGTCCTGAAGATCCATGAGCAGGTTCAGTATCTGGGCCTGTATGGACACGTCGAGGGCGGATACCGGCTCGTCGCAGACGACGAGTTTGGGGTTGAGGGCGAGCGCTCTGGCTATGCCTACGCGCTGGCGTCTTCCGCCGTCGAGCTCGTGAGGATAGGACATCCTGAGGCGCTTCTCAATGCCCACGAGGTCCATGATCCTGGTGGATTCAGCTTCGAGAGCTCCCGGAGCGGTGAACTTGCGGGAAAGGATGAGGGGCTCCTCTATGGTCTCCTTCAGGGTCTTCCTGGGGTTCAGCGAGGAATACGGATCCTGGAATATGATCTGCATCTCGTGCCTGAGCTCGCTGAGCTTGGCCTTGTCCGGATGGGTGACGTCCTCACCCTTGTAGAAGATCTGCCCGTCGGTGGAGTCGAGAAGGTGGATTATGGTCCTTCCGAGGGTGGACTTTCCGCAGCCGGACTCGCCTACGAGTCCGAGGGTCTTTCCTTCCTCGATGTTAAAGCTGACGTTATCTACCGCGTGTACGGTCCCTCTGGGAGACTTGAAATACTTCTTCAGATTTTTGACTTCTATCAGTGTACCCATGGCAGCCTCCTTAATCTATGTGGATGCAGCGGATCAGGTGATCGGGGTTGATCTCGCGCAGTTCGATCGGCGCGGGCTCCTCTCCGTCTATCGCCTCGCCCCTGCACTCTGCGGTGGCCTTCGGGCAGCGCGGCGCGAAGGGGCATCCGGGAGGAAGGTTCGTCGGATCCGGGGGAAGGCCGTCGATCGGGGAGAGCCTGTTGACCTTTTTGCTGAGGTCGGGAAGCGCTCCGAAGAGGCCCTTGGTGTAGGGATGCAGGGGATGATCGAAGATCTCTTCCTTGGTGCCGGACTCGAGTATCTCTCCCGCGTAGACTACGGCCACTTTGTCGCAGACGCCGGCCACTACGCCGAGGTCGTGCGTGATCAGGATCATCGCCGTGTGCAGCTCCTTCTGGAGGTTTGCGATGAGCTCGAGCACCTGCGCCTGGATAGTAACGTCCAGAGCGGTGGTGGGCTCGTCGGCCAGCAGCAGGTCGGGACGGCAGGCAAGGGCCATCGCTATGACTACCCTCTGCTTCATTCCGCCGGAAAACTGGTGGGGATACTCGCCGCCTCTGTCGGCGCTGATGCCTACGGTCTCGAGCATCTTGTTTGCCCTGTCTATAGCCTCTCTCGGGGAGACTCCCATGTGGAGGGCTATGCCTTCGGCTATCTGCTTGTTTACCGGCATTATGGGGTTGAGCGCGGTCATAGGATCCTGGAAGATCATGGAGATCTTGTAGCCTCTGATCGCCGTCATCCTGTTGGGCTTGGCCTTGAGCAGGTCTTCCCCATCGAAGAGTATCTCTCCGGAAACGCTCTGAGTAGCATGGTCCGGGAGTATGCGCAGTATGGATTTCGCTATGGTGGTCTTTCCGGCTCCGGTCTCGCCTACGAGTCCGAGTATCTCTCCCCTGTCTACGGAAAGGGATACCCCGTTGACCGCGTGGACGCTTCTGCCGCCGGACCTGTATCTTACCTCAAGATCTTTTATCTCAAGAAGCTTAGCATCTTTCTTTTCGTTTTCCATGTTCCGCTCCTTCGTTAATCCTTAAGCTTGGGATCCAGCGCGTCGCGCAGGGAGTCGCCTATAAGGTTGAGGCTGATAACGGTGATCATGATGAAGAGTCCCGGGAATATCGCCATGTGGGGATACTGTCTGATCAGGTTCCTCGCGGAGGAGAGCATCGCGCCCCATTCCGGTTCGGGGGGCTGTACGCCGAGCCCGAGGAAGCTGAGCGCGGAAGCGTTCAGTCCGGAGGAGGCTATGCCCATGCAGACGGAGACTATGATGGGCGATATCGCGTTGGGGATGACGTGCTTGGTGATTATCCTCGCGGTGGAGCAGTCTATGGACTTGGCCGCCTCGATGTACTCCTGGCCTCTTACGTTGAGGATGTTGGCGCGCATCATCCTCGCGAAGCCCGGTATTCCCGATATCGCCAGCGCTATGATGCACTTGTCGAGTCCGGGGCCGAGCACCGCGGATACGAGGGTGGCGAGCACCAGCTGGGGGAAGGCCTGGAGTATGTCCAAAGCCCTCATGAGTATGCTGTCGAAGCGCCCGCCGAAGTATCCGGCGACCGATCCTAAGGCTACGCCCACAGACGCTGAGATCGCCGTAGAGAGCACGCCTATGCTGAGCGTGTATCTGGCTCCGTAGAATACCCTGACCATGATGTCTCTTCCGAGCTCGTCGCAGCCGAACCAGTGCTCGGCGGACGGCAGGGCGTTCTTGTCAGCCATGCTGATCTTGGAATAGTCGTATTTGAAGATGTAGGGAGAGAGCACGCATATGATGAGTATGGCCGCTATGCAGATCATACCCACTATAGCCCCGCTGTCGTGGGACAGGTGCCTCCAGATGTATTTAAAGGAGCCCGGCTGAAGACTTTCCTGGTAATCAGCGCCTGCAGACATTTTCTTATCCTTGGACATCATGCAGCCTCCTTCTTAGTCTTTTTCTTTGCGCTGGACGCCGCGTACTGCGCCTTGATCCTGGGATCGATGAAGGCGTATAGCAGGTCGACTACCAGCATGGTTACGGCGAATATGAAGGCTATCCAGAGCATGGCGCCCTGCACGCAGTCATAGTCCCTGTTGTTGATGCCGTTGATCATATACGATCCGACGCCCGGCAGCGAGAAGGTCATCTCGATGACCATGGAGCCTCCGAGCAGCCTTCCGAAGAAGCCGCCGATGGAGGTTATGACGGGGATGAGTCCGTTGGGAAGCGCGTGCTTCCAGATGACTACTCTCTCCTTGAGGCCCTTGGACCTCGCGGTGGAGACGAAGTCGGATCTGATGACCTCGAGCACGCTGGCCCTCGTCTGCCTCGCTATGCCCGCGACCGCGCCGACGGAGTTCGCTATTACGGGGAGGATGTAATACTCTATCCCCCCTATTCCGTTAGACGGAAGCAGTTTCAGCTTGAGTGAGAATAGTATTACGAGCATCAGCGCGAGCCAGAAATTCGGCATCGAGTTGAGCATGAGGGTAAAGAACATCGTAGTCCTGTCCGTGAGCGTCCCCGCCCTGACAGCGGAGAGCACTCCGAGCGGTATGCCAAGCAGGACCGATACCAGGATGCTGCCGAACGCCAGCCTGAAGGTGACGGGAAGCCTGGTCAGGAGGTCCTTGAATACCGGCGAACCCGTTTTGAAAGATTTGCCCATATCTCCGTGGAGATAGAGGTTTTTAAGATAATTCCCGAGCCTTACAAGGAAGGGATCGTTGTAGCCCGCGGCGTCTCTGGCCGCTTCGATCTCCTCGGCGGTGGCGCTGGTCTGCGACATGATGATGGTGATCGGGTCGCTGGGCACGAGGCTCATGATAGCGAAGATGAGCACCGATACCACCAGGATTATGGGAATTATCTGCAGGATTCGTTTTGCTACGTATCTGCCCATTAATGATTCCTCTCAATGTTTACGATAACTGTTTCGTTTGCTGTTTTGACCCTTCCGCAAAGGCGCATGGCCTCTTTAGCGCAATACCCGGCAAGACCCTTCTCCTTTTGGGATCGGACCTTGCCGGGTACCGGGTCAAAAATCAAATAGCTTCTGTTCTAATGCCATAAGAAATCTTAGCTATGATTTTTTGTAACTACTTGACTACGGTCGCGTAATCGTCCGCGATCTCGAATGCCGGAACGTTGATCCTTCCGAGTCCGTCGAGGTCCATCTTTACGACCTTATCCTGGGCGACCTGGAAGCTGTTGTTGGCGAAGAGACCGATAGCGTAGCACTGCTCCTTCAGATACTGATGGAAAGCGTCGAGGTCTTCGTCGGTGTGGTTGTACATCGCGTTGTCGAAGAGCTCCTGGAGGTGATCATCCTGGACACCGTTTCTGTCGCCGTGGTCGATCCTGTTCCAGCCGTCGGTCAGGTAGCCCTTGGTGGAGTAGGAGTCCATGAGCAGATCCCACTGGGAGAAGTCCATCTTGTAGGTGGCGAAGAGAGCGAGGTCATAGGCCTTGATCTCTACGTCGATGCCGAGATCCTTGAGCTCGGACTGGATGACGGTCGCTGCGGAGTTGTAGGAGCCTACGTTCATGATCTGAAGAACGAGCTTGAGTTCGCCGGGCTTGTAGCCGGAAGCCGCGAAGAGCTCCTTGGCCTTGTCGAGGTCATACTCATAGTAATCTTCGCTGTCCCACTTCTCGAGGTAGTCGCCCGCGATGTTGTCGCAGAAGTCCTTGAGGACGTGAGCGGTAGCGTCGGTCTGATCGGCGCCGTACATGACTTCTCTGGAGTTGATGGCGTAAGCGATGGCCTGCCTGAGCTCCTTGTTGTCAGCAAGCGGGCTCTGTCCCGGAGAGCAGTTGAACATGAGGGCGTTGTAGCCGCCGCCGGCGTACTGCAGGATGGTGTATCCGTCCTTGGCGCTGCCGTCGTCGTTCATGAAGAAGCTCATCTCGGCGGCGCTGATATCAGCGGTGTCGACTTCCTTGTTCTCGAGGGCAACGGTCCTCATGGAGGCCTCGGAGATCAGCTTGTAGTTGATCGTGTCGAACGGCTGCTTGGCCATGTAGGTCCTGAGGCTCTCGTCGTTCTGCCAGTAATCAGCCTTGGTCATGGTGATATAAGAGTCCATAACCATGTCGGAGATGTAGTAGGGACCGGTGCAGGCGGGGCTGGTGGTCTTTTCTACGTCGTCAGCAGTGTTGAACCACTCCCAGTTGCAGATGGGGATGACGGAAAGGCAGGTGGCCATGGCGCCGGCGGAGACCTTCTTGAGCTTGAGGGTCAGGGTGTAGTCGCCGGTAGCTTCGATGCTCTCCATGAACTGCTTTACGAGGGTGAAGGTGGATCTTCCGCCGAGGGTGATAGCGTAGTTGTAGCACTCCTCAACGTCCTTCGCGGTGATGGCGTTGCCTTTGCTGTCCTTTACGTAGTCGTAGATCTCGATCTCGGCGGTCAGTCCGTCCTCGGAGATCTTGACGCTCTTGGCGATGTCCATCTCGAGGTCTTCCACGTCGTCACCGAAGTTTACACGGGCGCAGAGCACGTCGTAGATGTTGTTCCAGGTGATGTAACGGCTTCCGGTGTCAGCACCGAACGGAGAGAGGTCCCAACCGGTAAGAGGAATGGTGGCCGTGATCTCCTTGGGGCCGTCGTTTGCTGCGGGCTCCGGAGTGTTGGAGGATTCCTCCTTCTTCTCACCGCAGGCTGCGAGAGAGAAGACCATTACCAGAGCAAGCAGGATGGCTAAAAACTTTTTCATTGTTTTCTCCTTCCAAAAAACTTACACGTGACTTTTCTTTAATCTTCTATATGGCATTATGAATATTAAAGCAATTTCCTTGTCTCGGAATCCGTTTCGAATCCCCAGAACTTGAAGGCCCTCTGGATGAACGGATCCCAGAAGCGCCACTCGTGGCCGAGATCGGGCATCTCTTCGAAGACGATGGGGACGCCCTCCTCCCTGCACTTATCTCTGAAATAGCAGAAAGCGTCGTATCCGAAGTCCTTGTCGCCGCAGCCGAAGATCATCTTCGGAAGCGTCCCGGCCTTGTGCATCTCGAAGACCTTATCGAAGTCGTTATAGTCCCTGAGATATGCTTCCCTGCCGCCCGCGTTCGCGACCTGGTTGCGGAACCTCAGGTTCGCCATGCTCTGCATGTGCTCGCCGCCCCTGGTACCGTCCCAATCGATGTTCTCTACCGGACGCGGGGACGCGGAAAGTATGGCTCCGGAGGCGAACTTGTCGGGGTATTTCAGGAGATATTTGAGAGCGCCGCGTCCGCCCATGGACAGACCAGCGATGAAGTTGTCTTCTTTCTTGGGGGAGGCGGGGAACCAGTTGTAGATCATGGGCATGAGCTCCTTCACGAGGAAGGAGTCCATGTCGAAACCCAGTCCGAAGCCGGGCCAGCTCTCATAGTCCGCGTTGAGCCCGCTGGGCATCACGCAGATGAGGTTCTTCTCTCTGGCGTAGATCTCTATCATGCTCTTTCTGACCCAGTCGGAGTGATCTCCGTAGGTCCCGTGGAGCAGCCAGAGCACGCGGTATCTCTTCCCGTTTGAATAAAAATCCGACGCGTCTACGCTGTGCGGCCTGTCGGGAAGTATCACCGAGATGGTGGTGTTGTTATTAAGATACTGGCTTTCAAAGGTAAACTGCATGAGGGACATGGGGACTTACCTCCTTTTTCCGTTAATTCGATGATATCATTCCAATCTATAGATTTGCGTGATTGTTAGAGCAAAAATATAGAAAATATCTATGGGTTTAAGAAAGCCTATTTAATATCCGCGAAAATGCTTAGTTTTTGCGGATATCAGACATCTGACGTCTGATTGCCCTTCAATTATTACAAACAGATTACAGACTGTCAATAACTCAATTTCAGTTTTTGAGCGGTGGGATCTTACGAATTATCAGATGGCGAAGCGTCTTCTATCGGCTCTCGAAATACCCTCAGGGGGCGCCGCCAAGACTCATGGCAGCGCGCCAGTGGCGCGCCTGCGGAGCCGCCTAATCGTCCGCCTTTATCCTCTCCTCGTTGAAGCGGATATGGAGCACCATGGCTTCCCTGGCCGCGGAGCTGTCGTGCTCGGCTATGGCGCGTGCTATGGATCTGTGAGTGACTATGGTCTCGTTTCTCAGAGAACCGCCGCTCATCTCTATGAACATCGAAACGGATTTATTTATTATAGGTATGATGAGCGGGATCACGGTGTTCTTGGTGCTGCGCGCTATCGCGGTGTGGAACTCCACGTCCTTTCCCATGTGGTCTTCTCCCGCGAGTATCTGCGCTTCGACCACGTCGCAGAGCCTGTTTATCTCCTCTATATCCCTCTCGTCCGCGTTTTTCGCGGCCTCTGCCGCCATCCAGGGCTCAAGGACCATCCTTACGGCGAGAAGATCCCTGTAGGTCTTGACCTTGTCCGGCGCGAAGGAGAGCCCGAGAGGATCTTCGGGAAGCGGCGGATTGTCGCAGATGAAGGTCCCCCTGCCCCTTCTGATCTCCAGGATCCCCCCGGATACCAGAGCTTTTATCGCCTCGCGCACAGTGCTGCGGCCCACGCCTAGCATCTCTATGAGCTCGAGCTCTGTGGGTATCTGATCGCCCGCGATGAGGCCCCTGTCCTTGATGATCTCTATTATCTTTTCAGCGACGAGCTCGGAGAGCGGCTCGGTCTGGATGAGCATGGATTCTTTCATTTAAAAAACCTGTTGAACTTGGTGGACTATGTGTTACAATACAGACATCAGATGTCTGAACGTCTGATATTTAAGCTCATTATATTTTCTTTGACACGGGATTTCAATACTAAAAATACAAGCGGAGGAAAAAGAATGGAAAGATATGCAGACAAGATCTGGTTCGGAGCCCATATCCGCACCATGGACGAGTCCCTCTCGGAGGCTCAGGCCCTCGCGTCGGATAAGAATGGAAACATCCTGGCGCTGGGAAGCGACGAGGATATCCTGGCTTTGAAGGGTCCCAAGACCGAGCTCTTCGATATGAATGGAGCCTGGATAGTCCCCGGACTGCTCGACACCCACGTTCACTACAGGATGTACGGCGAGAGCCTCCTTAAGCTCGGCATACGCGATCTTTCCAAGGAGGATATACTCGAAAAGGTCAGAGAGGCCGCCGAGAACGCCCCCGCCGGCAAGTGGATAGTCGGAGGCATGGGCTGGAACAACGAAGTCTGGGCGGATCCCTCCTACCCCACCCGCGAGGAGCTCGACGAGGCCGCTCCGAACAATCCGGTGCTGCTCCCCCGCATGGACGGGCACCTGATCTGGGTCAACAGTCTAGCCTTCAAGGCTGCGGGCGTGACCGAAGATACGAAGGATCCCGAGGGCGGAGAGTTCATGCGCAGCGCGGAAGGAAAGCTCCAGGGCTGCTGCAGCAACGCCGCGGCCGCCGTGATCAGGGGCGCCATCCCCCAGCCCGGCGCCGAGGAGAGGAAGGAGGCCATACTGGCGGCTCAGGCTCAGATGCTGGCCTACGGCCTCACCGGCATATCCGACATGCACGACACGCCCCAGGATCTGAGGGACGTTGAGGCGCTCTACGCCGAGGGCAAGGGGAAACTCCGCTACTGCGGGACCCTCGGAGACTGCTTAAACGAAAAGGATCCGGAAGAGAACAAGACCTTCCTCGAAAAGCTCCCCATACTCGGGAAGTTTGGAGGAAGATACACAGTCCGCTGCTGCAAGATACTCTCCGACGGAGCTGTCGGAGCGCAGAGCGCGGCCCTCAAGGAGGATTTCTCCGACCGTCCGGGCCACAAGGGGACTCTCATGTATACTCCGGACGAGCTCTATCACATGGTGAAGACCGCCGCTGAGCACGGCCTGCAGGTCGCGACCCACAGCATTGGAGACGCCGCCATAGACGAGATACTGGACGCCTACGAAGCGGTGCTAAATGAGATCCCCAATCCCGACCACCGCTGGAGGATCGAGCACTTCCAGACCGTCACCAACGACAGCCCGCAGCGGGCCGCCAGGCTGGGAGTAGTAGCCAGCATGCAGCCCATGCACGCCCCCAACAGCGCCAGCATGGCCATGAGAAGGCTAGGAGAGAAGAGGATACACGGCGCCTATGCCGCAGGGCTCGTGATGAAGTCAACCGGCTGGGTCGCGTTCGGAAGCGACGCTCCGGTATCCGCGCCCTCCCCGCTCTCCGGTATCCACGCCGCCGTCACCAGGACGAACGACCAGCTGCTTCCCGAGGGAGGCTTCTGCATGGAGAACGCGGTGAGTCCCATGGACGCCCTCAAGGGCTACACCATCTGGGCAGCCCGCGCCGTCTTCGCAGACGACGTGAGAGGCAGCCTCGAGCCCGGCAAGTACGCGGACTTCACGGTACTGGACAGGGACGTCATCGAAGTCGCGGAGACCGCGCCCCATGATATCCTCAAGATCAAAGTCCTGAAGACGGTCATCGGAGGAAACTGCGAATACAAGGCCTGATAAGCGCTGATACTGCCCCCGGGCGTTCGGCTACGGACCTTCAAAAACAAAAGCAAGACCCCGCGCGAGCGGGGTCTTTATCATACAGCTATTTATTTCGTTCTATATAAGGATCACTCCTCGCGCGGCCCTCAATGGCAGCGCTCCCGAGGACCCGCAGGCTATTAAGCCCTGCTGCCAGGCTCTCCTTTGAAGTCCAGCCTGATTCCAGCCTGATGATCTTCATGTTTACAAAGCCGTCGCAAAACTTCATCATCAGCTTATGGAAAGCTCCCAGGCTCGAGTAGATATCCCTGTAGCCGCGCATATAGCTCTTGGCGCTGACCGACGCGAAGTCGCTGCTCCAGCTCTCGGGCTCCCTTTCGTCGTCAAGAGAGAAGTAGGCCTTCACGTCCGTGATCCCGGTCTCCTTCAGCCAGGTCTTCGTCATCATCTTGGCGCCGCGCCTGTTGCAGGAATCGAAGGCCAGCTTCCCTCCGGGGAAGCGGACCGCCATAGCCGCTGCAAGGGCCTTTACGTCCTCTTTCTTGAGGTAATAAAAGACCCCCGCCGCGAAGAATACCGCTCCGTCCGAAGCGTCTATCTCATCCATCCAAGCGTAGTCGTTGAGGTCGCAGCCTATATTGCGCTCCCGCTCCTGAGCGGGAAGCAGCTCGTTTCTGACAGCTATCACGTCCGGCATATCTATGTTGAAGCCCAGACAGCTGCCGTTATCCACCCTGCTGAAGGTGTCGTCGAGCCCGCAGCCGAGATTTACGACGGCGGCCTTCGGATGATCCTTCAGATAGGACTCCACCTCGCACTGCAAATCGTACTGTCTCTGAGCGACCTCCAGGGCCCCGAACAGTCCCGGCGCCGATTCCATCAGGCGGCGTTTGCTGCTGAAGTCGTAGTCGAGCGAGTCGCAGATGCGCTTAGCCGTCGGGTCGGAGAAAAGCTCGGGAAAGCGTTCCGAACAGACGAGCCTTCCGAACAGAGGTATTATAAGCGTCTCCTGTATGCTGTTTTTCTCAATGTGGTATTTCATCAGGTCCCCCTCTTTGCAGTTAGCATGTGCTTACTGCTTATTTTAACCCCGATCCATTCAAATTGCAATCCATATCTCCCGCAAGATGCGTCTAATCTTTTCGGCGGCCCTTGACCTGCCGGGGCAGGGATGAGAAAATATAATCAAGAAGTTATATATGGGCTGAGGCGCATCGCCGCGCAGAGCCCGCTGCGGAGGAATACTATGGAAACAAGACCCTATGTGCCCTGGGAGCTGATGAACAGCTTCATGATAGACGTGTTCAAAAAATACGGCGTGCCCGAAGAGGACGCCAGGATATGCGCCGACGTGCTTTTGGAGAGCGACAGGCGCGGCATCGAGAGCCACGGCTGCAACCGCTTCAAGCCCATCTACCTCGACCGCATCGAAAACGGCACCCTTCTCCCCGTCACCAAGATAGACATACTCAAGGAGACCCCGACCACTGTCGTCATGGACGCGAACAACGGCATGGGCATGGTCGCCTCCTACCGCATGATGGAAAAACTCATCGAAAAGGCGAAGACCTACGGCATGGCGGGCGGCGCGATCTGTAATTCCACCCACTACGGCATCGCCGGCTACTGGACGACCATGGCCGAAAAAGCCGGGATGATAGGCGTCAGCGGCACGAACGCGAGGCCCTCAGTGGCTCCGACCTTCGGAGTGGAGCCCATGATGGGGACTAACCCCCTCACCTTCACCATGCCCACGGACGAGGACTTCCCCTTCAACTTCGACTGCGCGACCTCCATAGTCCAGAACGGCAAGATAGAGTTCTACGAGCGCAGCGGCAAGCCGACCCCCGCGGGCCTCGTAGTCACGAAGGAAGGCGGCACCATGACCGACTCCGGCCAGATCCTCAAGGACATGCGCGCCGGAAAATGCGCCTTGCTCCCGATAGGCGGCCTCGGCGAGGAGACCGGCGGCTACAAGGGCTACGGTTTCACGACCATAGTCGAGATACTCTCCGCGGCCCTCTGCGGCGGCCCCTTCATGAAGGAGCTCAGCGGCAAGGATGAGAACGGAAACAACAGGATGTACCGCCTCGGGCACTTCTTCTTCGTGATCAACCCCGAGTTCTTCATGGGACTCGACACCTTTGAACACACTGCGGGAGGCATACTGAGAGGCCTCAGAGACTCCGAGAAGGCTCCCGGCGCCGAGCGCATCTACACCGCCGGCGAAAAGGAATGGCTCGCCTGGCAGGAGCGCAAGGACAAGGGCGTCCCCGTCGGAGAGTCCATACAGAAAGAGCTCACCGGACTGCGCGACAGGTTCGGACTGGATTATAAATTCCCGTTCGAGAGCTAGCTTTCGTTAACGATCCGATCCATCAATGCAAAAAAGGGGCCGGCAGGATGAGTTAATACCCATCCTGCCGGCCCCTTCTTGTTGGAGAAACCATGAAAACGTATCAGTCTTTGTATTTTCTTCTCTCTGATTCAGGGACAGAGAGTATCCTCTCTTCTATGAATCTGGCGACCGCGGCCTCGTTTGCCTCCTCGTCCCAGTTTCGGGCGTCCACGTTGTCGCCCGAGAGCTCGAGATAAGGGATCCCCGCCTTCTCGAAGGCTATGGCTATGTCGGACTTGCCCCTGCCTGTGCCTATTCCAACGGCGCCGTCGCACATGTAGTTCTTTGCTTCCTTGGCGAGCCAGTTGGGATCGAGCACGCCGAGCAGTATTTGCCTGCTCGCGAGAGCCCTCAGCGCGTTGCCCTTGATAGCGCGGTAGTAGCCGTCCGAGGGTATTGACATGTACATGGAAGCTACGAATACAGCGCCGTACTTCTCCATAAAGGCGTTGTAGAATTGGGTGTTGGACCACAGTCCCTGAGTCGCCCAGAAGAGTCTGATCTTCTCGTCCTTACAAACCGCAAAGCCGCTTTCGACCCTCTCCTTGACCTCCTCGTAGAGCCCCTTTGCCATATCCCTGACCTCGGGATTTCCCCTGTGCCACTGCATGGAGACGAGCGAGAACTGGTCTCTTATGCCGACGGGGCACGGTATCGTATGGGCGCACAGATCCCTGGTCTTGCGGTAGTAATCCGCTTGCTCGTTGACGACCTCGAGCGTCCTTTCGAACTCATAGTAGTCGAAGGGCTTTCCCGTGAGGGTCTCGACGAAGCTTATCATCTCTCTGAGCTGCTGCTCTTTCAGATCGAGCACGTGCTTGGGAATGAGCTCATCCCAGTTATCCCTGCTCTTTTCCCACCACTTCTCCGGCGCGGGCATGACGTCTTCGCCCACGCACTCGATCTCGAAGTACGGGCAGCCGAATTCCTTTGCCCAAAGCTCCTTGATCGAATTGGTCTGGTCGAGCTGAGGCGAGCCCACGATGAGGGTCGGCTTAGGGAGTCCTCCCCAGGGAGCCGTCTCGGGATCGTTCGCCACGGTGCAGGCTAGGCCCAGGGAATAGTAATGGTCCATGTCGTAGCCGCGCTTTGCGAGAGCCTCGAAATACTGCTTCGACATCTTTTTCGCGGAGATCTGCGAAGACCACCACTGAGTGGTGATGCAGGGGATCCCGAAGGTGACCATTATCTCTTCGGCTTCATCTACGTTGCAGACGCAGAACGGGCTGCCGCCCTTCACCTTCTCCTGAAGCTCCTGAAAGTGATTTGATTCCCATGCTTTAAGGGCATACACGGCCTTGAGCCTCTCGGTCTTCTTGGCATCCTTCTTTACTTCGTCAGCCATATTATGCCTCCTCTCCGCTCAAGAAAGCAGTCACTGCGGTTTTGACCTCTTCAGGGTCGCCGACCGGATACTTCTGCTTCGTCAGATATAGTGTTGGGATACCCAGCTCCTCGGCCTTCTTCATCTGCTCGGGAACGTTCCACGCGTTCGGGTCGAACCTGATCGTGAAGAAGATCGCTGCCTCGGCGTCTGAACCGGCTATAGTCCTGCCGAACACCTCTGCCCTGTTTGCCAGGGTCCCTATATGGGGGCACGGAGTCTTGTGGTCGTACCTGTAGATGACGTCCTCGGTCACATCGTGGATGAGCTCCACCGGAGTGTCGGAAGCCCTGTTGCCCCAGCAGTTGTCGTCTGCCGTGACGACGCAGCCGCACGACTCGATGAGCTCGTAGAGCTGGGTATTGTCCTGAGGAGCGCCGGTGAAGAATACCCTCTTTCCGGGCAGCGCCTCAGCGCCGGCGAGCTGCTCGTTCAGGGACTTCAGCAGAGGATTGTAGACCTTCTTGTCCATGAACATGGATGCGCCGATGACGCAAAGGGCGTCGGCTCCGGAGATCTTCGCTTCTTTTCTCAGCTGCTGGAATTCCTTGAGCAGAGACCTGGTCTCGTTGCACAGCGTAACGGCGTCCGTCAGCGCCTCGTCGCTTATCGGCTTGCCGGACCACTTTTCAAGCTCCTCCTTGAACTCGAGCATCCTCGCCCTGTCGTAGTCGAAGCTGCTCATGTGCATGGAATGAGTGTGGTCAAGGAAATAGGTCTCGGGGATCGGGGCTGAAGGATCCTCCTTCTTCTTGTCCCTGAGCACGGAGTACATCTTGTGGACCGATCCTCTGGCGTGCGGCACGACGAGGTGATCCAGGAAAGAATAATCACCGTCTATGATGCTTGCAGCCATGGATACGGAGTAAGCCTCGGAGGGACCCATCTTGCTCATTCCCGCAACAGCGCTCTTTATGTCGTTGCCCGGCGCCGCGGGGATCCTGACGGGAAGGAAGCCGGCCGCGATGATGAATTCTTCGGGCACGCAGTTGCACACATAGCCGACGAGCTTTTTGCCTTCAGCCTGAGCCTCTTTCGCAAAAGCCTTGCTGTCGCTATAGTACTTTTTGAAAATATCTAATTCCTTCATTCTTTACTCCTCGTTAGCTGAGCGGCTCTTATTCGGTGATCAGGATCATCTCGTCGTTCTCGATCCTGAACTCGGCGTTGAGCCACTCGTGCTCGATGCCGGCCTTTACGTAGTCGACCACCTGATCGAAGAGCTCCTCGCCTTCATGCAGCATCTGCGGGCGGTTGTCGCCGTTGATGTACAGGGGAACGAGGGCGTAGGTGATCTTGTCTCCATCGAGCGTGATCTTGAGGGCCACGGCGTTTCTGGAATCCTTTGGGAACGCATAGAGGGGGTGCTCCATATCCTGCTTCCAGCGGTAGGGCTTGAAGGTGAAGAAACCGTTCATCTTGTCTCCGGCGATGACCTTGAAGGGCACGTCGCCGATAGCGAAGTTGCCTATGCTGTAGAATATGGGCTTGCCCTTGTATACTTCGGTACCCTTAACGAGGTGGGCGTGATGTCCTATGACGGCGTCCGCGCCGAAATCGATCATCTTATGGCCGAGCTGGAACTGGTAGTCGGCGATGAAATAAGGCATGAAGTGGACGCCCCAGTGAACGATGACGAACACCAGATCGCATTCCTTTTTCATGGCCTTTATCTGCTGTTCCATGGCGTCGACGTCTTCCTGCACGGGGATATCGACGATCTCGGGCGGGGTGCCGGGCTGCCAGTCGAACTGCCTGTAGTAGGTGTTCACGCGCAGCGGATTCGCGCCGCCGTGTCCAGGCTCGCAGGCGTAGCCTCTGGGAAGGACGGAGCAGTAATCCAGAAAGGCTATCTTCTTTCCGTTTGCTTCAAGGATATAGGGTTTGGAAGCCTCTTCCGGCTCCATGCCGGCGCCTATCATCGGGACGCCTACAGAGGCCATGCAGTCTATGGTCTCCTTCATGGCAAGTTCGGACTGATCGAGGATATGGTTGGTCGCAAACGTTAGAAGATCGAAATTAGCGCATTCCTTGCCCAGCACTCCGGCGTGAGCGGGGTCGCCGCCTTTGGCGCCGCGGGGCTTGGGATATGCGAATACCTGCGCGGTGCAGTGCTCCGCGAGTATCTCTTCCATCTGGCCTATTCTGAAGTCTACGGACTTGAGAAGGGGCTGGACGAGCTCAAACTTCTCCTCGGGATTGGTCTTAGCAAGAGAAACGTCTCCCGTTACGAGGATCTTATATTCTTTTCCCATAGCAGTCTCCTATCTGAATACTTCAGCGTCTATGTATTCCTGATATTTCTCATCGGACATGCCGAGCACTTCTTTACATACCCACTCGTTATCCTCTCCTATGCAGGGGGCGTAGCCTTCAAGGGGCTTGCAGCTCATGAACTTGGTGGCCGGACCGAATCTGATGGCGTCTCCCATCTCAGTGTTTCCGGTGTTCATGAAGAAGTGGCGCGCCTCGAAATGCGGATCCTCGAGCACGGTCTTGCCGTTATGGACGAAGCCCGCGCCTATGCCGGCTGCCTGCAGCTTCTTCTGAAGCTCTATGCCGTCAAAGCCCTTAGTCCAGGTATCTACGAGCGCGTCGAGCTCATCCTCGTTGGCCTTTCTGTCAGCGAGAGTCGCGAATTTGGGATCGTTTACCCAGTCCTGTCCGCAGAGCTTCTTGAAGCTCTCCCACTCCTCCTCGGTGAAGACCTCTATGGCGATCCAGTTGTCGTCGCCGGCAGGGCCGCCCGCAGCGGTCCTGTACACGCCGTGGGGAGCTCCGTACGGATCTCTGTTTCCGTTGAGCTCGGTCAGGTGGTGGTTTACGGTCCAGTCGAGCTGGGGAACGGACAGCAGCTGCATCGAGGATTCGAGCTGAGACTGATCGATGTAGGTGCCCTCGCCTGTGAGCCTTCTGTGCTCGAGAGCGGCCAGTATGGCTATGATCTCATGCACGGGGGCTATGCAGTCTGTGTATGCCTGATGAGGCGGAATGGGCTCTCTGTCGGGCCATCCTGTGATGGAGGTCCAGCCGCCGAGGGCGGAGAGATGGAGGCCGAAACCGCTCATCTTGTTTCTGGGGCCGGTCTGACCCTGCATGCAGGAGCTGACCATGATTATGTCAGGATTGATCTCCTTCATCTTCTCATAATCGAGTCCCCACTTGGCCATTGCTCCGGGGCGCATGTTCTCACACACGATGTCGGCTTCAGCGATGAGGGGCTTTACGATCTCGAGGGATCTGGGGTTCTTCATGTCCAGCCTGAGGCTCTTCTTGTTGGAATTGAGCATATTGAACATGTAGCCCGAGTTGAGGGTCGGCCTCGTCCCCTTGGGAGCTGAGAATGGAGGCGCGAGCCTGAACGGATCCGGGGCGAGCCCGGACTCGCATCTGAGCACCGTGGCGCCGTAATCGGCAAAGAAGCTCGTGGCCCAGGGGCCGGCTCCTACCCAGTGGAAGTCGAGGATCTTTATTCCTTCAAGCGGCAGTCTATTACTCATCAGATGATGCCTCCTTCCTTAAGGGTCGCGATGTCCTTATCGCCGTAGCCGAGGGATCTGAGTATCTCCTCGTTATTCTCTCCTATATGAGGGGCTCTGCCCGTTATGTGGTAGAGCTCGCTTGAAGTCTTGAACGGGTTTCCGGGATAGATGAATCTCTTTCCGAGATCCTCGTGCTCGACCTCTTCGAAGAAGCCGCGGGCTATTAGCTGCTCGTCATTTATGAGGTCTTCGCAGTTCTGCACCGGGGTGAGGTCGTAGCGCCTCTTAAGCGCCTCTTCGAAGAGCTCCTTTTTGGTGTGCTTTTTGAAGAACTGGGCCCATACGTCTTCGATATGGCCTATCTCTTCATCCGCCATGTCGTAGAGGGGAAGGTCGTCCCAGTCATAGTGATTGATGGTCTCTACGCCCGGTTCGCCGAGCTCCGTCATCCATTCGACCAGCGGCTTGAGCGTCCTGGACTGCTTGTTGTTGACGAGTCTCATAGCTACCATGCCGTCTTTGCACTCCCAGACCTGGCGCAGGAGCTTGACTCCTCTGTAGGACTTGGAGCCTACCCTCTTCTGGATATTGTGCTCATAAGTCCAGCCGAGAGGCTCGTACATCATGAGATGCCCGGTGGCCTCCATCGCGGCGCAGTCTACGTGATCGCCCTCGCCCGTAGCGTTCCTGCCGTAAAGGGCAGCGAGCGTTCCGGCGCAGGCCATGAGGCTGGTGTGAAGGAAGGTCTGGGGCGTGTTGAGCCTGTTCGGCGCCCTGTCGGGATATCCCTGAGAGTACATAACGCCGCCAAGTGCCCAGAGGACAAGGTCTCCGCCCTTATAGCCTTCGTCTACGTAGGGTCCGTACTGTCCAAAGGGGGTTATCGAGGTCAGGACTATGCCCTTGTTGATCTTCTTCAGATCTTCATATCCGAGCCCGAGGCTGTCAAGATAGCCGGGGGCATAGGTCTCTATGACGGCATCCGCGTCCTTTGCGAGCTTCAGAAAAACTTCCTTGCCTTCAGGGGTCGTTATATCCAGGGTCATGCCCTTCTTACTGGTATTGAAGGCCCACCAGGTAAGAGAATTCTCTGGATCCGGTTCGTTGTTGTAGAAGGGGCCAACCGACCTCGCGTGATCTCCGCCGGGCCTTTCGATCTGTATGACCTGGCAGCCAAGGTCCGCGAGGATCTTGGAAGTCAGCTGACCTCTTTCATCGCTGAGGTCGAGTATCTTATATCTGATCATATCTGTTTTTCTCCTGTAAAACGCGGCCTATATCAGACAGGTGCACAGCCCCGGGAAGATGAAGAGCAGTACTACGACGACCAGCATCGCGATCATATAAGGAATGACTCCGAGGAAGATATCCTTGGTCTCGAGCTGCGGTACCATGCCCTTGATCATAAAGAGGTTTACCGCAAACGGCGGCGAGATAACACCGATCGCCATCATAATCGATACGAGTACTCCGAACCAGACCATGTTCACGTTAAGCGCATAGAGGGCCGGTTTGAGTATGGGGAGCACTATCATCATTACGGCCATTCCGTCGAAGAACACGCCTGCGACGAAGAACATAAAGCAGATGACAGCGCAGACGCCCATAGCACCCATATCTAGGCCGGTTATTGCGGCCGAGACCTTCTGCGGAAGCCCGATGAGAGCGAGGAAGTTTCCGAAAAGCGAAGCGGAAGCGACCAGGATGCCCAGTGTGCAGGTGGAGCGAGCGGTCCTCATGCAGATCTGCTTTAAGGTCTTGAAGTTCAGTTTGCGATAGTAGACTCCGGCGATTACGAGTGCTACGAAGGACGCGACTCCTGCGGCCTCAGTGGGGGTGCATACGCCGGTATAGATCGTGACCATTACGGCCCCGACCAGCACGACCGCCGGCCATATCTTGGCAAGCGAAGACCATCTCTCCTCCCAGGTCGCCTCTTCCTTTCCTGGAGCCGAGTCGGGTTTGATCCTGACCATGATGAATACTGTGGTCGCGAGAGCGAACGCAAGCAAAAGGCCCGGGATGATGCCGGCTATGAAGAGCTTTCCTACAGAGGTATCCGTCAGCCATCCGTAGAGGATGAAGCCCTGTGACGGAGGGATGATGAAAGCGAGACCCGACGCGCAGGCCACGGAGCCCACGGCGAGCCTCGGGGAGTATTTGCGGTCGAGCATCTCGGGGATGGCCATGGAGCCGATGCCTCCTATGGAAGCGGACATGGAGCCCGAGAGCGCGCCCATCATGGTGCATGCACCTATAGATGCGATAGCCAGCGGCGCGGGGAGCTTATTCAGCCATTTCTGCGCCGCTGTGAAAATATCTTTCGCGAGGCCTATGGCCATTATGGCCTCAGCCATGAAGATAAAGAGCGGTACCGAAAGAAGCGTGAAATTGTTCAGGTGGCCGATGATGTTCATGGGGATGAGCGTCAAAGCGGCGGATCCTCTCAGGGCGATGAGCCCGATGGCGCCGGATAGCCCCAGCGACACGAAGATGGGAACGCCGATGATGATGAACAGCACCATGAACCCAAGGACCAATATTGTGGCAAATAGTTGTGTCATGATCGTTTCTCCTTAACTGCTACGCTTCGGATTTCTTGCCGAAAAGCTCGATCAGATTGTCGATTATCTCGACAGAGTACTGAAGCCCTATGCCAAGGAACCCCACAGGCAAAGCCATGTACTCCGGCCACAGCTTGGGAGCCCAGTTGGTGCTTGCGGTCGTGCCGCGGACAAATGCTTTGTAGGCGTAATCCCAGCCGTATCTGACCAGGATATACGCATATGCGATGCCCAGAAGAGCGTGCAGGATCATCATGACGTTGTGACCCTTGCCCTTAAGCTTTCCGGAGATCACGTCCATGGACATGTGCTTGCCCTGACTCTCGGCGTAGCCGAGTCCGAGGAGGCAGGCCATTACGTAAAGGAAGCCGTCGGTGTCGTAGCCCCATTTCGTGCTGCTGTGGAAAAAGTAACGGAGTATTACGTCGTAGGTGACTATCAGCACGAGAGCGAGTATCATCACGCATTCTATTGAAAACGCGACGTTGTAGTAGCCCTTTACGAATTTCTTATATCCTTCGTAAAATTTTTTCATAAGCTGCTTTCTCCCTTATTCTGAGATACAGAAAGGGCGTCGACGGACTCAGCGTCTGCCGACGCCCATAGGCTCATTCAGCAGAGCCGGCGGATACTATTCTCTTGTGTCTTCAGAGATCTTGATGAAAGCAGCTCCCTTTTCGCCGGTCTTGCCGAGCCACTCCTCGCGGGTCTTGGCAACGAGATCGAGCCAGATCTGCTTCTCTTCCGCGGTGGGCTCTATGAAGGTCACGCCTGCGGCCTCATAGATCTTGCGGGCATCCTCATTGTTCTTTTCAGCCTGCTCAGCGCCGGGCTTCGTGTAGTTCTCAATACTGAAGACGTCCTCAAAGATCGCCTTGGTCTCATCGGTGAACTTATCCCAGACCGCAGAGTTGATGACGGCGTAGTCCTCGGACATGGAGAAGTTCATGTCGTAGATATAGTCGATGACTTCCTGAACGGACCTGTTGAGCGAAGGAACGAGGTTTCCGGTGAGTCCGTCGATGGCTCCGGTCTGGAGCGCGAGATAGTACTCGGAGGAGGACATGTTGATGCAGTTGCCGCCGCAGAGGTCGGTCATGATGGTGTTGGCGGATCCGAATACTCTGATGTTCTTGCCCTTGAGGTCCTCAGGCTTGTGCACCTCGAAGGTGGTCATGTACTGAGTGCCGGAGGCATATGGGATGGTGAGTCCGAGAAGCTTGATGCCGTAGGGCTCCAGAGCCTCTGCGAGGAGGTCCTTCTGGCCACCTTCCCAGGCCCTGATCTGATGGTCGATGTCGTCGTAGATACCGAAGTTTCCGGCAGCGCCGAAGAAGGGATCCGTTCCGACGTAGTTCTCGAGGAGCAGCGGGGCCATATCGATAAGGCCGGTGGATACGGCCTCGAAGATCTCAGCGGTCTTTACGAGCTGCTCTGCGGGATAGAGCTCGAAGGTGATCTTTCCGCCGGTCCTTTCGGTGATCTGCTCAGTGGCCTTTACCATCGACTGCCAGGAGATGTAGTCCTCGGCGAAGTTGGTGGCTACGGTGAGCTTCATGGCTTCCTGTTCCGGTTTCTTTTCGGGTTCCGGTTCAGTCTTCTTTTCGCCGCAGGCGGTCATCGCGAGGATCATCGCCAGCGCAAGAATAAGTGCCAATACTTTCTTCATGATTTTCCGTCCTTTCTGAAATGTTTGATTTATAAATCTTCTTAAACGATCTTGGTCAGATCTATAAAATCACCGCTGAAAACTAAATCGTCTTGCTTTCGCGCAGCGCTTCTATATCTTCTTTGCTGTATCCGAGCGAGGCGAGTATCTCGTCGTTGTGCTGTCCTATGGTCGGAGGGCAATTGTAGATCTCGTCCTGACCCATCTTGAGCGGGTTTCCTATGGTCTTGTACTTGCCGGCCACAGGGTGCTCCATGTCCACGATCATGTGGCGCTCGATCAGCGAGCTCTCATTCAGAGCCTGCCCGATGTCATTGACGTGGGCGACTGCGATCTCGTTGGAGGCCTCGTTGACCCAGTCCATGGAGGGCTTCTTCGCGAATATCTCCGCGAGGAGGTCCATCATCTCCTTTTTGTGCGCGAGCCTCTCAGCGGCGGAAGCGAACCTCGGATCCTCGGAAAGACCCTTAGCCTCCGGGACCAGCCTCTCGATGACAGCTACGAGCTTCTCATAGAGCGGCTGAGTGATGCACTGGACCTGGATATAATCTCCGTCGGCGCACTTGAAGGCCCCTACGGGAACGTTAGTCGGATGGGAGTTGCCTACCTTCGCGGGCTGCTTGCCGGTAACGAGGTAGGTCTGTCCGATATAAGCCTGGAGGGTGACCATGAGATCGAGCAGCGATATGTCGATCCATCTCCCGACGCCTGTCTTCTCTCTCTCATACAGCGCGGCTCCGATGCCGGAGAGGGATGCGTAAGCGGCGGCTACGTCAGCTACCGGGAAGGCCATGGTGTACGGAGGGCAGCCCTCCTCTCCGATAACGCTCATGGCACCGGAAAGAGCCTGCATGACGGTGTCCATCGCGGGCTTGTTCTGATTGGTGGTCCCGTGACCGTAGCCCGAGATCGAGCAGTATATGATGCCGGGGTTGATCGCCTTCAGGGTCTCATAGTCTATCTTTAGCCTGGGGGGCACTGAGGGCCTGTAGTTCTCGAGCACTACGTCCGCGGTCTCGACGAGCTTGTAGAAGATCTCCAGTGCCTTGGGATCTTTGAGGTTGAGAGTCACGCTCTTCTTGTTTCTGTTGAAACCGAGGAAGTAAGCGCTCTCCCCGTTGAGATAAGGCGGGAATTTATGAGCCGACTCTCCTATGACCGGCTGCTCGACCTTGATAACGTCTGCGCCGAGGTCGCCGAGAAGCTGGCCTGCGTATGGTCCTGCCAGCACCTGGGTGAGATCAAGTACTCTTACACCTGCGTAGGGTCTGTTTGACATATGGAGCTGTCCCCTTTCTTTGATCTGATCCCGCCCTGTGGAAAAACGGGATATTTCAGGTTCCGTTATGTTGTTTTTATTGTAATAGCTTTGAAATATGAACGAAAATTCAACTATTTTCCCTTATCCATCAAATTCTTTTATGTTTATATTTTTGATGCGCGCCATGCTTTCGGGCTGCAACTATCGCCTCAATTCCACGACATTTTCGCTTTTTTTGTTACAGAAATGCGCCATTTTCATAAAAAAGAATGGTGCAGGCATCTCATTTCGTTGATTTGTCATCAAAATATGTTATGCTTAAAGAAAGCATAAAAGATTGCGTCACTATCGATAAAAATTTTTACTGATTGATCTTCCCGCCTGTTTTCGGCATCTTCTGCGGAGATCAAGGCACAAAAAAGGACCTGCTCGCAAAGAAGGCGTCATAAGGGGTCAAACACATGGATATCTCTGATTTCGAACTGATCACGATCCTCGCCTCAGAAGGCAATATTACAAGGACCGCGGCCAGGCTCTACACTACGCAGTCGGCCATCTCCTACAGGATCAAGATGATAGAAAAAGAACTGAACGCGAGGCTCTTCGACCGCGGGAAAAAAGGGATCACCCTCACGAGCGCGGGGCAGATAGTCCTCGAGTATTCAGAGAGGTTCACCAAGGAATATACGGAGCTGAAGACAGCCCTGGGCTACGACGCGAACAAGGATATAGTCGGAAACATAAGGCTCGGAACTTCCACCACCATGATGCTCCACATCATGATGAACACGATAAGGCAGATACGCACCTCCTATCCCAATATCTCCATCACCGTCAGCGGCGGCAACAGCGACAAGGTTACGGAAGCTATCAAAAACGATCAGCTCGACATGGGCGTCGTTAGAGGCAACGTGGACTGGGACGGGGAAAAGATACTGCTCTACGAGGAGCCGGTGTGCATAGTAACTAAGGAGCCCTTCAGTCTCGACCTCATGAAGAACGAGACCTTCATCACACACCCGAACTCCAACGCGAAGGATTACATACTGCGCTTCTGGGAGGAGAACAAGCATATACTGCATCATATCTCCACGATAGAGAGCATAGAAGCCTGCCTCGACATAGTCGACCAGGGCTTCGGTTTTTCAATACTCCCCGCAGTCTCGCTCGTGGGACGCAGCGATCTTAACTATTACCAGATCGTCTGGGGAGACGGAGAGCCCGCGACCAGGAAGACCTGGTACATCATCAACGACAAGATCGACATGAAGGAGCCCCGATTCAGGGTCTTCTACGAATATGCTACGAAGGAGATACCGGCCCTTATGGAAAAGCTCATAAAGCAGCTCGACATAAAACAGATAAGATCGAGCGAGCAGAGATAGGGCGCTCCCATGACCCTCCTCAAAGCTATTTCTTTAGTCTCGGCATCCTCACAGCATTCAAGCAGTCCAAATTCGGCATAGAAAACAGCCTCCCTAAGGAGGCTGTTTTGCATCTGCAGTTATAAGCCCCGGTGCAGACAAATGCTACTTACGGGACTCTTTTCTGATTGGAACGGGACAGAGGAAGGGCTACTTCTTTTTATATCCCGTGATAAGCGTAAGGATGAAGCACAGCGCTGTCATCCACGCGAAGAAACGATGGTTTTTCATTGTCTCAGACCTCCTCTTCATCAAGCAGTCCCGTGAGGCAGTCCATGCTCAGCAGGACGGTGGACGTATTGTGCAGCAGGGCGCTCACAGAGGGCGCCAGAACGCCAAACGCGCCGAGAAGTATAAGGGCTCCGTTGAAGCCCATCACGAATCGATAATTGCGGTCGATACGCCTCATCAGGGCGTCGCTCAGCCTCTTGAGCCATGCGAGCTCCCTGAGGTCTTCGGCAGAGATAGTCACGTCCGCGGCCTCTCTGGCTATCACGGCGCCGCTTCCGACCGCTATACCAACGTCAGCGAGCGAAAGCGCCGGGGCGTCGTTGATACCGTCCCCTATCATGATAACAGTCCTTCCGGCTTCGTGTTCGGAAGCTATGTATGAGGACTTGTCTTCTGGAAGTACCTCCGCCCTGTGATCGTCTATGCCGTGCGCAACGACGTATTCGACCTCGCTGTGCATCTCCTGGTGTTCGAGACCCTGCCTGAGGGCTTCCTGCACGACGGCGTTGGCGACGGAATGCGGGAAATGCTCTTCCAGGCAGGCCGCCATGCGAAGCATCTCTCTCCCGTCTTCTCCGTTGAACGGGACGACCTCGACGACTGTGGGACAGGCCCTTGTGAGAGTCCCCGTCTTGTCGAATATGACGGTATCGGCGCAGCTGATCTTTTCCATGTATTTGCCGCCGGCGTATGAAGCGCATAGCTGCGCTTCTGCCAGCTTAGCTTCCGGCGGCTTTTATTCAAAGCGTCCCTGTGCTCATTCCTCCACCGCTTCCATGAAATACATCCTGGCGCTGAAGTCCTGGAAGAAGCGCACGCGGCCGTCGTAGCCGGTGCCGCCGAATGCGGGCGCGAGGTGGACGCCTTCCTCCATGAGGGCGGCGCCGTACATCAGGCAGTCCTCGGTCTCCCCTTCCATCTTTACGACCCTTGAGATGATCTCCTGGGTCAGGGATTCGTCGCGCACGTGCACAGGAGCGACGGCGTTTATGAGGTCGCCGAAGCCCTTGACATTGTACTTGATGGCGCGGCCCGTGAAATGATATTTAAGCCCCGGATCGAGCCCGGCGGCCTTGAATACGTGCTGCTGGAAGTTCGGCGTTACGAGGCCCTGCATTATCATGCCGACGGCCTTCTTTTTGTCGGGGCTGACGACGGTCCAGGACACGAGCCTGTCCGTGCTGAGCCTGTAGAATGTCCCGAACTGCATGACGTCCCGCCACTGCTTGTAGAGCTCGACCTGGACCTTGACCTTGTCGTAGTCCTCCTTTTTGAGGTCGGGGATGTTGAGCTCGTAGCCGAGCAGGCCGAAGGAAGCGACCTCGAAGCGGCTCTCGAGCGGGGTCTTCCTGAGCGTCTGGTGGTTGGGGCTCGCGGACACGTGGGCGCCCACGGTGCTCATAGGATAGCCGTAGCTGTATCCCTCCTGTATGGCGGTGCGCTCCCAGGCGTCGGTGTCGTCGCTGGCCCAGATCTGCGGGAAATAGCAGAGTATGCCGAGGTCGAAGCGGTTGCCTCCGGAAGCGCAGCCCTCGAAGAGTATATCCGGGAACTCCCTCGTGAGAGTATCCATTATCTCATAGAGCCCGAGCACGTACCTGTGCAGGACCTCGCCCTGCCTGTCCGCGGGGAGCGCCTTAGAGTAGACGTCGCTGACTATGCGGTTCATATCCCACTTGACGTAGGAGATGCCGGGGACGGAGAAGACTGCCCTCATGCTGTCCAGCACGAAGGCGCGAACTTCCGGCCTCGAGAGGTCCAGTATGCGCTGGTTCCTGCCCTCGGAGTGGTCCCTGCCGGGAACGTCCATGCACCAGTCCGGATGGGCCCTGTAGAGAGCGCTGTCGACGTTCACCATCTCGGGCTCTACCCAGATGCCCGCGGCGAGGCCGAGCGCGTTTATCTTCTGCACTATGCCCTCGAGGCCGCCGGGCAGCTTCTTCTTGTCCGCCGTCCAGTCGCCGAGGCTCCTGAAATCGTCGTTCCTGCCCTCGAACCAGCCGTCGTCTATGACGAAGAGCTCTATGCCGCAGTCCTTGGCGGCTCTCGCGAGCCTCAAGAGCTTGCTCTCGTTTATCTTGAAGTATCCCGCCTCCCAGCTGTTGAGCAGCACGGGGCGGGCCCTGTATTTCCAGCTTCCGCGCACTATGTGCTTTCTTACGAAGGCATGCATGCTGCGGGAAAGGCCGCCGAAGCCCTTCTTCGAGAAGCTAAGGACCGCTTCCGGAGAGGTGAAGCTCTCCCCTGCCTCCAGCTTCCAGGAGAACGACTGCGGGTTAATGCCGCAGACGAACCTGCTGCCGCCGAAGGATCCCGCCTCGAGCGCCTCGCAGTGGTTGCCGCTGTATATGAGGTTGCTGCCGTAGACGGCGCCCGCCGTCTCGCTGCAGCTGGCCTCGTGTATCATCACGAAGGGATTGGCCCTGCTTGAGGAGGTCCCGGTGTAGGAGCTCACGACGAGCTTGCCGGAGCTGACGGGATAGACTTCCCTTCTCATCTCGCGGGTCCAGGCGCCGGAAAACGAGCTCATGCACCAGCTTCCGTCAAGGTCCAGCTGGGCGCTCATGAGCCTCTTTACCGTGACCGCGCTCTCCCCTTCGTTGACGAGGACGGCGCGCCTGGTTATGACGTCGCAGCCCGCGAAAACGGTATATATGAGCTCGAGCCTTACGGCCTCGTGCTTTTCTCTGAAGCGCACGATAAGGCTCTGATCGTCGCCGGGAGCCTCCTCATAGGCACCGGGGAGCCCCTCCGCGGGAACGCAGCCGTCCAGGATCTCGAAGCTGTCATAGATGAAGTCCGAGCTGAACGATCCGTCCGAATATATTATCTCCGCAAAGGGCTCGCGTATGTCGCCCTTGCCATAGAACGAGGCCTCGAGCCTCATGTCCTCCAGGGAGAACTCGGGATGCTCCGCGTCGTAGATCACGGCGTTGCCGGGAGCGTAGGCGTGGCGGCTGCATAGCCCTTCCAGCGTATCCTCCTCTATGCGCATCTTACCGCCGTAGCAGAGATGCTCCGGCTGCCCTGTCTCCAGTATGCGGAAGGCGTAGGTCGTGTTTTCGGTGTCGAGTACGAAGGCCCGGTCAAAACTTCTTATCATTTCTCTCTCCTCCGGTCCTAGGGGCCGTCTGAGTTTTCATCCGCCGATCTTTGCAGGCCCAGTCAGCCTGCGTCCATATCAGGCGTGCAGCTGCGCGTTGATCTCTTCGATCTTCCTGTCGTCGAGAATGTAGTGCTTCGTAAAATATCCGGCACCGATCAGGAGCAGCACCACGGGGATGACGACCATAGAGCCCCTGAGTATGATCTTGGCGCTCTCGGCGGCCTCCGCAACGGCGGAGGTGTCGGGCGTGTCGTTGCTCAGGTTAGCGATGCCGAGCGTTATCGAGGCTATGAGGGCCGCGACGCCGCTGGCGAGCTTGACCACGAAGGTCTGCATGGAGAAGATGACGCTCTCGTCGCGCCTTCCGTTCTTGACCTGACCGTAGTCCACGGTGTTCGCGAGGAATATGGTCGTGAGAACCGTGAGCATGCCGTTGGCGGCGAAGATGAAGAAAGCCGGGATGAAGAGCAGGTACACGCTGCTCATATTGGTGAAGGCCATCACGAGCAGGGAGGCGTATCCGCAGACGGCCATGACTACGCATACTGTGAACATCTTCATGGTGTTGAAGAACTTCCTGAGCAGCGGGAAGAAGAGCATCATGGACAGTATCTGGATGCCGCCGCCGAAGATGTTGAACAGGGTGTAACTGTCGTACCACTTGGCCCCGCCGAAGTCGTACTTGAAGAAGTAGATGACGAGGTTCGAGGTGATGTAGATGGCGCAGTTGATCAGAACTATCGTGACGACTATGGCCATGGCCTGGTCGTTCTGAAGCAGAGCGCGGAACATCTCCTTAAGCGAGGGCGCGTCCATATCCACCGTGGACTTCTCCCTGATGAATATGCAGGTTATCGCTATGAATACGATGAAGACTATGGCTATGAGGAGGGCGAAGCGGCTGAAGCCGGCGACCTCGTTGCCTCCGCCGAGGGCCATGACGGACTTCATGGTTATTATAGTCACTATGGCCGAGCCGGCGCCCGCGCAGGAGCGGGCCAGGGTCGAGAGTCCTTCCCTCTCCTTGCCTCCCTCGGTGAAGGCCGGAATCATTGACCAGTAAGGAATGTCCATCATGGTGTAGGTGACGCCCCAGAGTATGTAGGTCACCGCGGCGTAGGCCACGAGCCCGCGCGCCGAAAGATCCAGCGGAGCCGAGAACATCAGATAGAGCACGACCGCGTTGGTCACGGTGCCTATCATGAGCCAGGGGCGGAACTTGCCCCAGCGGGTCCTGGTCTTTGCGACTATAACGCCCATCAGGGGGTCGTTGAAGGCATCGAATACCCTGGCCGCCATTAGTATGATGCCCATGGCGAAGGGATTCACCCCGAGTATATCCTGGAAATAGTAGAGCACGTAGCTGGCCGAGAGCATGTAGACCATGTCCTTGCCTATGGCTCCGAGGCCGTACGCGGCTTTTTCTTTAAATCCGAGCTTCATCACAGTTCCTTTCAGTTTATCTCCCTGCGGACGCCATGGCGATCCTGACGACCTCGTAGGCTCCGTCGTAGATCCCGGCTTCCTTGTTTCTTACTATCTGATCGCACATATCCTTGAAATAGTTCTCCCCCTCGAGGAAGACCTGCAGCATCTGCAGGGTGTGCGGGATGTCCTCGCACTCGAGGCAGCCGTCGCCTATCTCCGCGGAGTGTATGGCGCCCCATCTCTCGTGTCCGCCTACTCTCTGTATGAAGAGCTTGGGCACCGGGTAGAACGAGAGCTCGCTCGGCTTGGTGACGCAGACGTCGCAGCTGCGCATGAGCAGATTGGTGCAGTAGACGGCCTCGAATATGTTGCTGTGCCAGAAGGCATGAACCCCGCTCACGGGGCCTGTGAGGGC
>JAFPZZ010000056.1 GCA_017417045.1 Bacillota bacterium
CCAGGTGGTCTTCGCTATCGCAGTCGGCTTTGTCTTTACGCTTGCGTTCTACAAGAGCGGGAGCCTTTTGCCTGTGATCCTGGCGCACAGCTTTATTGACGTAAGCTCTGTATTCGCGTCCGACGAGGGGTCTCAGCTCCTTGATATGATCCTGCATATAGGCAGCATTTGTCTGTCTCTTGCATACTGCATCTATCTATCAAAACGCGTCGAGACGCCGGAGATCAACCGGGCAGACCTGCAGGCGGAAGCTGCGTCCGGTCCGCGCAAAGAATGAATCGCCTGTGTCCACAAGCCTGCAGATGAGAGTAGATCGTGATAGGCTCTGCAGAGGCAGACGCTCCGGTCGCACAAAAAAAGGGAAAGCATGTGCTTTCCCTTTTTTCTGCCGCTTACTCGGCAAGGGCCTCGCTCAAAGCGTCGTATTCAGATTGGGTGATGATCCCGCTGCTGAGCAGTTCGTCCAAAAGTCCGCCAGAGGGCTGACCGTTCATCTGAGGAGGCTGTCCATTCATCTGCGGCGCTTGTCCATCCATCTGGGGAAGCTGACCGTTGAGCTCGGGCTTATCGCCGCTGAGCTCTGGCCTCTCTCCTGTCATAGCGGGCTTATCGCCGCTGAGCTCCGGCCTCTCTCCGTTCATAGAGGGCAGTTTTGAGATCCCGGATGATTCGTCTTCGCTGGGCGCCTGTCCGTCCATCTGGGGAGGCTGACCGCCCATCTGCGGAGCCTGTCCGTCCATCTGGGGAGGCTGCCCATCCATCTGCGGCATCTGCCTGTCCATATTGGGCGCCTGTCCGTCCATATTGGATGCCTGTCCATCCATCTGCGGAAGCTCGATGTTCTGGTCCGGACGGCCGGCAGGTCTGCGCTCTTCCATGTAAGCCTTGATCTTGTCGCAGGTCTCCTGCGAGATGACGCCGTTGCTGACCATGGCGTCGAGGTCGAGCATCCCAGCCGAGCGAGACGGCTTGGATCCTTCCGCCGGCGCGCCAGCAGGCACCATGCTCTCGTTAGGAGCGGCGTCCTTTGCGCTCTGCTCGCTGCTCGCCGCGTAGGCGTATGCGGCAAGGCCCAGCATCAGGGCGAGTAAACATACGATAGCTATTATTCTTTTCATATCTGTGATCTCCTTTGCGATGATCTGGGAAATACCAGTCTATTTCAGGATCCTGCAAACCGGGAGGTGCACTCTCCCGCCTTGTGAGAAGAGCATAGCAGAGCTTCCTTAAAACAAGATTGAAAATGGAAATATTTAATGCATGTATTCCCAGATAAAAACTCCGGCGGGCCGTATGCGGCGCGCCGGAGCTTGGATCCGTGACTCGATCATTTATTGAACAGCTCAGAGAGCGTATCCCCGTGTTCCCGGAAGATCTTGAGAACGTGAGCGTCCCAGTGGCGAGCGTCAGCATTATCGCCGTGAACTTCTTCATTTAGGATCCTCCTCTTCAATCCCTGTAAAAAGGGAACTCTTCGTTTTGTTACTGCCGGCAGGACGCTGCCTGACAGCTGTCAGCAGGGTGCCGCTTGGTCCTTTCCGGAAAGACGCTCCCTATTTGGTGCCGCTCAGGGCGGTGCCGTTAACGTACAGCGTATATCCGTTGCTTATGACGTTCGCCGCGTCGCCGTTGAACTCGGTGACGTAGCTGTCGCCTGTCAGCGTCCAGGTGCTGCTGCTGTCGAGCGTCACGGATACGGTGCCCGTCTCGGTGGATACGGTCTTTCCGGACGCGTTCGTGATATTTCCGTCTATATAGCCCTCGAAGCTTGAGCCGTTCGTTAGGCTCAGCGTGAGCTTGGAGTTGCTGCCTACCAGTATAGCACCGGAAAGCTGCTGTGCGGATGCGTTTAAAACAGCCTCGTTGCTGCCGCCGCTCCAGCCGTCGTCGCAAACAGAGAGGAGAATATCGTCTTCGTCCTCGTTTACGATCTTAACGCCCTGAAGCGTGATGACCGCGCTGGTATTGGTCACGTGGAAGACGTGGCCGCTCTTGCTGGTCAGGCTGCCTCCGGTCATGGTGAAGTGGCTTGTGCCGCTGTCAGCATCACCGGACATGGACTGGTAGATCATTATGCTGTCAAGGAAGGTGGCGTTGCCGTTGCACTTGGTGTTGTTGGCCGTGAGACTGCAGTTCGTGAGCTCGATGGAGTTGAGGCCCTCTATGCAGACACCCTCGGAAAGATTCGAGACCAGGGTCGCATTGGCTACGTGGATCTCCGCGGTAGAGTAGATTGCAGGGGATCCAAGACCGTTCGAGGTATAGCTGCCTCCGTCAACGTAGACCGTGCCGCCGCCTCTGTCGGTACGTATGGCCGCAGAGGAGCGTCCGCTGGTGGTGACGTTGAGGTCATAGGCATAGGTGCTGCCGCCGCCCGTGGTCATGATGCCTCCGGAACCGTCACCGGTGGTAGTTATGGTCGTGTTTTTGATGATGACGGTAGTTCCGTCTCCGCTCGCGCCGTTCTGTCCTCCGTTTCCGCCGTAGGAGAATACCCCGTTTGCGCCGTCGGCGTCGGAGCTGATGGTCCCTCCGCTTATGGTCGTCGCAGAGCCGCCCATAACCAGGACCGCCGCGTTCAGACCGTAGAAATTGCAGTTGTCGCCGTCGGAGTCTCCGGTCTTTGTAACGTTCGGATCCGTGATGGTGACGTTTTCTGATGTAGAGATCAGCAGAGCGCTCTCGTCGGCCGTGCTGCTGGAATAGCTCTGTCCGCTCTGGGATGCGGCGGCGCTGATCTCAGTGGCGCCGGAATAATCTATGCTGGAGCTGCTTGCGCCGGGAGCGCCGCTGCCGCCCTGACCGCCGGGGCCGCCTTGACCGTCGGGAGGAGTGCCGCCCTGACCGCCGGGACCGCCCTGTCCGTCGGGAGGAGTGCCGCCGGGACCATGCTGTTCGTCACTGCCTGATCCTTCGGAGCTGCTCTGACCTTCAGAGGGCGTATTGCTGCTCTGCGCATTTGTGTCAGCCAATGCGTTGTTTTCGTTTGCGTCAGCCGCTACGCCGCTTTCGGCTGCATCATTCACTTCGCTTTGTTCGTTCGCGTCAGTCTGCTCGCTCTGCTCGGTCGCAGCGGCGGGGTCTGCGGGCTCGGTGGCTGCGCTGCTTCCGCAGGAACAGAGACCAAAGACCAGCGATGCCGATATCAGCAATGCGAGTAATATCTTCATAAGTTTCATAAAAAGAAACCTCCTTTGCTTTAGATGAGCTCATAATAAAGGAGGTTTATTGAAAACAGATTGAATTATTTTAATTTTTTATGGGGAAGGAAGCTGTAAAGCGGACCTTGCCGTCATCGCAGGACGCTTCTATGCTTCCGCCGTGCTTTTCCGTCACGGCTTTCGCTATCGATAGCCCGAGGCCGTAATGATGGCCGTCGCTGGTTCTGGCCTCATCGACCCTGTAGAAGCGGTCGAAGAGATGAGCCATCTGATCCTTGGGTATCGCCTCGCCCTCGTTTATCACGCTGAGGACGGCCGAGTGCGCCTGCCGGCTCAAGGATATCTCTATATCGCTGCCTGAAGAGTGCCTGACCGCGTTGTCCAGCAGAATGGATACCAGCTGCTTGAGCTGGGCCTGGTTCCCGTTTATATGGATACCTTCTTCTGTTTCGCTTATTATCGTCTTTCCCTGCTCGAAGGCTAGGCTCTCAAAGGCCAGGACTTCTCCCGTAACTATTCGGGAAAAATCGAGCTGCTCCATGGGGACGTCCGTGTTCTCCGCGCGAGAGAGATCAAGAAGCTGCTTAACGAGTTCCCCCATGCGCTCGTTCTCATAGCGTATATTCGCCAGCCATTCGCTTTTGCCGAGCTCCCTTTGGAGCAGCTCCGCGTTGGCGTTTATCACTGCCACAGGGGTCTTCAGCTCGTGGCTCGCGTCGGAGATGAACTGCTTTTGCTGACGATCGCTCTCCTCCAAAGGCTGGACTATGCGCCTGGAAAGAAAGAGCGATATGAAGAAGAGGACGACTATCGCGGCGCCGCCCACGATCAGGACGTTGCGCAGCAGCATCCTCATGCTGTTCTCTGTCACGGTGGCGTCTATGAACGCTACCAGAGTGTATTCGGACTTGCTGCTTACCATATACGACAGATCTCCGAGCCTGCCCGAGGCGCTCCCGCCGCTCAGCAGCTCTTTTGATATCTCGATGAGCTCGTCCTCGCCGTACAAGCCCTTCGCGCCGTCGCTTACGGACAGAACGGTACCGTCTTCGGCAAATGCTACCGAATAAAAGGTGGAGAGCTCGTAATCCGGCCTGGCTTCGGGTGGCAGATCTCTCTGATCCGGTTTTGAGCCGGGATCCCCCGGGCCGTCCGGCGCGGGTCCCGAAGAGGGTCCGCTGCCCTGCCTTTCGTCAGGGGGAGCTTCCGGCGCCGTTCTCGGCGAGTCTGATGCCTGAGGTCCAGTCCCCGGAGCGCCAGGTGCCTGAGATCCGGCCTCAGGCGCGTCCGACGTCTGGGCGCTAGCCCCCGGAGCGCCATCCGAATCGGACTGCTGATCGAGGGAATAGAGCTCCACGTAGCGCTCCAGCATCTCAGCGTTTCGCTGGCGAATCTCGCGGTAGCTCGCGAGCATTATCACGGAAAGAGTGACGGCGAAAAGCAGTATCAGCGAGAGCATGATGGAAAGTATGATCTTTTTCCTCGATCTGCTAAACATCTTTTTCCCTCAGCTCATAGCCCAGTCCGCGGACCGCCTTTATCTCGACCTTCGATCCAACGAAGGCGAGCTTCTTTCTCGTAAACGACATATATACTTCTACGTTGTTGTACTCAGCCTCGTTTTCAAAGCCCCAGATCTTCACGGCAAGCTGCTCCCTAGTCATGATCTGGCCCTGATTGCCGAACATGTACTCGAGTATGCGAAGCTCCTTTTCCCCCAGGCGAACGCTCTGTCCGGTCGTCCGGCAGCTCAGCTCCGCCCTGGATACATCCAGGGAAAGGTCTCCGTAGCTGAGGCTTCCTTCCTGAAAGCTCGCGCTCCTTCTGCCAAGCGCGCGAAGCCTTGCCAGGAGCTCCCTGGTCTCGAAGGGCTTCGTCAGATAATCGTCCGCCCCGCTGTCGAGCCCGGCGATCTTGTCATCGAGCTCGCTCTTTGCCGTAAGCATCAGTATGGGGGTGCTTATCCCTTTGTCCCTGGCTCTTCTCGCGACTTCGAAGCCGTTCATCTCCGGCATCATGACGTCCAAAACGGCTATGTCGTAAACACCGCTTTCAAGCGCCGCGAGGGCAGACGCTCCGTCTGCCATATGATCCACGTCGTATTTCTCCTGTTTCAGCAGCGCCGCAAGGGCCGCCGCCATTCTTTTTTCATCTTCCGCAAGAAGTACGCGCATCTGAGCTCCTCCCTAGTGGTTTAATAATATCCGCGCGGGACCTAGCAGTCAATTCCGCTCAGCAGATCGTCCGGACTTTCTCCGCTCTGCGGGGAGAGGGGGGCTTCCCTTGCCGCGTCAGGGGCAAGGGTCGATCAAGCGCATCGCAGTGATGCCCGCGCATGCGGCGCGAAAAAAGACCTCATCCCTTCGGATGAGGTCTTTTGATCATACCAGGGTCCTTTTTTAAAGTCCTTTGCTTCGCTCCTTCGCCTCTGGGAGCGTTCTCTTTGTCAGCCGAGGAACTGCTTGGCCCAGGCCTTTAGCTCGTCCGAGGTGGCCTTGGCAGGGAAGCGCTTCGCGCCCTTGACTTCGGCTTTGGAGATCTCCGCTGCGCGTGCGGGAGCCTCGTCTCCGATATCGCTGCTGCCGGAGGTCGCGAAGAGGACTATGCTCTTGCCTGAGAGATCGTAGGCTTCGAGGAAGCTGTCCACGATGGACGGCTCGCGGTACCACCAGACGGGGTAGCCCACGAAAATCACGTCCGCGTCCGCCACGGGAGCGTCCTTATCCGCGAGGGCAGGGCGGCAGGACTTATCCTGCATCTCCAGAGTCGAGCGGGACTGCTTATCCATCCAGTTGAGATCCGCCTTGGTATAGGGCTCGGCCGGCGCGATCTCATATATGGGGGCGCCTATGGCCTCAGCCAGGCGCTCTGCCAGCGCGGCGGTGACTCCGCTGGCGGAAAAATAAGTTACAAGTGCTTTCATAGGTCTTCTCCTTTATCCATTGACTATATCTTTTGCGAACTGCGCGGCTGCCGCCAGATCCTCAGCGTTCGGCCTGCCCTTGTGTATGCC
>JAFPZZ010000057.1 GCA_017417045.1 Bacillota bacterium
CGACACTTCGTCCTTCAGGCTTTCATACGCTTCCCCCAGGAGGTTTTCGATGGATCCCCGGTGGGCGTATTCCCCGGAGGTGATCACCGGATAGGTCGAATCCTTGTGCCCCTGCCAATTTTTTTCGGGGTGTAGCGCAGTTTGGTAGCGCATCTGCTTTGGGAGCAGAGGGTCGCACGTTCAAATCGTGTCACCCCGACCAAATACTTTAGTCCGGGCCCTTAGCTCAATCGGTCAGAGCATCCGGCTCATAACCGGCAGGTTCTGGGTTCAAGTCCCGGAGGGCCCACCAAAATCGCATAGCATGCCCAGATAGCTCAGTCGGTAGAGCAGGGGACTGAAAATCCCCGTGTCACTGGTTCAATTCCGGTTCTGGGCACCATGCTAAAAAGACCGCTTCCAACGGAAGCGGTCTTTTCATATCGCAAAAGGGTCCTCTCGGGACGCTCTAGATAAAGCTGTCGCTCGCGGCGAGCTTCTTTACGAGCCTCCATGAAGTGAAGAACATGATGGCTACAAAGCCGAAGAACATCACGGTCGCCGCCTCGCTGCCGTCGGTCGCTATGTAGTCGTAGGTGCCGTGGAGCAGCACTGGTCCGACGAAGGCCATTATCCTGTAGAAGGCGGAGGCCGACTGGTTGCCGAGCTTTTGATAGCGCTTGGCTATGCCGTAGAAGGCTCCCATGAATACGCCGAAGCAGGCGTGTCCGGGGACGGCGGTGACCGCTCTTATGACCGCGGTGCCCATGCCGTAGCTGAAGACGTAGCTGATATTCTCCCAGAGAGCGAAGCCCAGGGAGACGAAGGTCGCGTATACGACAGCGTCGAACTGGCAGTTGAATTCGGGATTCTTCCAGGTCTTCTTATTTAGGAGGATGTACTTGCCGCCCTCCTCGGAGCAGGCCACGACTATGAAATACATGAGCAGATTGTACTGCGTGTCGCTGAGGTACATCTGGTCGAGCACGGCCGAACCGACGGTCTCGCACACTATGGCGAAGAAGGTCGAGAGTATCCCCATGAGCACGAGTGTCCTCAGGAGCTTAGGGGATTCCGGCTCCAGCCTGTCGTGTCTGTAGATGTACACGAGCAGTATGAGCGCGGGTATCACGGCGGCCGCTATCAGTATCAGATCGAAAGAATAAAAAAACATTTTAACGCCCTTTATGCTATACTATATCATCATGGAACAGCTGTCCGAAAAAAAGACCATTCTTCTTCACAGCTGCTGCGGTCCCTGCTCCACCGCCGTGGTGGAAAGGCTCGCGGCAGACTATTCTATTACCATTTTTTATTATAATCCAAACATCACGGATGAGGAAGAGTACAATTTAAGACTTTCGGAGCAAAAAAGGTTCCTCAGGGAGCTCGAGGAGCGCACTGGCATCAGGACAGAGCTGATCGAAGGCCCTTACGACAGGGACGGTTGGCTCGAGGCTGTGCGCGGGCTGGAGGGGGAACCCGAGGGCGGCGCCAGGTGCAGGCGCTGTTTTGAGCTGCGCCTTTCGGAGACTGCGAGGGCAGCCGCGGAGCTGGGCTATGACTGTTTCGACAGCACCCTGTCCGTAAGTCCTCACAAGAACTACGACGCCATAAAGGAGGCGGGAGACGCCGCCGGGCGCCGCTTCGGCGTGAGCTTCGAGGGCGGAAACTACAAGAAAAAAGACGGCTATAAGCGTTCGATCGAGCTTTCGCGCGAGTACGGCCTCTACAGGCAGGACTACTGCGGCTGCGTCTACTCGAAGAGGGACAGATGATATGCAGTTCGTCAACGTGATAGTCGAAAACAATACCAACGCCACGGACGAGCTCTACACCTATTCATATGATCCTATGGTAGTCGCTGGCGAGCAGGAGGGAGGGGCCGTGCCTGAGGAGGCATTTCCGGGGCTCAGGGTCTTCGTTCCCTTCGGAAGATACAACAGGCGTACAGAGGCCTTCGTGGCGCAGACTTTAGGCGAGCCCCCAGAGGGTATCCCCGCCGGACGCATCAAGGGCGTTATCTCGGCGGATCTCGAGCGCTCACTTAGCTCCGAGGCTATGGAGACGGCGCTCTGGATGCACAGGAGATACCTCTGCCGCTATATAGAGGCCGTGAGGTGCTTCACCTCGGGCGAGGGCGAACACAAAAGAAAGACAAAGGATCCATTCGCGGATATAGAGATACAAAGAGACGCTGACAAGCCCCTGACGGAGCCCCAGACGAGAGCCCTTGCGGAGATAACGCATGAGCTCGAGGCCGGGCGGAGCAGGGTCTTCCTGCTGCACGGAGTCACGGGCTCGGGCAAGACCGAGGTATATCTTCAGGCCGCCGGCAAGGCTCTTTCGCAGGGCAGGGGCGCGATCATACTGGTGCCGGAGATATCCCTGACTCCCCAGACCGTGAGCCGCTTCATGAACAGGTTCGGGCGCGAGGCGGTCGCGGTGCTCCACAGCAGGCTGACGCCGGCCCAGCGGGACGCCGAGTACGCAAGGGTGAAGAGGGGCGAGGCAAAGCTCGTCATCGGAGCCAGGTCGGCTGTGTTCGCTCCTTTCGGAGACATAGGGCTCATAGTCCTGGACGAGGAGCACGAGAGCTCGTATAAGAGCGACAAAAGCCCGAAATACGACGCGATAGAGCTCGCCATAATGAGGGCGCAGAAACACTCGGCCGTGGTCGTGCTCGGAAGCGCGACTCCGAGCGTCGCTGACTATTACAGGAGCGAGCAGGGCATATTCAGGCGCATAGAGCTTAGGGACAGGTACAACCTCACGCCGCTTCCCGAGGTCGAACTGGTCGATATGACGGCCGAGATCAGAGCCGGCAACAGGAGCGTCTTCTCGCGAAGGCTGGCTTCCGCTATAGAGGACTGCCTGGAGAAAAAGAAGCAGGTCATATTGTTTCTGAACCGCAGAGGTTATTACAGCTTCGTCTCCTGCAGGGAGTGCGGTCATACGGTCAGATGCCCCGAATGCGGCATAGCGATGCCATATCACAAGGACGAGGGCTGCTGCGTCTGCCATTACTGCGGGAGGAAGCAGCGCCTGCCGAAGACCTGCCCGGAGTGCGGGAGCTCCCTTATAGGCATGTACGGGGTCGGCACTCAGCAGGTGGAAGAGAAGGCGAGAGAGCTCTTCCCCAAGGCCTCTATAGAGCGCATAGACCTCGATTCCGTCAAAAAGAAGGGCAGCCTCGAATCGATCCTTAAGAGATTCGGCAAGGGAAAGACCGATATACTCATAGGGACCCAGCTCGTCGCTAAGGGCCTAGATTTCGACAACGTGGGCCTGGTCGGCGTCATTAGCGCGGACAGCTCGCTCAACATCCCGGATTTTCGCAGCAGCGAGAGGTGTTTCCAGCTCCTCACGCAGGCGGCCGGAAGGTCCGGAAGGGGAGACGAGCGCGGCCTGGTGGTCATCCAGGGCTACGATATAAGCCACCCCAGCGTCAGGGCAGCCGCGAGGCACGACTACGAGGGCTTCTACGAAAGCGAGATCGCGGTCAGGAGAATGGTCTCCTATCCGCCGTTCAGCTATATATTCCAGCTCGTCTTCTCTGACGAGGACGAGGCCAGGGCCTTCGCCAGCGCCCAGAGATACGCGGCGTGGCTCAGAGAGAACGCGGCGGAGGGAACAGGCGTGCTGGGACCCGCGGCGTCTTCCCGGCAAAAGCTCGCCGGGCAGTACCGCTTCCAGATACTCGTCAAGGCGCCCGCCGACAGGCGCAGGGAGACCTCGGAGCTCGTCGCCCGCCTGAAGAAGGAATACTCCGCGGCCGAAGGAGAGGCCGCTCTGCTTACAACGGATATAAACCCCTTTTCATTTGCATAGCGCTTCGGAGGTCTCCGAAGGCAGGAGGAAAAATGGCACTCAGAAACATTATCGAAGACGGACATCCCAGCCTCGGCATGGTGTGCAAGCCCGTGAAGAAGGTCGGCGATCACGAGAGGGAGATACTCGATGATCTCACCGAGACCATGAGGAACGCGGAGGGCGTGGGCCTCGCCGCGCCGCAGGTAGGCATACTCAGGCGCATGGTCGTGATAGAGGTCGACGATCAGCTCTATCAGCTGGTGAACCCGGTCATAACCGAATCGGAGGGCGACCAATTCGAATACGAGGGCTGTCTCTCCGTTCCCGGGATGAGGGGAAGGGTGCACAGGCCGGCGAAGGTCAAGGTCAGCGCCCTTGACAGAAACGGCGAGCCCCGGGAATACGAGGGGGAAGGGCTTCTCGCGAGGGCCTTCTGCCACGAGCTCGACCATCTCGACGGCATACTCTACAACAGCAAGTGCGAGGATTACGAACGCATCACCGATCCAGTCGAGGAGGACGAAGAGTGAGGATAGTATACATGGGGACCCCCGACTTCGCCGTTCCGGCGCTCGAGGCGCTGGCCGCGGCAGGCTGTGAGATCCCTCTGGTCGTCACAAAGGCGGACGCCCGTCAGGGCAGAGGCAAGAAGCTTCAGATGTGTCCCGTGAAGGAAAAGGCTCTGGAGCTCGGATTGTCGGTCATAAGCCCCGAAAAACTGAGAGGAAACGCAGAGGCTCTTGAAAGCATCAGATCTGCCGCGCCGGATCTCATAGTCGTCGCGGCCTACGGCAAGATACTTCCGAAGTCCATACTCGACGTGCCGCCCCTCGGCTGCGTCAACATACACGGCTCGCTGCTCCCGAAGTACAGGGGCGCTGCCCCAATACAGAGGGCGGTCATAAACGGCGAGACTGAGACAGGCGTGACTCTGATGTATATGGCCGAGGAGATGGACGCGGGGGACATCATCGCGTCTGAGGCGACCCCGGTCGGAGAGAAGACCAGCGCAGAGCTCTTCGAGGAGCTTTCCCATATGGGAGCTGAGCTGCTCATAAGGATGCTGCCGTATATAGAGAACGGGACGGCGCCGAGGACTCCGCAGGATGAGTCGAAGGTCTGCTTCGCGCCCATGGTCAGCAAGGAGGAGGGCGCCATCGATTTTTCGAAGGACGCGGCCTCCATATGCGCCCTCGTGAGGGGGATGAACAGCTGGCCCTCGGCCTGGACCGTGCTCGAAGGCCAGGTGATGAAGGTCCACGCGGCGAGGCCGGGAGACGGCTCAGCTGCGGATGGAACGCCCTTCGGAAGCGTCATTAAGACGGATAAAACGGGCATACAGGTCTCGTGCCGCGGCGGCAGCGTCGTGTTCACGAGGATACAGTTGCCGGGCAAAAAGGCGATGGACGCCTCGGCCTGGCTCCTTGGGAATAAAATTGAAATCGGTACCGTATTAGGGTAAAATAAATGGATAGGGACAGACGGCTGGCGTATCTCGCGCTCAGGGAAATCGAGTCGGAAGGGAGCTACTCTAACCTCGCTCTGAACAGGCTGTTTTCGCAGGAAACGGCCTCTTCTCAGAGCTTCGTGAGAGAGCTCGTTTACGGCGTCCTGAGAAACGAGCGCCTGCTGGACTGGAACGTGGCCCGCTATTTGAAAAAGCCCGGCCTAGGCAGAGCCGAGAGGATACTGCTTCGCATGGGCTTTTACCAGGCGGCGATGATGGACGGAGTCTCGCCCTACGCGGCGGTGAACGAGACCGTGACCCTCGCGAAGAGCTTTATAAGGGGCAGGGAGGGCTTCGTGAACGCCGTGCTGAGAAGCTTCGTAAGGGATGGAGCGGCGCTGAGCTTTCCCGAAGGCGGGGATCCCGCCGAGGAGCTCTGCGTCAGGTACTCATTCGCTCCGTGGATAGCGGAGCTTTGGATATCGCAGTACGGAATGGAGGCGGCGGAGGCCCTTATGGCGGCCTCGTGCACGCCGGCGCCCCTAGTCATAAGGCCAAACAGGCTGAGAACTGACAGGGACGGCCTGACGGAGATCCTGGGAGACCGCTTCGAGCTCGGTTCCTGCAAGAGGAGCTCTTCCGCTCTGAGCGTCAGGGGGCAGGGTCTGCTCTCCACGGAGGAGTATAAAAGCGGGCTGTTCAGCGTACAGGGAGAAGCCTCCCAGCTCGCCGTCGAGCTGCTTGCGCCTGAGCCCGGAGAGACTTTGATAGATCTCTGCGCGGCCCCGGGAGGCAAGAGCGCCGCGGCCGCGGAGCTGATGGAGGACAGGGGCAGAGTCCTCGCCTTCGACCTCTACGAGAAGCGCGCCGCTCTCATCGAGAGCAGCGTGAAGAGGCTCGGGATAGGAATCGTTACCAGCGCCCAAAAGGATGCTTCGGTCCCGGACGAGGCGCTGTTTGAGAGCGCCGAAAGGGTCATCTGCGACGTCCCCTGCAGCGGTCTCGGCGTGCTGAGGCAAAAGCCCGAGATCAAGCTCAGGGAAGAGCCGGATATAGCTATCCTGCCGGGACTTCAGCTGAAGATCCTGGAGAACGGCGCTAAGTACCTTAAGCGCGGCGGCAGGCTGCTCTATTCGACCTGTACCGTCAACATGGATGAGAACGAAGGAGTGACCGGCGCGTTCATGGCCGCTCACTCCGGATACGAAAAGATATACGAGGAACAGATCCTGACGGAGCCGGGAGGCCCCGACGGGTTCTATATATGCATTCTGGAGAAAAGATAATTTGCTCAGCGTAGGATTCAAGACCGACAAAGGCATGAAGAGGGAGGCCAACGAGGACTCTGTATTCGTGCTTCCAGACAGACAGCTCTACATAGTCGCCGACGGCGTCGGAGGACGCAGCAGCGGCGAGGTCGCCAGCAGGATGGCCGTGGAGAGCATCGCCAATTACGTTAACGACAGGCCGATCGAAGACGTTCCGGGCGGAAGCGCCCTGAGAGCGTATTTTCAGGACGCCTTAAGCGAGGCCAACAGCCGCATCTACGAGAAGGCCTCCCCCGGAGGGAGCTTCTCCGGCATGGCCACGACCTGCGTGCTCTGCTACATCAGAAACGACTACGCCTTCGTAGTCAACGTGGGCGACAGCAGGGCCTACCTTGTCAGAGAAGGAGAGATCCATCAGGTCACCGAGGACCACAGCGCGGTGCGCGAGCTGGTCAGGAGCGGCCTGATAACCGAGGACGAGGCAAAGGTCAGGCCTGACAGGAACATAATAACCAGGGCGCTGGGAGGGGAGTCGCGTATAGAGACCGACTTCTTCAGCTTTGAGCTCTTCCCTGGAGATACGCTCATACTCTGCACCGACGGGCTGTATTCCGAGGTGGAGGAAAGGCGCATCGCCGAGCTCTGCGGCAGATACAAGACCATGTACAGGCTGACCAGGCAGCTTGTCGACGAAGCCAACAGAAACGGCGGAAGCGACAACGTCTCGGTGGTGTGCATCAGGATACAGTAGGAGAGGATCTCATGGCGAACAAAGTACTGGCCGGCAGATACGAGCTCATAGAAAAGATAGGCGAGGGCGGGATGGCCGTGGTCTTCAAGGCCAAGGACAGACTGCTCGGACGCATGGTGGCTATCAAGATACTGCGCCCCGAATATACCAACGACAAGCTGTTCGTGGAGAGCTTCAGGCGCGAGTCTCAGATAGCGGCCAATCTGGTGCACCCCAATATCGTAAACATCTACGACGTAGGCAAGCAGGGCAACATCTATTACATAGTGATGGAGCTCATCGAGGGCGAGCCGCTCTCTGACATCATTAAAAAGCACGGCGCGCTTGAGCCTAGATGGGCCTGCAATATAGCGAGGCAGGTGGCCTCGGCGCTCGCGATGGCGCACAAGCACCACCTTATACACAGGGACATCAAGCCCCACAACATAATGATCACCTCCGAGGGCACGGCCAAGATCACGGACTTCGGCATCGCGAAGGCCATGTCCCAGAACACCCTCGTCGAGGAGAAGGAAGCCGTCATGGGCTCTGTCCACTACTTCTCGCCCGAGCAGGCGAGGGGCGGCGCCGTTGACGAAAGATCCGACATCTACTCTCTGGGCATAGTGCTCTACGAGATGCTCACGGCTCAGGTCCCCTACGACGGGGAGTCCGCCGTGGAGGTAGCCGTCAAACATATGAACGAGGAGATGACTCCTCTTACCCAGATCGATCCCGAGATCCCGGAGGATCTCGAGCGCATAGTCATGAAGGCGGCCGCGAAGTATCCTGAGGACAGGTACAGGACGGCGGAGGATATGATCACGGACCTCAACTTCGTGAGATATCCCAAGCACAGCAGCAACTACGCCGGTCTCAGCATGTCCGGCTGGACCAAGAGCGGCTACGACGCCGATGCCGCCGAAAGGGCGGTCAGCAGGAGCGCCGAGGATTCCAAGGTCTATACCGGAGATCTCAAGGGCATCCCCGTCACGATCGAGGACAGCTCCGACAACAGCATGGCAGCGAGCGTCATCAAGGCTGCCGAGGAGCAGAAAAAGAAGGCCGAGAAGGCAGAAAAGCGAAAGAAGCTGCTGAAAAGAATTCTTGCGGCCATTCTCGCCGTGCTGCTAGCGGTGCCGGCCAGCTGGGCCATAAACAAGCTGATTAACGGGCGCGGAGAAAAGCTGCCCGAGGAGATAGAGCTTCCCAGCCTCGACGATATGGATTACGACGAAGCGGCGGCAGTGCTCGCCGAATACGGCATAACCCTGGAGATACAGATGGAGCTTCCCAGCAAGCTCTACGACGCAGGGCACATCATGAGCCAGAGCCCTGAGGCGGGGACCGTGGTCAAGAGAGGCGCCAACGTCAGGGTAAGCGTAAGCAAGGGCGAGGGCGAGAGCGTTGTGCCCGACGTCATGGGAAAGACCCTGGCCAACGCCAGGTATTCCATAGAGGTTGCCGGCTATAAGGTCGGAAACGTAACTTATCAGTACAGCGACGATATCCCCGAGGGCCAGATATACGCCCAGAGCCCGGGAGCGGGTGCGAGCCTGGCCACAGGCAAGAGCGTAGACCTGACGGTATCCAAGGGCAAGGAGCCCGCCGCGGGATCCCTTCCCAGCCTTTCCGGCATGACCGAGGAGGAGGCGCAGAAGGTCGCGGAGAGCATAGGATTTGTGCTCGAGGTCCAGCATGCAGCTCCCGTAGGAGCCACCTACGAGGAGGGCAAGATATACAACCAGTCTCCCGCCGCAGGACAGATCATAGAACCTAACGAGGAGGATCCTCCCGTCGTCACGGTCTTCATCTACCAGGCCAAGCAGGAAGAGGATGAGAACGGCGAAGAGAGCCAGCTCAAGACCGTGGAGATCCCGGTGAGCTTCGCGAACGCCGTTGAGGACAGTTTCTCCATGCAGGTCACGGTCTCTCACGACCTGGATCCAGGAAGCACCACGGCCGAGGACGTCACGAGGGCCCAGGGCAGCAAGACCATAACGGTCTCCGGCAGGGGAACGAACGGCACCGTCCTGGTCAGGTTCGGAGGACAGCTCGCGTACAGATATACGGTCGATTTTGAGAGCGGCACCTATACGGTCACCGCTTACGATCTGATACCGCCCGAAGTAGAACCCGCTCCGGACGACGGAAGCTCTGAAGAAGGCGGAGAGGGCTCTGAGAGCGGAGATCAGAGCGGCGCTGAGGACGGCTCCTCTGATGATTCTTCCGAGGGCGAAGGCTCCTCAGAGGGTGGAGAGGGCTCGGGCGAGTCCTCTGAAAGCCAGCTTTCCGAGAATTCTCCGGCTCAGCCTTAGACAGCGCTATGCAGGGAGTGATCCTTAAGGGAATAGCGGGCTTCTACTACGTGGAGTCCGAGGGCCGCGTTTACGCATGCAGGGCCAGGGGCATATTCCGAAAGGACGGGATAACGCCTCTTGCCGGCGACAAGGTGATATTCAGCCTCGAAGAGGGGCAGGTGAGGCAGGATTTCGACGGCACGATAGACGAGATCCTTCCGAGGCTCAACAGCTTCGATAGGCCTCCCGTCGCCAACGTGGAGACCATGGCCATAGTCATGGCTGCGAGGGATCCTATCCCGAGCTTCGGTCTTCTGGATCGTTTCGCCGTGTCCGCAGAGAAGGCAGGGGCAAGGCTCGTCATATGCGTCAGCAAGACCGACCTCGCGGAGCCGGCTCTTCTCGAGCGCTTCAGGAGGATATATACGGGCATATACCCGCTGTTCTTCGTATGCGGTCTGAGCGGAGAGGGCATCGATGAGCTCAGGATGGCCCTGAGAGGCTCTCAGACGGCCTTGGCGGGCCCGTCTGGCGCGGGCAAGTCAACTATAGCCAATCTGCTTTTAGGAGCCGAAAAGAGCGCCACGGGCGAGATCTCGGCCAAAAGCCTAAGAGGCAAGAACACCACGAGGCATTCGGAGCTGTTCTACTCCGGCGGCCTCTTCATTTTCGACACCCCCGGGTTCACGTCTTTCGACGAGCCCGATATGGAGCCGGAAGAGCTCCAGCATATGTTCCCCGAATTCGCGCCCTATCTCGGCAAATGCCGCTTCAGCGACTGCACGCACACCGTGGAGCCGGACTGCGCGGTGCTCGCCGCGGCCGCGCAGGGGATGATAGACAAAAGCCGCATGCGCTCCTACAGGGAGATCTACGCGGCTCTCAAAGAAAAGAGGGAATACTGACGGTCCGGCAGGACCTGGGCGCTCTCCGCGAGCGAAAGGAGCCAAAATGGCCTATCTTGCACCTTCCATACTTTCGGCTGACTTTTCCAGGCTCGGCGAGCAGGTCGCTCTGGCTGAGCAGGGAGGAGCGGACCTCCTTCATTTCGACGTCATGGACGGGGCATTCGTCCCCAATATCAGTTTCGGCTCCCACGTGCTGAAGAGCCTCGTTGGAAAGACCGGGCTGCGCTTCGACGTGCACCTGATGACGGAGCACCCCGAGAGGCTCCTGGGAGATTTCGCGACTCCGCAGACCGAGTTCATAGTCGTTCACCAGGAGGCCTGCGTGCACCTGCACAGGGTCATACAGCAGATAAAGGAGCTCGGGATAAAGGCAGGCGTCGCCATCAACCCCGCGACTCCGGTCAGCATGCTGGAGAACGTGCTGGGGGACATAGACCTCGCTCTGGTCATGTCCGTGAATCCGGGCTTCGGCGGGCAGAAGTTCATCCCTGTCGCCTATGAGAAGATACAGCTCCTGGCATCCTACAGGGAGATGATGAACGCATCCTTCCTCATCGAGGTCGACGGCGGAGTAAAACTCGACAACGCCCTTGCCGTGAAGAGCGCGGGAGTGGACGTGCTCGTCGCGGGATCGGCGGTATTCGGCATCGAGGATATCGCTCAGCGCACGAGGGAGTTCAAGGAGCTCATAGGATAGACCTTTTCGGAGCGCGCGTTTGTAGGAGTAAGATGGCAAGAAAGCTTCTGAGCGTCCTTATAGCCGCCGTGCTGCTGTTTTCCGCCGCTCTCCTGGACGGAGTCGTCACCGAGACAGGTATTCCGGATCAGGGGGCCGGCGGCGAGAGCTATGTCTTCGCTCTTTCCGAGGTGGCGCCGTACGAAGGTGAGCCCTTCGCGGAGCTGAACGGCGGAGTCCCGCTCTTCGATGAGTATCTGCTTTCGGAGGACTCTTTCGAGCGCTACGGAGAGCTTGACAGGCTGGGCAGATGCACTGCTGCCCTCGCCAATATAGGGAAGGACCTGATGCCGGACGGGCCGAGGGAGAGCATTAGCCAGATAAAGCCTACGGGCTGGCATCTCGTCAGATACGACGAGCTCGGAAGCGACCTCTACCTCTTCAACCGCTGCCATCTCATAGCGAGGCAGCTGACCGGAGAGGACGCCAACGAGAGGAATCTGATCACCGGCACCCGCTATATGAACGTCAGCGGACTGCTGCCCTTTGAAAACAGAGTGGCGGAGTACGTCAGGACGACGGGTAATCACGTGCTGTACCGCGCGGAACCGGTCTTCGAGGGAAACGAGCTGGTCTGCAGGGGAGTGCATCTGGAGGCCCTGTCCGTTGAGGACGAAGGGCGAGGGATATGCTTCAACGTCTTCGTGTATAACGTACAGCCGGGGATAATCATAGATTACGCCACGGGCGACAGCCGCTCCGACGGGACCTGGGCCGCGGCTCATGAGAGCGAAGGAGAGGACAAAAACGCTTCGAAAGAGGGCGGCGACGCTGATACCGGGCGGGCTGCTGATGACGGCAGCATCGAAGATGGCGGCCGTGAAAGGTCCCCGGAAGGCGCCGGGCAGCGCAGCCAGGCGGACACAGAGCTGAGACTGCCTGAGGGCGTTGAGAGATGCTCTGCCGAGGAAGCGAGATACGCGCTCAATCTCAACACCGGGAAGTTCCATCTCCCCGACTGCGAGAGCGTAGGCTATATGAGCGAAAAAAACAAATACTATACGGACAGCTCCAGAGAGGATATAATAAAGGCGGGCTACGATCCGTGCAAGAACTGCAATCCATAATTGCAGGATCCGCGCCCGGCATACCGCGACCTGGATCATCCTAAAGGAGGAAAAGATATGGGACTGTTTGATAAGGCAAAGGAAATGGGAGCCAAGGGCCTTGATATGGCCAAGGACGCAGGCGAGATAGGAAAGCTCAAGCTGCAGATCGCGTCCACCGAGGACGAGATCAAGAAGCTCTATGTAGAGATAGGCAAGAAGCTCCTCGAAGAGCACGCCGATATCGCTCAGGAGCTCTTCTCCGAGGGCGTCGGAAAGGTCGCCGAGCTCAAGGCTAAGGTCGAGGAGCTCGAGAAGCTGGTCGACGCCGTAAAGGGCAAGTAGATCAGCCCGCATAGTTTAAAAGCGTGATAAAGCCGGGGCCCGCAGAGGTCCCGGCTTTTCTTCAGGCTATGGCCCCGCTTCACACGCAGTCTCATTTTGGTCAAGCCCAGCAGCTGGAGCCCTTCAGCAGAAAGCCCCGCGCTGCGCGCGGGGCGTATCCGTCATATCTGCTTTCCAGTCGAAAGGCGTCTTAGCAGCGCGTCGACTATCATGTCGCAGGCCACTGTGTTGTAGCCGCCCTCGGGCACTATTATGTCGGCTATGGCCTTGTACGGCTCTATATAGCGGTCGTGCATCGGTTTGACGGTGCCAAGGTACTGATCCACGACAGACTGCATGCTGCGGCCCCTCTCGTTCACGTCGCGCAGCATCCTGCGCAGTATCCTGACGTCTGCCTGGGTGTCGACGAAGATCTTGAGATCCAGGAGCTCCGTCACCTCGGGAAAGGCGAAGAGCAGTATCCCGTCTGCTATTATGACGGGCCTGGGCTCTACGTGGGTCCAGGGCTGGTTGCTGCGGTTGTGTATGGTGAAGTCGTAGACCGGTATATCGGTCGGCTTTCCGCTCTTGAGCTCGCTCAGACACTTCACGAAGAGCTTCGAGTCGAAGGCGTCGGGATGGTCGTAGTTGGTCTTCGTCCGTTCCTCGTAGGTCTTTCCGATCTGCTCCTTGTAGAATGAGTCCATGTTCACTATCACGGCGCGGTCTGCAAGGGCTTCCTTTATCTTGAGCGCGAGGGTGGTCTTTCCGCTTCCGGAGCCACCGCAGAATCCTATTATCCTGTTCATTTTATCTTTCCTGTGGTTTTTGGAGGTATGAATAGCGGCTTTCGAGTCAAGTACTCAGCGCAGGCCCCTCTTCCTCTTCTCATTGAGCCAGCAGCGGCGGCACATAGCCTTGTAGCGGTCGTTTCCGCCGAGGACGACCTGCTCGCCCTCGAAGACTATCTTCCCTTCGTCGTCCAGCCTGGCGTTGACCGTGGCCTTGGCGCCGCAGTCGCAGACCATCTTGATCTCCGTTATGGATTCGGCTATCTCCATGAGCCTCTGGCTGCCCGGGAAGAAGTGGGTGAGGAAGTCGGTCCTGAGTCCGAAGCAGAGCACCGCGATGTCGAAGTCTATGGTGACCTCACCGAGCTGGTCGACCTGCTCGGGCGTGAGGAACTGGCATTCGTCCACTATTACGGCCTCGCAGTCAGTGTAGCCGTTTTTTATCAGCTCGTAGACGTCGCAGTCCGGCGCTATGACCGTGGCCTCGGCTTCCAGGCCTATCCTCGATCTCACCAGCGACGCGCCGTCGCGTGTGTCTGTCGAAGGCTTGAGCAGGAGCACCTTCATGTTGCGCTCCTCGTAGTTGAACTTTGTTATCAGGGCCTGGGCCGTCTTGGACGAGCCCATGGCGCCGTATTTGAAATAAAGTTTTGCCATATCGTTTTCCCTGCAGTGTAGAATTTTTTATCCGGTCTGATATCAGCTCTGATCATTGAGCTGCCCTCGCCTCGCTCAGCGTATCACCTTAATGATCAGGGGCTGCTCCTCGGGGGCCTCGGTCCTTATATCCGTCGCCGTGAGGAAGATCTTCTCAGCCTGTCCGATGTTTCCCTGCTTTTCAGTGGTGTAGAGGGTCGCCAGGGTCTCGCCCTTTGCGACGCGGTCTCCGGTCTTCTTCGCGAGAACTATGCCCGCGGTATAATCGATGGATTCTTCCTTTGTGTTCCTGCCGGCACCGAGCGCGAGGCTGGCCATTCCGTACTGCTCCGCGTCGACCCTGTATATCCAGCCGTCCGCGGGGGAGGGGACCTCGTAGGAATAGAGGGACTTTGGGAAGAGGCTAGGATGCCTTATCCACCTGGGATCTCCGCCCTGGGCCTCCACCATATCTTCGAGCAGAGCCAGCGCCTTTCCCGAGCTTATGGCCTCGCGCGCCATAGCCCGGCATTCCTCGGTATCGCCCTTGCCCGCGAGCTCTATCATATAGGCCGCAAGGTCTATGCAGAGCTCCCTGAAATCCTCAGGCCCGCCGCCCTTAAGGGTCTCGATCGCCTCGATGACTTCGAGGGAGTTACCTATGGCCCTTCCCAGCGGCTTGTCCATGTCTGAGAGCACGGCGAGCATCTTCTTTTCCGCGCGCTTTCCTATGTCCACCATTACCGCGGCGAGCCTCTCGCCGTCCTCGACGGTCTTGTTGAAGGAGCCGCTGCCGCATTTCACGTCGAGCACTATGCAGTCGTCCCCGGCCGCGAGCTTCTTGCCCATGATGCTCGAGGTGATTAAGGGGAGGCTGTCGACCGTGGCAGTCACGTCCCTCAGGGCGTAGAGTTTTTTGTCCGCCGGGGCTATATCCGCGCTCTGCCCTATGATGGCCAGGCCTATGCGGTTCACCTGGTCTATGAATTCCGACTTGTAGAGATCTGTCCTGAGGCCCTTTATCGATTCGAGCTTGTCCACGGTTCCGCCGGTGTGGCCGAGTCCGCGTCCGCTTATCTTGGCCACCTTTACCCCGCAGGCAGCGGCGATGGGGCCTATGACGAGGCTGGTCTTGTCGCCGACGCCTCCGGTGGAGTGCTTGTCGACCCTAATTCCTTCGATCTCGCTGAAATCCAGGGTCTCGCCGGAGTCCTTTACGGCAAGCGTGAGGGCGCTGATCTCGGCGTTGTCCATGCCGCGGAAATAGATGGCCATGCACATCGCGGCCGCCTGGTAATCGGGTATCCTGCCGTCGGTGTAGCCCTCTATGAACCAGCGTATCTCCTCTTCGGAAAGGACTTCTCCATCCCTCTTCTTTTTTATCAGATCGTACATTCTCATGATGATGTCTCCTGTGGGGCCGCCAGCGCGGTCAAAAATGAGCCGGCGCGGGTAAGCGCCGGCCCTGAGCTCTTATCTCATGCCCTTGTCGTAGGGGATCCCCTCCGCCTTCGGGGCGCGCGACTTCTTGCTGGTAAACATCAGCACGAGCAGTGTGATGAGGTAGGGGAGCAGCCTGTAGACGTTGGAGTTGATGCCTATGTTGGCGAGGGTATAGATGCCGTCTCCGTTTACGTCCAGGGTGGAATAGCAGGCCGCTATGCACTTGAACAGTCCGAATAGCAGCGCCCCGCCCGCGACGTTGAGGGGCTTCCAGTTGCCGAATATCATGACGGCCAGGGCCAGGAAGCCGAAGCCTGCGACGTCTCCGTTGGAGGAACAGTTCGCCGTGGTCACGGAGAATACGAAGCCTCCCATTCCCGCGAGGGCTCCTGAGATCAGAACGCCGGCGTAGCGCATCTTGAAGACGTTGATGCCGAGGCTGTCCGCGGCCTGGGGATTCTCGCCGCAGGCTCTGAGCCTGAGGCCGAACTTAGTCCTGTAGAGCAGGACGGACAGTATCACGAAAACTATTATGCATACGTATGTCGTCAGATAGACCTTGTTGAGGAAGGCCTCTCCGAGCACGCCTATGTCCTGGTTCTTGTCGAAGCCAAGCATCGTCTTCTTGATCAGGAACCAGCTCGCCGAGTCTCCGGAAACGAGGAGCAGAGTGTTCTGCTTTGCGGTGAGCCTGATGAGGAAGAGCACTATGGCGGGAGCGAGCATGTTGAGAGCGGTGCCGCCTATGGTCTGGTCTGCCTTGAGCTTGATCGCGGCGAAGCCCAGCAGCAGGGAGAATATAGCGCCCAGTATGGCGGCTCCCAGCATGGCCAAAAGCAGGTAGCCCTGCAGGGCCATCCAGTTGCCGTCGGCCTTCGCCTGGGCGAACCAGCCGAGGTTCTGCATGCCGCGGACGAACACGACTCCGCAGAAGGCTCCGAAGATCATGATACCTTCGAGGGCGAGGTTTATGGTCCCGCTCCTCTCAGAGAAGATTCCGGCCAGCGCGACTATCATGAGAGGGATAGCGTATATGAGAGTCTGTCTTATCAAAAATGCCATCTTACGCCTCCTTCTCCTTAACGGCAGCTGAGCTCGAAGCCATTTCCCTTGCGTCCGGCAGAGTCTGCTCCCGCTTGCCAGGCTCAGCGTTCGCGTTCGCTCCAGCTATGTTCTTTTTCCTGCCGGCCAGCATGGTCCTTATGATCAGCGAGAAGGCCGACATGTAGACTATGACAGCGATTATGACGTCGGTGATGTATTCGTTGTACGCGGTGAGGTAGGTGAGCTGCATTCCGGAGATATTCAGCATCGACATGAATATGCCGGAGAAGATCACGCCTATGGGGTTGTTGACCGCTAGAAGGGCGACCGCTATGCCCGTGAAGCCCTCCGCCGGCAGGGACTGGTAGGTCGACCAGAAGAACTCGGTATTGCCGGAGAGGTAGTAGAGAGACCCCGCGGCGCCGGCCATGGCGCCGGCCATGGCCATGGAGAGTATTATGTTCCTCCTGTCCTTGATGCCGGCGTACTTGGCCGCGTAGCGGTTGGCTCCGCAGGCTTTGAGCTGGAAGCCGAAGGTGGTCTTCTCCATGACGACGTACATGATCACGCAGAGTATCATCGCTATGATTATGCCGCCGTTTATCTGGGAGCCAGCGAAGATCTTGTCCAGTCCGAATTTGGGAGTCGCGACTCCGTTGTAGGTGGTCTTGTAGATGTAGCCTGTCTTGGTGCCCTCGGCGGTATTTTTGAGCTTGCTGATGTCGAAGAGCCAGGTTACCAGGTTAGCGGCTATCCAGTTCGTCATTATGCAGGCGATGACCTCGTTCATGTTGAGCATGGCCTTGAGCATTCCGGGTATGGATCCCCAGAGCGCACCAGCGAGCATGCCGCCCAGAAGGGCCAGCAGCCAGATGAGGCCGGGCGCCATTCTGGAGGAGGGTATGCTCAGCGCTATGAAGAGGCTCGCGCAGGTGCCTGCCAGGTACTGCCCCGGGGCGCCTATGTTGAATAGTCCGGTCTTGTTCGCGACGGCGACGGAAAGACCCGTCAGTACGAGCGGGGCAGCCCTGAAGAAGAGATTGCCCATGTTGACAGGGTTGAAGCCGAAGCTCAGCGCCCCTCCGGCGCTTCTTCCCGTGGAGAAGACTCCGAAGAGCACTATCTTGATGCCCTCTACGGCGCCCGAGAAGGAGATGCTGGAGTTGGTCAGCCCGACTATAAAGATTATCACCGCGCCGGCCAGCAGGCCTATGAGTATGGAGATGAGGGAGGATATGAGGGTCCTGAAGCTGTCGCTGTTTCTAAAGCTTTCTCTGCTCTTCATTCCGCCGCCGCCTCTCCCTGTTTTTTCGCACCGGCCATGTAGAGGCCGAGCTCCTCGGCGCTTACCTGGCCCTGCAGGAATTCTCCGACTATCTCGCCTTCATACATGACGAGTATCCTGTCGGAGAGACTCATTACCTCCTCGAGCTCGAGGGATACGAGCAGTATTGCCTTGCCCCTGTCGCGCTCCGCGACGAGCTCGGAGTGTATGAATTCTATGGCACCTACGTCCAGGCCCCTCGTGGGCTGGACCGCTACTATCAGCGGCTTGTCCCTGTCGAGCTCCCTGGCTATTATCGCCTTCTGCTGATTGCCGCCGGACATCGCCCTGGCCCTGGTGACAGGACCCTGTCCGCTCCTTACGTCGAATTTGCTTATGAGGCCCTCGGCGTACTCGCGCACTGCGTCGTTCTTTATGAAGCCGCCGCTCTGAAAACGCGGCTCGTTGAAGCGCTGGAGCACCATGTTCTGCTCGAGAGAAAAGTCCAGCACCAGCCCGTGCTTATGCCTGTCCTCTGGAATGTGGGACATCTCTTCGCCGCGCTTTGAGATGCTGGCCCTGGAGATGTCGTGACCGCAGAGGGTGACCCTGCCGCTGCTCTTATCGAGGCCAGTGAGACCGTATATGAGCTCGGTCTGACCGTTTCCGTCTATGCCTGCTATGCAGACTATCTCGCCGGAGCGCACGGAGAAGGAGACGCCGTTCACCGCGTTCCTCTTGTGTATGTGCGACGCTACGCTGAGATCTTCGACCTTAAGCACCTCCTCGCCGGGCTGCGCGGGTGTCTTGGACACCTGAAGCTGCACGGGGCGTCCTACCATCATGTTCGAGAGCTCCTGAGCATTGGTGTCCCTGGTGTTCACCGTGCCTATGTACTTGCCCTTCCTGAGCACGGATACGCGGTCGGAGACAGCCATGATCTCGTTGAGCTTGTGCGTGATGAAGAGTATGCTCTTGCCTTCGGCGGCGAAGTCCTTCATCATCTGCATGAGCTCGTCGATCTCCTGCGGCGTGAGCACCGCGGTGGGCTCGTCGAAGATGAGTATCTCGTTGTTTCTGTAGAGCATCTTGAGTATCTCTACTCTCTGCTGCATGCCTACGGTGATGTCCTCTACCTTGGCGTCGAGATCCACTCTGAGCCCATATTTTTCGGACAGGGCCTCGATCCTCTTCCTGGCTTCCTTCTTCTGCACGAAGCCGAGCTTCGTGGTCTCCGCGCCCAGTATGATGTTGTCCAGGACCGTGAAGACGTCGACCAGCTTGAAGTGCTGATGCACCATGCCTATGCCCAGGGCGGTCGCGTCGTTCGGGTCGTTTATCTCGACCTTCTCGCCGTTTTTGCGTATCTCGCCAGCCTCCGGCTGGTAGAGACCGAAGAGCACGCTCATCAGGGTGCTCTTCCCCGCACCGTTCTCACCCAGCAGGGCGTGGATCTCTCCTCTGCGCAGCTGCAGGGTGATGTCGTCATTGGCGATTATGCCCGGGAACACCTTGGTGATATGGAGCATCTCGATTATGTATTCAGATGGCATAGATCACTCCTTATAAAAAGCTTATGATATGCGTTCATTATATCATCAGAAGATATGCTTTTGGAATGATTAATGGCTCTGGGCTGCAAAAATGAGGGGCAGGGGAGCGCCTTCGGCGATGGCTGGTATATGAAAAATGGAAACTAAAAAATGGCAGCAGTTTCTTGATTATCTGAAAATCGCCGCCTATAATGAAACTGGAAACTAAATGTTTTAGAATGGTTTCCTCCGCCCGGCAGGCGGGGAAAGGAGAAAAATGCGCAGGAACGCGTCGCTCCGCATCGAATCCGCGGAGAAGAACAGGGCAAAGATCCTGGAGGGCACCATAAGGGTATACCGCAGCAAGGGCTTAAGGCTCACGATGGACGACATAGCGGCAGAGTTGGGAATGAGCAAGAAGAGCATCTACGCCGCCTACAGGAGCAAGGATGAGCTCTTCATCAGCATGGTCGACATGATATTCGACGGCATACAGGAGAGCAAGAGAGTCATAGTAGAGGACGAGGGGCTGAGCACCATGGAGAAGATACACAGGGTGCTTGGGGCCATGCCCGACTCATACAACGATATCGAATTCTCCGGGCTCTACGACCTCAGGGGCAGGTTCCCCCAGGTCTACGAGAGACTGGAGTACAGGCTGGAGACGGACTGGGAGCAGACCCTGGCCCTGATGGCGCGCGGCATCGAAGAGGGCGTTATAAGGCCCGTATCCCTGCCCGTGGTCAAGGTCATGCTGGAATCCACTCTCGAGAAGTTCTTCCAGAGCGAGACCCTTATCAGGAGCGGCCTGAGCTATTCGGACGCCCTGAAGGAGGTCGTGGAGGTCATAGTCAAGGGTATAGAGACACGTTAAAACCGTAAATGGCAAGGCATTTATTCGGAAAGGAGCGGAGATGACGGACAGATCTAAGATCATCTTCGGAAACGCGCTCAGCGCCTCAGCGGTGAGCAAGGCAGAGCGCTCAAAGGAAAAGTATAAAAGAAAATTCGGCGACGACTCCGCGAAGGACTACGCCGCAATAGTCGAGGAGAATCCGTACATAGGAGAAGCCCTCGGCGTCAAGACCCTAAGGGTCGGCGAAGGCCTCAGCGGAGGAGAGCCCTTCGACACGGAGAAGGGTATCATAGTCGGCAATATCAGGATGGGCTTCGGCCACTACAGGATCTCCATGGCGATAGCTTCGGCGGCGCACGCCCTCGGCTATACCCCCTACTGGATGGACCTCAATTCATATCCCGAGACCACCTGCACCAAGGTCATAGGGGCGCAGAACGACCTCTATTCCATGGGCTCGAGGCTCTCTCAGAAGAGCAGGCTCTTCAACAGGCTGTTCTGGGAGCCCATGAACTACGAGGGCTTCAGGCAGCTCTCCTACAACGCGGGCGACCAGAAGAACGCGGAGCTCATGGCCCCGGTCTTCAGGAACGTCCCCAAGGATATCCCCGTGGTGGCCACCCACGTATGGCCCGCCCAGGCCGCGCTTCACGCCGGCATGGAGCGCGTCGTAAACGCCATCCCGGACAACTGGCCCATGGCCCTGCACCTCGCCGAGGGCAGCATACATACGATACAGACCCACCAGGCCTACCAGGGCTATCTCATCCTGAACGGCATGGAGAAGAAAAAGGTCCTGAAGCCCATGCCGGAGAGCGATCTCAGGTATACGGGGCATTACGTGGACCACGAGCTGGTCGCCAATATCGAGGCCGACTGCGCCGCGAGGAAGGCCCGCAAGGACGCAGGGGAGCCCATGCGCTTTTTGCTCACCATAGGCGGAGCCGGGGCGCAGAGGGAGATCTTCTCCGCCATCATCAAATGGCTGCTTCCCCGCATCGAGGCGGGAGAGGCCGCGCTCTACGTAAACGTCGGAGACTACCGCAACGTCTGGGAGGAGCTGAAGAAGGAGATCCCGGGCCTCGCCGCTCTAAGCGCCGAGCACATGGACGACTGGGAGGATACCAAGAGGTTCGCCGGGGAGGCCCTCACAGGCCCCGTGAGCGGGGTTCATGCCTTCTGGCACAGCAATATATTCGAGGCCGTCTACTGCACCAACCTGCTCATGCGCAGCTGCGACGTCTGCGTCACCAAGCCGAGCGAGCTCTCGTTCTATCCGGTGCCAAAGCTCTTCATACAGAGGGTAGGCGGACACGAGAGATGGGGCGCCATACACTCCGCGGAGATAGGCGACGGCTGCCTCGAGTGCGAAGACATCCCGCACACCCTTCAGATGCTGCAGGTCTTCCTCGAAGGGGAGAACTATTTCAAGGATATGTGCGATCAGATAGTAAGAAACAAGGAAGCCGGGATCTACGACGGAGCCTACGAGGTCGTCAGGATCGCCATGGCGTCC
>JAFPZZ010000058.1 GCA_017417045.1 Bacillota bacterium
CGAGCCCGTGGACGTGGTCATCAGGCCCGAGGACATAGACATAGTCGAGGCCGAAAAGGGCATGCTCCAGGGCATGGTCACCCAGATCACCTTCCTGGGCGTGTTCTACGAGATAATCGTGGACATAGCGGGCTTCAAGTGGATGATACAGACGACGGATTACGCCGAGCCGGGGACCATAATAGGCCTCGAGATGGTGCCCGATGCCTTCCACGTCATGAAGAAGTCCGAGTACTCCGAGATGTTCGGCGACTACAGCTCTTATTCGCTGGAGATAGACCAGCTCTCGGAGAATATTGACGAGGAGGAGCTCGAAGATGAGGCGTAGGGGCAATATCGCCGCATATCCTCATATAGTCTGGAGCGTGCTGTTCATCATCGCCCCGCTGCTTTTCGTGCTCTACTACACCTTCACGGACGGGGCGGGCGATCCAACGCTCGAGAACATACAGAGGATAGGCACCAGCAATTATCTGCTGATATTCACAAACTCCCTGTGCATGGCCCTGATAGCCACGGTGATATGCCTTGTCATAGCCTACCCGCTGGCCTATATCTTCAGCCGCATGGAGGAGAAGACCCAGCGCATCATGATGGTGCTCATCATGCTGCCGCTTTGGATGAACTTCCTTATCACGACTTATTCGTGGATGACCCTGCTCGAGGACACCGGCATCATCAATACGCTGCTCGGACTCATAGGCATAGACGGAGTCCACATGATAAACACCCCGGGCGCGGTCATAGTGGGCATGGTGTTCTGCTTCCTGCCCTACATGATAATGCCCATATACTCGGTCATGGCGGGCATAGACCCGAAGATAGTCGAGGCTGCCAAGGACCTCGGCTGCAGCGACCGCGACGTGCTGCTCAGGGTGATCATGCCCATGAGCCTTTCGGGCGTCATCTCCGGTATAACGATGGTCTTCGTCCCGAGCATCAGCACCTTCTATATCTCCCAGAAGCTGGGCGGAGGCACGTTCCAGCTCATAGGAGACACCATAGAGAGCTACTTCACCGGCAACGCCATCAACTTCCACTTCGGCGCCGCGCTCTCGATGGTCCTGATGTTCATGATACTGATATCCATGGGCATAATGAACCGCTTCGGCGATGAGAGAGAGGAAAGGGGGCTGCTCAAATGAAGAAGCTTTCCAGACTCTATATGGCGCTGGTGTTCATATTCCTCTACGCGCCCATCGTGGTAATGATACTGATCTCCTTCAACGCGGGCGAGTCCACGGCACACATGACGGGCTTCTCGCTGAGATGGTACCAGCAGATGGCGCGCGATGAGAACACCCTCAACGCGCTCAAAAATACCATAGTGCTCAGCGCGCTCTCCGCCGTCATCACCACGGTGCTCGGCACCCTCGCTTCCGTCGGGATCAGCCGCATGAGGAGCCGCAGGCTGCAGCGCGTCGTCAGGAACGTCACGAACCTTCCCATGATGAACCCGGACATAGTCACCGGTATATCGCTCATGCTGCTCTTCGTCTTCACCGCGCAGATGCTGGGGAGGGATTCGGCCCTGGGCTTCGGCTCGCTGCTGATAGCCCATATAACCTTCAGCCTTCCCTACGTGATCATGAGCGTGCTGCCGAAGATAAACCAGCTCGACAGGAACGTGCCTGAGGCCGCGATGGACCTCGGCTGCACGCCCCTGCAGTCCTTCTTCAAGGTGGAGCTGCCCTTCATCTCGCCGGGCATAATCACGGGTATGATCATGGCCTTCACGCTCTCCTTCGACGACTTCGTCATAAGCAATTTCACGAGCGGAGCGAGCTACGAGACCCTGACCATACACATCTACTCGATGATCAAAAAGAGCGTCAAGCCCAACATCTACGCGCTCTCCACGCTCATATTCATAGTCGTTATGGCGCTGATACTGGCGTATAACCTGCTCAACGACAGGGGGAGGGAAAAGAGATGAAGAAGATCCTTTCCCTAGTCCTCACGGCGCTGCTTCTGACCGCCGGGCTCTCCGCCTGCGGGCAGACCGACGACAAGCTCTACGTCTACAACTGGGGCGAGTACCTCTCCGACGGAATATACGGAGACAGGGACAATATCTCCGCTTTCGAGGAGTACTACGAGGAGGTCACGGGCCGCAGCATCGAGGTCTACTACACCACCTATCCGAGCAACGAGGATATGTACGCCAAGATAAGCTCCGGCACCTCCAAGTACGACGTTATCTTCCCCTCGGACTACATGGTCCAGAGGCTAATAGCCGAGGACCTGCTCAGGCCCATAAATATCGAGGAGGTCTGCGCCAAGTACGGCACCGAGTGCTACTACGACACCGTGACCGAGGAGTTCCGCGGGCTCTACTTCGACCCCGAGGACAAATACTCCGTGCCCTACACCTATGGCAGGGTTGGGATCATCTACAACAGCACCATGGTCGACGAGGAGGACTGCACCGGCTACGAGATACTCTGGAATGAGAAATACGCCGGGAAGATACTGCAGTTCAACAATTCACGCGACGCCTTCTCTACAGCCCAGTACATGCTGGGTATAGACGTCAACACCACCGACCCCGCGGACTGGGAGCTCGTGTACGAGAAGATGCTCGAGCAGAAACCCCTGGTCCAGAGCTACGTGATGGACGAGATCTACAACAAGATGGAGTCCGGCGAGGCGGCCCTGGCGGCCTACTACGCGGGCGACTTCTTCACCATGCAGGAGGTAAACGAGGACCTTGAGTTCTTCTATCCCGAGGAGACCAATATCTTCGTGGACTGCATGTGCGTGCCCGCCGGCAGCGGAAATCCCGAGGCCGCAGCCCTGTTCATAAACTACATGCTTACCGCCGAGGCGGCCATACCGAACGCCGAATGTCTCTTCTACGCGAGCCCGCACGAGTGCGTCTACACCGACGAGGAATATCTGGACGACATGGGAGAGGACGTGGTTGAGGTGCTCTATCCCGAGGATTTCAACTTCCAGGAAGAGCTCAACCGCTACGCCTTCAGAAACCTCGACCCGGACACCCTTGAGCTTATAAACAGCCTCTGGGAGGAGCTCAAGATCGAAGGAGGCCTTCCGGACAGCATCTACATCACAGCCGCGGCGCTTGCCATAGCCATCGCGGCCATAATAATCAGCCGTCTCTGGATACGCAGAATGCGTGCGAAGTGGTACTGAGCCCATGCCGCGCCTGAAGCGCGGCGATAAAGGCTTATCATGAAAGACAGATATTTCGGGGACAGGGCATTCTACGGCAGGATATTCGCCGTGATGATCCCCATCCTCATACAAAACGTAATAACGAACTTCGTCAGCCTGCTCGACAACATCATGGTCGGGCAGGTCGGAACGGAGCCCATGTCGGGCGTCGCCATAGTAAACCAGCTGCTCTTCGTCTTCAACCTCGCCGTATTCGGCATGCAGGCGGGCGCGGGCATATACGCGGCGCAGTTCCACGGCAAGGGCGACTACAAGGGCGTCGCCGACAGCTTCAGGATCAAGCTCATAAGCAATATGGTCCTTGTGGCGATCGCTCTGGCAATACTGAGGGGCTTCGGATCCCCGCTGGTGGAGCTCTTCCTGCACGAAGGAGAGGGCGGGCTGGACCTCGCGGCGACCCACGGCTACGCGATGCAGTACCTGGCCATAATGCTGCTGCAGCTGCTGCCGTTCGCGCTGTCCCAGACCTATTCCGGCACGCTCAGGGAGACCGGAGAGACCCGCATACCCATGATATCCGGCGTCACCGCGGTCTTCGTGAACCTCGTAGGCAACTACGTCCTGATCTACGGAAAGTTCGGAGCTCCGCAGCTTGGCATAAGGGGAGCCGCCATAGCGACGGTGCTGTCGCGCTTCGTGGAGCTCGCCATAGTCGTTGGCTGGACCCACAGTCATCCCGGGCGCAATCCGTTCATAAAGGGCCTCTACAGCACGCTCAGGGTCCCGGCGGATCTCGCGAAGCAGGTCGCCGTGATGAGTGCGCCCATGTTCGCGAACGAGCTACTCTGGGCCTCCGGGACGACCTTCCTCAACCAGTGCATGTCCCTCAGGGGAATAGAGGTCGTATCCGCTATAAACATCTCCGCTACGGTGAACAACCTATTCTCCTGCGGATACTTCGCGATGGGAACGGCCATATCCATCATGATAGGGCAGATCCTCGGCTACGGCGACCTCGAGAGGGCCGTGGACGAAGACCGCAAGATGATAGTCTTCACGGGTATACTGAGCCTCGGGCTCGCGGCCGTAATGTATTCGGTGGCGCCGCTGATACCGCAGCTCTACAACACCACGGAGACCGTAAGATCCATAGCCTGCAGCCTGATCAGGGTCATAGCCCTTATGATGCCCATCGAGGCCCTTACCATGGCATGCTATTTCACCATGAGGTCGGGCGGGAAGACCATCATAGTCTTCTTTTTCGACAGCTTCTCGACCTGGGTCATGAACGTGCCTCTGGCCTTCTGCCTCGCGCACTTCACCTCGGTGCCCATAGTGCCCATGTATGCCATAGTTTACGGCACTTACTTCATAAAGCTGGCTATAGGGCTCGTGCTCGTGAAGAAGCGGGCCTGGGTTAACAACCTGGTTTAACGAAGCGCCGCGAAAGACCGGCGATTTAAAAAAGCAGCCGCGCGGACGGCGCGGCAATTACCGATATAATTGATAAGCCGCGGAAAGCGGCAGCATACGGAGGATAAAATGAAAGACTTTATGGAACTCGCGCAGTCGCGCTACAGCGTCAGGAAATTCGACAAGAGGCCCATCGAGGGCGAAAAGCTCGAGAAGATACTCGAGGCCGGAAGGATAGCTCCGACCGCCTGCAATTATCAGCCGCAGAGGATATACCTCCTGCAGAGCGAAGACGCGATGAGCAAGATCAACGCGGTCTGCCGCTGCATCTACGGAGCTCCGACCTGCATAGTCGTCGCCTACGACGAGAACAGGGGAGCCAAGGGCACCGAAGAGCTCGCCTACGAGGGCTTCAACTTCGCCGAGATGGACGCCACAATAGTCTGCACCCACATGATGCTCGAAGCCTGGGATCTCGGGATAGGATCCTGCTGGGTAGGCGCCTTCCAGCGCAAGAGGGTGCACGACATACTCGGCCTTCCGGCTAACGAGACCGTATGCGCGCTGCTTCCCATAGGCTATCCCGCCGAGGAGAGCAAGCCTTCGAACAACCACTACAGCCTCCGCGATCCCATGGAGACCGTATCCATACTCTAGCTCATGGCAAGGACGGATCCCAAAAAGGCCGGAAAGCGCATGGCGATGTCCGGGCTCTTGAGCGCGCTCGCACTCGTGTTCATGATACTCTTTTCGGTCATAGGAGTCGGTGCTTACGCGGGGCCTTTCGTCGCCTCTCTCGTGCTGATACCCATAGTCGACGAATACGACGTGCGCACGGCCCTCATAAGCTACGCGGCCATAGCCGCCCTCGGGCTTCTGATCATGCCCGACCGCGAGCTAGCCGTGGTCTTCCTGTGCTACGGATGGTATCCCATAGCCGAGACCTTCATAAACTGCATAGACAGCAAGCCGCTTCAGCTGCTGGTCAAGCTCATAGTCTACGCGCTGATGCTGGGGGCTGTCTACGCGATACTCAGCTTCGTGATGGGCATAAACGAGATCGACTCTCCCGAGCTGCTCTACGGCTACGGCGCAATGGCCTTCGCGGGATACTTCATCTTCCTTTACTTCAGCAAGGCCTTCGCCGCGGTGCGCTACCAGTGGCACGCCAGGTGGAAGAAGAGGATCATGAGATAGGGCGCGGCTGCCTGGGGTATATCAAAATTGTATTCAACAAACGAAAAGAGAGTGCTTTGACGCTCTCTTTTTTGTATATAATTGTTCTGTCCCTTATTTGAAATGAAAGGAGATAGTAAAATGAGAGATACTTTTGACAAGCTGCAGCAGGTACCCGAATTCAAAAAGGCCTGCGAGATCCTCAAGGCAGAGGAGGACAGGACCTGGAAGGAGCAGCAGGAGCTCGTGCTGATCCCCGCGTTCTCCAGGCATGAGGAGAAGAAGGCGCTTCGCTACAAGGAGATGATGGAGGCCGAAGGCTTCGAGGTCACCCGCGACGCCGTAAACAACGTCTACACTACCATCAAGGGTACCGGCAACGGGCCTACAGTATATATGACCGCTCATATCGATACCGTATTCCCGCTCGACACTCCGCTCGCTATCACCGAGAAGGACGGCGTCTACTATTGCCCGGGCATAGGCGACGATACCGCCTCCCTCGCTCAGGTCCTCGGCATCATGAGGGCTATCAAGGGCTCCGGCCTCAAGTTCAAGGGCGACCTCATCGTAGGCGGAAACGTCGGCGAGGAAGGCCTCGGCGATCTCTACGGAATGAAGCAGTTCTTCCTCAAGGACCACACCGAAGGCATCGACGGCTTCATCACCGTCGACGGAAACGGCGACCACATCTACTACGGCGGCACCGGTTCCTACAGATACAAGGTCACCTTCAGAGGCCCCGGCGGACACTCCAACGGCGACTTCGGTATGCCCAACCCGATCCACGCGATGGGCAGATGCATCGCCAGCTTTGCTGATATGAAGGTCCCCTACGAGCCGAAGACCACTTTCTCCATCGGCGTAGTCGAAGGCGGCACCTCCATCAACTCCATCGCGGTCGAGTGCTCCATGCTCGTCGATATGAGATCCAACGGCAAGGCCGAGCTCGACGCTCTCGACGCTGAATTCCACAAGCGCATAAACGCCGCGCTCGAGGAAGAGAACCAGCGCTGGGTAAGAGACAAGGAGCTCTACTCCGACAGATTCAGCAGGGGAGACGTTCCTCTTTGCGACAGAAAGGTCGAGATGATAGTCGACAAGATCGGCGACAGACCGGTAGGCGATCAGCCGTTCGAGGCCACAATCGTGCAGGCCGCGAAGAACGCTTATGAGTCCCTCGGACACGAGCCGACCTTCACCGCCAAGGGCTCCCTCGACGCCAACATCCCCATCTCCGTAGGCGTACCCGGCATCGGCGTGGGCTGCGGCGGAGAGGCCGGCGGCGAGCACAGCGCGGGCGAGTGGTACATCCCCAGCAACGTAGCCGAAGGACAGGCCAAGCTCGTCCTGCTCCTGATGGGCCTCCTGGGCGTTGACGGCGTCAGCGAGCCCATGCTCCCCAAGCTCGAGAAGAGGATAGGATAGGGAAGCTAACTGACACATTCCAAATATGAGAGAGCCCGCGTTAAACGCGGGCTCTTTTGAATTTTAGCCATATGGTTTTATATGTGATGTCCTTACATCTGAGGCAAGCGCCTAACTGCATGCAGGAGCCTTACTGCGCGGCGGGAACCTTAATTGCGCGGAAGCCTTACCGGTGTCCCTGGCAGTGTTGGTCTTCGCAGTGCTCGTGGCCACAGTCGCCTTCGTGGTGCTCGTGGTGGTCGCAGTGAGCGTCGGGATCGTATTCGAGCGTGCCGGCCGCGAACGCCTTGACGGCTTCATCCGCCGATCCCTGGACTCCGGCGTAATAATCTATACCGGCTTCTTCCAGCGCCATCTGGGCGCCTCTGCCTATGCCTCCGCAGATCAGCACGTCCGCCTCGGCGGCCTTGAGGAAGCCGGCGAGCTCGCCGTGGCCGCTTCCGTTCGTGTCGACTACCTGCTCTGCTGTTATCTTTCCGTCCACCACATCATAGAGCTTGAAATGCTCGGAATGACCGAAATGCTGGAACACTTCCCCGTTTTCATAAGTGACTGCTATCCTCATAGTACTTCTTCCTTTCTCGATGATGCTCTGAGCGATCACGACCGCTGAATACTCGAAACTGCCGCCCGCTATAAGCAGGCGTTTGCCGTGCACTAAGGCGTCGGCGATCTTCTTCCTCGCGCTGTCGTAGATCGCGGTGACAGTGGTGCGGGAGATGTTCATCCTTGCGGCGCAGCCCCCCTGCGTGAGCCCTTCGCCGTCCAGAAGGCGCAGGGCCTCGTATTCATCCACCGTCATGATGACGTTTTCCGCTGCCTCCGCGTCGTCGGGCGAAAAGCTTCGGTATACAGGCAGGCGTTCTATCCTGCGGCATCTGACCGGTCGTGGCATAAGCGCTCCTTTCTGACATATGTCAACAATTATTGTATGCATATTTATGACATATGTCAATAACTATGCGCTCAGCGCCGAAAAGTTTATATAATAATGCGCTTGGCGCCGGGATGTTTCTATTGAGAATGCAGTCAGAGGCAGAAGTTTTCTATAAATGACTCGCTCAGCGCTGAGAGGTCTCATTTTCAAGCTCCTCCAGAAAGGCGAGCATGAACTCGTGGCGTATCTCGGCGAGCTTCCTCGCGGCCTCGGTGTTCATCATGTCCTTGAGCAGGAGAAGCTTCTCGTGGAAGTGCCTGACGGAGTCCTCCATATCCCTTCCTTTGCTGCCTCCGTAGGCGAAGGTCCTGGCTATGCCTACGGCGCCTATGGCGTCGAGCCTGTCCGCGTCCTGCACTATGCAGGCTTCAGTGGAGTCTGGCCTGAGTCCGCGGTTCTTGCTGAAGGAGACCTGGTCTATTATGCGGCATACGGCCCGGATCTCCTCTTCGGGAAGGGACTGCTTCCGCATGAAGCTCCTGGCGTTCGCGAAGTCCTCGGTGCAGAAGAGCTTCGGATCGTCCGCGTCGTGGAGCAGGGCCGCGAGCGAGACGAGTTCAAGGTCGCAGCCCGGCACGCTTTCGGCTATCTCGAGGGCATTTCGCAGGACCCTCAGCGAGTGATCCGCCCCGTGCCCGCCGGCGTCGCCGGCAAACAGGCTTCGGACGTACTCTTCCGCAGCGGCGGTCAGGGCAGCGAGGCCCGCATCGGCTTCGGCCAGAGCGCAGCGATCCGCAGCATCGCTATGAGCGTCGGATCCCGCCGCAGCTCCGGTCAGGGCAGCGCCTCTCAAAGCGCTTTTCGCGCTCACCTGTGCTCCTCCGCGTACTTCACGCAGGCCTGGCGCGCCCACTCGAGGCGCGTGTCGTCTATGTCGGTGGGAACGGTGCAGTCCGCGCCTATCATGGTGCCGGTCTGGCCGGCCTCGTCAAGTATGCCGTAAACGTATGCCTCGACCTCTTCGCGGGTACCGGTGTAGATGACCGTCGCCTGCTCGAAGCCGCCGCAGACGGGCTTGCCGCTGAAGAGCTTTCTTCCCTCGCTCAGGCTCACTCCCTCGGCGTGCACGGCCCAGTTGAAGGCCGCCGCGTCGTAGTCGGTGTAGAGGCTGAGGTCGTTCGAGAGCCCGGCGTATCCACAGATGTGCAGGAAGGTCATGTCAGAGAGCCCGTTCGCGTGGGCGAGCACCTTTTTCTCGGACGGGGTCACGTACGCTCTGTAAAACTCGGAACTGAAATAGTTCTTCTGGTTGTTCACGCTCAGATATACGGCTTCTGCGCCGCAGTCTTTTATCAGCATCTCGTCGAGCGCTGTCACGCTGTCCGCGATGATATCCAGCGCCGCGGCAACGGAATCAGGATCCTCGTCCGCGAACTGCTGAAGAAGAGTCTTCGTCCCCGGAAGCGCCGCGAACGTGAGGTTCATCGCGGTCTTGAGTATCATGGCGGGAGAGAAGCCTGTTATGTACCTTGGGGCTTCGTTCCCCTCATAGAAGGCCAGCGCGCGCTTTGTGAGTTCCGCGCTCTTCTCAAAGAAGGGGGAGCCCGGGAGAGGCGGCTTTATATCCCTTAGATCCGATGGCTTCTGCACGAAGGATACGTCCACCGGCATTATCATGAGCGAATCGTTCATGACCTTTATGACGTCCGGGTCGAACTTCTCCCTCGCGGCCTTATGGCCGGCGATGTTCTTCTCAAAGATGGCGGGATCTTTCAGCCCCTTTAGCCATTCGTTTCTTTCAGTGAAATGATGGAAGAACGCGACCGGGACTCTGTCCACCGGTTCGCCCGCGAGATAACGCATGAATCTTTCTCTTTTGTCCATAGCCATGCTCCTTTTTAGCGTGATGTCGGGGCCTTCATCAGGCCTTTTATATATCCATTATACAGCGAAGGGAGGACAGTCTCCGATTTTTATCGCGGATCTTCTTGACTTGTGGCTATCCGATAATACTATCCCGAAGACCGTTGTCTGTTTTAAACATTTTAGATATAATAGATTCACAAGATCACAAGATCACAAGATCACAGGATCATTTGTTATCTCAAAAGAAAGGAGCTGATCACCATGAAAGAATTGTTTGAAAAACTCCAGCAGGTACCTGAATTCAAGAAGGCTTATGAGATCCTCAAGGCCGAGGAGGACAGGACCTGGAAGGAGCATCAGGAGCTCGTACTGATCCCGGCGTTCTCGCTTCACGAGGAAAAGAAGGCCGACCGCTATCAGGAGATGCTCGAGGCTGAAGGCTTCAAGACCACCAGAGACGCCGTAAACAACGTCTACTACACCTTCAAGGGAACCGATCCCAACGCCCCGACCGTCTATATGACCGCTCATATCGATACTGTATTCCCGCTCGACACCCCGCTCGCTATCACCGAGAAGGACGGCAAGTTCTATTGCCCGGGCATCGGCGACGACACCGCTTCGCTCGCACAGGTATTCGGCATCATGAGGGCCATCAAGGGCTCCGGCCTCAAGTTCAAGGGCGACCTCATCATCGGCGGAAACGTAGGCGAGGAAGGCCTCGGCGACCTTTACGGCATGAAGCACTTCTTCTTCAAGGATCACACCTCCGGCATCGACGGCTTCCTCACCGTCGACGGCAACGGCAACCACGTGACCTACGGCGGCACCGGCTCCTACAGATATGAAGTAACCTTCAGCGGTCCGGGAGGACACTCCAATGGAGACTTCGGCATGCCGAACCCGATCCACGCGATGGGCAGGGCCATTGCCAAGTTCGCTGAACTCGACGTTCCGAACAGCCCGAAGACCACCTTCTCCATCGGCGTAGTCAACGGCGGCACCTCCGTCAACTCCATCGCTATCTCCTGCAAGATGCTCGTCGACATGAGGTCCAACGGCAAGAAGGAGCTCGACGAGGTCGACGCGAAGTTCCACAAGCTCATCGCCGAAGCGGTAGCCGAGGAGAACGGACGCTGGGCAAAGGATAAGGAGAAGTTCTCCGACAAGTTCTCCAGGCCCGGCACCAAGCCGCTCTGCGAGAGGATAGTCGAGGTCGACGTCAAGAAGGTCGGCGACAGACCGGTAGGCAACCAGAACTTCGAAGACACCATCGTACAGGCCGCGAAGAACGCCTATGAGTCCATGGGACTCGAGCCGTCCTTCAGCCCGGCAGGCTCCGTAGATGCCAACATCCCCATCTCCATCGGCATCCCGGGACTTGCGGTAGGCTGCGGCGGACAGGCCGGCGGCGCTCACTCCGCCTCCGAGTGGTACATTCCCGACAATATCTCCCAGGGACAGGCCAAGCTGATCCTGCTCCTGATGGGACTCCTCGGCGTAGAGGGCGTATCCGATCCTCTGCTCCCGAAGAGAGGCTAGCGCTCTGATATCATAATACAGAACGCCGGCAAAGGCCGCTCCGCTTCCGCGGACGGCAGATAAGGCAAAGCGAAAGAGCCCGCTATGAGCGGGCTCTTTTATATCGGCGACTTTTTCAATATAATAAAAGCGATAAGAACTGTTGATCTGACCGGGGCGTGTGCCCGGGAGGGGAGTATGGATCAGCCTGAGATAGTTTATGAAAAAGTAAAGGCCCCACGCAGGGACCATGCACAGCCCGTGGAGCTCACTGAGGAGACCATGCGCCTTCGCATGGAGAAAGTGCTGCTGCGCATGAGGGAGAAGGGGCTGGACAAGCTCATAGTCTACTGCGACGCAGAGCACGGAGGTAACTTCGCTTATCTCACGGGCTTTTATACCCGCTTCGAGGAAGCGCTGATGATCCTGGCCTCAAAGGACGAAGATCCCGGCTATGAAATGACGCTCGTGCTCGGAAACGAGAACCTAAGCAAGGCCGCAAGCGCTAGGTTCTCCTGCAGGGCCGTTCACGCCCCACAGCTCTCGCTTCCAAACCAGCCTGACGCCAGGGAGAAGAGTCTTGCGGAGATACTTAAAGAGGCGGGGCTCTCAGGCGCGTCCCGCATCGGCGTCGCCGGCTGGAAGCTCCTGAGGGGAGAGGGCGCTGAGCAGCTCTTCGACGTGCCGGCCTTTATGTTGGATGCCGTAAGGGAGGCGGCGGATGAAGACGCCGAGCTCGTAAACGCCGCGGAAGTGTTCATAGGAGAGGGCGGAGCCCGGACGACCAACGATGCCAACGAGATAGCGCACTACGAATACGGCGCGGCGCTCGCGTCTGACTGCGTGCTGGATGCCATGGACAGGCTAGATATCGGCGTCAGCGAGCTCGAGCTCGGCGACGCGCTGCAGAGGGAAGGCCAGCACACCTGCATCACGACTATAGCGGCGGCCGGCAAGCGCTTCATACGAGGCAATATGTTTCCCACGGCCCGCAGGGCAGCGGAAGGGGTCCCTGTCTCGCTCACCGTGGGCTACGCGGGAGGTTCTTCGAGCAGAGCGGCTTACGCCGTAAGAGATGCCTCGGGGCTCCCGGAGGGCGCGGAGAAATGGCTCGAGGAACTCGCTATTCCGTACTTCAGGGCTTACGCGCATTGGCTGAAATGCATAAGGATAGGCATGACGGGAGGAGAGCTCTTCGGCGAGATCGAGCGATTGCTTCCCCGCGCTGAGTATGGCTGGAGCCTCTGCCCCGGTCATCTCACTGCTGAGGAGGAATGGCTCTGCTCCCCGGTATACGAGGGCTCGAAGGAGCTTCTTCAGAGCGGCATGATATTCCAGATAGACATCATCCCGGGCAAGAAGGGCATGTCCGGGGTCAGCGCAGAGAGCACCGTCGTTCTGGCGGACGCCGCCCTGAAGGCTGAGCTGCGCAGAGAGTATCCCGCGCTCTGGGAGCGAATGCAGAGGCGCCTCGATCACATGAAAAATGAGCTCGGGCTGGAGCTCTCGGAAGACGTCCTTCCCATGTGCAGCGGCGTTGCCTATATGAGGCCCTTCATGCTGGACAAGGAGAGGGCGCTGAGGCTGCGCTAGCTGAAATGGAGCGGGCGCTGAGGCTGCGCCAGCCGGAAAGCTGATATAGCTATATTCTATCGTGAATATTTTGTGCTGTTATATATCGGCAATTGATTTTAGAACCGTCTGAATATAAAATATAGTTTATAGATTTATAGTTGTTTTCGCGTAAAGCGAAGAGAGGATCACAAATATGAGCATGAAAGAAACCTTTGAGAAGATCAAGGCACTTCCCGAAGCACAGAAGGCGCTTGATTTCATCAAGAAGGACCTCGATCTCAACTGGGAGCAGCATCAGGAGCTGACCCTTATCCCGGCATTCTCCCTCTACGAGGCTGAAAAGGCCGCGCGTTTCAAGGAGATGTGCGAAGAGATCGGCTACGTCATGGAGGACGATGAGGTCCACAACATCTATACGACCATCAAGGGCACCGGCAACGGCCCGACCGTATATATCACCGCCCACATCGACACCGTGTTCCCGCTCGACACCCCGCTCGCCATCACCCTCAAGGAAGACGGCAAGTACTACTGCCCGGGCATCGGCGACGATACCGCTTCCCTCGCCAATATCCTCACCCTCATGAGGGCCTTCAAGGAGTCCGGCATCAAGCTCAAGGGCGACGTCATCATCGGCGGAAACGTAGGTGAGGAAGGACTCGGCGACCTCTACGGCATGAAGAACTTCTTCGGAAAGAAGGAGCACGCCGAAGGCGTAGACGGCTTCCTTTCCATCGATGGCTGCGGCAACAGCATCACCTATGGCGGCACGGGTTCCTACAGATACAAGGTCACCTTCTCCAACTGCGGCGGACACTCCCACGGCGACTTCGGTATGCCCAACCCGATCCACGCGATGGGCAGAGTCATCAGCAAGTTCGCGGACATGGAAGTCCCGACCAAGCCCTACACCTCCTTCTCCATCGGCGTAGTTGACGGCGGCACCTCCGTAAACTCCATCGCGGTACAGTGCTCCATGCTCGTCGACATGAGGTCCAGGGACAAGGTCGAGCTCGACAAGGTCGACGCGATGTTCAAGAAGATCGTTGCCGAGGGCGTAGCCGAAGAGAACGCCCGCTGGGACAGAGACCGCGAGAAGATGAGGACCGCCCCGACCTACAAGGGATCCGACGAGGCCGACAAGGTCGTGAACGTAGAGATCCAGAAGGTCGGCGACCGTCCCGCGGGACAGCAGCCGTTTGAGGCCACGATCGTTCAGGCTACCGCGGAGGCTTACAGGGCCATGGGCTTCGAGCCGAAGTTCAACGAGTCCTCCTCTGTCGACGCCAACGTTCCCATCTCCATGGGCATCCCCGGACTTGCCATCGGCGGCGGCGGATCCCAGGGCAACGCCCACTCCAAGAACGAGTGGTACGCTCCGACCCCGGACAAGGCTGAAGGTACCTTCAAGCTCTTCCTGCTCGTCTGCGGCCTCTGCGGCGTAGACGGAGTTTCCGAGCCCATGCTCCCCGTAAGAAACCCCAAGTAAATAAAGTTTTTTCGCGGCGCCCTCATGGGGCGCCGCATGTATTTTAAGAAGCTGCAGCGGCGCCGCTTCCGCCCCCACGCAGGGACAGGCGGCGTTTTTATGCAGCATTGCGGATAGGAAAACGGCCGTCCCGCGGCGCGCCTTCGCGCATGGCGGGAGTATCGAAGGGCCGCCGGCTGTGTACGTCCGTTCAAAGGAGGTAATCATGAAAAAGACTTTTGAGACCATCAGGGAGCTTCCCGAGTTCAAGAAGGCCGCGGAGCTTCTGAAAAAAGACGAGGAGAACACCTTCGAGCAGCTCAAGGAGCTCGTGCTGATCCCGGCCTTTTCACGCCATGAACAGGTCAGGGCGGCGCATTACAGGAAGCTCATGGAAGCTGAAGGCTTCGAGGTCGAGGAGGACGAAGTCCACAACGTCTATACCAGGATCAAAGGCACGGGCGGAGGACCTACCCTCTATGTGACCGGTCACCTCGATACGGTATTCCCGCTCGACACCCCGCTCGAGATCAAGGAGATCAACGGCAAGTATTACTGCCCCGGCATAGGGGACGATACATCGGCGCTCGCTCAGAACCTCGCGCTCATGAGGGCGTTCAGGGACAGCGGGATAAAGCTCAAGGGAGACCTCATCATAGGCGGCAACGTCGGTGAGGAAGGCCTTGGAGACCTCTACGGAGTGCGCAATTTCTTCAGCAAGGAAGAGAACCTGAAGACCGTCGACGGTTTCATCTCCGTTGACGGGCAGGGTCCGAGCGTCACCTACGGCGGCACCGGATCCTATAGATACAAGGTGAGCTTCTCCAACCAGGGCGGACATTCGAACGGAGATTTCGGCATGCCCAATCCTATCCACGCCATGGGCAGAGCCATAGGCAAGATAGCCGACGTCAAGACCCCGAACGAGCCCTGGACGACCTTCGCCGTGGGCGTAGTGGACGGCGGCACGTCCGTCAATTCCATAGCGCACGACTGCGAGTTCCTGCTCGACATACGCTCCAACGGCAAGGCCGAGCTCGATGCGGCAAACGAGGAGATCATGAAATGCATCACAGACGCCGTTGCCGAGGAGAATGCCCGCTGGAAGAGGGACGAAGACTACTACGTCCACGACATGGGCAATAAGAAGAACCCCGTACCCAGGGCCGACAGGGTAGTCGAACTTAAGATCGAGAAGATGGGCGACAGGCCGGTTGGAAATCAGAGCCTGGAAGATCCCATAGTGAAAGCTGCTCTCGCCCTGTACGAGGTCTGCGGAGAGAAGCCCCATACTAATTCCAACGGATCCACCGACGCGAACATTCCGATCTCTCTGGGGATCCCGGGCCTCGCGATAGGCCGCAGCGGCAAGGGCGCGGGAAGCCATTCGAGGGACGAATGGTTCAGCCCGGAGGGAATGGCTGAAGGCGAAGCCGAGCTCTTCCTCCTGATCTGCGGACTGCTGGGCGTCGAAGGAGCCGCCGAGCCGCTTCTTCCCATCAGGGAGAAATGAGTGCTGCCTAAAATGCACTTTTAATTACCAAACACATTCACATTCTCATGCGCTGGGACACGGCTCGATCAATGCCCCGGCAGGCGCGTTTCAGGCTGTTCGAGGGGACATCCGCAGTGCCGGTCCTCCGGGAAGGCAAGCGTAAGCGAAGCCTGAGCGGTAGTACCGCTGCACGAGGACTAAGCGGGAGCGGTCCCCGAGGGCAGCGCTGAATAACAGCCTGCCGCGAGCAGAGAACATCGTCAGTCCCGCGAATGAGACGAAATGGAGACCTAAAAATGAAAGATACTTTTGAAAAACTCAAGACTCTGCCCGAAGTGAAGAAGGGCATGGAATTCATCGAAGCCGACGCTCAGCACACCTTTGATCAGATACTAGAGCTCGTGCAGATCCCGGCCTTCTCCCGCCATGAGGAGAAGAAGGCAGATCGCTTCCAGGAGATGGTCGAGGCCGAGGGCTACAAGACTATAAGAGACGAGGTGAACAACGTCTACACCGTCATCGAGGGCAGCGATCCTAGCGCTCCTACGCTCTACGTAAGCGCCCACCTCGATACGGTATTCCCGCTCGATACGCCGCTCGTCATCCGTCAGGAGGGCAACAGGTATTACTGCCCGGGTATTGGCGACGACACGGCCCATCTGGGCGACGTGCTCTGCCTGCTCAGGGCTCTCAGGGAGAGCGGAGTTAAGACCAAGGGCAGCATCATACTCGGCGGCAACGTAGGAGAAGAAGGCCTCGGCGACCTCTACGGAATGAAGAACTTCTTCAAGAACAATGCGGACAAGGTCGACGGTTTCCTTTCCATAGACGGAAGCGGCGAGGGCGTCTGCGAGGCGGGCACCGGCAGCCACAGATACAAGGTCACCTTCAGGGGGCCCGGCGGACACTCCAACGGCGACTTCGGCATGCCCAACCCCATACACGCGCTCGGCAGGGCGATATCCAAATTCGCCGACATGCCGGCCGTTCCCGAGCCCTGGACGACCTTCTCCATCGGCGTCATCAACGGCGGCACCTCCATCAACTCCATAGCCATGGAATGCTCCATGCTCGTGGATATGAGGTCCAACGGCAAGCAGGAGCTCGACGACCTCGACTTCGAATTCCACAGGCTTATGAGGGCCGCAGTGGACGAGGAGAACGCGCGCTGGAAGAGAGACAGGAAGCTTCTCGCGGCCAACCCCCACCTCGGATATCAGGACAGAGAGCCCGCGGACAGGCTCGTCGAGATGGAGATAGAGCAGGTCGGAGACCGCCCGGTAGGCAGTCAGGCCCCCGACGCTGAGATCTGCCGCATCACCGAGGCCTGCTATGAATCCGTAGGCAGAAAGATCGAGTTCACGGGCGCCGGTAGCACCGACGCGAACATCCCGCTCTCTCTCGGCATCCCCGCGATGGCCATCTGCGGAAGCGGCAAGGAGGGCAACGGCCACAACGTAAACGAGTGGTTCGAGTTCACGGACTTCGGCATCGGCATTGGCAAGATCTTCCTCCTCATCCTCGGGATGGTCGGAGTGGAAGGTCAGACCGAGCCTCTGCTCAGCAGAAGGGACAGATAGCGGGCTGCCGGCTCCGCAGTAAAGCGCGTTTAGGCCGGCCCAGGTGTCCTCGGGGACCGCTCGCTTAAAAATTAACAGCTGTCAGGGTATTTGAGGGGACATCCGCAGTACCGGTCCTCCGGGAAGGCGAGCCTAAGCGAAGCCTGAGCGGTAGTACCGCTACACGAGGACTAAGCGCAAGCGGTCCCCGAAAATACCGCTGGCAGCGCCCCTAAATAATTTTATCAGATCTCCCGCGGCGGCCTGCCGCGGAGTATAATCATATTACAGACTAAGATCGTATCATAACGAAAGCGATGGATCTAACGCAGTAACAGAAAGGAGCGTACTATGACAAAAACCTATGAAGCCCTTTGCTCTTCCGACGTTTTGAAGAAGGCAAAGGAACTTATCGTAAAGGACAAAGACCATACCATAGAGCAGCACAAGGCTCTGACGCTCGTGCCGGCGTTCTCCCGCCACGAGGAGCTCAGATCCGATTACTATCAGCAGCTCGTCGAGGCCGAAGGCTTCAAGACCGAGAGGGATGCCGTAAACAACGTTTACACCACGATCAAGGGCACCGATCCAGACGGCCCGACCCTCTACCTGACCGCTCACATCGACACGGTGTTCCCGATGGACACCCCGCTCGAGATAAAGATGCAGCCTGACGGCGTCAGCTATGCCTGCCCGGGCGTCGGCGACGACACCGCGGCCCTCTCCCAGACCCTCATGCTTATGAGAGCCATCAGGGATTCCGGCATCAAGTTCAAGGGCAACCTCATCATCGGCGGAAACGTAGGCGAGGAAGGACTCGGCGACCTCTACGGCGTAAAGGAATTCTTCAAGAACCATCCGAGCGGCATCGACGGTTTCATCTCCGTCGACGGCTTCCCCCGCAGCATCATCTACGGCGGCACCGGTTCTTACAGATACGAGGTCAAGTTCCACAACGCTGGCGGACACTCGATGTGCGACTTCGGCATGCCCAACCCCGTTCACGCCATGGGCAGGGCACTGGCCAAGATAGCTGACGTAAAGGTCCCCTCCAAGCCCTGGACGACCTTCTGCGCCGGCGTAGTGGACGGCGGTACCTCCGTTAACTCCATAGCCCACGACTGCATGTTCATGCTCGACATCCGTTCCGACTCCAAGGAGTGCCTGGACAAGGCGAACGAGGAGATCATGGCCTGCATCAAGGCCGGCGTCGAGGAAGAGAACGCCCGCTGGCAGAGAGACAGGGCCATAGAAGAGGACAACCCGTACAAGGCCCGTCCGAACGAAGTCGCCCACGCCGACAGGGTGGTCGAATATGAAGTCATCCAGGTAGGAAACAGGCCGGCCGGCACCCAGTCCCCGGACCTCAGCCTCATCAGGGCTGCCGCGGACTGCTTCAGGTTCTTCGGCTACGAGCCCGGAATGATCGCGGCCTCCTCCACCGATACCAACGTGCCCATCTCCCTCGGAGTTCCCGGCATCTGCATCGGCGGCGGCGGAAGCGCCAAGAACGGCCACAACCTCATGGAGGTCTACAACCCGACCGGTATGGAAGACGGCGTGTTCGAGATCTTCACGATGATAGCCGGACTCCTCGGAGTCGAGGGCGTATCCGAGCCTCTGCTCGACAAGAAATAGTTATTGCTTTTGGCGCGTCCGTTTCGGGCGCGCCTTTCATATTTACGCAGTGAGCCGATGCGTTCCGCTCGAGAGCAGGTCTCCGCGCTTCAGCTAAAGCATCTGACCTACATCTGTTCGCGTGGTGCGCTCACAGTGTTAGGTCATCAACGATGAGCTTCTTCGTCCATCGTTTTCAGCCCTCTTGTATCGGGCTTCAAACGCTGTCCTTGAATCTCCTCTACGCTACGACAAATGCTCTCTTCGCGAAACACATCGTCTTCTGCTTTAAGTAGAATACCTTGCAAACACAGTTATTCCGGTAGAAAGGAAGCCCCAAATGAAAGAAACCTATAAAAAGATACTTGCCGATCTCAAGGTGCAGAAAGCCAAGGAGCTCATGATCGCGGACGATCCCAAGACCTGGGAGCAGCTGCAGGAGCTCACGCTGATCCCCGCGTTCTCCCGCTTCGAGGAGAAGAGGGCCGACCGTTTCCAGGAGATGGTCGAGGCCGAAGGCTTCAAGACCGAAAGGGACGAGGTCAACAACGTCTATACCACCATCAAGGGAACGGGAGACGGTCCGACCGTGTTCATCACCGCTCACCTCGATACGGTGTTCCCGCTCGACACCCCGCTCGCCATAGTCGAGAAGGAGCCCGGCAAGTTCTACTGCCCGGGCATAGGCGACGACACCTCCAATCTCGCGCAGATCCTGACCCTGCTCAGGGCCATCAGGGATTCCGGCCTTAAGTTCAAGGGCGACCTCATCATAGGCGGAAACGTAGGTGAGGAAGGTCTCGGCGACCTCTACGGCATGAAGGCCTTCTTCGGCAAGAAGGAGAACCTCGACAGGGTAGACGGCTACATCACCGTCGACGGCGGCCCGAGCGCCATCGGCTACCTCGGCACCGGTTCCTACAGGTACAAGGTCACCTTCAGGGGCCCCGGCGGACATTCCCAGGGCAACTTCGGCATGCCAAACCCGATCCACGCGATGGGCAGGGCCATAGCCAAGTTCGCGGACATGATGCCCCCGACCGAGCCTCAGACCACCTTCTCCGTAGGCGTCGTAAACGGCGGCACCTCGGTCAACTCCATAGCGATCGAATGCTCCATGCTCGTCGATATGCGCTCCAACGGCAAGGCCGAGCTCGACGCGGAAGACGCGCAGTTCCACCAGATCCTCAAGGAAGCCGTCGAGGAAGAGAACGGCCGCTGGGTCAGAGACAGGGCCCGCTACAGCGACGTCTTTACCAGGCCCGGGCAGGCGCCCTGGTGCGACCGCAAGGTCGAGCTCATCGTCGAGAAGGTCGGCGACAGGCCCGTCGCCAGGCAGAACGCAGACGATCCAATCGTCGTGGCCGGCATCGAGGCGTATAAGGCCTGCGGCATCGACGTCAAGCTGAGCGGACCGGGATCCGGCGACTTCAACGTACCCATCGCCATGGGCGTGCCCAGCGTAGGCGTAGGCGGCGGCGGAAACGGCGGCGGAGCCCACTCCAAGGACGAGTGGTTCTCTCCCGTGGACATCGGCGCGGGGCTCTTCAAGATCCTCGTCATGCTCTGCGGCTACCTCGGAGTCGACGGAGTCTCCGAGCCCCTGCTCCCGAAGAAGGGCTAGGATAAGCCGGCCGCTTTGCCTTCTAAAAGGCAAGCGCAGAGAAAAACTGGAACATAATGCAAAAGCAGGCCGTTCCCCAAAAGGGAAGGGCCTGCTTTTTAAGGCCTGACTCCGCGTCAGGAATGGCTGTTTTTGTTTTTTTAAAACATGACTCCGCGTCAGACATGGCTGCTTTTTACCTGACGACTGTGCTTCCCGGAGGTACGGAATGAGTGATCCATGCGCTGCTACCTATCGTGCAGCCGTCGCCGATCACGGTGTCTCCTCCGAGTATAGTGGCGTTCGCGTAGATAACTACTCCGCTTCCTATGTTGGGATGCCGTTTTCCCCCTTTGACGGGATTGCCGTTCTCATCCTTTTCAAAGCTGCGAGCGCCTATGGTCACTCCCTGATAGATCTTGACCCGGTCGCCGATAACGGCCGTTTCGCCTATAACTATGCCCGTGCCGTGATCTATGCAGAAATAATCTCCTATCTCAGCCCCGGGATTGATGTCGATCCCGGTCTTTTCATGGGCGAATTCGGTCATCATCCGGGGAATCAGAGGGACTCCCGCCCTGTAGAGAACATGCGCGAGCCTGAAGATCGATATCGCGTAAAATCCCGGATAGCACAGGGCTATCTCGTCCGTGGAAGAAGCCGCCGGATCGCCGTCGTACATCGCCGTTACGTCCTTTTCAAGGAGGGAGTATATACCGGGGAGGGACGTTATGTATAGCTCCGCAGTACGGGCGATCCTTCCTTCTGTCAACGGGGAGACCTGCTCTTGTTCATCTGTCAGCGGGGAGACCTGCTCCTGATCCTTCGAGTCGGCTTTTGACCGGTTGAAACGAAGAGCCGCTCCTATCTGATCCTTGAGCAGACGGGTCAGATCCTCGGCGAGTTCAAGGACTGTTTTGCTCCCAACTGAAAAGTATTCGGGATAGAGCAACGCCTGGGATAGCTTTATGACAGCTATGACCTTTTTCCTGTCCGGAGGGGGACAGTTCGCATGTTCTCTGCGCAGACAGGCGAGCTCATCCAGCGCTGACAGGGAGAGCGCGCTCAGCTCGGACGATCGTATGCTGCCCATTACTGATCTCCGAAAAGCGCGGTGGAGAGATATCTGTCGCCGGAATCGGGGAGTATGACGACTATATTCTTGCCCTTAGTCTCCGGACGCTTTGCGAGCTGTATGCCGGCCCAAAGCGCCGCGCCGGCTGATATCCCGACGAGGGCTCCTTCTCTCTTCCCGAATTCCGCGGCTGTCCTGATCGCGTCATCGTTTTTTACGCGGAAGATCTCATCGTATACTCCGGTATCGAGCACCGCGGGGACGAAGCCCGCTCCTATTCCCTGTATGGCATGGGAGCCCGGCGTGCCTCCCGACAGTACGGGCGACGAATCCGGCTCTACGGCTACTACCTTTACAGAGGGATCTTTCTCCTTGAGATATTTTCCCGTACCGGTGATGGTGCCGCCTGTCCCCACTCCCGCGACGAGTATATCAACGGTCCCTTCGGTATCTTCCCAGATCTCTGGTCCCGTCGTATCATAGTGGGCCTGCACGTTTGCGGGGTTGTCGAACTGCGACGGTATGAAAGAGCCCGGTATCTGATCCCTGAGTTCAAGGGCTTTGTCGATAGCGCCCTTCATGCCCTTGCTTCCTTCGCTTAGGACTATCTCGGCCCCGTAGGCCTTGATCAGCCTTCTCCTCTCTACGGAGAACGTTTCCGGCATGACTATTATGACCCTGTAACCTTTAACGGTGCCGACAGAGGCCAGTCCGATCCCTGTGTTGCCCGAGGTCGGTTCTATTATCGTCGCTCCGGGCTTGAGTTCGCCTCGCCTTTCGGCGTCTTCGATCATGGCCTTGGCGATCCTGTCCTTGACGGAACCCGTCGTGTTGAAATATTCGAGCTTGCCGAAAAGCTTCGCCTCAAGACCATAAGCCTTTCCGATATTTGAGAGTTCCATGAGAGGCGTACCGCCTATAAGCTCCTCTGCATTTTTGTAGATCCTGTTCATTTTTCCTCCTTCTGACTGTATCTGTCTTCAAATAAAAAATCCGGGAGAAGGATTCTCCCGGATGGATGGACACATTACGAGCCGGAGCTTTGCTGATATCACAAAACTCCCGGGCTGTACCTCCGGGAAATAATACGATAACAACAAATTCTTGACACTGCGATCATGATAGCTCCTGTCTGATTTAATTATGCTTAAATACTACTCTGCAGGTAGGAATAAGTCAAGTTATTTACAAGAATACAGGGAATGCACTGTTCAAAGCATGTCTATTGGCCTTTTTAATCGATTCTTAATGGACTTTACGCTTTATTTTTAATGGAGGTATGTAGATAATAGTTATTAGCTATTAATTTATCCAACGGAGATATGCAATGTACAACATACTCATCTGCGACGATGACAGGGATATAGTGAGGGCGTTGAAGATCTATCTGACGGATCCGAATTACGCGCTCTTTGAGGCGTTCAACGGAAAGGAAGCCCTCGAGCTCATAGACCGCGAGGAGATACACCTCGTGCTCATGGACATCATGATGCCCGAGATGGACGGCATAGCCGCCATGGTGAGGATAAGGGAAAAGAGCAACGTCCCCGTGATACTGCTGACCGCCAAGAGCGAGGATTCCGACAAGATCCTTGGACTCACCGTGGGCGCGGACGACTATATCACAAAGCCCTTCAACCCTGCCGAGGTCACAGCGAGGGTGCGCTCGCATCTCCGCAGGTACATGCAGCTCGGGAGCAACGTGCAGTCGGTGCAGAGATACGCAGCCGGCGGCATAGAGCTCGACGACGACAGCAAGGAAGTCACGCTGGACGGGGAGCCGGTATCGCTCACTCCCAAGGAATACGAGATACTGAAATTCCTCATGGCGGGAAAGGGCAGGGTGTATTCCCCCGCCGAGATATACAAGAGCGTATGGAAGGACGAGCCCTATGGGGCTGAAGGCACAGTCGCCGTGCATATAAGGCACCTGCGCGAGAAACTGGAATACGACCCCGCGGAGCCCAGATACCTAAAGGTCGTCTGGGGCCAGGGCTACAAGATGGAGACCAAGTGATGAGCGGGCTGAAGAGCAACGTATTCGCCAAGACCGCGGCCTTCCTCGGGGCCATAGCGTCGGTCTATCTCACGGTCTTCTGGACCGCGTGGGGCATGGGAGCGGCTCTGCTCCCGGAATATATGCTGGATTATATGGCGAGAAGCTTCGGGCTTTACCCCCAGGCGGGCTGGCCTTTCACCAAGGCCCTGTTGTTCGGGATACTGAGCGTAGTCCTGTGGGTATATCTCCTGTCGTCTTCGGGGCATCACGAGGGGGTGCAGGGGATAAGTCCCGGCTGGGCGAACAGGGTCCCGTTCGACGTCATCTTCGCGGCCGCGTGCGCTGTCATCATATGCTCGGCCGTGATGTTCGTGTCGTCAATAGAGCATTACCTGCCCATATACGGATATTATCCGACGGATTCTCTCGACCTTGACACGGAGTGCGAGATGCTCTTATTCTCGCTGACGGCCTGCTCCATCGCCATACTTACGGCGCTGCAGGGCCTTGCCATGAGCTTCGCCTGCAGGGTGAAGCCCGGCGGCTGGTACAAGAATACAGTCTGCTATTTCGTGATCAGCCTCATATGGCGCTTCCTCTGCTTCAACGGCCGCTTGCTCGTGAAGGCGATCAGGGCCTTCTGGAGCGCCGTGCTGGGCATAATAAGGGGCATCCCCCTCGTGTGGAAGGGGACGCTGCTCGTATGCGGCCTGGCCGTGTTTGAGCTTGTTTTTTACATGAACCTGCGCTACGACGGCGAAAGCGTCTTCATATTCTGGCTCATAGAGCACGCCCTGCTAATACCGCTGCTCATCTATGTCTTCATCCAGATGAGGAGGCTCGAAAAGGGCGGGGAAAGGCTCGCCTCGGGTGAGCTCGGCTACCACGTGAATACTTCGAGGATGATAGGCTCTCTCAAAAGGCACGGAGAGGATCTGAATTCGCTCGCCGACGGCATGAATCTTGCCGTCGAGGACAGACTGAAGAGCGAACGCTTCAAGACGGAACTGATAACGAACGTCTCGCACGATATCAAGACGCCGCTGACTTCGATAATAAACTATTCCGAGCTCATAAGCCGCGGAGACGCGGACGAGGAACAGACGAAGGAATACGCCGGGGTGCTCAAGCGCCAGTCCGAAAAGCTAAAGCGCCTGCTCGAGGACCTCGTGGAGGCTTCTAAGGCGTCGACCGGCAATCTCGAGGTCGTGCCGCAGCCCTGCGACGCGAAGGTCTTCGTAGATCAGCTCGAGGGCGAGTACAAGGAGAGGACGGACGCCGCCGGGCTCAGCCTGGTCTGCAGCGTCCCGGAAGCGCCTGTACGCATAATGGCCGACGGCCGCAGGATGTGGCGCGTGCTGGACAACCTCATGAACAACGCCTGCAAATATTCGCAGCCGGGGACAAGGATATACGTGGACCTGACGGAAGAGGGCGGCGACGCCGTCATCAGCTTCAGGAATACCTCCGCCGCCCAGCTCAACATCCCCGCCGACATGCTCATAGAGCGCTTCGTCAGGGGCGACGAGGCCAGGCACACCGAGGGCAGCGGCCTCGGTCTTTCCATAGCCAGGAGCCTTACGGAGCTTCAGGGCGGAAAGATGGAGATCTCCGTAGACGGCGACCTCTTCAAGGTAATGCTGAGATTTCCGAAGATCTGACGCGGGTCGGCGGTATTTCTGAGAACTGCCGAGAGGCAGCCTATGGCATATAAAAAGACGGCCGGAAGCCGGTTGATAGCATAACTTAAAAGACGGCCGGAAGCCGGTTGATAGCATAACTAAAAAGACGGCCGGATTCCGGCCGTCTTTAAAACGCTGCTCTTTACCCAAGAAGGGCAAGGAAAAGAGGCATTGTCACAAGGCTGAGTATAGTGGAAAGGCTGACGACGCCCGCCCCGTAGGCGTAATCCCCGCCGTATTTCTGGGTCAGCATGCCCAGTATCCCCGCGATAGGGGTGGAGGCGGCGATCAGGGTAACAGCCTTGATCTCGTCCAGCGACGCCGGGACGAATCTCAGCATGATCAGGACCAGAGCCGGGACCAGTATGAGCCTTCCCAGGAGAATGAGCCAGGTCTCCTTGGACGAGAAGACCTTTTTCATGTCCGCTTCGGCCAGATAGCAGCCCAGGACCATCATCGAAAGAGGGGCCGTGATGCCGGAGAGCATGCTTATGGTGCGGGTCACGGTCGCGGGGAAGCTGATCTGCAGGCAGTAGATCAGAAGTCCCGCTATGACGGCGATTATCGGAGGATTCGTGAAGACCTTCTTTACCGACATCGCGGACCTGTCCCCGGATACCAGGAACATCCCGTAGGTGAAGGAGATCAGGGTCATCATCGCGACTGTCATGGCCATGTAGAATACCGACTCCTGGCCGAGGACCATCTGGACGAGGGGGATACCGAGGAATCCGACGTTGCTGAAGAGCACGCCGAACTTGCCTATATTCGACAGCCCGCGGAATACGGTCTTGACCAGTATGAACGCGAAGACGAAGGTCGCTCCCGCGAAGGCGAAGGTCCAGCCGGCCTTGACGAGCCTCTGCGCGTCGAAGGGCGCGATGAACGAGTTGACGACCATTGCGGGCGTCGCCACGTAGAGGACCAGGTTGGAGACCTGCTTTGCCCCGGCGGAGTCCACTAGCTTCGCCTTGAACGCCGCGAAGCCCGCGGCCATCAGAAGGGCCATGACCATCACCTGCTGCACGAGCAGCGCTACTACGTCTGACATATACGCTCCTTTATATCGCAACCAAATATTCGTAGTATAATCGTATGCGAAAGGAGCCTCTGCCCATGCTTCAGCATCCCTTCCCGCCGCTTTGGAACGCGGATTCAAAAGTTCTTATACTCGGATCGTTTCCCTCTGTCAAGTCGAGGGAGCAGATGTTCTTTTACGGACATCCGCAGAACCGCTTCTGGAAGCTTCTGGCCCTGCTCTACAGCGAGACCGCGCCGCAGACCGTCGAAGAGAAAAAACTCCTCGTGCTAGGCCACGGCCTCGCTCTCTGGGACTCCATAGCGTCCTGCGAGATAAAGGGCTCTTCGGACGCCTCGATCACTGACGTCGTCCCCACGGACCTTAGGCCCATACTCGTAGGCTCCCGCATAGAGCGCATCTATTGCAACGGGACGAGGTCCTACGATGTCTACTGCAAATACCAGCTTCCCGTTCTCGGTATCGAGGCCGTGAAGCTGCCCTCCACCAGCCCCGCCAACGCCGCCTGGAGCATGGAAAGGCTCGCCGAGGCGTGGAAGGTGATAGTGGAATGACCTCTTTAATTATGTCTTTAGAACAGCACTTCCCTCTCGGCGGCCTTTGCCTGCGCGATGGTCTTGCCGTCCTTTACGGAGAGCAGCACGGCCGAGTCGTGGTTGAGAGCGTCGTAGTAGTTCTTAGCGTCCATCACGATGAAGCCCGCGGGCTTGCCGGCCTCTATGCCGTAGCTGTCCTGGATGTGCAGGGTCTTTGCGGCGTTCGTCGAGATGAACCTGTAGCTGTTCATGATATCTTCGTAGCCCATCATCTGGGTCACGTGGAGCCCGAGGAAGACCACGTCTCTGAGGCTGCCGCTGCCCATGGGGTACCAGGGGTCGAAGATGTCGTCGTGACCGAAGGAGACGTTGAGCCCTTCGGCGGTGAGCTCCTTGACGCGGGTGATGCCCCTGCGCTTGGGATAGGTATCGACGCGGCCCTGCAGGTGGGTGTTCACGAGCGGGTTGGCGACGAAGTTGATCCTGCTGAGCTTTAAGAGCCTCATGAGCCTGAGCATGTACGCGTTGTTGTAGGAGTGCATGGCCGTGGTGTGGCTCGCGGTGACCTTGTCGAAGAGTCCGAGCTCGAGGGCCCTGCAGGCGACGGTCTCGAGGCCTCTGGAGGCTTCGTCGTCTATCTCGTCGCAGTGTACGTCGACGAGCTTGTCGTTCTCGGCGGCCAGGTTCAGCGCGAAGTTCAGCGATTCCACGCTGTACTCCCTTGTGAACTCGTAGTGGGGGATGGCGCCTACGCAGTCGGCTCCCATCTTAACGGCATCGGTCATGAGCTGCTTGCCGTTGGGGAAGCTGAGTATGCCGTCCTGGGGGAAGGCGACGATCTGGATGTCCATCCAGTCCTTCAGCTCTTCTCTGAGCTCTATCATGGTCTCCATGGCCATGAGGGTGGGGTCGGTGACGTCCACGTGGGTCCTGATGTGCTGTATGCCGTTGGCGGCGTACATGCGGACGACCCTGTTCACTCTTTCCTTGATGTCCTGCTTATTCAGTTTGGGCTTTCTCTTTTCCCAGCAGGCTATGCCCTCGAAGAGGGTCCCGGACATGTTCCATACCGGGTCGCCCGCGGTAAGGGTGGCGTCGAGGTGGACGTGCGATTCGATGAACGGGGGAAGGACGAGCTTTCCGCCGAGGTTGCAGACTTCCTCGCCTGCTTTGGCCTCGAGACCGCTGCCTATCTCTGTAAACTTGCCGCCTTCAACTCTGAGATCCGAGAGCTGTTCGGAATTCTCTATGTATGCGTTTTTGTAAAGCATCTTGTTCTCCTTGTATAAAACGGAAAAGCCGCGGCCTGCCTCTCCGGCCCCTGACTTGGGGCGCGTCGGCTTGGTCGCGGCTGTTTTATTACTTGCTGATCTTGCTGTAAGCGACGTAGCAGATGCAGGCAACGACCATGGCGTTGACGGAGGCTATGCCCCA
>JAFPZZ010000009.1 GCA_017417045.1 Bacillota bacterium
AACTCCATGTCCTGCATGTCGTGATAGTGGTTCTCCAGGGTGCTGCAGACTTCGACGAACTGCTTGAAGGCCTCGGGGAACTTCTCTTCCATCTGGGAGATGGGCATCGGGGTACGGACGCCTGCTACGACGTCTTCGCCCTGGGCGTTGGTCAGGAACTCGCCCATCAGCTTCTTTTCGCCGGTGGCCGGGTCTCTGGTGAAGGCTACGCCGGTACCGGAGTTCTCATTGAGGTTTCCGAATACCATGGGCATTACGTTGACAGCGGTACCCCAGGAATAGGGGATATCGGTGTCGCGGCGATATCCGTTGGCGCGCGGGTTATCCCAGGAGCGGAATACCGCACGGATGGCTTCCTTGAGCTGGACCACGGGGTCGGAGGGGAAGTCCTCGCCGAGCTGCTTCTTGTACTCGGCCTTGAACTGCTCAGCGAGCTCCTTGAGGTCGGCTGCGGTGAGCTCTACGTCGTAGGTGACGCCCTTCTTTTCCTTCATGGCGTCGATGAGCTGCTCGAAGTATTTCTTGCCTACTTCCATAACTACATCAGAGAACATCTGGATGAAGCGGCGATAGGAGTCGTATACGAAGCGCTCGAACTTGGGATCGGGGTTTCCTGCGATCATGGCGGCGACTACGTCGTCGTTGAGACCGAGGTTGAGGATGGTGTCCATCATTCCCGGCATGGACGCTCTCGCGCCGGAACGGACGGAAACGAGGAGAGGATTCTTGAGATCTCCGAACTTCTTGCCGTTGATCTGCTCCATGATGTCGACATTCTTCATGATCTCTGCCATGATCTCGTCGTTGATCTGACGGCCGTCCTCGTAGTACTGGGTGCAGGCTTCGGTGGTGATGGTGAAGCCCTGGGGAACGGGCAGGCCGATGTTGCTCATCTCAGCGAGGTTCGCGCCCTTTCCGCCGAGGAGCTCTCTCATGCTCGCGTTTCCTTCAGAAAACAGGTATACGTACTTTTTCATTAAATACTCCTTTCGTATCTGTAAGGGGTCCGGTCTTTATATGCGCAAAAAACCGAGGTCCCGATTAGTACCCAAGGAATAATAACATATGGGAAGTATGAAAACAACAAAAATACGGCGCCCGGAGGCACAAAAATCGCTGAATTTGCTTGATGTGCGGAAGAAAACAGAGCACCGGGCCCACGGCGCGCCGGCGCCGCGGCGCGGCGTCACACTTATTCCCCAACAGACTGCGGACCGGCGCTGCTGATCGCGGGATATAGCGAAGAAGTGATATGATATAATGATCGTGAGACAGCGAGCCGGGCAATGTATTTACGGAGGTAAGGCATGGATACGATCTACTCAGAGATGATGTCGTTCATAGACACGAAGGAAGACTGGATGAGGGAGCGCCGCAGGGACTTCCATAAATTTGCCGAAGCGGGCTGGCATGAGGTCAGGACCTGCTCGATCATCGCCGATCACCTGATCAGGCTGGGCGTAGATAAAGTCCTTATGGGCAAGGAATGTTTCAAGGCAGATGCCAGGATGGGGCTTCCCGATCAGGAAGAGCTCGACCGCGTCTACCAGAGGGCGCTCGAGCAGGGAGCGGTCATGCCCTATGCCGAGAAGTTCAAAGACGGATTCACGGCCGTCATAGGCGTCATCGAGACGGGAAGGCCCGGCCCGGTGATAGGCTTTAGACAGGACATAGACGCTCTGGGAGTCTTTGAGGACAAAAAGCCCGGGCACAAGCCCTGGGAGGGCGGCTACGCGTCCGTGAACGACGGCGAGATGCACGCGTGCGGGCACGACGGCCATGCGACAGTAGGCATGACCGTCGCGGAGACCCTGATGAAGTTCAAGGACAGGCTCTGCGGAACGGTAAAGATAGTATTCCAGCCTGCCGAGGAGGGAGTGCGCGGAGCCCGCGGCATAGCGGAATCCGGCATACTTGACGACGTCGACTACATGATAGGCATTCACATGTACGACAGGAACACCGAAGAGGACTATAGCGAAGGCGTACACGCGAACGAAGAGGCCCGTAAACTCGGGAAACCTCAGATAGGGCTCTGCTACGCAAGGAACATGGCAAACGCCAAGCTCGACGTATACTTTTACGGGAAGGCCGCGCACGCTGCCCATCAGCAGAAGGGAAACAACGCTTTCCTCGCGGCTCTTACGGCTTCCCAGGCCATATATGCCATACCCAGAACGTCCCTGGGCGACAGCAGGATAAACATAGGACAGATAGAGGCGGGATCCGGGCGCAACGTAGTATGCGACCGCGTGAAGATGGTGATGGAGCTCAGGGGCTTCACTCAGCCCGCGCTCGAGTACAACGAAGCCTACACCAGGAGGATAATAGAGCACGCCGCCGCGATGCACGGCTGCACCTTCGAGATCAAGAATATGGGCGCGACGGCCGCCGTCATGCTCGACACGCCTGAATTCGTGGACGAGCTAGCCGCGATGGCAAGGGAAAAGCTCGGTCTCATAGTGGCTGGGCCTGCCCCTGGAAGCAACTCCGAGGACTACTCCTTCATGGCTCAGCGGGTAGAGGAACACGGAGGCAAGACCTGCTTTTTCCACTGCCTGACGGACTTCCCGGACGTTTTCCATTCCACCGGCTTCGATATAGATGAAACGGATCTTCTGAGCGGAGCCAAGTTCTTCTGCGGAGCCGCGCTGCATCTCATGGGTCTGTAGACCCATGAGGGACGGCGGGTATAGTGAAGACGCATTTTAAAAGGGAGCCGGGGCTCCCTTTTTCATTTCTTTCACAAAGATGACGTCATGCTGACAGTTGCGAAACGCCAGGCGCATAGCGGGCTCTTTCCCCGCCTATTTCTTTCCCGTGAGCAGCATCGAACCCGAGAGGCCCATGAGCCGGCCCTCGAGCTTTCCCACGAACATGCCGCTGCTCGTGTCGATCAGGCGGACGTCCTCGTAGCCCATGTCCCTCAGCTTTCTGACGAAGGACTCCATATCCCCGTATTTGAACGTCGACATGATATCGTGTATGGCGAAGCTCCCGCCTTTTTTCAGCGTCCTGAGCGTCTCGAGCAGGATGGCCTGCCTGTCCTTCGAAGGTATATTGTGATAGACGTAGTTGCTCATGACCGCGTCCATGCTCTCGTCGGGGATATCGAGCTTGAGCGCGTCTCCCCTGCGAAACTCCGTGCGCTCCCCGACTCCCTCGGCCTCGGCGTTGTTCTCGCAGAGCTGTTTGCTGAAAGAGGCGTACTCCTTGCCCCAGCGGTCTATGCCCAGGACCTTTGCGCCCGGATTGCGCTTCGCCGCGGCTATCGCCAGCGCGCCGCTGCCGCAGCCCACGTCCAGGCCTATGCCGCCTTCGGGTATGTCCACGTACGAAGCCACTCCCTCTATGATATATTTCGCGATCTTTCTGCTGCCCTCGTACGAAAACGTACGGTAGAGCCATAGGCACCACAGCGCGGCCAGCGCGAGTCCTATCCCAAGCAGCGCGAGTATCAGGACGGCCGCGCTTTTCGCAGCCCCTCCGAAAAGCTGTCCCCGATCCGCTAAAAGCGCCAGCGCGAGGCAGACGGCCGATCCGGCCGCGAAAGACAGCACCATGCCCTTAGGCATCCAGTTTTTATAATCAGTCCTCATACGTTTCCTCTCTTCTGTTATCAATTGTTATCAATTATCAGTTATCAGCCAAGCGCGACGTCCAGCGCCATCATCACCGTAAAGCCCGCCGCGAAGCTTATGACTCCGACGTTTGAGTGTGTCCCGGCGGACATCTCGGGTATCAGCTCCTCGACCACCACGTAGACCATGGCCCCGGCCGCGAAGCTCAGAAGATAGGGCATCGCGGGTATCACGAGCCCTGCCGCGGCTATCGTGAAGGCTCCGAAAAGCGGCTCGACCGCCCCGGAGAGCACTCCGAGAGCGAAGGCCTTCCACTTGCCCGTCCCTTCCGCGCGAAGGGGCATCGAGATGATCGCACCCTCGGGGAAGTTCTGTATAGCTATGCCGGCGGCGAGCGCGAGAGCTGCGCCGGGGATTATCAGGGCGCTTCCGCTCTTGAGGCCGGCGTAAACGACTCCGACCGCCATGCCCTCGGGTATGTTGTGCATAGTGACGGCCAGGACCATCATAGTAGTCCTCGCGAGCCTGCTCCTCGGACCCTCGGTCTGGCCTATGTTCCTATGGAGATGCGGTATGACGTCATCCAGAAGCAGCAGGAAGAGTATCCCGGCCCAAAAGCCAGCGAATGCCGGCGCGAACGAGAGCCTGCCCATATCCGCGCACTGCTCGATCGCAGGGATGATGAGGCTCCACACGGACGCAGCGACCATCACTCCCCCGGCGAAGCCTGTGAGCGCCCGCTGGACTCCCAGGCTGAGTTCCTTTTTCATGAAGAACACGCAGGCCGCGCCCGCGGAGGTCCCGATGAAGGGTATCAGCAGGCCTATGAGTATTCCTGCGCTCCCGTAAGCGGCGTTCATTTTCTGAAGAACAAGCCCCTCTTTTCCTCAGGGACCCCTCTCATGGAGATGAAGCGGTAGCCCGTGGCATCTATGGCTTTCTTAAGCGCTGCGTCGTCCGCGGGCTCCTCGCTCAAGAACTCGGCCTCAGCCTTCCTGTAAGACGCGCTCACCTTCTTCGCGTCCGGGAAGGTGTTTCTTATGACGTCGCAGATGTGCGCCTCGCACATGCCGCAGGCCATACCCTCTATCCTTACGATGTTTCTGATCATTTGTCTCTCTCCTTTGCAGTTACTCTTCGCGCGGGCAGCGGCAGGCTGCCGCCACTCTGATGGTTAGCTCTAGCTAACCTGCGCGCTTTTTAATATGCCGCCGCAGCGGCATATTATTCATTACCTTGCGCTAACTAAGATAACATACTTTTTCAAATGATTCAAGCTCCCTGTATGATGCGCTCAAGGTCCGGCGAGATAGGGGGCCTGAGCCCCGCGGGGATCAGCCCTTCATCGCGTCCTTTATCATCGGCAGTATGTCCTCGAAGCGTATGGGATCGAGCTCGAGCAGGGTCGACAGCAGCACCGTCCCCTCCGCGTGTTCATGAAAGAAGCCGAGCTTAAGAGCGTCGAAGGCGGCTATGACGGCCAGTACGAGCACGAAGCCCTCAGCGAAGCCGAAGACGGCGCCCAGGGTCTTGTTCAGCGTGCTGAGCACGGGGAGGTCCATGACCTTGTCAAGAAGGAACAGGACGATCTTCGTCGCCGCCACGAAGAGTATGAGCAGGACGAGGAAGACTATCACCCTTACCAGAGGCTGCATTATCCCCATGGCCGCAGCCGTGATCTTTTCCGCCGCTGCCTGGGTGAGCTCCGCGGTGTCTATCCCGAGCCTGTCAAGGCCGACCTCGCCTATCACAGGCAGGGTCACACTCATTGACGAGAAGTCTATGCTCTTGGCTATATCCTCGCTGAGACTTGGGAACAGTATGCCCGTGACCCGCTCCGCCCACTGTCCGGAAAAAACGTAAGCGAAATAGACGGAAGCCGCCGTGGCCGCTAGCCCCATGAGGCTCTTTATCAGGCCGCGGAAATATCCGATCAGCGCGAACAGCAGTATGACGCCCGCTATGATGAGGTCGGTCGCGAGTGGCCCGCTCATCTTTTAAAACGCGAAATGGCCCGCTATCCTGAGGGCCGCTATGACATCGGTCAGCTCGGAGGTCTCGATGTCCATCACCCTTCCGGAGTCGCACTTCTCAGCGAAGGACGGATCGAGCGGAAGGCGCGCGGTCTTGAGTATGTCGTACTCGGCCGCGAGCTCCTCGAGCCTGCTCTTTCCGAAGATAAAGTGCTCGCTGCCGCAGTCGGGGCACTTGAAGTAGGACATGTTCTCGACTATCCCGAGCACGGGTATATCCATCAGGCCGGCCATCTTGACGGCCTTGCCGACTATCATCCCGACTAGGTCCTGCGGCGAGGTGACGACTATGATGCCGTCGACCGGCAGGGACTGGAACACCGTGAGGGGCACGTCGCCCGTTCCCGGCGGCATGTCGACGAACATGTAGTCCACGTCTCCCCAGATCACGTCGCTCCAGAACTGCTTGACTACGCCCGCGATGACGGGACCCCTCCACACCACGGGATCGCTCGCGTCGGGGAGCATGAGGTTGACCGACATGACCTTGATGCCGTTCTCGGTCTCTGCGGGTATGATGCCCTCCTCGGTCGCTCCGACTATGCCGCTGAGCCCGAACATCTTGGGGATCGACGGGCCTGTCACGTCGGCGTCGAGTATCGCGGTCTTCTTGCCGCTCTCAGCCATTGCGCATGCCAGCAGCGAGGTGACGAGGGACTTTCCCACGCCGCCCTTTCCGCTCACTACGCCTATGACCTTTCCTATCTTAGAATCCTTATTCGCAGGCTCGAGAAAACTCTCGGGCGCCGTTCTCTCGGAGCAGTTCTCTCCGCAGCTGCTGCAGTTGTGATCACAATTCTGTGCCATTATATCCTCCTGTGCATATATGCGCGCGCCTTCAGGGCTCCGCGCGTGTTTCCCGGACATTATAACATATATAACGGCGTTTCCCATAAAAATATATGATGAAGAATAAACCACCTTTGTGTTGAAAAAACAAGCGATTAAGGGTATCATGATACCAATAGTTGAAGTCGCCCGAGGCGCCCCTTCTGGGGTGTTTTGGTGCGTGTTTTCTATCGAAAGGAGCCATATTAGATGAAATTTAGCTACTATCCCGGCTGTACTCTTTCGGCCAAGGCCAAAGACCTTGATGAGTACGGCCGAAAGGCGGCTGAAGCTCTCGGTATCACGCTCGAAGAGCTGCCCGAATGGCAGTGCTGCGGCGCGGTATATCCAAACGCTACTGACGAGATAGCCACGAGGCTCTCCTCGGTGCGCGCTCTGTCGAACGCGAAGAAGGCTGGCATGCCGCTGGTCACTCTTTGCTCCGCATGCCATCACGTGATCAAGCGCGTGAATCACGACATGCTCAACAACGTGGATATACGCGAGAAGGTGAACACTTATCTGGGAACCATGGAGGGCGCCGAGCCCTACGAAGGCGACTGGCAGGTGATCCACTATCTCGAGATGCTGAGAGACTGCGTTGGTTTTGATGAACTCAAAGCCAAGGTCGTAAACCCGCTCAAGGGAAAGAAGATCGGAGCCTACTACGGCTGCCTCCTTCTCAGACCGGGCAAAGAGATGCAGATGGACGATCCCGAGAACCCCACTATACTCGAGGACTTCATCAGAGCTATCGGAGCCGAGCCCGTTTACTACGGCATGAGGAACGAATGCTGCGGCGGCTATATAACGGTCGAGGATAAAGCTCAGGCCAAAAAGCGCGTCAACGCCATCACTGACAACGCGAGAAACAGCGGAGCGGAGATGCTCATAACTGCCTGCCCCCTCTGCCACTACAACCTGCAGAAGAACGCGGACGAGCCGATCCAGACCGTTTATTTCACTGAACTCTTAGCCGAAGCTCTCGGCGTCAAGTAGGAGGGGAAGCCATGAAAACAGAGGATATGATCAAAGAGATCACCCGCATTTCCGGCGGAAACCCCGCAAAGTGCATGAAGTGCGGAAAGTGCTCCGGCGCCTGCCCCGCCTACGATGAGATGGACTATCATCCGCATCAGTTCGTGAACATGGTTCTCGACGGACGCATCGAAGAGCTCGCCAATTCCAAGGGCATCATCAACTGCCTCAGCTGCTTCGCCTGCCTCGAACGCTGCCCAAGAAGCGTAGAGCCGGCAAGGATCATCGAAGCGGTCCGCGTCGTGACTCTCAGAGAGCAGGGCAAGAACCACCTTAAGCCGGACGGCATACCCGCCATCCTTGACGACGATCTCCCGCAGCAGGCCATTACGAGCGCTCTGCGCAAGTACGCGAAGTAGTGAGGTGACAAGATGCAAAGAATAGGTGTATTTGTCTGCTGGTGCGGTTCCAACATCGCCGCAACTGTAGACGTCCAGGCGGTAGCCGATGCCCTGGCCAAGGAGCCCGGCGTCGTATTCGCCACCAATTATCAGTACATGTGCTCCCAGACCGGGCAGGACATGATACAGGAAAAGATCAAGGAGCTCGGACTGACCGGAGTGGTCATCTGCTCCTGCTCGCCGCGCATGCATGAAGCCACCTTCAGAAGGACCTGCGAAAAGGCCGGCCTCAACCCCTACATGGTCGAGATCGCCAACATCAGAGAGCAGGTATCCTGGGTACACAAGGATAAGGCTGTAGGTACCGAAAAGGCCATCATACTCGGAAGAGCGGCCATCGCCAAGGTACAGCTCAACACCCCGCTGATCGCGGGAGAATCTCCCGTCACCAAGAGAGCCCTCGTCATCGGAGGCGGCATCGCCGGTATCCAGACTGCTCTCGACATCGCCGACGCGGGCTTCCCCGTCGACATAGTGGAGACCAAGCCGACCATAGGCGGCAAGATGGCCCAGCTCGACAAGACCTTCCCGACGCTCGACTGCGCGGCCTGTATACTCACCCCGAAGATGGTGGACGCGGGCCAGAACGACAACATCCGCATCCTCAGCTACAGCGAGGTAGAGGAAGTAAAGGGCTTCGTCGGCAACTTCGAGGTAAAGATCCGCAGAAAGGCCAGATACGTAAAAGAGGATCTGTGCACCGGCTGCGGCCTCTGCATGGAGAAGTGCCCGCAGAAGAAGGTCCCCAACGAGTTCAACATGGGACTCGACAACAGGACAGCGATCTACATCCCCTTCGCGCAGGCTGTGCCAAAGGTAGCTACGATCGACGCGAACTACTGCCTGATGCTCAAGAACGGCAAGTGCGGACTCTGCTCCAGGAACTGTACCGCCGGCGCCATCGACTACAAGCAGCAGGATGAGTTCATCGAGGAGAAGTACGGCGCCATAGTCGTGGCCACGGGCTTCAACCCGATCTCCCTCGACAAGTTCGACGAGTTTGCTTACAGCAAGAGCCCCGACGTGGTCTCCTCGCTCGAGTTCGAGCGTCTGATGAACGCTGCAGGTCCTACCGGCGGCACCCTCCTCAGACCCTCCGACCGCACTCATCCGCACACCATAGTGTTCGTTCAGTGCGTAGGTTCCCGCTGCGACGCCAGCGCGGAGAAGGGCAAGGAGTACTGCTCCAAGATCTGCTGCATGTACACCGCGAAGCACGCCATGCTGACCCGTGAGAAGTATCCCGATACCGAGGTATACGTCTTCTACATCGACGTCCGTACCCCGGGCAAGAGCTTCGACGAGTTCTACAGGCGCGCCGTGGAGCAGTACAACGTCCACTATATCAAGGGCATGGTAGGCAAGGTCGTTCCCGAGGGCGGCAAGCTCAAGGTACAGGCCTCCGACCTGCTCGACAACAGACAGATCCACATCGACGCGGACATGGTGGTCCTCGCGGCCGCCATCGAGCCCGACAAGAGCGCAAGGCCCCTTGCCACCAAGCTCACCGCTTCCATGGATACGAACGATTTCTTCACTGAAGCTCACCCGAAGCTCCGTCCGGTGGAGAGCCCCACGGCCGGCGTGTTCCTTTCCGGAACCTGCCAGGGCCCCAAGGACATCCCCGAGACCGTAGCTCAGGCAGGCGCCGCAGCGTCCAAGGTCATCGGCCTCCTCGTGAAGGACAAGCTGATCGGCAACCCCTGCGTGGCCAAGCCCAACGAGCTGATGTGCAACGGCTGCTCCTCCTGCGAGAAGGTATGCCCCTACGGAGCCATCACCTACGAGGATAAGCCGTTCAGAGGACCCAACCGCACCACTCTCATCCGCCGCGTAGCCTGCGTCAACCCGGCAGTATGCCAGGGCTGCGGAGCCTGCACGGTAGCGTGCCCGAGCGGCGCCATGGACCTCCAGGGCTTCTCCAACAGACAGATCATGGCGGAGGTAGACGCGATATGCAAGTAAAAGAAAACTTCACTCCCACCATCGTGGCATTCTGCTGCAACTGGTGCTCGTATGCCGGCGCCGACCTTTCCGGAAACAACAGGCTCGAATACCCCGCGAACGTAAAGATCATCCGCATCCCCTGCTCCTGCAGGCTCAACCCGATGTTCATCCTAAGGGCTTTCCAGCGCGGAGCTGACGGCGTGATCCTTTGCGGATGCCATCCCGGCGACTGCCATTACACGACAGGCAACTACTACGCCAGAAGGCGCATGACCCTGCTCTTCTCCATGCTCGATTACCTCGGCATCGAGAAGGAACGCACCCGCGTCGAATGGGTCTCCGCCGCTGAAGGCGCGAAGTTCGCCCAGACCATGAACGAGTTCGTGGAAGCCGTGACGGCCCTCGGCGAGAACAAGAGATTGGAGGACCTCAGATGCAAGCAGTAATTAAGAAAAAGGCCAAGGAGCTGCTTGAGTGCGGCACCGTGGACAGGGTCCTCGGCTGGAAGGCCGGAGAGTTCTTCTACGACCTGACCCCCGCCGTGTTCACCACGCCCGAGGAGATCGACAAGGACTTCGTCTTCAGCGTCTTCTCCGGCGCCAACATGTCCAAATACCTTATTGAAGAAACAAAGAAGGAAGGAAAGGTCGCGGCCTTCATCAAGCCCTGCGACTCCTATTCCCTCGTTCAGCTCCAGAAGGAGCACAGGATCAAGCGCGAGAACTGCTACATCGTGGGCATAGCCTGCGACGGCATGTGCGACATGGGCCTGGTCAGAGAGGCCGGCATCAAGGGCGCCACCGCCGTTTCCGAGAAGGACGATAAGCTCGTGCTCGAGACCATCTACGGCGAGAAGGAGATGCCCAAGGAAAAGGCCCTCCTCGAGAGATGCGTCCACTGCAAGAGCAAGAAGGTCGTGGACTTCGACGAGATGATAGGCGAGAACGGCGAAGAGAACCCGGACTGCGGTCGCTTCGACGAGGTCGAAAGGCTTGAGGCCATGACGCCGGACGAAAGGTTTGCCTTCTGGCGCTCCCAGCTCTCCCGCTGCATACGCTGCAACGCCTGCAGAAACGTCTGCCCAGCCTGCAGCTGCGAGAAGTGCGTATTCGACAATCCCGACTCCGGCATAGCCCAGAAGGCCGCCGCGAGCGATTTCGAAGAGAACAACTTCCACATCATCAGAGCCTACCATGTGGCCGGCCGCTGCACCGACTGCGGAGAATGCTCCAGAGTATGCCCGCAGAATATCCCCCTCCACCTGCTCAACCGCAAGTTCATCAAGGATATGAATGAGCTCTACGGCTTCTACCAGGCCGGAGCGGACTTCGAGACCAAGCCGCCCATCATGAACTACACGACGAACGACGCCGAACCTTCCGTCGTTTATCAGAGAGGAGGCAGCAAGTAATGAAAAAGATCGCAAAAGCCAAGATCGATGATCTTTTCAAGGCCATTTCCGAAAAGGAAGTGCTCTACCTGCCGGTAGACGACGCACAGGGCCAGGCCGCCTTCATCCCCTGGAAGGAAGGACTGAAGATGTCCGGCGATCTCAACACCGTCAGAAGCGCGAAGGATCTTTTCTTCCCCCAGGTAGAAAGCCTCGTCAACTTCAAAATGGACGGAAAGAAGCTTGAGATCATCGACGCCAAGAGGGAGAACGATCCCTTCGTGATCTTCGGGGTGAGGCCCTGCGACGCGAAGAGCTTCGAGATCCTCGACAAGGTGTTCTACTACTCCGAACCGGTCGACAGCTTCTACATCGCCCGCAGGGACAAGAGCACCGTGGTGGTGCTCGCCTGCAACGAGCCTGAGGAGACCTGCTTCTGCCAGGCCTTCGGCATCGACCAGGCCGAGGCCGCCGGCGGAGACGTAAGCGCCTGGGAGGACGGCGAGAACTTCTACTTCAAGGCCGTCACCGAAAAGGGCGAGGCCCTGCTCGAAGGACTGCCCCTCGAGGACGCCGAAGACGGCGCCGCCGACGATATCAAGAAGGCCGCGAAGGCCGTCATGGAGAAGCTCCCTCTGAGGGATCTCGACCTCTCCAAGTTCGGAGCGGGCAAGACCCAGGAGCTCTTCGACGATCCGGCATGGGCTAAGCTCTCGGAGAGCTGCCTCGGCTGCGGCACCTGCACCTTCGTGTGCCCGACCTGCCAGTGCTTCGATATCAAGGACTTCGACGGCGGAAAGCAGATCAGGCGCTTCCGCTGCTGGGACAGCTGCATGTACTCCGACTTCACCCAGATGTCGGCGGGACAGCCCAGGCCCACTCAGAAGGAACGCTTCCGCCAGAGATTCATGCACAAGCTCGTGTACTATCCCGACATGCATGAGGGAATGTTCTCCTGCGTAGGCTGCGGCAGATGCCTCAGGAAGTGCCCCATCCACATGAACATAGTCAAAGTTATCAAGACGATCGGGGAGGAAAAGTAATGTATCAGGATGCCTTAATTCCCAAACTCGGCGTCGTGACCCAGATCCGCGTCGAGACTCCTGACGTCAAGACCTTCCGCGTGATAGGCATTGACGGACAGAAGCCCTTCGTGCATATTCCGGGACAGTGCGCCATGCTCTCCATCCCCGGAGTAGGAGAAGCGCTCTTCTCCATCACCTCCTCTCCCACGGTAGAGGAATACATTGAATTCTCCATCAAGAAGTGCGGCTGCGTTACCGACTGGCTCCACTCCATGGAGGAAGGCCAGCAGATCACGATCAGAGGACCCTACGGCAACGGCTTCCCCGTCGACACCGACTTCGTCGGCAAGGACCTGCTCTTCGTGGCCGGCGGCATAGGGCTCGCCCCGCTGCACTCCGTCATCAACTACTGCCGCGCCCACAGGGAAAAGTACGGCAAGATCGACGTGGTGTACGGCTCCCGCTCCATGGCGGATCTCGTCGACTACAAGGAGATCCTCGATGACTGGATGAAGGAGGATGGCATAGACGTCCACCTCACCATCGACAACGCCCAGCCCGAATGGGACGGACACGTAGGCTTCGTGCCCAATTACGTGACCGAGCTCAATCCCGACGTTTCCAAGACCGTCGTCATGTGCGGCCCCCCGGTGATGATCAAGTTCACCCTCGCCGGCCTCATGGACCTCGGCTTCGACAGAAAGAACATCTATACGACTCTCGAGCTCAAGATGAAGTGCGCGATCGGCAGATGCGGACGCTGCAACATCGGAAGCAAATTCGTCTGCAAGGACGGTCCGGTATTCCGTTTCGACGAACTGGACGAGCTCCCCAACGAATACTAAAGACGTCATTTAGGACAGAATGGAGACTGAAAAATGGAACAAATGGTAACAGTTTACCTCTTCGGAAAGGAGCATAAGGTCCCGGAAAGCCTCACCATCATGGAGGCTATGGAATACTCCGGCTACAAGCTCGTAAGAGGCTGCGGCTGCCGCAACGGTTTCTGCGGCGCCTGCGCTACTCTCTACCGCATCAAGGGAGAGAAGGAGCTCAAGGCCGCGCTTGCCTGCTCCGCAAAGGTAGAGGACGGAATGTACGTAGCTACCCTTCCGTTCTTCCCCCTCGTAAAAGAACAGTATGACATAGAGAAGCTCAAGCCCGAACAGCAGGTCATGATGCAGCTCTATCCCGAGATCTACGGCTGCGTAGGCTGCAACGCCTGCACCAAGGCCTGCCCGCAGAGCCTGAACGTAATGCAGTACATCGCTTACGCCCAGAGAGGCGACTTCGAGAAGTGCGCGGAGGAATCCTTCGACTGCGTGATGTGCGGCATCTGCTCCACCCGCTGCCCGGCCCAGATCTCTCACCCGCAGGTGGCCATGCTCGCTAGAAGGCTCTACGGCAAGTACGTAGCTCCCCACTGCGACCACCTCGACGATATGGTCGACGCCGTCAAGACCGGCAAGATCGAAGAGCTCATCCAAAGCGTCATGAACAAGCCTCTGGAAGAGATCAAAGAGCTCTACAACACCCGTGAGATCGAAAAGTAAGGAGGCAGGCAATGTATCAGGACAAGGAAATGCTTGCTTCGATCAAGAAGGTCGAAGCCAAGAGAGCGGAAAACATCAAGCTCGACCCCCGCAGGATGACCGCTGAGGAGAAGGAAAAGCTCCTCGCGACCTACCATCCCGACTTTAAGGAAGACAAGTTCACCAAGCTCACCATCGGACCCAACAAGGGCGAGAAGGTGCCGACCGAGCTCTCCTTCCTGCTTCAGGGAAAGTCCCGCATCGCGGACATGGATCTCGATCTCGAAAGCCCCAAGTATGACATCGACGTGCTCATCATCGGCGGCGGCGGAGCGGGCTGCTCCTGCGCCATCGAGGCTGACAACGGCGGAGCCAAGACCATGATCGTCACCAAGCTCCGTATCGGCGACGCCAACACCATGATGGCCGAAGGCGGCATCCAGGCTGCCGACAAGCCCAACGATTCCCCGGCCCAGCACTTCCTCGACGCTTACGGCGGCGGACACTTCGCGGCTCAGAAGGACCTCCTCTACAAGCTCGTAATGGAAGCTCCGGAAGCCATCCAGTGGCTCTCCGAGCTCGGCGTAGAGTTCGACAAGGCTCCCGACGGGACCATGATCACCACCCATGGCGGCGGCACCTCCAGGAAGAGGATGCACGCGGCCAAGGATTACTCCGGAGCAGAGATCATGAGGACCCTCAGGGACGAAGTCCTCAGCAGGGGCATCCCCGTACTCGACTTCACCGCGGCCATCGAGCTCATCAAGGACGACAAGGGCCAGTGCGCAGGCGCCGTCCTCATGAACATGGAGTCCGGCGAGATCTACATCGCCAGGGCCAAGTGCGTGGTCATCGCCACCGGCGGCGCGGGCAGGCTCCACTATCAGGGCTTCCCCACCTCCAACCACTACGGCGCGACCGCCGACGGCCTCGTGCTCGCCTACAGGGCGGGCGCCAAGCTGCTCTATCCGGACACCATCCAGTATCATCCGACCGGCGTAGCCTTCCCGGCTCAGATCTACGGAGCCCTCGTTACCGAGAAGGTCCGTTCCGTTGGCGCCATGCTCGTCAACAAGGACGGCGAGGTCTTCATGAACCCGCTCGAGACCAGAGACGTCTCCGCCGCCTCCATCATCCGCGAGTGCAGCGACCGCGGCAAGGGCGTCAAGACCCCGACAGGATATGCGGTATGGCTCGACACCCCGATGATCGAAGAGAAGTTCGGCAGGGGCACCATCGAGAAGAGGATCCCGGGCATGCTCAGGATGTTCCTCAGGTTCGGCATCGATATGAGAGAAGAGCCTATCCTCGTTTACCCGACCCAGCACTATCAGAACGGCGGCATCAAGATCAGCGCCGACGGCATGAGCGAACTCGAGAACCTCTACGTCGCGGGCGAGGCCGTCGGAGGTATCCACGGACGCAACCGTCTGATGGGCAACAGCCTCCTCGACATCATCGTATTCGGAAGGAACGCAGGCAGAAGCGTAGCCGAGAAGTGCAAGAGCGTTAAGCTCGGAAAGCTCAACTTCGACCACGTCGCAGCCTTCGAGAAGGAAAGAGCCGACGCCGGCATCACCGACAACACCCTTTCCCCGAAGCTCCTCCCCGACTACACCAGAGTCGAGAAGCCGGCTATCGATCCCGACCTAAGATAGAGGCAAAGGATCGGGTTCGGAGCGATCCAGACCGGCCCGGCGCGGGGCTAAGGACATACCGAACCGTAGCGGTCCCGGTAAGGATCAGCTCAGACCCGGCGCCGTCTCAGATGACGCGCTGAAAGAGGCTTCTATTATCAACAAAAACCGCCGTCAGGGTTCCTGGCGGCGGTTTTCTTTGCCCTCTTCGCGTGCTATAATTGATCGATATAGTTTTAAACGCTTTTTGATATAGCGCGAGGCGAAGCTCAATGAAAGATCTAAAAGGAAAATACCTTCTCCTGCTCATAGCAATGTGCGGCCTGATGGCCGGCAGCGGCGGCCTGACCGTAAACGTCGCGGGGCTCTTCTTCAATCCCATAAGCGAAGAGCTCAGCATTGGCAGGGGCGACGTTTCCCTCGGCATGACCATATGCAACCTCGTGGCCAGCTTCGCGGGCCTCGCCATAGCCAAAGTCATAAGATCCGACAACTTCAAGCGAGCGGTCACTATAGGAAGCGCCGTTACGGTCGCCTCCACCGTCCTCCTCGGACTCTGCAGCAGCGTGCTGCCCATGTACCTGCTCCACGCGGTCCGGGGCCTTTCCACGGGCTTCGTGGGCATGATACTCGTTACCATGATGATAAACAGCTGGTTCCAGGCGAACAACGGCCTCATCACCAGCATAGCGATGGGCTTCAGCGGCCTGGCTTCGGCCGTATTCTCTCCCGTACTCTCCGCGGTCATACAGAGCAGCGGATGGAGGATGGCTTATTTCGTGTCGGCGGCCCTTATAGCTCTCTTCAGCGTTCCCGTCATAGTATTCCCCATAGGGCTCAGACCCGAAGACGCGGGCACCGTTCCCTACGGCGAAGCGCCCGAAAGAAAGGGTCAGCCGCATCCCGCGAAGGCCCCAGAGCCCATAGCCAAGGACATGTTCGTCCTCGTGCTGCTCTACGCGCTACTCAGCGGAGCTCTTCCGACCGTCGTGCAGCACCTGCCGGGCATCGCGTCCTCGTACGCCCTCCCCGCCTCGGTAGGCGCGATAATGCTCTCCGTCGGAATGATAGCCAACACGGGCGGCAAGCTGCTCCTTGGTTTTCTGATAGACCGCATAGGGACGAGGCTCTCCGTGCTCTTCTCCTGCGCGGCCGTGGCTGCCGGTATATTCTGCGTGATGACCATGCACAGCGCCGCCGGCATGATGGCGGGCGCCGCGCTGATAGGGCTCTCGTATTCAATAATGACCGTAGGCCACGTCATGATGATCAGGGACGTATTCGGAGCCGCGAACTACGGCCTCGTCTACCCAAAGACCTCGCTCGGCGTGACCCTGACCTACGCTTCCTGCTCGACGCTCATAGGCTTCGTATACGACCTCTTCGGATCCTATATGCCCATACTCTACGCCATGCTGGCGCTCGTGGCAGGCACGGCCTTCCTGGTCGTGATCATCTACGCGAAGCACGCCGCAAGGCACAGGAACTGACGGAAGGCTCGCTTCGCAAAGCCTAAAAGCATGAGGCAAGCCGCAAATAATTAACAGCGGCCTTCTCCATTTATAAAACAAAGACTCTTTTATGAACGATTTCGGAAGTCTTCACTACAACGCTATTGGTCCCTGGCTCAAAGAGCGCTTCGGCGTCAGGATGGTAAAGCTGTCCCTGGACGCCGGCCTGAGCTGCCCAAACCGCGACGGAAGCCGCGGCACAGGAGGCTGCAGCTTCTGCCTCGGCGGCAGCGGTGGATTCGCTGCCCAAGCCTCCTCCCCGGAGCTCATAGCCTCGGCGGCAAAGCAGCAGATAGAGCTGCTCTCCCGCAAATGGCCGGAAGCGGGCTATATTGCGTATTTCCAGAGCTTTACCAACACCTACGCTCCCCCGGACAGGCTCCGCGCCCTCTGGGACGCCGCCCTCTCGCAGCCGGGCGTAAAGGGCCTGGCCATAGCAACGAGGCCGGACTGCCTCGGGCCGGATATCCTTGAACTGCTCGCAGAATTAAGAGAGAGGACCTTCCTGTGGGTCGAGCTCGGACTCCAGACCTCCAACGAAAAAACAGCGGCCGCTTTTAACCGCTGTTACTCAAATGCCGAGTACGAGGAGGCCGTAAAAGCCCTTTCGAAGCTCGGAATACCTTACGTGACGCACCTTATACTGGGCCTGCCCGGCGAGAGCCGCGAAGACATGCTCGCCTCGGCGGCATACGTTTCGGAGCTTTCGCCCTTCGGCATCAAGCTGCATATGCTCCATCTGATGCGGAGCACAGCCATGGGCGAGCAGTATCTGAAAGAGCCCTTCCCCCTGCTCAGCCTCGCGGAGTACAGCTCTCTGGCCGTGGATATACTCGAACGCCTTCCCGCGGAGATCACGATACACAGGCTCACCGGGGATGCCCCGGGAGAGGCCCTCATTGCCCCTGAGTGGGCCCGAAACAAGCATTCGGTACTGAACTCCATCCAGCAGGAATTCAGCCGCAGAGGGAGTTTCCAGGGCTCTCTGCGCTGATCCGTTCTGCCGCCAGACCTGACGCCCGGCAGGACCTGCGCTCAGCCATCCCGCCAATACAGCTGCAAGGCTGCGCCGATTCGCCCTACCAGTACAGCTGCGGGTCTACGGGCTCGCCTTCCTTTCTCAGCTCAAAGTAGATCTCGCTTCCGCCTTCTACATTGCCCGCGCTAAGCGCTATCTCCTCTCCGGAAAGCACCTCGTCGCCTTCGCTGACCTCTATCTCGCCCAGATAGCCGTAGAGGCTGCTGAAGCCCTGTCCGTGGTCTATTATGATATAGTTGCCGAGCTTCTCGTCGAAGCCCGCCTCGGAGACCTTACCGTCGGCCGCCGCGGTCACGGCGCAGTCTTTTTCTACGCTCATGCTGACGCCGCGTGCCTTGGCGTCCGCGGAGAGCTCCTTCACGGCTCCGTCCGCCGACTGATCGTCTGATCTTAAGGCGTAATAAAACGAATTCGTGATCACAGGGCCCGGGCTGTCCTGAGCGTCAGCCTCGCCGCCTTCCGATGCGACGAGTCCGGAATATGCGGCGTTAATTTCGGCTGATTCCTCTTCGGAGCCGCTATTGCTGACCGCAGCTTTCTGAGCCGGGGACTCGTCGCGGTCTGAGGAAGGCTCCGTGACGTACGTCACGTATGCTTCGGGACTGGCATTATCTTCACTGATCCCTTCCGGCTCCGCGCCGGCGGACTCGGCCTTGTACTCCTGTGCTTCGCTCATCTTCGGGGCCGCGCTCCCCATGCGCATGAAGCTACGGGGGCCTATGAAACCACCCGCGTAGGCTCCTGCCACAGAAACCGCTAGCACAGCCGCCATTGCCGCGGCGAAGCGCAATGGAGCGCTCTTCCTTCTTCTTGAAGGAAGGCGGACCCCTGTCTCCGCTTCGAAGAGGCTCTTTATATTTTCATAGTTTTCTTTTCTGAACCTCTCCATCAAAGCTCTCCTCTTTCGCTTATAGCTGTCCTGAGCTTCTGTTTGCAGCTTTGGATAGTGTTGTAGACGCTCTTGACCGGCATATCCATAGCCGCGGCTATCTCCCTCGGCTTTTGCCCGTAGCACCAGCGGCGCACCGCTATATCGCGCTCGGCCTGAGGCAAGGTCTCAACAGCCTCCGCCAGCAGCGCGCTTCTCTCCCTGAGAGACAGGAGCTCAGCCGGATCGGGATCCGATCCCAGTATGTCCTCGTTGAGCTCGAGCGACGGATGCCTGCTGAGCCTTCTGAAGCGGTCTATTGCCTTGTTCCTGGCGACCGTGCTGAGGTAGGACTTGAGGCTTCCTCTCGCAGGATCGAAATCCTCCGGCCTCTGCCACAGCTGTATGAACACGTCGGCGACGCATTCCTCGGTATCCTCTGCGCTTCCGGGACCGCTCAGCACCGATCCCGCAACCTTCCAGAGCAGGCGGGAATAACGCTGCATGACGGTCTCCATGGCGTATTCGTTTCTCTCTTTGATCTGTTTTACGAGCTCTTCGTCTCTCAAATATTCGTTCCTTTTTGAACGCTCATCTATATTACGACGACCGTTCGCTTTTTCTGAGGTCTCTGTAAAAAATGTCTAAAGCAGCGGAGCGAAAAGCCTCACCACCGAAACGGTCAGGGTGTCCAGCAGCCCGGCTCCGGTCTCGCCCTTCTGAACGACTCGGCCGGCCGCCATGGCCTTCATGAGGTCGTGCTTGATATCCTGCACCTTGCTCGAGCCGTACAGATAAGTGCCGTTCTCGAAGTGCAGGTAGAGGCTCCTGTAGTCAAGGTTTATGGTCCCCACGGTGGCGACCCTGTCGTCGGAGACGAAGACCTTGGAATGAACGAAGCCCGGAGTGTATTCCGTGATGTTCACTCCGCCCTCGATGAGGAGCCTGTAGTAGGACCTCGTCACCCTCCACACGAGCTTTTTGTCGGGGATGCCGGGAGTCAGTATGCGCACGTCCACGCCTCTTTTCGCGGCGAGTATGAGCGCGTTGATGAACTCGGTATCGATTATCAGGTAGGGCGTGACGATATATACGTAGTTCCTCGCCTGATTGATTATATTCATATAGATGTCCTGGCTGACTATCTCGTTGTCGAGCGGTGTCTCTCCGTAAGGCGCGATATAGCCGTCGTAGTCTCCCGCCGTGGAGCCGCCGGGAACCGCGGAATACGCCGGAGCAGACTCTGAAGTAGCGGCGCTTTCAGCGTCTCCCTCGCTGCCCGCACAGGCCCTGAAGGCCTCATAGTCCGCATCTGTATTCCTGAGGGCGTTCCACATGGTCAGGAACATCACGGTATAGGACCAGACGGCCTCGCCGCGTATCCTGATGATGTTGTCCTTCCAGTAGCCGAAACGCTTCCTCTCGTTGATGTATTCATCCGCCAGATTCACTCCTCCGGAGAATGCCGTCTCGCCGTCGACCACGAGTATCTTCCTGTGGTCGCGGTGGTTCATGATGATGCCCAGCATGGGATTGATGCGGTTGAAGGGTATGCACTTTATCCCCTCATCCTCGAGCTTCTTCGCATAGCCCATCGACAGCGTCCTGAAGGATCCGAGATCGTCATACATAACGCGGACGTCGAGCCCCTCGGCGGCCTTTTCCTTAAGTATCTCGTGTATGGAATCCCACATCTTCCCCTCTTCTATGATGAAGTATTCCATGAAGATGAAGCGTTTGGCGGAGCGCAGCGCCTCGAGCATGAAAGGGAAGCCCTCCTCTCCCGAGGGGTAGTAGTCGAACTCCCTGTTCCTGTAGAAAGGGAAGCCCGCGGATGCCGAGATGTACTTGAACTGGCCCGCGAGATCCGGCGCCTGCCTGCCCAGCTCGGCCATGACGAACCTGTCCTGTTCGTAGTACTTCTGCGCGTCTGCAGTGCTCCTTACTATGCTGTAGAAGGTCCTGGAGGTAAAGAGATTCGCCCCGAGGGCAAGGTAGAGCGCGGTACCGAAGATAGGCGAAGCTACTATCAGAAGTATCCAGATCATATCCGAGGACAGATGCTTGGAATTGTTGACGAGCCAGAGTATGACGATCAGACTCAGCAGCCTCAGTACGGTCTCTATGACAGAGGCTCCGAAGCTGTTGAACCAGTCGATGATCTTTATCAGAAGAAAAAGCTCCAGGACCACTACGAGCACCATGAAGCTTATTCTGTTGAACAGTTTTTTCAGTATTTTCATCATAATACCTCTTTGGGAGGCATCGCCGAAGGACCCCGGGCTAAGCCACGTCTATCAGCTGCGGGTTCTCGACCCCTTTTATGGAGGATAGTTTTCTGAGCACCTCGGGTATCGTGTCGCTGATATTCTCTATGTCCATGCTGACAACGACGCTGGCCCTGTTGGATATCGGAGGGCTCTGCAGTATCGTGAGTATGTTGGCGCCGCAGTCGGCGAGCAGGGCGAGGACGCTCCCGAGAAGGCCCGCCTCGTGATGCAGTATCATGGAGATGACGGCCTTGCGTGCGCTGTCATCCTCCGAAGGCCTGAATATATAGTCCTTATACTTGTAATACGTGCTCCTGGATATGCCGACGCGCTTTACGGCGTCGCTGATCTCGCGGCATTCGCCGCTCTTGAGCAGCTCTCTGGCCGCGACTACCTTCTCATAGTAATCCGGAAGTATCTTTTTGTGGACTATGAAGTATTCGCTGCTGTTCATAATACTCCCCTATAATTCCGTGACCGAGGCCCCTGTCCTGTCGACCTGGACCCTCTTGACCTCCCACTTCGCCTCGAGCCCTGAAACGGCCTCCGCCATCTTCTTTCCGTAGTCCGGGCCGCCTCCTATCGAGAGCAGCACGCTTCCGGAGCCGCTTATGACCAGCCCGTAGGCGCCGTTTTCGATGGCCTTCTCCCTGATGGTATCGAAGTCGGCTATAAGCTGCTTTCTGTAGGGCTGGTGTATCCTGTCGTCGAGCCCCACGCTGAGGAGCTCGGGCGAGGCGTTCTCGAGTCCCTTCAGGAGCATGGGAAGGCGTGAGAGCGAGTATACCGCGTTGTCCGTCGGTATCTCGGGCGGCATGAGCGCCCTGGCCTTCCATGTGGATACCGGGAAATCCGGGATGAAGAGCGTATAGTTCAGATACGCCGAGATATCGTAGCCCGCGTGCCACACGCGGTCGCCGCTCTTGGATGAGGCCACGAGCCCTCCGAATATGGCGGGAGCCGCGTTGTCGGGGTGACCCTCGAGCTTGGTAGCCAGCCTAAGGATCTCATCCTTGCTGAGCCTTCCGCCGTGCAGGGCGTTGGCCGCTATGAGCCCCGCGACCGTCATTGCGGCGCTGGAGCCGAGGCCCCTGGACTCGGGTATATCGGACTCTATATCTATAGAAAGGCCGCTGGGCATATACTCTCCGAGATAGCCCATGGCGTAGCTGTAGGCCACGTACGCGAGGTTCTTCTCGTCGCGGTATTCCTCGGAGCAGCCGCTTATGCGCAGCCCCTCCCCGCCCTCCTCAAAGGTGAGCCTGCAGTTTATGTCCCAGGCGCAGCCGAGGGTATCGAAGCCCGGACCGAGATTTGCCGAAGTCGCCGGCACCTTTACCATGATCTTCATTTTGTGTCTCTATATCCTTTCCTTCACGTACTCCGTGATCCTGTCTTTTATTATAACATCTCTGTGAAGAAGCGGAAGGGCCTCGAGCCCCGCAAGGGCTGCCGGGACGCTCTTCCCGGTGCATATGGCCAGAGCCTTCATAGCGTCGAAGCCCGACTCTGGGACAAGCTGTCCCAGAGCCTCAAGTATGGCGGGTGCGAATTTGAAGGCAGAGGCGGTCGAGAGCACCACGTCCGCTGGCCTGCTGCAGGCCGCCGCGACCGCAGTATGGGTGTCCATGAGATAGCGGTACTCGTTCCAGCAGGAGGCTATGATCTCCCCCGCGCGACTGTCGTCCGCGCTTCCGAAGTCGAAATCCGCCCTGATCTTCGCCATGACGTCCTCCGGAACGGTATAGAAGCCGTCCTCTGAGAGGCTCTTCATAGCCTTCCTCACGAAGGCGTCGTCCATGCCCGAGGCGTAGAATATCAATCTCTCGAGATTGCTCGAAACCAGTATGTCCATGGAGGGGGAATCCGTGAGTATGAGCTCCCGCCTCCTGTCGTAGGTCCCCGTTTCAAAGAAGTCCGTGAGCACCCTGTTCTCGTTGGAGGCGCAGCGAAGCCTGGCGACGGGAAGTCCCATCTGCTTAGCGAGCCAGCCCGCGAAGATGTCTCCGAAATTGCCCGTGGGAACGGTAAAGGATACCTCGTCCCCGTAAGCTATCTCCCCTCGCTCCAGCAGCCTTCCGTAGGCGTAGAAGTAATACGCGACCTGTGGCGCGAGTCGTCCCACGTTTATGGAGTTCGCGCTGGAGAGTATCACCTCGTCCGTCTTTATCTCCTCGAAGGCCCTCTTGACCCCGCCCTGAGCGTCGTCGAAATTGCCCTCTATGGCGCAGACATAGACGTTGGTGCCCGCCTGGGTCTGCATCTGGGCCTTCTGGACCTTGCTGACCCCGTTCTCGGGATAGAAGACTATGATCTTAGTACCGGGGACGTCCGCGAAGCCCGCAAGGGCGGCCTTCCCCGTGTCCCCGCTGGTCGCGGTGAGTATGACCGTCTCCCTCGTCTCGCCGTTTAGGGCGCAGGAAGCGGTGATGAGCCTCGGGAGCACGCAGAGCGCCATGTCCTTGAAGGCGCAGGTGGGCCCGTGATAGAGCTCTAAGAAGAAGCGCTCGCCGACCTTCTCGAGGGCGACCCTCTCGCTGCTGTCGAACTTGTCTCCGTAGCCCTCGCTCACGCAGGAGCGTATGCTGTCGAGCCCGAGATCGGGCAGGAGCTTATAGAGCAGCCTCGAGGCCATCTCGTCATAGCCGAGGCTTAGGTAGTCCTCGGCGCTGAAGTCCGCGGAAGGGATCGCTTCGGGAACGAAGAGTCCGCCGTCATCCGCGAGACCCTTCAGTATAGCCTGTGAGGGGCTGACAAAGCAGTTTTTGTCTCTTGTGCTTATGTATCTCATACCGATGATTATACCACTTTTAATATCATTTAGAATGCGGAGCCGTATCAGCAGCTCCGCAGCGGGAAAAATGACGCTTTATATACAGCAGCGAGCCTGGGGAAGACGCTGCGAAGCAGAGTAGCTGTCCCCGAGCGCTGCGCAGGGGCGCGGGCGAAAGCCCTCGCTATATCAGCAGCTCGGCTATCTGGATGGCGTTGGTGGCCGCGCCCTTTCTGATCTGGTCGCCGCAGCACCAGAGCGCTATGCCGTTGTCGAGGGCGAGGTCTCTTCTGAGCCTTCCCACGAATACCGTATCCTGGTCGCTGGTGTCGAGAGGCATGGGATAGATCTCGTTCGCCGGGTCGTCCACGAGCTTCACGCCGGGAGCGTTCGCGAGAGCGGCCGCGGCTGCCTCGAGGCTGACCTCCTCCTCGGTCTCTATGGAAATGCTTATGGAATGAGACCTGAAGACCGGCACGCGAACGCAGGTGCAGCTGACCTTGACGTCCGGCATGTGCAGTATCTTGCGTCCCTCGTTCTGGAGCTTCATCTCCTCGGAAGAATAGCCGTTGTCCTTCATCCCCCCGATCTTAGGGATCAGGTTGAAGGCGATCTGATGCGCGAAGGCCTTGTGCTCAGCCAGGGCAGACTCGTCTCCTGCCCCGTAGGCGCGGGCCTGGGCCTCGAGCTCCCTGAGCCCTCCTATGCCGGCCCCGGATACAGCCTGATAGCTGGACGCTATGATGCGCTTTGCAGGTGATAGCTTCAGTATGGGGTTCATCGCCACCGCGGCGATTATGGTGACGCAGTTGGGATTGGCTATGATGCCGCTGTGCCACTTGACGTCCTCCGCGTTGACCTCGGGGACTACCAGCGGGACCTCGGGGAAGAGCCTGAACGCGCTCGAATTGTCCACGAACACGGCTCCCGCCTTTTTGATGAACGGCGCCATCTCCTCGGCTATGTCGTTCTCGGCCGCGCCGAGGACTATATCCACGCCCTTGAAGGCGCTCTCTTCGGCCTTCCTAATGGTCACCTTGCTGCCGGCGAAGTCTATCTGCTTTCCGGCGCTCCTCTCGCTGGCGAGAGGGATGAGCTCCGAGATCGGGAATTTCCTCTCTGCGAGGACCTTGAGCATCTCGTTTCCTACGGCGCCCGTAGCGCCGAGCACTGCTACCTTGTATGCCATGATCTAACCTCTCTGCGTAAAGCTGTTGTACAGTATCCTTATTGTCGTTTCGAAATCGGCGTCCGCCACGCCCATCAGTATGGTGAGCTCCTCGGCGCCCTGAGCTATCATCCTGATGTTGACCTTGTTCTCGCCCAGCGCCGCGAATATCCTGCCGGAGATGCCCGGCCTGAAGACCATCCTGCGGCTGACGCAGGCGACGAGGGAGATGCCCTCCGACACCTTTACCGTGCTGCGCCCGCAGATCTCCTCGATCTCGGACACGAGAGCATAGATATGTGGCTTAAGCGCCTCGCCCTGCGCTATCACGGAGAAAGCGTCGACCCCAGAGCTCAGATGGTCTATCCTCACGCCGTACTTTTCGAAGAGCTTCAGGACCTCCCTGAAGACGCCCATCTTCTGGCCTATGTTCTCGTAGCTGACGTCCAGTATGGTGTAGCCCTTGCGGCCGGTGACGCCGGTGATGTAGAAGGCGTCATCCTCGGACTCGAAGCTCTCGGCGATGAAGGTGCCCTGGGCCTCTGGATCGTTGGTGTTCCTTATATTGACGGGGATGCCGGCTTCCCTGACCGGGAATACGGCCGCCTCGTGCAGCACCTTGGCGCCCATGTAGGTGAGCTCCCTGAGCTCGTCGTAGGTTATCTGGGGTATGGGATAGGGATCCTTGACTATACCGGGGTCCGCCATAAGTATGCCGGGGACGTCGGTCCAGTTCTCGTAGACGTCGGCGTCCAGCGCCGCCGCTAGCAGGGCTCCCGTGATGTCCGAGCCGCCTCTGTTCATGAGGGCCAGCTTGCCGTCCGGCATGGTCCCGAAGAAGCCCGGGACTACTATGCGGCCGCAGGAGGAGTTGAAGGCAAGCCTGAGAGCTTCATAGGTCTTTTCCTTGTCTATCTCCCCGTCGTATCCGAAGAACACGGTGCCGTAGGAGTCTACGAAATCATATCCCAGCAGCGAGGCCATGAGCTTGGCGGAGAGGTATTCTCCCCTTGAGACCAGATAATCCTCGCCCATTCCGGCTTCGATGTTCTGCCTTATCTGAGCGAACTCGCCCGCAACGTCGAGGCTCAGGCCGAGGCCCGACGCTATCTCCAGGTAGCGGCTCTCTATGAGGCTTAGCACCGCCTCGTAATCGACGCCGTATTTCACGTGCGCGTAGCAGAGATAGAGAAGATCGGTGATCTTGTTGTCCTTCGAGAAGCGCTTGCCGGGGGCGCTGACGACCACAGCCCTTCTCGCCGCGTCCTTTTCGATTATATCTTCAACTTTTTTGAACTGGGCGGCGTCCGCTAGCGAGCTGCCGCCGAATTTTACTACCTTAAGCATATATCCGATCATTCCGCGAGCGAAGCGGCGAAGATCTTTCCTCCTTTTTCAATGATGGCTGAGGCCGCGCTGTGAAGCGCGCTCACGCTGACTGGTTCGGTGATAACGCCGCTTCCCGCGCGTCTTTCCGCAGAGAATCCAATGCCGTCTATATCGCCTCTTAAGTAATAGCGGCGCAGCACCTCGTCGGTGCCATTTACGATGTCCTTCTGACAGTTGACGCGGTCGAAGATGCATCTTCCCTGCGCTATGTCTATGATGTCCAGCGCGACGTTGCAGCCTGTAGGGCCGCGGCCCGCGCCGGGACCTCTGAAGCTGAGCTTGCCGTATTTTTCGGATTCCAGGGAGATGAGGTTCCCGGCGCCCGGGAGCGCCCATTCGGCGCTGCCGGCGGCGTAGAGCATGGGCTCTACGTAGGCCGCGGCCCCGCTCTCCGTGCGCTCCGCCCTTCCGGTGAGCCTGCATATGAGCCCGAGCTTTCGGAAGTTCTCGACGTCCTCCATCGTGATGAACCTTATGCCCAGAGCCGGGACCGTCTCGGGATCGAGGAATCCGTCGAAGGCGAGATCCGCTGATATAGCGATCTTGGCCCTCACGTCTATGCCGTCGATATCCGCCGAAGGGTCGGCTTCCGCGAAGCCCAGGGCCTGAGCTTCTCTGAGCACGTCGCCGAAATCCCTGCCGCCGCTCTGCATCTCGTCGAGGATGAAATTGGTCGTGCCGTTCATCACTCCGCCGAGGCCCGTTATATCGTCGGCCTCGCCGCATCTGATGAGATTGGGCAGCCAGGGTATGCCGCCTCCAGCCGCCGCGGAGAAGGCTATGCTTAGGCCCTTCTCCCTCGCTATGGAGACGAGCTCCCTGAGGTACCTGGATATCATCTGCTTGTTCGAGCTGACGACGCTCTTGCCGCTCTCAAGGCTCGCCTTGAGATAGGAATGCGCCGGCTCGTAGCCTCCTATGCACTCCGCGGCAATGCTGATAGAATCATCCGCGAGCACGTCGTTTATATCTGTTGTGAAGCGGTCTCCGAGCTCGGGCATAGTGCCTATGCCCAGCACCCTCGCCACCTCTATTCCGCTCTTTTCGAGCGCCTCAGCGGCGCCTCTTCCTACGGTCCCGTATCCGTACAATGCTGCCTTCAAGTCTTTCCTCTTTTCTCTTTTACCCGCCCTCCCCCGATCGCACAGGGAAGCGCGTGTATTTAAAATAAAGACATTTGTATATAATATACGCACAATATTAGCACGACAAAAGAGCGAAATCAAGCAGATCCCGCTCCTTTTATATCGAAAATATCCCTGTATCTCAGCAAAAAAACAGATATGCCGGCAGCTTCGCGCTTTCCGCTTCGCGCTTTCCGGCATATTAAAAACGTCCTTATATGTTGTCTAGCTCATATATCGTCGAGCTCCTCGTAATTATCCCTCAGGTAATCCTCTGTCACGCGCCTGGCCGTTCCCTCCATGGCGTCGTCCAGTCCTGTGAGCGCCGCGAAGGGCGCGAACTGCGCGGCCCTGTCTATCCTCGGCATCCTGGGATGCCTGTCGGAATCGTGATGCGGAAGATCTATGATATCCGAATATATCTCCGCCGCCGTCTTTTTCTCTGCCATAGCATAGTCCCTCACCTTCTGTGTCCGCCTATCTGCTCGTTCCTGTCCTTCGCGGTGGCGCGCTCAAGCATATTTGAGCCCTTGAGTATGGCGTTCTTGCCATAGCGCTCCTTGATCTCGAGCAGGGTCTTCTGTATGCGCCTCTCGCCATCTTCGTCTACGTCTGTGTCAGCGGGCTCTTCCGCCAGGGAGAACAGATCCATCTGCTCCCCGTCGGCTGCTATCTCCGCCGCCGCCTCGCCCTCCGGGCGCACATGGTTCGCGACCACGTACATGCGCCTTACGGTCAGAGCGGGATCGACTATCCTGTCGTAGATCTTCATCACGGCCTCGCAGATCAGAGCTCCCGAGGCGGTCCGCTTTCCGAGGTTAAGGCTTCCGTGCACCCCCTTGGGAACGAGCCTTCCGTAATAGTCCCTTTCCGCCGGCCCCTTGTAGCGCCTGCGCCTTTCGGGATCGTCGAGGTTCTCCCTGTCGTATCCCACGCTGAGCACCATCTGGTCCGTGTCCAGTCCCTTGGAGACCAGGTCGAGGGCCAACAGGTCGCTCATCTCCCAGACCACGAGCCTGGCGTCCTCGAAGCTGTAGGGCTCGTGGAGCACCTGGCCGGAGCTAAGGCTGTTCGACTCCGTCCTGTAGGACTTTATATCCTTCATAGTGCAGGGCTCCCAGCCCCACGCGTGGTCTATCAGAAGCTCCGCGTTGATGCCGAAGAGCCTGTAGAGCAGCTCCTCGCTGTGGAAATCGCCCCTCCTGCCGACCGAGCAGCGCGCGACGTCTCCCATGGTGTATATGCCGTGCGCAGCGAGCTTTTTGGCGTAGCCCCTGCCTATGCGCCAGAAATCAGTTATAGGCCTGTGATCCCACAGTAGCTCGCGGTAGCTCCTCTCGTCGAGCTCCGCCATCCTGACGCCGTTCTCGTCCGGCTCGCTGTGCTTCGCAACTATATCCATCGCGATCTTGGCCAGATACATGTTGCTTCCAATGCCTGCGGTCGCAGTTATTCCGGTCTCGGAGAGGACGTCGTTTATCATCCTCGAGGCGAGCTCCCTGGCGGTGATCCCATAGGTCGCAAGATAATCCGTCGCGTCTATGAAGACCTCGTCTATCGAATAAACGTGCAGATCCTCAGCCGAAACGTATTTGAGATATATGCTCACTATGCGGGTGCTGTATTCCATATAGTAGGCCATGCGCGGGACGGCCACTATGTAATCCAGAGCAAGCGAGGGATCCGCCTTGAGGTCGGGATCGTGGAACGAGGAGCCCTTGAGCTCCCTTCCGGGAGCCTCGCTGCGCCTCAGGGCGTTGACCTCCTTCACCTTCTCGACGACCTCGAAGAGCCTCGCCCTGCCGGACACCCCGTAGGATTTGAGCGACGGAGACACCGCGAGGCATATGGTCTTTTCTGTGCGCGAAGGATCAGCCACCACGAGGTTCGTGCGCAGAGGATCGAGCCCTCTCTCGACGCATTCCACGGAGGCGTAGAAGGATTTAAGGTCTATTGCTATATAGCTTTTTCCATTACCTGCCGCGCTCAGCTTCATCCTCCTCGGAGCTCTCGCAAACAAACGGCTCCTCTCTGTCTATATCATAACAGAAAAGAGCCGCAAAAATGTGTACAAATGTTCTTTTTTGTCGAGCCTTCAGCGCCCGGTCTTGAGCCTGTCCATCAGCTTCATCAGAGGAGCAAAGAGCACGGCCGTCATGACTCCGTTGGAGATCCCGTGTATGAGGTCAAAGCTTAGCCCGGCGAGCCAGAATGCCAGAGCGGCCTTGGGCCCTGATACTATCAGGGTCACGACCGAGCATAGCGCCCCGAAGGCGAAACCGTGCAGAGCCGCGAAGCAGCCCCAGAACACCGGGGAACGCTCGCTCCTGAAGGGCAGCGCCGTGAGCACCTGCAGGGGCCATATCCAAAGGTAGGAGATATTCCAGAGGCCGAAGCCGTATATCGCTATCTCCGCGACGGAAAAGATGAACACCGGATAGAGTGCGTTCCTGCCATATACGCTGGCGCAGATTATTATCAGCAGGGTCACGGGATGTACGTTGGGGATGGACCTCAAGACCTCCTTGCCCGCTATCATGAGCGCGCAAAAGAGAGCCAGCTGAGCCAGCTCTCCCGTGCTTATCTTTTTCTTATCAGTATCCTTCATTTAGGGTGAGCTCGAAGACGTCTCCGTCCGCGACGGGCTGCGAATCGGCCCCGTACTCCGCGAACTGTCCGTTAACGCTTATGCCCCACCACTGCTGCTTGGAATCGTCAGCGGTCTCTCCGTCGACGGTCTGTATCCAGAGCCCGTACTGGGTCTCGCTGCCGGAGGCCAGGTCGTTCTCCTCGAGCAGCTGCCTGAGAAATTCGGCGTCGGTCCTGAGCTTAAAGCTCTTGTCTCCTCCCTCGAGGTGGTGCACTTCCACGGTCACGGCCTTGGAGCCGGTCTGCCCGGAGGGCCTGGTGAGAATGGTCAGCGCGAATAGCGAGAGCGCGGCGACGAGCACCAGCGCGAGTATAGTTATAGTTCTTTTACCCATTTTTATGTCCTGTTCGAGCCTAATGTTACGTATATATCCTGTTTCCGGGACATCGCCTGTTTCAGCAGTGTTTTGCTTCAGGCACACGCCCCGTTTCCGCAAAGCTGCGTATCCCGTCTCCTACTTGAGCCTTTCGAGCACCGTGCAGACAAGCTTATAGGTCCTTCCCACGGACGCTACGTTCACCCTCTCCTCGGGAGAGTGCGCTCCGGTCGCTATCGGGCCCATCGCGACGGCGTCGGTCCCCGGCAGCTTATCGATGAATATCCCGCTCTCGAGCCCACCGTGGGTCGCCTTGATGACGGGATCCTTTCCGGTCTGCTCCTTGTAGACGGAAGCCACGAGGTCCATCAGCGGGGATTCCTTGGCGAGCGGCCAGGCGGGGAATTCGCCCGAGATGCTTACGCTTCCGCCGGCGTTCGCCACGGCGGCGCGAATCACGTTCTCGACGGCCTTCTTTTCGGTGTTGACTGAGGATCTGATCGATATCGAGAACCTGAGGCCCTCGTCCTCCATCTCGAGTATACCGAGATTGAGGGAGGTCTCCGTGAGGCCCTCCATGTCCGCGCTCATGCGCTGGACGCCCTGGGGGATGCAGAGCAGCATCCTGGCGAGCTTGACGGTATCCTTGGCGCTCACGCCCTTCATATCTACCTTGTCCAGCTTCTCGCAGGCTACGTACACGCCCGGGTCGGAGGTCCTGAAGACGTTCTTGTATATCTCGTCGTATTCCCTGACTATCTTCGCGAGAGTCCTGACCTTGCCCTCGGGAACGGCGACGACTGCGTCGCATTTATCCGTGATGGCGTTTATCACGGCGCCTCCAGCCACGTCGAAGAGCCTCGCTCCCTCGATCCTGTCGGCGATGGCATAGATGAGCCTTCCCATGAGCTGGTTGGCGTTGCCCCTGCCGAGGTGTATCATGCCGCCGGAATGTCCGCCGAGAAGTCCCGCTATCTGGATGTGGTAAGCAGCCTCATCCTTGCCTAGCCTGGTCATCCTCGCGGGGATGCGTCCGTCTACGGTCTCGCCTCCCGCGCAGGATATGATGTATACCCCCTCGGGACCACAGTCCAGGTTGAGATACTTTCTGCCCTTGAGAGATGAAAGATCGATGGATTTCGCCCCGTCCATTCCTATCTCCTCATCCGTCGTGAATACGCATTCGAGCGGGGGATGGGGAAGATCGCTCTCCAGTACCGCCAGCGCCATGGCGCAGCCTATGCAGTTGTCGGCTCCGAGCGAGGTCTTGTCGGCCCAGATCCACTCGCCGTCGGTGACGATGTCTACGGGTTCGGTCGCCATGTCCTTCTTGCAGTCGGCGGTCTTGACGCAGACCATGTCCATGTGCCCCTGCAGGATAACGGGCTCGGAATCCTCGTAGCCCTTGCTGCCGTCCTTGAAGATGATCACGTTGCCGGACTCATCCTGGATATACCTCAGCCCGTGGCTCTTCGCGAAATCGCAGAGCAGCCCGCTGATGAGCATGTTGTTCCTGCTGCCGTGAGGCACGGAGCTAAGATATTCGAAATTTTCAAATACTTCCCTGGGACTGAGTCCCGATAATACTCCCATAGTTTCCTCCTGTTTAAATATCCTGAGCGCCAGAGCGCCCAAATGGTCCTCTTCCCTAGTGCGACCTCGACCTGCGGCCGCTGCGCCTCTCCGCTATCCTGAGCTCTTCCTCAGTCATCTCGGGCTCGTCTTCCTCCTCGGCCTCTTCCTCTTCGGGCATGTTCTCGTAAGCTCCGTGGTATTCCTCGCTCAGGAACTCATCCTCGTCCTCCACGGGCTCGTCCCACATATCCGGTTCGTTCTCGTTGTAGAGGGTCTCGTCCCAGGTCTCGGGATCGTACACCGGATGCATCGCGGCCTCGAGCTCTGCCTGTCTGCGGAGCTCCTCCTCTTCCTCTTCAGTCGGGGGAAGGCCGGCCTCTATCCTCGCGGCGCGCTTAGCCGCCTCCGCGCGCTTGGCTCTGAGCTCATCCCTCGCATCCTTGTAATAGAAGAATATGCTCATGAGCGATGCGACGGCGTTGGTAGCCACGGTGTCGAGATTGGTCTTGTATTTGAGCGCCAGTATCATGTTGCCCATGCCAAGTATGCAGACGATCGCGTAGAAGACGTAGGCTTCGCTGCTGACGCGCTTGCTGACTATGGCCGATATTATCACGCAGAAGGGCGTGATCAATATGGCGTCTATGGCCGTGAGAAGGGTCTCGTTGGTGAAGACCTGCGCCAGGATGAGGTTGATGACGGACTTGAAGAGCAGGAACGCCACGAAGCCCATGACTCCCCCGAAGAGCGCGGTCATTATATTCGTAAAGGCTTTTTTCATAAGATCCTCCGCTGTCTGAGATATCCCGCACAGAGCGGCAATAACTTAATAATGATACACCATACGGGCGATTTTTTCCACATCATATGCGCGCGCTCCGGCTTGTGATATTATGGTAAAAGATGAATGAGGCCCGCATGTCCTATTATTCCAAAAGAAAAAACGAGATATCGAGGATGAACGTCCTGCTCTGCCTGCTCGTGGTATTTATCCACGTGAGCGCGGAGCCCGTGAGCCTGCTGCAAAAGCTCAGCTGGCAGTATCTCGCGGTCTTCGTCCCTTGGAGGCTCGCCGCTTTCGCGACCCAGGGCTTCATCTTCCTCTCCGGCCTGAAGCTCATGCTCTCAGGAGGGAGCGGAAGCTTCCTGAAATACCTGGCGCGAAGACTGAGAAGGGTCCTCGTACCCTACCTCGTCTGGAACCTCATCTACTATTTCTATTTCATGAGCAGGGGCTACTTCAGCTTTGACATCCAGCGGCTCTCCGGCTACGTGCTGCGGGGAGACCTAGTCAGCCCCTTCTATTTCGTGATAATAATCGTTCAGTTCTATATACTGTTCCCCATCTGCAGGGCGCTGGTCAGGAGCCGCGTGCCGGCGGCCGCCGTGCTTATCGCATGCGCAGCCCTCACTCTTTATTTCAACCTCTTCATGCCGCGCATCATATTTCAGATCAGCGGGAGAAGCTTCGCGTACAACGACAGGCTGTTCACGACCTATCTCTTCTTCTGGATGGCGGGCTGCTACGCGGGCGCGCATTACGGGAAGTTCTGCGCCCTTCTGAAAAAGAAGAAGGGCCTGATATGCACCCTCTGGGTGAGCCTAGCGGCGCTCGACGCGGGCCTCGGATGGCTCCATTTTACGGGAGTGCAGCGCATACCGGGGCTTGAGATCATCCACTACTTCTACGTCATCAGCGCGATATTCTTCTTTTACCTGGTGATGCTGCTAAGGACCGAGAAGCGCTACAAGCTGTCTGCCGCAGCCCAGAACATCGACCGCGCCAGCTACTCGATCTATCTCTTCCACGTGCTTATCATCAACCTCGCGAACGAATGGATCGCTGGAGCCGGCATAACGCGCATATCCGAGAGCTACATGCTGCGGGCAGCCATAGTCTACGTATCCGTCATAGTTATCTGCGTGATATGGAACAAGCTCTCTTCCGCCTTCAGAAAGGCTGTCTAAAAAGCGCGCTTTAGCTGATCGCAAAAGCAAAAGGGACTTCCGCGGAAAACGGAAGTCCCTTTAATCATGCTTTGATAGTCACATCGCTTCGGTCGATACACCTGCGATATACCTGCCGCTTTGAGTTCTCTCTTTTCAGCTGCCTGCCGCCTTGAGATACCTCTCTCCAGACGCCTGCCTCTACGAGGGCGAATTGCCCATGGTCAGAACGTTCGCGATGAGCCCGTTCCAGGATATCCAGTCTATGGGGTCGGATAGCAGCGCGGACATGGTTTCGGCGACGCCGGCGTCCTCAAAAGCGCCCTTCACGCTGTCCCAGTCATCGATGCAGCCGTTCAGATAGTTTACCAGACCCACGAAGTTCCCGTCGAAGGCCTTCTGCTCATCGCCGCTGAGGCTGTTCCACGCTTCGAGCAGAGCGCTTCTGAAGGCCTCGTTATCCATGTTCCAGAAATTGCCGTTTGCCGCGAATCTCAGAGCCTCGGCCGCGATCTGCGCGAGCTTTAGGGAAGACCCGCTCTCTCCCTCGTGATAGGAGCCTACGAGCCTGAAGAATCCATCGGCGATATCGGCCGCCGCGGGGACCTCGGCCTTCGGGGAATGCTCAAAGCTCATGTCAATTCCCGCGTCTTCCTTGCCGTCGCTCCAGCTGAGCGTACCGTCCTCCGCTATGACGAACTCCGCGCTGCCATCGCTGTAGACGGTCTCCTCGGAGGCGATGCTTCCGTCGGAGTTCCAGACGATGATCTTCTTGATGCCGTCTTCGGCCTTGAGCGCTCCGTTCGCCTCGTCAAAGCTGCAGTCATAGGTCCATTCGGCGGCTTCGGCGGCGCTGGATGCCCAGTGTATGTGGGCCTTGCTGCCCGCGTTATCTCTAGCGATCCTGAGCGTGGCCCTGCCGCATCCCCAAAGACCGGTATAATCATCTATCGTGGGAAGTTCCGAGGTCTCTCCGCCCTGCTGCTCCTGCTCGTTCGGCTTGGCCGGATCAACGGGTTCGGCCTCTTTCTTTTCTCCGCAGGCCGCCAGCGACAGCATCATGGCAACAGCCAACAATATGCAGAAGATCTTTTTCATGTTCTTCTCCTTCTTTCCATATAACTCCCAGGCACTCCCTTTAGGGGCACTCTGCCGGGGCGTTCGTTTTACTTGCACAGCAGCTTTTATTCGGTCCTGAGCCTCTGAGGCGCAGCCTCAATAACTGCCGCAAGCTCATTATACTCCCAGACCGTAAGAAATTAAGAAGTAATCCGTATTATTCGCGGCGTTTGAGCGCAAAAACGGAAGCGGGCTGCCTCAGCCGCCGGCTTAGAAAGATCCCGTCGCAGCGCTAATGCTTGCTGCCGACGAAAGCATACCAGTTCTCTTTATCGCTGCGGACCATATGGCAGCCTTTCATGTGGTGAAGGCTGATGTCCGCGACCCCGGCGTTTCTGAAGGTCACAAGTATGTTTTCCGCAGAGGTATTGGCAAAGCTGAAGGGCTCCACGGGGATGTCCGCGAAGGATCTCAGCATTTCCTGCCAGAGAGGGGTGTTGGCCAGTTCGTGACGCTCCTCGTAGTTTTGGGAGCTCCTGTCCCAGTACTCCTCCAGCGCCTTTGCCGTGCGGGCTCTGTCTGAGCTGGTCTTCTTATCGATGGTCTGCATCTTCATCCTCCTATTAATATATAAATACTAGTTTGGAAGGGAATGCCGCGTCAATTAGCTTTTGCTAACTTAACGAAAAAATATAAAGCGCCTGAGCGCTTTGCCGAGATTACAAGATCCGATCTTTCAAGATCGCGGTCTTGCGTTAAAGAAGACCGCCGCAGTATAAACTGCAGCGGTCTTCTTATCGTGGTCCGAGTGACTGGACTTGAACCAGCGGCCTCTAGACCCCCAGTCTAGCACGCTACCAACTGCGCCACACCCGGATGATGGAGCGGAAGACGAGATTCGAACTCGCGACCCTCGCCTTGGCAAGGCGATGCTCTACCCCTGAGCCACTTCCGCGTCGCTGAAAAAGACAGCACAAATAATATAGCACCGCGAAAAGCCTTTTTCAATATAAATTTGCGAAAAAGCGTCCCTTCGTTCCGGGCGTTCTCCACAAAGACAGGCGCGCGGCGCCGTGCGCCCGCAAAGCTGGGGGCCTCTCATCCCGCTCGCTCAGCGTACAGGCAGCTCAGACGCCGCCAACAAAATGCGGCCCATCCTTAATGCCGTCGGATGCGCCGCATAATGTCTTTGTCGATCTATTCTGTTTTGGTTAGGAGAGTTGTTGTTTATGCTTTGGATGGTCTTATATTAACCGGACATCGTGTACTTATCGTGAAGAGCCTGTAAAAGAAATATAGAGTCGCGGTGGAAGTCCGCACATATTCACCCTCATTTGCCGCAGACTATACTCGCGTACTCCAAGGCGGCGCAAGACAGCGGACAGGCCCGTATGGATCCCGCGATCAGCCCTCATGTTTTTTCGCGGATCAGTTATTAATATTGCCCCGAAAGTACTCTAAAAGACGCCCTGAATACGCTTTTTTGATAGCAAAAAACTATTCAATGAGCGCATTCTTTAGCTGCCTCAATAAAAAACGAATACCCGGTATAGTTTTATTTAATAATGTTAATACCAATGGCAAATTTCGGCTCGCATATATATTATTGATATATTTAAAAGCTCCCTTCTATCGCGAAATCTGTTGGAAAACGGATTCTTAACTATTATTATATATATGTAGCTTTTGTTTGAGCGTATCCCGACTTTTCATACGCACTCATTCAAAACAAATTCGTTGTATTTTTCTTTTATTTGAAAAGGAGAAAAAACTATGCTTTGGCTAGGAGCCGCAATCACCGTGCTCGTATTCGTAGGCATCATTCTGAAGTTTGACACCAAGCTTTGTCTGATCCTCGGCGGTGCGCTCATGTGCCTCCTCGGCGGACAGCTCTCCGCCGCGGTACCCGCATACTGCGCATCCGTCGTAAACGGCACCATCGTTTACTACACCTGCATCTCCCTTGGTTACTCCACTGTCATGAAGACCATGGGCTGCACCGACCACATCATTTACGCTCTGCTTGGACCTCTTTCCAAGGTAAAGAAGGGACTCGTTCCCCTCACCACCATCATCACCTGGTTCTTCATGCAGGCTCTTTCTTCCGCAGCGACCTGCGCCGCTGTAGAAGGCTCCATCATGATCCCCATCATGACCGCTCTCGGCATCCCGGCAGCCACCTCTGCTGCGGCTATCCTCGTAGGAACCGGCTGCGGTCCTTCCCTCAACCCGGGCGGCACCTTCTATGTTGCCTCCGCTGAGGCTGACCCGCTCGGAGAGGCCTCCGGCGTCGGAATGGTATCCGCGGGCTTCGTTCCCGGATGCATCGCCGTCGTATTCGCTGGAATCGGCGTCATGATCATGGGCAAGATCCTCGACAAGGGCGACACTCAGGGAAGCGAAGAAGCAGCCCGCAAGGCTATGGAGACCGCTGCTTCCTTCAAGGTCAATCCGCTCTATGCGATCATGCCTCTTATCCCTCTGATGCTCATCCTCATCGCTAACTACACCCCGCTCCTCGATCAGAAGGTATTCGACGTACCGACCTGCATGTTCTGCGGATTCGCTCTTTCCCTCCTCGTATTCATGAAGGATTACAAGACCGTATCCACCGCGTTCTTCAGAGGACAGGGCGACGCGTTCTTCAGCATCATCACCCT
>JAFPZZ010000010.1 GCA_017417045.1 Bacillota bacterium
ACTACACCTATAATTATAGTCTGGGCCGGAAAGACGAGAGCTGTATAAGAAGCAGATTATCCGGGATCCATGTTGCGTCTTGTGATAAAGGCGTGCCAATGATAATCATCAATGGAAAAGAAAGCTCTATGTCTTTTGAGGTCGAAGGGATCGAGTATGAAGACGAGGACTGGCTGTATTGCAGGTTCGGATTCAAAGACGCTCAGGAATGGGTTTATTACAGGGATCCCTGCATTTGCAGACAGGAGTTGTTCCACATAGTGGAAATGCTCGATGAGGTGCTGGATGGCAACGTAAAAAAACTCGGCATAGATACGATGGAATCTATATTTACGATGGAGGCTGTGTACGAAAAGGGTATGTATCACCTCACCTGGTTTTACGACTTATGGGAAGGGAGGGGCTGCAAAGAAATGTCTGCAACAGAAGTCATGAACAAGGATCGGTTCATAGATATCATTGAGCAGTTTGAGGATCTCGCCTACCGGTGGGATCAGGACAAATCTTAGTAGAAACGATAGACGTCGCGGGACCGGCGAAGACCATAACGAGGAGCAGCTGTCTATGTTGATCTAAAGCTTTATGCGGTCCTGTGAAACGGACGAGGGATCATTGCAAGGCGCAGATGTGATACACGCCGAATGAACGCAATAAATTTCAGCCACGCCAGGCAAACGCCGGATACGTGCCTGGGGGACCATTGCGAGGAGCCGTCTATGTTGACGGTGAGCGAGCGTCCCGGTCTCGAGAACGAGCAAAAGCGAAGAGGGTATATCCTACACAACATATGATCATATATCTTGATCTCTCGTTCCAGAGACCACGCGAAGCGAAGCGATCAACATCAGGCGACGAAGCTCTCTGGTCCCAAGGGCACGTATCCGGCGGTCTCCTTTCCTGCTGAAACTTTACGTGAAATGAGGCGATGTATCACACTGCGCCGCAGCATTCTGATCCCTAGGCCGCTTCGCAGTACCGCGTAAATACTTCGATCAGCCCATCCGCTCTCCCCATGTACATCATATTATCCACCCGCGCCCTTTAAATCAGCCCCGTTTTCTGCTATTATCTTTCCGAAAGGAGAATCAAATGAAAGCACCTTTTTCAAAGTATTTGGACGCGCTGACTCCGGGTCTCAGAAAGCTCATAGACCTGCTGTCCGCGCATTATGATTACGTGAGCGTTCTCTCCACGGACTCCAAGGGGCTCATGCTCAGGATCTCCCAGCACTCGAAATCCGTAGGGAACCAGACCATGACCACCGAGAGGGGCACGGTCGTGAGGGTATACAGGGGCGGGCTCTACAGCGAGTACGCGCTCGACAGCTTCGATCCGGAAAGACCCGAAGAGACCGCCGAGGCCATCAGAAAGACCTTAGACGCCCAGCTCGAACTGCTGAAGAGGACGGGCGTAAAGCCCTTCGAGACCGGGAAGCTCTCTGACGAGCCCCTCGAGATCTTCGTCGAGAGGGAGACTGAATATCTCCCCGAGGACTGCGAGATCTCGGGCATGGTGGAGAAGTTCTCCGCGATATCCGACCGCGGCATGGCCATGAGCGAATACATGCTCGACTGCATGGTCAACGTCCAATCCACTCACGTCTGCAAGCTCTTCCTGACGAAGAACAGATACCTCCGTCAGAGCTACGTATACAGCGAGGGAGCCGTCGCGGCCATACTGGCCAAGGACGGGCAGAACAAGTTCGGCTACAAGAGCCTTTCCGGGCTCTGCGGTTTCGAGCTCTTCGACGACATCGACTCCAAGCTCAAGGGGGCGGTGGATACCGCGCTCGAGCTTCTTGACGCGGACCGCATCGAGCCGGGCGAGTACGAGATCATCACCTCACCCGAGGTCAGCGGGCTCATCGCCCACGAGGCGTTCGGCCACGGCGTCGAGATGGACATGTTCGTGAAAGGCCGGGCCCTTGGCGCGGAATATATAGACAAGCGCGTGGGCTCGGAGCTCTGCACCATGCACGAGGGAGCGCTCTGCGCGGAGAACGTCACGAGCTACGCCTTCGACGACGAGGGCATCCCCGCTGGCGACGTCACGGAGATCGACCGCGGAATACTCAGGACCGGCATATGCGACGCCCTGGCGGCGCTTAGGCTCGGGACCGTTCCCACCGGCAACGGCAAGAGGGAGAATTTCGAGCACAAGGTCTATACCAGGATGACCAACACCATCTTCGATTCTGGCAGCGACACGCTGGAGGACATGATAAAGTCCGTAAAGCACGGCTACCTGCTCGAGGGCATGGACAGCGGCATGGAGGATCCCAAGCACTGGGGCATCCAGTGCATCATCACCCTTGGCCGCGAGATAAAGGACGGAGCCTTCACCGGAAAGATCGTCGCACCCGTGATCATGACAGGCTACGTGCCCGACCTTCTCGGAAATATCTCCATGGCATCGGCCGACAGGCTGGTCTTCGGAAGCGGCGGCTGCGGCAAGGGCCATAAGGAGTGGGTCAAGGTCGCGGACGGCGGCCCGTATCTCAAGACGGTCGCGAGGCTGGGTTAGGAAAGGAGGCCCGAAATGAAAACAGAAAGAATAGCAGAACTGCTCAGGGCTTCCTCCGCCGACGCCTGGGAGATCATAGACAGCAGGATAAAGGGATGGGAGTTCTACTTCATACGCCATGAGCTCGACCAGAACAGGGCCAAGGACGTGGAGCACGTCACCATCCGCGTATACAAGAATATAGGTGAGGAAGCCATGGGTTCCGCCTCAGCGAGGATCGCGGTCAGCGAGACCGAGGAGAACGTAAAAAAGACCATAGACGACCTGGTCTACCAGGCGTCCCTCGTAAGGAACAAGCCCTACAGGCTCAATCCCCCGAGGGATTTCGAACCCATGCCAGAGTACAGCGGCAGCGTGGAGGCCGAAGCCGAGGCCTTCATAAACGCCATGAACTCCGTCCGCGAGACTGAGACCGAGGATATCAACAGCTTCGAGATCTTCACGGACAGCGTGGAGCGCAGGCTGATCAATTCTGAGGGCATAGACATTACCGAAAAGTATCCCTCATCCAAGGTCGAGGTGGTCGTGAACGCCAGAAAAGACGGCCACGAGATAGAGCTCTACAGGCTCTACGACCTCGGCTCCTGCGACAGGGACGGGCTGGTCAGGGACGTCGAGGAGGTCCTCCAGATAGGAAAGGACAAGCTCATAGCGGTCCCGACCCCGGCCATAGGGACGAGCCCGGTGGTATTTTCCACCGACGCGGCCCTCGAGATCTACGGCTATTTCCTCGACAATCTGAACGCGGCCTACGCCGTGAGGGGCATGACCAGCTTCGAGCTCGGAAAACCCATGGCCGAGGATATCAGGGGCGATAAGGTCACCCTGAACGCCGTCAGATATATGGAAGGCTCCCCGAGCAACTTCGCCTGCGACGCGGAGGGCTCCCCGATAAGGGATCTCTGCATGATAGACGCCGGCGTTCCGAAGGCCTGGTGCGGCTCCCGCATGTTCACCCAGTACATGGGTCTGGACGACGCCTTCGACATCTCCAACTGGGAGGTGAGCGGCGGAAGCAGGAGCGCAGCCGAGCTCAGGAAGGGTAACTTCCTCGAGGTCGTCGAGTTCTCCGATTTTCAGGTCGATTCCATGACCGGTGATATCTTCGGCGAGATCAGGCTCGGCTATCTGCACAGGGACGGCAACGTCATCCCCGTGTCCGGGGGCTCTGTCTCCGGCAGCATGAGGGACAACATCCCTGAGATGTACATGTCCAAGGAGACGAGGCGCTACAGCAGCGCCCGCGTCCCTGCCGTCACCAGGCTCGAGAAGGTCACGGTCAGCGGGATCTCGGGAGAAGATCAGTAAAGCCGCGCCGGTCTGCGAGATATTTGACGCCTGCACACGCGGATCCATGCCGCGCTCCATAAAGGCAGTAAGCACAGCGAAAGGACAGAGATGCCGCAGCTCTCGATGTTCGAAAACAAGATACAGAGACCCCTCGCGGACAGACTCAGGCCCAGGACCCTCGACGAGTTCTACGGCCAGAAGCATCTGCTGGGCGAGGGCAAGGTCCTCAGGAAGCTCATCGAGAGCGACAATATCGGCTCGATGATATTCTGGGGCCCCCCCGGCGTGGGCAAGACCACGCTCGCGGGCATTATCGCGGCCTCCACCGACTCTGAGTTCATAGAATTCTCCGCCGTGACCAGCGGCATCAAGGAGATACGCTCTGTCATGGAGCAGGCGGAGACCAACAGGCAGCTCGGCACCCGCACCATAGTCTTCGTGGACGAGATACACCGCTTCAACAAGGCCCAGCAGGACGCCTTCCTGCCCTTCGTCGAGAGGGGCAGCATAGTTTTGATAGGCGCTACTACGGAAAACCCGTCCTTCGAGGTCAACGGGGCGCTGCTCTCCAGATGCAGGGTCTTTGTCCTCAATCAGCTGAACGAGGACGATATCTGTGACATACTCAGAAGGGCAGTCACCGACAGGCGTGGCTTCGGACTGGACAGGATAGTCATCAGCGATGATATCATCCACGCCATAGCGGTCTTTTCGGACGGCGACGCCAGGGCGGCGCTCTCGACCCTTGAGATGGTGATCCTTAATTCCGATACCGACAGCGAGGGCCGCATAGTCGTCACGGAAGAGATCGTTCAGCAGTGCACCTCGAAGAAGATGCTGCTCTACGACAAGAACGGCGAGGAGCACTACAACCTCATCTCCGCCCTGCACAAATCCATGAGGAATTCCGATCCCGACGCCGCGGTATACTGGCTTGCCAGGATGCTCGAGGCTGGGGAGGATCCAATGTACGTCGCGAGGCGCGTCACGCGCTTTGCCGCAGAGGATATAGGCATGGCCGACCCGAGGGCGCTCGAGATCTGCGTCGCGGCCTTCCAGGCCTGCCACCTCATAGGCATGCCCGAATGCACGGTCCACCTGACCGAGGCCGTCGTGTACTGCTCTCTCGCGCCCAAGTCCAACGCCATGGACGTGGCCTACATGCTGGCGAGAGAGGACGCGCAGAGGATGCTCGACGAACCGGTCCCGCTCGTCATACGAAACGCCCCCACGAAGCTCATGAAGGAGCAGGGCTACGGCAAGGGCTACCAGTACGCGCACGACGCCAAGGATAAGCTCACAAACATGCAGTGCCTGCCCGATTCGCTGTTGGGCCGCGAGTATTACAGGCCCACGAAGCAGGGCTTCGAGGAACGCTACGGCGAGCGCCTGGCCGAGATCAAGAAGTGGAAGCGCGAGCACGGGGCTCCGGGATTCGCGAAGGATCGTCCGGAAAGCGCGGAGCCGGACGCCGGGAAAATGGCAGCTCAGAGCACGGAAAAATCCGCAAAGGAAAAGCAAGAGGCTCCTGCGGAGGGTCCATCGGACGATACTCTCCAGGTAAAAGTCTTTAAGACCGCGGCCGAGATGCTCGCGGAGCTGGAGAAAGACAAGAAATAAAGGATAAAGTGTAATAGCCCCTCCCCAGGCATTAGCCCTGCGGGAGGGGGCTTTGTTTGCCGGAGCGCAGTTCCCGTTCATAGATCAAGCGTCCCTGCGGGGGAGTTCTAAGTCAAAGCAAGACCCCGCGCCAGGCGCGGGGTCGATCTTTTATATTTGCCTTAGCATCTGAGGATGCGCAGACACGGCTATCTGCTTTTTATATGGTCTATCCGATCTGCTTATACCTCTTGACCTTGCCAGTGGTCGTCTTTTCCATGGGAACGTCGCTTAAGTAACGCCTGAAGATGTGTTTGTAGATCGGAAGCTTCGCGTTGATCTCCTCGATATCCGCGGCGAAGATCTCTTCGAGCTCCTCGGCGCTCTTCTCGCCGAAGGCGTCCTTGACTGCGGCGGGGTCATATACGGCGCGCACGCAGAGCACAGGATCCTTGGGATCGTCGCCCTTGGGCTCTCCGAAGACCATGCATTCCGAGATATAGGGCAGGTTGTCGATCAGGACTTCGAGCTCTTCGGGATAAACGTTTTTCCCGTTTTTCAGGACTATTACGTTCTTCTTCCTCCCTCTTATGGTGACGAATCCGTCCCTGTCCATGCTGGCGAGGTCTCCTGTGTGGAGCCAGCCGTCCTTGTCCAGCATCTCCGCTGTGGCCTCCTCGTCCTCATAGTATCCGAGCATGACGTTGGGACCGCGCGCGATGAGCTCTCCTATGCCCTCCTCGTTGGGATCCTCTATCATGACTTCGACCTCGGGAATGGCCTTTCCTATGCTTCCGTAGCGCACGTTGTCCACGTTTTCGGCGGTGATGACGGGGGACGCCTCGGTCATTCCGTAACCCTGCACGAGTGTGATTCCGAGGTCGGTAAAGCCCTCGGCGACCGCGGGGTCGAGAGGAGAGGCGCCGCTCACTATATAGCGCAGATGTCCGCCGAGCTTCTCGTGGATCTCGCTGAAGACCTTGCGCCGTACGTCTATTCCAAGTTTGCTGAGTCCGCGGGTGAGCTTGATGCCTGTCCTCAGGGTCTTCTCCTTGCCCTGTTTTTTGACCTCGGCCATTATGCGCTTATATATGGATTCGATCAGCAGGGGGACGCAGATGAACACGCTGACCCCGTACTCCTGGATGTTCTTCTGTATATACTTAAGGCCGTCGCAGAATACCGTGGTCATGCCTATGCAGCTCATCATGGTCTGTCCGGTCGAGCCGAAGGTGTGGTGGTAGGGCAGGAAGGCCATGTTGACGTCGCCGAAGCGCAGATCCTCGGTGGAGAGCACGGACCAGATGTTGTGGCAGAGATTGTACTGCGTCAGCATGACGGCCTTCGCGAGGCTCGTGGTCCCGGAGGTGAAGAGTATGATCGAAAGCGCGTTGCCGTCGACCGGAAGGGCGCGGTACTTATCCTTTTCTGCCTCGGGCATGGCCTGTCCCTTTGCGAGCAGCTCCGGGACCGAGAGATAGCCCTCTAACTCATCCATGCAGATGAAAGTGAGCTTCGAGCCTTTTTCGCCGGCCCTGATCTTTTCGATGAAGTCTATATGATCCTTGTCGAAGAGCACCGCGTCCGCTTTCGCCTTGAAGACCGAGAACTCGAATTCTTCGTAGGGAAGGCCCTTGTCCAGGGGGACGCAGATCCCGAGCCCGCAGAGCTGGGCGTAGTAACCGAGCATCCATTCGTAGCGGTTCTTGCCTATCACGGCGAGGCGCTTGCCGAGAAGCCCCATATCCATCAGGGCGGCGCCGAGGGCGTCGACCTCCTTCTTCAGCTGGTCGAATCCGACCTTTCTGTATACTGCCGGAGAGGACTTAGTTTCCTTTTGTGTCTTGATTATATATGCCGGATGATCGCCGAAGAGCTCCGCGCAGCCGGCGAGCAGCTCCCTGATATCCCTGTAACGGGGGACCTCCCGCTTGACCGGGAGCGAGGGGACGGGAAGCCTGACCGGAGCCTTTGCCGCAAGAGTGTCGTTCATCATTACCTCCAGAAGACGGATTTATTACACATTTGTTGCGAAAAGTGTGGAAGATATTGCATTAGGTGCATTATATCACGGAGTGCAGAACTTACAAGAGGCATTTTAGCATATTTTCGATATCGAACACAATATTATCTAATTATAATTATTAGATAATGGGAGAAATAAAAAAAGATGCCGCTCGCCTGAGGCGCTGCGGCATCTGCGGGAGAACGGCACTGAGGGGAGAGTTTCCATTACGCCCCCGAGCTTTGATCGAGGCCCTTGACTATCCAGCAATAATCCACCCATGCGTCGACCAGGTCAAGAAGCGAGACGTTGTATGCCCGCTCGGCCTCGTCCAGCTCGAGCTGCGTGACCAGATTGTACTTTTTCCTGATCTTAAGGGCAGCGATCATCCTTTCGGCTTTTTCCAGAGCGCCCTTTAAGCTCTCTATACTTCCGTCCAGCCTTATGATGTCCGTATAAGCCTTCTGCGCGGCCCGGGTCATCTCGGCGGCAGCCTTTTCACGGCCGATCTTGTAGAGCCTTATCTGATAGACTATGCTGTCCCTTGTGAGCACGCTCATCTCGGTATGCTTAAGGGCGTCGAGCTGTTTGTCGAGCGCGTCGGAGGCCGCATTCTGCGAGATGCGCTCCGCTATATCGGAGTATCTTATCGTCCCGGGAGCGGTTTGTTCCTCAACGGCTGCGCCTGAAGATTCCTCGCTCACCGAAGATCCCTCTGCCCGGGAAGCCTCGTTCGCCTCGACCTTTTCGCTGACCTCCGTGATAACGAACCTCCTGCAGACCTTCGCGTCGGCGGAGAGGCTCTTCACGCTCGAGGATACGCAGCCGCTCGCGAAGGAGCCTGAAGCACCCGTCGAGATAGGCGAGATCAGGAGCATAGAGTTCAGGGACGTCCACTTCAGATATGAGGAGGGAAGGCCCGAAGTGTTGAAGAGTTTCGATCTCTCGATCGGAGAGGGCGAGAGAGTGGGAATAGTCGGCGACAGCGGCATAGGATAATCGACGGTGTTCCGCCTTCTGCTCAGATTCTGGGACCCCGGAGCAGGAGAGATCCTCATAAACGGCGTCCCTTCGACCAGCGTCTCCATGCGAGAGCTGCACAGGAGGATAGCCGTGCTCGAGCAGGATACCTTCCTTTTCGACGACAGCATCGCGGCCAACATAGCCTTCGGAAGGCCCGACGCCTCCATGGAGGAGATCGTCGCGGCGGCAAGGGGCGCCGGAATACATGACTTTATCGAAACGCTTCCGGACGGCTACGAAACGAAGATGGGCCAGATGGGGTCCAGGCTCTCCGGAGGAGAGAAGCAGCGCGTCGGAATCGCCCGCTGCCTGCTCATGAAGCCCGACGTCATAGTCATGGACGAGCCCACGAGCAGCCTCGACGTCTTCAGGGAAAAAGAGCTCATACACACACTCAGGGAGCAGTGCGCCGGAAAGATACTTCTCATGATATCCCACAGGCGTTCGACCCTGACCGACTGCAGCAGGATAATAAAGATAAGCGAGGGCAAGGCCGAGGAGGAGACCGCGATCTGAGACGGAGCGCAGTTTTTTTCCGCGCGGGCCCTAAAGCAGTTTAAATCGAAGAGCGTTTAGTTTAAAATATCGGGTATAAGAAGTACTTGAAAGGAGGACTTGTTATGCCCGATTATGTTATTCTCGGCAAGCAGCTCAAGGCCTTCGCCGAGGAAGACCCCCGGTACGTCCCCCTGCTCTCGAACGCTTCGGCGCTGCTCTGGGACTGGATCCCGAGGATAAACTGGGCAGGCTTTTACATCGTGAGCGGAGGAAGGCTCGTGCTCGGCCCCTTCCAGGGCAAGCCTGCCTGCATACACATCGAAAAGGGCAAGGGAGTCTGCGGTACGGCCTGGGAGAGCGGTAAGACGCAGCTCGTCCCCAACGTCCACGAGTTCCCCGGGCACATAGCCTGCGACAGCGCTTCGAATTCCGAGATAGTCGTCCCCATATTCCGCGGCGGGGAGGTCTGCGCCGTCCTCGACATAGACAGCCCGAGGTACGAGCGCTTTACGGAAGAGGACAGGGAAGGGCTCGAGGCTTTCGTTGAGATCCTGGAAGGCTGCATAAGCTGGGACGCTGTATAACTGCAGACGTGAAGGAGCTGTGACGCTGTATAAACTGCAGAGTCCCAAAAGCCGGGACACCGCAGAAAGCGAAAAGCTGTATAGATCAAGAACTGCACGTATCGGAAAACGCAAGGAGGAAGACATGGAAAAGAAGGTCCAGTACACCATCAAGCACATAGGCATCAACAACAAGAACGAAGAGGAAGCCAGGGAGAACGCGAAGCTGCTCTGCAGCCTGTTCAACGTTGAGCTCATGCCCGAGGCGCCGACCAATATCTTCGCCGGAAGCCTCTTCGAATGCATGAAGCACGACAAGACCGGCAGGTGCGGCCACATCGCCCTGCAGACGGACGACCTCGAGGCTGCCATGGAAGATCTCGCTTCCAAGGGCATACACTTCAAGGAAGAGACCATCAAGAGGGATGAGAGCGGAAAGGTGACCTTCGTCTATCTGGTAGAAGAAGTCGCGGGCTTCGCATTCCATCTCACCGTATAAAGAATTCTTAGCCCCGGTCGTCCGGGGCTTTTTTGAGGCGGCGCGCCCGGGGCCCGCAGCGTATTATCTGCAGGAATCCGCGCAGGCCGCGCGATCAGGAGAACGATATGAACGACAGAAGATTTCCGGAGCTCGAGAGGGTGAGCATAGGCTTTTTCCCTACGCCGCTGCACAGGCTTGACAGGCTGAGCGAACAGACCGGCTACGACGTCTGGATCAAGCGCGACGATTTCACCGGCAGGAACCTCTACGGGGGCAACAAGGTCCGCAAGCTCGAGTTCCTCATGGGCTACGCGCTTGCGAACGGCTACGACTACGTGATCACCTACGGCGCGACACAGTCCAACCACTGCATGCAGACTATCACGGCCGCGAGGATATGCGGGCTTGAGCCCATTGTCTACCTCACCAGCATAGTCGAGCCAGATCCGAAGGACATGAGGGCAAACCTGCTGCTCGACTCCATCTACGGCGCCGAGGTGCACATCATACCCGAGGGCAGCGATCCTCACGAATACTCCGCGCCGCGCATCGCGGAGCTCGAAGCCGCGGGCCACAAGGTCTATGACGTGCCCGTCGGAGGCTCCAACGAGGTCGGCATCTGCGGCTACGTGAACGGCTATCTAGAGATACTTGAGCAGATGAAGGCCATGGGGAAGCACATGGACTACCTCTTCACGACGACGGGCTCGGGCGGCACTCTCGCGGGGCTCGCCGCGGGCAAGAAGTTCGCGGATGACGACGCCGTGATCACGGGCTTCGAGGTCGGGCTCAAGGACGAGACCTACAAGGCCCGCGTGGCGAAGCTGGCGAACTCCGCCCTGGACCACATGGGAGCCTCGGACGTGAGGGTCACGCCTGACGATTTCGAGACGGACGACGCCTACGTGGGCGAGGGGTATGAGATACCGTCCGCCGCCGGAACGGCCGCCATAAGGCGTCTGGCGCGCTCTGAGGGCATACTCACAGACCCCGTATATTCCGGCAAGGCCCTCAGCGGCATGCTTGATTATCTGGACAGGAAAAAGCTGCCTGAGGGCAGCACCATAGTGTTCCTCCATACCGGCGGCACGACCGCGCTCTTCGCCGAGCACGCGATCGTCGGTCCCGTGGGGGAGGAGGCCTGACATCAGGCTTTCATAGCTATAAAAGACCCGGCGTCCTTTTCCGGATGCCGGGTCTTTTTTTGTCTCCCTTATCGCTATTTTTTTACGTTCTTGTCCCAGATGACCGAAAGGCCCTTCAGAAGCAGATCCGGCTCGAGGATGATATCCTTCCTCCTGCAGAGGGGGATGACCACGACGGAGAGACCGCCGGTCGCGACCACGCTGCAGGGCGAGCCGAGCTCCTCCTCCATCTTCTCGAGCAGTCCGTCTATCATGCAGGCCGCGCCGAGCACCGCGCCGCTCTGCATGCAGTCGACGGTATTCGTGCCTATGGCGTGGGGCGGCGCCTCGATGGATACCTTTGGAAGCAGGGAGGCTCCTCCGGCCAGCGCGTTGAGCGAGAGGCCCACGCCGGGGATTATAGCTCCGCCGCGGAAGGCTCCGTCCCTGTCTATGGCGGAGATAGTTGTCGCGGTGCCCATGTCTATGATGAGCATCGGAGGCTTCACCATGTCGAGCGCGGCTACCGCGCCTACCACCATATCGCTTCCGAGCTGGGCGGGATCGTCTATCCTGATGTTGAGACCGGTCTTGAGTCCGCTGCCTACGGTCAGGATCTTCTTTATCCCCATGATCGCGAGGGCGCGCTTGAGGGTCTCGGTAACGTTGGGAACTACCGAGGAGATTATCGCTCCCTCGGCCTGCGCCGGGTCTACGCGGTCGAACTCGAGGGCGCTGCTGACCGCCATGGCGAGTTCGTAGGCTGTGCCAGAGCGGTTCGTGCTTATGCGCGCGGAGCTCTCTATCACGCCGTTTTCGATGCTGCCTATGACTATGTTGGTGTTTCCTACGTCGATGGCGATTATCATGGCATCTCCTTTCGTGCGGAAGGGAACAGGGTCCGGATCAAACTGTTTTCATGAGGAAGGGAGCAGCGTCCGGGCTAGACTCCTTTCGTGCGCAGCGCGTCCAGACCGGAGCTACTTCTTGGATCCGATCTTGATGAGCCTTACGATGACGGGGCAGAGCAGCAGGTTGACCAGCAGCTCCACGATGAAGTTCCCGCCGATGAAATACAGGAAGATATACTTGGTCACGCTCATGTCTCCCGCGAGGCTCTGAACGAGCGGTACAAAGAAGAGATAGCAGCCCAGGGTGAAGATGCCGGTGTTCACGACAGGAGCCGTGATGGCCGCGGCGGCGACGGGAAGCATCCCGCCCTTCTTTTCGAAGAGCTTATACATCAGCCCTGCGCAGAGGCCGGCCATCGCGCCCTTTACGAGCACCGTGACGATGGTGCCGAGGGGATGGAAGCCCATGAAGAAGGCCGCGTCGCCGGAGAGCAGCACGGCGAGTCCGAAGACGAAGCCGAGCCACATCCCGCCGGTCGCTCCGTAGAGAGCGGCGCCGACCACGATGGGTACGAGCACCATGGAAACTGAAAAAGTCCCCAGACGAATAAAAGCACCAGCCAGCTGAAGGACTATAACTATGGCAGTAAACAGAGCCAATCCAACGAGCCGTCTGGTCTTCTCAGAACTTGTTTGCATATTATTTACCTCCTTGCTGTTGCTCCGGACTATTCCGGATGCAGCGCAATCCGACAGAAGTATTTAAACATAAACAAAATGCCGAATCAATCCCGGATCCGGCATTTTTTCATCGTTATTTTTTGTAGAAAACACAAGCGCTTTCTATACGTCCGCTTCGTCTGCCGACGGGAGGGAGGGCTTCTGAGGCTTGAGCCTGCAGCCGGACTGCCTTATGGCCTCGAGAGCGAGCTCGAGAGTCGGGTCCACGGTCGGGAAGCGCAGATCGTACATCGCGAAGGCCGGCGGTAGCTCTGTGCAGCCCAGAATTAGGGTCTGCGCCCCGCGGCTTATGAGCCTCTGGCAGATATTCCTGAAGGCGTATACGGGAAGCTCGGCGTTTCCGGCCTTGACTCCGTCGTATATGACCCTCATGACCTCGGCCTGCTCCTCCGCCGTCTCGGGCGTTATCATCTCTATGCCGCTGCTTTTGAAGCAGTCCTGGTAAAGGCCCGTTGCTATCGTTCCGTCTGTGGCGAGAAGTCCGACCTTTTTGTAGCCGCGCCTCGCGACCTCGGCGGCCGTTATCCTTATCATGTGGAGCACGGGGATTCCGACCGAAGCCGCTATCGCGTCGTAGAAGCCGTGGGCGGTGTTGCAGGGCATCACGAGCATATCGGCTCCTATGCTCTCGAGCCTTCTCGCGCTCTTTACGAGCTCCTCGGTGGGATCCTCCCCGCCGTAGAGAAGGGCGGCGGTGCGGTCGGCTATGTCTGTGTTCGAATCTATGCAGACCCTGGGATGCTCCTGGTCCGTTGCGGCTTCGGTGTTCAGAGTGATCTTGTTGAACAGATCGACCGTCGCGAGCGGGCCCATGCCGCCTATTATGCCTATGACTTTTCCTGCCATCGCTTCCTCTCCTTGATCTTTTTTATTATTTTATGTCCAGCTCGATAGGCTCGTCAATGGTGTCCGAGACGTACTTGCCGTTCTTCTTGCGCTGCTTGACGCATTCGGTCAGCAGGTATTCGATCTGTCCGTTCACCGAGCGAAAATCGTCCTCTGCCCAGGCAGCTACAGCGTCGTACAGCTTGGCTGAGAGCCTTAAGGGGACCTGCTTTTTCGTGTCAGCCATGGTGCGGCACCTTCCTTTCGCCTAGTAGAGGCTTCCGGAGTTCACTATGGGCTGAGCGTCCTTGCTTCCGCAGAGCACCACGAGCAGATTGGAGACCATCGCGGCCTTGCGCTCTTCGTCGAGCTCGACTACGTCGTTCTCGCTGAGCCTCTCGAGGGCCATCTCGACCATTCCCACGGCGCCGTCGACTATCATCTTCCTCGCGTCGATGATAGCGGAGGCCTGCTGCCTCTGGAGCATGACCGCGGCGATCTCGGGAGCGTAGGCCAGGTAGGTGATGCGCGCCTCGAGGATCTCGATCCCCGCGTCCGCGACCTTGCTCTGGATCTCGTCCCTTATCCTGGCTGCGACGAGCTCGGAGGAGCCCCTGAGGCTGCCCTCGTCCGCTATGCCGTCGCCCGAGGTGTCGACGTTGGGGGCCACGTCGTAGGGATAGAGCCTCACGATGTTTCTGACCGCGCTGTCGCACTGCAGGGATAGGTACTCTTTGTAGTTGTCGACGTTGAATACCGCCTTGGCGGTGTCGGTGACCTTCCACATTACAGCGATGCCGATCTCGATGGGATTGCCGAGCACGTCGTTGATCTTCTGGCGGCTGTTGGAGAGGGTCATGGTCTTGAGGGATATCTTCTTGCTGGGAGCTTCCGCGGTCTGCTTGCCCGTGGCGAGCGTGCTGAGCAGGGAGACCTTGTCGCCGCTGTCGACGTCGCCGCTCTGAGAGAGCCTGGTGTTCGCGGCCGGATTGACTGCCACGCAGAAGGGATTTACGAAGTAGAAGCCTTCCTCCTTGAGAGTCCCCACGTAGTTTCCGAAGAGAGTGAGGACGAGCGCCTCCTGAGGCTTGATGACCTTGAGGCCGAGCAGAAGTATCCAGCCGAATGCGAGCCACGCGATGCAGAGGAATATGATCAGTCCTCTGAGTGCGGACGGAATGAACCAGGCGCCGGCAGTCGAGATCAGGCCTATGAAGGCCGCTGCGTACAGCGCTATGATCAGCACCAGCATGAACATTCCGTTCTTCTTGTTGTTCAGGATCTTTTCTTTCATTCCTGCCACCTCCTTTTGATATCATAATGATATCATATTAATTGCAGATGTCAATATATTCCTGCAAAATTATTTCGAGGCATCGAGCATGCCGCGCGGCAGGGCTGGAAGTATGCCCGGCAGTGCGTTATAATCTTCGGATAAACGGAAAGAGCCTGGTGAGTGAGGGTATACGAATGGAAGAAAAGATAATTGAAACAGAACGCCTGTATCTTCGCAGGCTCGAGCAGGGCGACTACGAGGCGCTCTGCGATATAATGCAGGACGAGGCGGCGATGTACGCCTACGAGGGAGCCTTCAGCGATGATGAGATCCATGAATGGCTAGACCGCAGGATCTCCCAATATGAGAAGTGGGGCTTCAGCCTTTGGGCAGTCGTGCTCAAAAGCAGCGGAAAGCTCATAGGTCAGTGCGGGCTGACGATGCAGCAGTGGAAGGACCGGGAAGTCCTTGAGATAGGGTATCTCTTCAACAGAGAGTACTGGCACAGGGGCTACGCTGCCGAGGCGGCGCGCGCCTGCAGGGAATACGCCTTCGATGTGCTGGGGGCGGATGAGGTCTGCTCGATAATCAGGGACAGCAACGCTCCTTCGATAGGGGTCGCGCTAAGAAACAGCATGTCCCCCGAGGACAGCTTCGTAAAGCATTACAGGGGTGTCGACATGCCCCATACGAGGTACGTCGTCCGCCGCTGACGCTTTAGATCGGCCCGGCCCATATCGACAGGTACGTACCGGCCTGACTCATACCGGCAGCATCATATCGGCAGCTTTGCGATCAGCCGGTCATACATTCAGGCGGTCTGAACAATCAGTTATAAACGGCCTTACATGAAATGAAAGGGATGTCCGCGCGGGACATCCCTTTCTCTGTTCAAGACTCCGCCTGTGCGGATCCTGCCTTTTAGCCTTTCTTCATTCTTCCTTCAGACTACGTGCGCTATGACATCGAGTAGCGGCGCCGGAGCCTTCTATGCCTCCAGCAGGTGCACGTTGGCTTCTTCAAATACGAGGCAGCATTCATCGCCTACATTGTATATCTTCTTGTTCTTGGGGTTGTACTCCTGGAGCTTGACGAGATGCTCGCCCACCATGACGTGGTAGTTCTGGTAGGAGCCCATGAACGCGGAGAGCACCACCTTGCAGGGCAGGCCTCCCTCGTCGGCGAGGTATCCCGATTCGGGGCGCAGCACTATGGTCTTGCCGGGCTTTCCGATGTAATCGCCGGGCAGGAAGTTCGCCTCGCCTATGAAGTCCGCCACGAACTCGTTCTTCGGGTGGTAATAGATCTCCTGAGGGGAGCCCATCTGCTCCACGACGCCCTTGCTCATGATGATTATATTGTCCGAAAGCGCCATGGCTTCGGACTGGTCGTGAGTTACGTAGATCGCGGTGATGCCGACCTCCTGCTGGATGCGGCGTATCTCGGTCCTCATCGTGACCCTGAGCTTGGCGTCGAGGTTTGAGAGAGGCTCGTCGAAGAGCAGAACCGAGGGCTCGATGACGAGCGCCCTGGCAAGGGCTACTCTCTGCTGCTGGCCTCCGGAGAGCTGGTTAGTCATGCGGCTCTCCATGCCCTCGAGCTCTACTAGGCCAAGCACGCGGCTGACCCTTTCCTTGATCTCGGCCTGCGGGACCTTCCTGAGCTTGAGGCCGTAGGCCACGTTGTCGAACACGTTGTAGTGGGGGAGCAGGGCGTAGGACTGGAACACCATGGCGGTGTCGCGCTTATCCGGAGTGAGCTCGTTTATGGGCTCGTCTCCGAGATAGATCTCTCCCTCGTCCGGGGATTCGAAGCCCGCGATCATTCTGAGCGTCGTGGTCTTGCCGCAGCCGGAGGGCCCGAGCAGGGTCACGAAGCTTCCCGGCTCTATGTCAAGGGAAGTGTCCTTGACGGCATAGAATTCCTTGTCTGTCTTGGGATCCTTGTAGATCTTGGATATGTGATCCAGGCGTACGCCTTTTTTGACCTTTTCCATTTTAGTCCTCCTTTAAGGCCTTGCTGGTACCGAAGTGCTTGATGAAGAGATTCATGAGCAGCACGGCCCCGTAGGTTATTAGAATCAGTATAGTTGCGAACGCGCAGGCCAGGCCGTAGGAGCCCTTTTCCGCGAATTCGTTGATCTGGACGGTGATCAGCAGGAACTGCGGGGTCACCAGCAGTATGATGGCGGAGATCGCCGTTATGCTCCTTACGAAGGAGGTGACGAGTCCGGAGAGGAAGGAATCCTTTATGAGCGGCAGGGTCACGGTCATGAAGACCTTGAAGCTGTTGGCGCCCATGTCGTAGGCGGATTCCTCTATAGACTTGTCTATCTGGCGCAGGGCGGAGATGCCAGAGCGCGTTCCGGTGGGCAGCGACCTCACGACGAACACTATGACCAGTATCGCCGCGGTGCCGTAGAGCTCTTCGAGGAAGCCCGTATGGAAGACGCCTCCGGCGAAGCCCCTGATGTATCCTACGCCGAGAACGGTTCCCGGGACGGCCATCGCGAGCATGGATACGGCCTCGATGAAGCCCTTGCCCTTGAAGTTCCTCTTGACTACGAGGTAGGAGATGATCATAGACAGCAGTGCCGTGATAGGCGCGGATATGAACGACAGGACGAAGGAGTCCTTGAAGGCCTTGAAGCCCTTGTACCTGGTGAATACCAGCTGGTACCACTTGAAGGTGAAGGGGAAGAAGCTGTAGCCCCAGGTCGGGAAGAGCGAGCCTATGGGCACGCAGATGTACATCAGTATGACGAAGCTCGCGACGAGGCTGCAGAGTATGGTGAGCGGCAGGCGAACGCTTTTGTCCTCGATGAGCATCCTCGCTCTCGAGGCCTTGCCGGTGAGCGTAGCCGCCGTCTTCTTTTCGAGGTAGTATTTCTGGACGCCGAACATCATGAGGGTGATGCACAGCAGCACGACCGCCATCGCGGCAGCTCCGGGCTTGTCGTAGGCGCCGGTTATCTGCAGATATATGGTCGTGGCCAGGGTGTCGTAGGAGCCTCCGATGATCATCGGGTTCGCGAAGTCCGCTATGGACTCGATGAAGGTGACCAGGAAGGCGTTGCCTAGGCCGGGAAGTATCAGAGGCAGCGTGACGCTCGTGAAGACCTTGAAGCGGCTCGCGCCCATGTCTCTCGCAGCCTCCTCCAGCGAGGGATCGATGTTCCTCAGCAGGCCCTTGAGCATCATGTAGCATACGGGGAAGAAGGTCAGCGTCTGCACTATCACTATGCCCCAGTAGCCGTAGACGCTGTTGTCATAGATGTGCAGCAGATAGCGGGTGATGATGCCCGCCTTCCCGAAGAGCATTATCATCGAAAGGGAGAGCACGAAGGGCGGCGATACGACGGGCAGCATCGAAACCACCTTGAAGAGTCCGCCCGTAAGCTTTCCCATGCGGACGTACACCTCGACGTAGGCGAAGAGCAGTCCGATGAGGGTCGAGGCGATGCCGACGACGAAGCCTATCTTGAGCGTATTGCCTATGGCCTTCGTAAAGCTCGGCATATTGAATATGCGTTTGAAGATGGATAAACCGAAGCTCCCGTCCCCCACGAAGCTGTCTACGAGAAGTATCGCGAGAGGGTAGAGCACGAAGAGCGTCAGGAAGGTGATGAGCAAAACTATGGTCGTCACCATTATTGGGTCGGCCAAAAGTTTTTTGCGGTCCAGCGCCGCTCCTTGTTTTGACTGAGCCATGAGGGCTCCTTTCCTGATACGTCCGCTTCCCGCGAGTGCAGAGTGAAAAGGGCCTCGGCGGGAAGGGCGTTCAAAGCAGCTTGTAAAAAACGGGGCGGACGGCATTCGCCGCCGCCCCTTGAGATCAGACGCGTCAGTCTTTTACTACTTGGTCTGGAACCTGGACTCGTCGCCGGTGTTGGCGCCGGAGTTCGCGAGGGCGGTCATGACCTCTTCGATGTAGGTCTTGATGTTCGCGGTCGCGTCGTCGAAGTCGTAGTCGATAACGTTGTTCGGATCGAGGCCGAAGTCATACGCAGCCTGGGGCTGGGTGGCGTTGTCGAGAACGAGGAACTGATAGGAACCGTTGTCCTGAGCGAGGTTCACGCAGTCCGGGGACAGAGCGTACTCGATCCAGAGCTTAGCCGCGTTCGGGTGGACGGCGCCCTTGAAGATGGCGGTGGCGCCGATCTCGCAGGTGGTGCCGCTGGACGGGATGATCAGGGAGATGTTCTTGTAGCCGTTGTCGAGGATCTGGGTGATGCCGTCATGCAGGAAGCCGATCCCGATGACGCACTCGCCGGTGCCTACGTTCTTGGACGGGCCGGAGCCGGACTTGGTGTAGACTTCGATGTTCTTGTCGAGGTCGACGAGGTACTGGATGCCTTCGTCATGACCGTACTTCTGGATTACGGTGTTGATGACGAGCTTGGCGGTGCCGGCGGTGTTGTAGTTGGAGAGCCAGATGAGTCCCTGATACTCGGGCTTGAGCAGATCGGGGAAGTCCTGCGGAGCTTCGAGTCCGAGCCTGCTCAGCTCATCGGTGTTGACCATGAATCCGAGGATGCCGGTGTAGATGCCGAACCACATGTTGTCCTTGTGCTTGAAGGAGTCCTTGGTGATGTGGGAGGCGTGTACGGCGTCGTAGGCGTCGAGCCAGCCTTCAGCAGCGAGTACGTTGTACGGATCGGTGGTGCCGCCGAAGAATACGTCGGCGGAGGGCTTGCCCTTCTCCTCTTCGATCTTGGCCTGGACCTCGCCGGTGGAGAGTCTCTGATAGGAGACCTTGATGCCGAAGAGCTCCTCGAAGTGAGCGCAGGCGGCGGAGAGGTATTCTTCCTCGCAGGAGCCGTATACTACCAGCTCGCCCTCGGCCTGAGCGGCCTCGATGAGATCCTCAAGGCCTTCAAAGCCAGCGGGGGCGACGACCTTGGTCTCTTCTTCTTTCTTTTCTTCCTTCTTTTCGCCGCAGGCCGCAAGGCAGAATACCATGGCCAGAGCGAGAAGGATCGCAAGTGCTTTCTTCATAAAATGATTCCTCCTAAAACTTAAGGGCCGGCCGCCTTCGTGCGGCACTCGTACCCTCAATTGATAATTTTACAATCGGATAATGAGATAGTCAAGTATATTGAAACGATATGGGAACGGGCGTCAAGTCTCTGGACCGGGGACTGCGGGGCGATATGTGCGCATATTGAGGACAGGTGTAGATGGCTGCGATATTGCGGAATATAAAGCGGTATTGCGGGATATAAAGCGATATGGCGCGATATAAGGCGATATGACAAGGTCTAAGCCGATATGGCGCATTATAAAAAAGGGCCGCGCGTAAATGCGCGGCCCGACTTTCCTCCTGTCGTTTATTAAAGGCTTTTACACCTCGTACTTTTCGACCGAGAGCTTCAGCTCGTTTTCCTTTATGAGAGCCAGCAGGGATGCCATCATCTCCGTCCCGTGGTGGCGGTCTAGAGCCTCCTCGCTCTCCCATTTTTCGGCGAGCAGCATCTCATCCTCGTGTTCAGGAGAGAAGAAAAAGTCGAAATAGAAGCAGCCTTCCTCGGCTCTGACCTTGTCCAGGTCGCCGCTCTCCTTGAGGGCCTTGAAGGTATCCTTCAGCGCCTCGGCGCTGCCTTTGAATCTGATGATCTCGATGACGTTCATTTTTCACTGTCCTTTCGTTATACTGCGCAGGCAAGAGCTCCGGTTCCGGGAGCTCGGTCCGGTCAGATCGCCCGGATCCGGCCCGGCGGCCTCCGTATTTCCGTGAGACTTGGCCTGCTTTCAATATTGCGTCATATGATTTTAGAGCTATAATAGAGAAAAAGTATGTTGAAATTTCAACAGGGTCATCATGGAACAGCTTTTGCTTAAGAAAATAACGGAGTGCGGGCTCTTCGCGGAGCTTGCGCCGGAGAGTATAGATCAGCTGCTAGAGAGCTGGGGCTGCAGCGCGCAGTATTACCGCGCCGGGGAAGCCGTGCTCTCGGAAGGCGAAAAGGCCGGCCGCTTCGGCCTGGTGCTAAGCGGCTCTGTGAACGTAGAAAAACACGACATCTACGGAAACTGCGGGATATTCGCGACCCTCGGGGAGGGGGAGCTCTTCGCCGAGGCCTTCGCGTTCTCGGGCGTCCCTCTCATGAGCGTGACGGTCAAGGCCGCGGAGGACTGCGCCGTGCTCATGATGAACGGAAGCGACGTGCTGAGCGAGCCCGAGCTGGCCGCTTCCATGGTAAAGCTCATAGCAAAAAAGACCTTCCGCTTCGATCAGCGCATAGAGGTGATATCCCAGCGCAGGACGAGGGACAAGCTTCTTACCTATCTGCAGCAGCAGGCGGACATGAGCGGCAGCGACAGCTTCGTCATCCCCTACGACAGGCAGGGCCTTGCGGATTACCTCGGAGTCGAGAGGAGCGGGCTGTCAGTCGAGCTGAACAGGCTCGTAAGAGAAGGCCTCATCACGGCCGAAGGGCCCAGCTTCACCATATGCCGGGAAAAGACGGCGCTCGTCAAAGGAGGAAAGGGCCTATGAGAGCATTTCCGCTTAAGATAATCGCCATGCTGACCATGACGATAGACCATACCGGGGCCGTGTTTTTCGCCTACCAGAATATCTGGCGCATCATCGGCAGGATAGCGATGCCCCTGTACAGCCTTATGATGGCGGACGCCTGCCGCCACGTTGCGAGAAAAGAGGGCGGGCTGAGGCGCTACGTCATCTTCCTCGGCACGGTCGCCCTGGCCTCCGAGCTCTTCTACGACTACGCGCTCGAGGGCGCCGCCGTCTCGCTCGACTCGCAGAACCAGGTGCTGCAGTTCTTCACCTTCGCCCTGGCGTTCGCGCTGTGCAGGAAGCTGCCGTCCGGGCCGCCGCGCGCGGCGGTATGGATAGCGGTCATAGTCCTCAACAACGTGACCCGCATGGGCTATTACGGAGCGGGGATAGTGCTGCCGCTGATGTTCTGCGCGTATCTGGACAGGTACAAGGAGCACGGCCTCGGCTGGAGGCTGTGCATGAACACCCTGATAATGTTCGCCTTTATCTGCGTACAGTTCGCCGAGATCGCGCTCAGGTACCGCGGAGCGGATCACATCGTGCGCGAGATCATCTTCAGGCTGGCCGCTGACAAGATCAACAGGGGAGTCTTCCTGGCCGTGCCCCTGCTCTCGCTCTACAACGGGAAGTACGGCTATCCGCCGGACTGGTTCAAGACGCTTTACAAATACTACTATACGCTGCACCTCGCCGTGTTGAGCCTGCTGCTGCTCATGTCGGGACGCGGGGCGTGACGCATATTTGACGCATATTTAGGAGGCCGCATGAAGGCAAAGCTAAAGAAAAGCGAGTTCGAGGAGATCTACAGGCTCTTGGGCAGCGTCTCGCCTCTGGACTACGACTGCGGGACGCTCTGCGGAGCAGCCTGCTGCACCAAGGGCGACGACCCGGAGATGGGCATATATCTGCTGCCCGGGGAGGAGAAGCTCTTCGAAAGGGACGAGGACTGGTTCGTCTGGAGCACGGAGAGGGCCGAGGACTACGACTTCCCGGATTCCTGGAAGGGCGCCGTGCACTTCATACGCTGCAAGACCCCGCCGGTATGTCCCAGGGAAAAGCGTCCCATACAGTGCAGGAGCTTCCCTCTGCTGCCGCATATAAGCGAAGACGGCGAGCTCAGCCTGGTCTACAACGACTTCGAGCCCCCCTACAGCTGCCCTCTGATAGAGGAGGAGCTTCCGCTCAACGACGACTTCTACGAGGCAACGCTCGAGGCTTGGCGCAGGCTCATCAGCGATCCGCTCATTTACGACCTCGTGCGAATGGATTCAAAAAACCGCGAGGATTCCGTAAAGGAGCTCGCGGAGCTGCTCGGTGAGGATATCGGCTGAAGCCGGGGACGCTTTGGACGACTCCCGCAGACGGGGCGACGCGGATTTAGAAGGTTTTTTCCTATGACCCGGCGCTTTTCCTCTGTCTATCTGTTTTGCGGAGGTCTCAGCGGGCCTTGCCCTTCATATATCCAGCCGCCATTATCACAAGGCCTGCCCCGATGCCGAAGAATACGGAATCGCAGGGCAGTTTTAATATGCCGTACATGTTCACGAGGCCGAGCGCGAGCGCGAGCAGGGAACCTATCAGTATCGAGAGCTCGGCGAAACGCGGCGCGACCTTCCCCTTCGCCCAGAGAGCGAAGCAGAGGGGGGCGAAGACCGTGCAGCCCCTTAGGCACATGCTGAGGAAGCCGAACGAGAGTATGGTGTCCCCTATCGGGGTGCATGAGAGCAGGGCGGCGAGGGCTATGACGGCCGCGATGCATATGGTCACGATCCTCTCGGAGGAGGCTGCGGACGCTTTCCCCGCGGCCCTGGAGGGCCTCTTTTCTATTATCTCCCTGTCTATGACCGTGGCAATGCCGAGGGCGAGGCCTGAGCCCGTACCCACCGCAGTGATGAACAGCGCTCCGAGTATTATGCCCGCAAAGAGAGGCGATATGCCGGAATAGTCGAGGACGAAGCTGGTAAGGGCCGTCCTTGTCACGAAGCCGGCAGGATCGGGGACGGTCATGCGCATGTGGAGCCCGACTATTATCCCGAGCATGCCGAGTATGGGCATGAGCACGGCGCAGATCATGGCGCTGATCTTGGCGTCGCGGTCGCTTCTCGCGCCGAGCATTGCCTGGGTGTAGGTCTGAGTCGTGATGACGCCGAGAACGAGGCTTATGCCGGCCCCGAGATCTGTGCCGAGGCCCCTGCAGAAGGGGCTGAAGAGGTTCCTTCCGGTCTCCGCGCAGAGGGCGCTCACACCGCCGAGGAAGCTCTGAAGGCCTCCGGAGTGCTGGATCGCGATATATCCGCAGAGCAGCATGGAGACGTAGATCAGCACGGACTTGAGTATGCCTACGATGCCGGCGCCCTTGGTGCCGCCGAAGATGACGTAGACTATCATGAAGACCGCGCCTATGATTATAGCCCGGGAGCTGCCTATCGCGGGCGCTATCACCAGCACTACGGCAGAGCAGGACAGGAGCTGCGAGAGTATATTGATGAACATGCCGGCCGAATTGAGCACAGTCGCCAGCGTCCCCGCGCGGCTTCCGTACTCGGCGGAGATGACTCCGACCAGGGTGGAGCTTCCGCTCCTTTTGATCGGGCTGAAGAAAGCGAGGGCCAGGACCACGCAGGCTATGGCGCAGCCGAAGGTGAACCAGCAGGCGCTCATTCCGTAGGTGAAGGCGAGCTGGGCCGTGCCGACCGTGGAGGATCCCCCGACTATGGTGCCCATTAGAAGGCCTGTGACTACGGCCCTGGAGAGGCCCGCGCTCCCTCTGGACTTTCTGTTTATTCCGGTATATATCGAGAGCCCGACCAGGCTGACGAGGGATATCGCTATTCCGATGTAAGTCGCGCTGCGCATCTTCTTCCTTCCGGCGGGAAAGGACTGCCGGGAGCTCTGCCTTAAGGCGCTCCCGGGCGTCCGTTTTTATCCCGCGAATACTGAAATTATACTACTTTTAAAGGTATTGACAAGCGTGATATAATGCCTCTGTTAATCGAAGCAAACGTCCCAAGACCGCTTGCTTCTTTGCGTTTTATTTGAGGCGCGGAATATGCCCAGACCTGTGCTGAACAACAAATACCTGCCCCCGGAGGCTATGTCCGCGGACGGTTATATCATCAAACAGGACTGCTTCACGGACTATCAGTACAGGACCATGCCCGCGAGCGGGAACGGCTGCGGGTTCATGGCCTGCTACAACCTCAGGCATTTCCTGGGCCACGACGTCGATTTCAACGACGTGCGCATTGAGCTGGATTCGATGATGCCCCAGTTCAGGGGGCCCACCTACATGCGCACCATGAGAAAGTATCTAAACCGCTACGTCCCCAATTACCGGGAGTATCACGGAAAGAGCGAGTGCCTCATGCAGGCCAAGCGCAGCAGCGCCGGGATATTCCGCTACTACGAGGAGATGATCCCTCATTTCGTGACCTATATCAGGGCGGAGAGCGGAAAGTTCAGGTTCTTCAACGTCAACGACGGACTCGAGGATTTTGAATCCGACATGGACGAATTCGGCAGGAAGCACATGGTCTTCGGACCCGTGTCCCTGCTCTGCGTAAACACTAGGAGCGATAAAAAAGGAAGTTAGTATGATAGACTTTCACTACGCGAGGCTCGAAGAGAAGGAAGAGATAGACTCGATACTCAAAGAGGCCTCGCAGATGGGCTGTGAATACAGCTTTACCAACCTGTACGCCTGGGTCGAGAACTACGATACGGAGATCGCGGTCGAGGACGGCAGCCTCTTCGTCGAATATGCCGACGGCGTCTATCTCCTGCCCGCGGGAGGCGATCTGAGGGCGGCCGTGCTGAAGCTCAGGCAGCTCGCGGACGAGCATGGCTACAGTTTCATAATCGTCTGCATGAGCAGGGAGAACGCCGATCTGCTCGAGCAGACCTTCCCCGACGAATACGATATAAAGGCGGACCGCGACGGCTTCGACTATATATACGATATCGAGAAGATGTCCACCCTCGCTGGGCGAAAGCTCAGCAAGAAGCGCAATCACATACATCATTTCGAGGAGCGCTATCCCGACTGGACCTTCGAGCCGCTGAACGCCGAGAACATGGCCGAATGCTATGAGATGGACGACAAGTGGTACCAGCACGAGCTCGACCTCGGCAGCACCCCCAGCCTGAAGGGCGACAACACCGCGCTCAGGCGCTGCATGGCCAAGTACGATGAGCTCGGCCTCGACGGAGGCCTGCTTAGGGTGGAAGGACAGGTCGTAGCTTTCACCATAGGAAGCCTGCTCCCTCAGGGAGAGGTCTTCTGCACTCACTTCGAAAAGGCCTTCGCGAGCGTCGACGGAGCCTATCCGATGATAAACCGCGAGTTCTGCAAATATATCCATGAGAAATACCCCGCGGTTAAGTACGTAAACCGCGAAGACGATCTCGGGCTCGAGGGCCTGAGGCAGGCCAAGAGCTCATACTATCCCGAGATACTCCTCGAGAAGTTCAGCGCCGTGCCGAAAAACAGATAAGAAGACCGCAGAAAAGATGCGCACCAGACCATCCGCAAAAGAAGATATACCGCAGCTCAAGGCCCTCTGGAAGCAGGCCTTCGGAGACGAAGACAGCTTCATAGACGCCTTTTTCGAGGACCTCTACAGGCCCGAGCGCTGCGTCCTGATAGAGGACGAGGGAAGGGTTCTGTCCATGGCCTATCTGCTTCCCTGCACGCTGGTTTGGAAGGGCGAGGGAGGCGGCTCTGAAGGCCTCCTCGAGAGCGCGGACTGCGCCTATCTATACGGCATGTGCACCGATGAGGCGTACCGCGGCAGGGGCCTTGGCCTCATGCTGCTTAGCTTCGCGAAGGGCTATATGGGCGCGATGGGCTGCGAGGCCATAGCCCTGCTCCCCGCGGACGAGGGACTTTTCGGCTTCTACAGGAAGGCCGGCTACGAGCTCTTCTTCGAGCCCATGGCGCGCTTCGACGCCCAGTGCTGGCTGAGTTACCCCTCGGCTTTTATAGATTTTCAGAAGAAGATGGACCTTATGTACGGCGAGGATCACTTCTCGAAGAGCCCGCTCGAGGTCTCCGGCTATAAGGCCATGCTTAGGAGGCTCAGCGGCAGGATCCCGGACGTGAAGGGCTATATGGCGATAGCGCTGGAATGATATTCGCTTAAGACAAACTTGATAAAAAGATTAAAGAAGGCCCCGCGAATATGCGGGGTCTTTTGGATAGCGAGGCCCCACGCAAAAGTGGGGCCATTTGGATAGCAAGATCCCGCACATTTGCAGGGACTTTAGAATAGCAAGACCCCGCTCAATAGCGGGGCTTTTTTGCATTTATTATGAGTGGGCGCCTACTTGTTCGGATCCCAGAAGCTCGGGGTGAAGAGCAGGAAGATCGTGAACACCTCCAGCCTTCCGGCGATCATGAATATCGAGAGCAGGACCTTGATGCCGCCGGAGTAGAAGGCGAAATTGCAGGTGGGCCCGACCGCGTTTAGGCCCGGGCCTATATTGCTGACGCAGGCTATCACGGTGGTCAGCGCTGTGGTGAAGTCGGGCGCCTCGAAGCTCACTATGAAAGAGCCCGCCGCGATTATTATCAGATACAGGAATACGAAGCCCGACACCGCCGAGATGGTGCTCTCCGCCATCTGCTTTCCCGCGATCTTGATAGGCATGACGGCGGTCGGATGGAGCTTCTTGTTGACCTCGCGCTTGATTATCTTGAAGAGTATGATGGCGCGGATGACCTTTATGCCGCCGCCCGTCGAAGAGGCGCAGCCTCCGATAAGCATTAGCAGCACGAGAAGTATCTTTGTCGGAAGGGGCCAGAGGTCGAAGTCCGCCGTAGCGTAGCCCGTGGTCGTGATTATCGAGTTGACCTGGAAGAAGCTCTGCTTGAAGGCGTCCCAGGGGCCGGAGGCGAAGCCGTGAATCAGCAGCATGACCATGATAAACGCGGTCGACGTCCCTATGATGGCCAGGTAGACCCTGAGCTCGGTATCCTTTATGGCCTGCCTGAAACCGCCCTTAACGGTCATGTAGTGCAGGTTGAAGTTTACGCCCGCCAGCAGCATGAAGACGGCTATGACCATCTGGACGTAGCCGCTCTCGTAGGCTCCTATGCTCGCGTTGTAGCTCGAGAAGCCTCCCGTTCCCATGGTGCCGAAACTGTGGACGAGGGCGTCGTAGAGGCTGAGCCCTCCGAGCATGAGCAGCGCGACCTCGACTACGGTCAGGGCGAAATAAACGATGTAGAGGTTCTTCGCCGAATCGTTGATAGTAAAGCTGACCTTGTCCATGGTCGGGCCGGTGGTCTCGGCGCGCATTATCCTCTGTCCGCCTATGCCCAACATGGGAAGTATGGCAATGGTGAGCACCAGTATGCCCATGCCGCCCAGCCAATGGGTGAAGGAGCGCCAGAAGAGCATGCTCTTCGATACCGCTTCGATATTTGTCAATATGGTCGATCCCGTGGTCGTGAAGCCCGAGGCTATCTCAAAGAAGGCGTCGGCGAACTTAGAGATCTCCCCGGTTATCATGAAGGGCACGGCGCCTATCGCGGACAGCACTATCCATGCGCTCCCGACGATGAAGAATCCTTCCCTCATGCGTATGTCGTATTCCTTTATGGGAGGGGTGAGCCTGTAGGCCGCCGCGCCAATCAGCATGACTGGTAGCGCGACCTCGGCGAAGGCTATCGCCTGCGCCTTCTCCCCGTAGATCAGGGCGGCGATCAGGGGAAGCAGCATCGTCAGGGATACGAGGGCGCTCACCATCCCGAGTATTTTTATCACAGCTGACTTGTGGAGCATATCTTCCCGCCTTTACTTGGTCAAAAGTGCCTCGAGGGAAGCCGTGCTGGACAGCAGGGAGAGGATTATCACGCTGTCTCCGGGGGCTATCTGGGTGCTGCCTCCGGGAATTATGGATATGCCGCCTCTCTTGACTCCCGCTATGAGCACGCCTTCGGGAAGCCTTAAGTTCGCGAGGGTGCTGCTCGTGATTGGCATGCCTTCCTCCGCGACTATCTCTACGAACTCAGCCTGCCCCTGGATGATCTTGGAGAAGACGACCCGCCCCTCCCTCTCGATGAACCTGAGTATGCTGGCGGCGCTGATCTCGAGAGGATTGATTATCATATCGAGGCCGAGCTGGCCGGTCAGCTCGGAGTAGCTGTTCCTGCTTATCTTTGTTATGACCTTTTTTACATTGTTCTTCTTGGCGACCAGCGAGAGGAGGAGGTTCTCCTCGTCGAAGCCGGTGCAGGCCACGAAGGCGTCCATGCCTGAGATGTTCTCTTCGGCGAGTAGGGTAGGATCGGTGGCGTCGCCGTTGAGCACGAGCACGTCGTTTAGATTCGCGGAGAGATATTCGCAGCGCGGAAGGTCTATCTCTATGACCTTGACGGAGGAGCCGAAATCGCTGAGCATCTTGGCGAGGTAAAAGCCTGTCTTTCCGCCGCCGGCGATCATCACGCGGCGGAGGTCGGTGAACTGCTTGCTCTTGTGTATGCTGTTGCTGATCTCGCGTATCCTGCGGTCGAAGCCTATTATGAACAGCGAGTCTCCGGGAAGTATCTCGGTCTCGCCGTTGGGGACTATTATCTTTCCGTTTCTGGATACCGCGGCGATGAGCACGCCCTCAAGTATCTTCGCGGTGTCCCTTATCTTCTTGTTTACGAGGCCCTTGAATTCCTCGGCGCTGCATTCGAGTATTAGAGTTCCGCCGGAGGAGAACCTGCCTCCGTGGAGGTTGTAGGTCTCGGTGAGGGCCCTGAAGATCTCCCTAGCGCAGGCCATGTCCGGGTTGATTATGAAATCTATGCCCATGGACTTTCTGAGGAACTCGCTCTGCTCCACGTGCTCGGGAGCGCGGACCCTCGCTATGGTCTGCTGGCAGCCCAGATCCTTGGCGAATTTGCAGACCGTCATGTTGAGCTCGTCCAGGTCGGTGGCGGCAACGAGGAGCTTGTAGTCCTGTATGCCTATGCTCTTGAGGACCTCTATCTCCACCGCGTTCGCGCAGACCGTCTGTATATCGAAGCGCTCCTTGATCTTGGCGATCAGCTCTTCGCTCTTATCTATGACAGTGACGTCGTTTTTCCCGCCCAGAAGGGCCTGGGTTATCGCGATGCCGAGCTTTCCGGCGCCGACGACTGCTGTTTTCATGAGTTACCTCCTAAATCGATATTACAGTATACACCCGCCGCCGCCCGTTTGAACAGCCCGGCACTTGAAAAAGAAGGTGAAATATAGCATAATAACATGTCGAGTTATGTTTGAATGGTCCCAGAAGAAGAGGCCTATAGCCTCCCTTCCCGGACTGAGAGGATATACGGAAATGAGCAAAGCGGTAGTAGCCGTCGTGGGGAGGCCGAACGTCGGCAAATCCACGTTTTTCAACAAGATAGTCGGAAGGAGGGTGTCCATAGTCGAGGATACCCCGGGCGTCACGCGTGACCGCATCGCAGCGGACGCGGAATGGGTCGGCAAGCACTTCCTCCTCATAGATACGGGCGGCATAGAGCCCGATTCCAAGGAGGTAATACCCTCCCAGATGCGCGCCCAGGCAGAGGTCGCCATGGATATGGCCGACGTCATACTCTTCATGGTGGACGGCAAGGAGGGGATCACCTCGGCCGACAGGGACGTCGCCGAGATGCTCCAGCGCAAGGGCAAGAACGTCATACTCGTGGCGAACAAGATAGACTCAAGGAAGCTCCCCGAGGACTTCTACGATCTCTACGAGCTCGGACTTGGCGACCCCTTCGCGATATCTTCCGTGAATATGACCGGGCTCGGGGATCTTCTCGACGAGGTCGTAAAGCACCTGCCGGACAGCAGCGCCGATGACGATGATGACGATATCAAGATCGCCATCATAGGCAAGCCTAACGTCGGCAAGTCTTCCATAGTCAATGCCTTCCTCGGAGAGGAGAGAGTGATAGTCAGCGATATCGCCGGCACCACCAGGGACTCCATAGACACGCCCTTCGAGCACGACGGCGTGAAGTTCACTCTCATCGATACAGCCGGCATACGCAGGCGCAGCAAGGTCACGGACGACATAGAGCGCTTCAGCGTCATCAGGGCCATAGCCGCGATAGAGCGCTGCGACGTCGCGCTGCTCGTCATAGACGGAGCCGAGGGCCTCACTGAGCAGGACAAGAAGATAGTCGGCATGGCCCACGAGGCCGGCAAGGGCATAATAGTCGTCGTGAATAAGTGGGATCTAGTGCAGAAGGAGACCAACACCATGCGCGACATGGAGCGCAGCATCAAGGGCGAGCTCCAGTTCATGAGCTACGCGCCCGTCATGTTCACCTCCGCCCTGAAGGGGCAGAGGCTGCTCCCCGTGCTCGAGAAGGCCAGGGCCGTGGCGGAGAACAGGGCCATGAGGGTCGGTACGGGCCAGCTCAACAGCCTCATAGCCGACGCCGTGATGATGAACAATCCCCCCGCAGACAAGGGCAGGAGGCTCAAGATATATTACGCGACGCAGATCGGGGTCAAGCCCCCTCTGTTCAGCTTCCAGATCAACGACAGGAAGATCATGCACTTTTCCTACGCCAGGTATCTCGAGAACAAGATAAGGGAGGCCTACGGCTTTGAGGGCACCTCCATCAAGTTCGTGTTCAGAGAGAAGGGAGAGAAGGAAGATGCTTAGTTCGCTCACGGGCGGCGCGGGAGTATTCAGGATCATCCTCGCCGCTGTGATATCGTACCTGCTCGGCAACATCTCGCCCTCTATCGTAATGAGCAGGGCTATGGGAGAAGATATACGCAGCAAGGGCAGCGGAAACGCCGGCACGACCAACATGCTCAGGACCTACGGCAAGAAAGCAGCAGCGCTGACTCTGCTGATCGACGCGGGCAAGGGAGCTCTGGCGGTAGCCATAGGAAGATGGCTCCTTCCCGAGGCAGCGCTGGGTATATGCGTCGTCGCGGTCATATGCGGCCATATCTGGCCCTGTCTCTATGAGTTCAAGGGCGGAAAGGGCGTCGCGACCACTCTCGGCGCTCTGCTCTGTCTCTCCCCGAAGACCGGGCTCATAGTGCTGGCGGCGGCTCTCATCGTGATCGTCGCTACGAAGATGGTCTCCGCGGGTTCCGTACTGGGAGCGGTCCTGCTTCCGCTGATCAGCCGCTTCACGGCGCCGCTGTTTACGCCCTACGCGCTGGCCGTCATGCTGATAGTGGTCGCCAAGCACAGGGCGAATATAAGCCGCATACTGAGCGGAACGGAATCAAAGATAAGCTTTAAGAAATAAGGCGCCCCGGCGCGGGGCCGATGGTCTATCAGCCCGCCCCGGAGGCGGGACGGCCCCCAAACGCTGCCGCGGAGGAGCGCGGGGCCGAGAGCAGTATTATTTAAAAAAGGAGTCCTAAATGAGCAAGAAGATCGCCGTCATAGGCGCAGGCGGCTGGGGCACGGCCCTCGCCATCACACTTGAGCACAACGGCCACAGGCCGTACATGTGGGATATAGACAAGGCGCATCTCGCGCAGATGAGCGAGCAGAGGGAGAACGTGAAATACCTTCCCGGAATAAAGCTTCCGGACGGCATCACTCTCTGCGAGGATGAGGCTGAGGTCCTAAAAGACGCGGACATGGTCCTCTTCAGCGTGCCCGCTCAGCACTTCGGCTCGGCCTTCGAGGCAGCTCTTCCCATGCTTCCAGAGGGCGTCCTGATACTTAACGTCGCGAAGGGCATAGACACGAAGAGCCTCAGGAGGATGTCCGAGATAGCCTTCTCGATAAAGGACGATCTCAGATACGTCGTGCTCTCCGGCCCCTCCCACGCGGAGGAGGTGGGGCGCAAGATGCCGACCACCGTGGCCGTAGCGTCAAAGGATATGAACGACGCGGCCGAGGTCCAGGACCTTCTGATGAATGAGTATTTCAGAATATATACCAACGACGACGTCGCGGGGCTCGAGCTCGGCGGCGCGCTCAAGAACATAATCGCGCTCGGCGCCGGCATAGCCGACGGACTGGGCTACGGCGACAACGCCAAGGCCGCGATGATGACCAGGGGCATAGTCGAGATGGAAAGGCTCGGGGCGAGGCTCGGGGCCAGGCCCTCGACCTTCACCGGCCTCTCCGGCATAGGGGATCTCATAGTCACCTGCTGCTCCATGCACTCCAGGAACAGACGCTGCGGCATACTCATAGGCCAGGGAATGGCTCCCGAGGAAGCAGTGAAAGAGGTGGGCATGGTCGTAGAGGGCATGTACACCTGCGAGGCGGCATTCAAGCTGTCCAGGCAGCTCGGCGTAGACATGCCCATAACCGAAGCGATCTACGGGGCCATCAAGGGCATCATAAAGCCCGACGACGCTGTCAGGGCCCTTATGACCAGAAGCAGGAAGAACGAGAACGAGGAAGTGTTCTAGCTTATGCGAAGCTATCATATAATAACCTTCGGCTGTCAGATGAACGAGCGCGACTCCGAGACACTCGCGGGTATGCTCGAGGCCATGGGCTACGTCCGCTGCGAGGATCCCAAGGCCTCGGACGTTGTGATACTCAACACATGCAGCGTCCGCGAGAACGCCGACAAGCGCTTCTACGGAGTGCTCGGCCAGCTGAAGCACAGCCATGAGGACAGACCCGGCATGATCGTCGCCGTCTGCGGCTGCATGATGCAGCAGCAGGCCGTGATCGACACGCTGAAGGAGAAATACCCCTGGGTGGACCTGGTCTTCGGGACTCAGAATCTTCAGGATTTTCCCAGGCTCTTCGCGGGAGTCAAGGCGAGCGGGAAAAATCTGATCGAGCTGCCGGAGGAGGGCGGGGCCCTTCCCGAGGGGCTTCCTTCCAAAAGAGAGTACGGCTTCAAGGCCTTCGTGAATATAATGCAGGGCTGCAACAACTTCTGCAGCTACTGCATAGTTCCCTATACCAGGGGGCGCGAGCGCAGCAGGCATCCGGAGGATATAATCGCCGAGGTGAAGGCTCTCGCGGCAGACGGCTGCAAAGAGGTCATGCTCCTCGGGCAGAACGTCAACTCCTACGGAAGGGCGAAGGGCGAGGTCGCGGAGAAGGGCTATATAGCCTCGCGCGACGAGCCGCATATAAGCTTCGCGGGACTGCTCCGCGAGATCGACGCCATAGAGGGCATAGAGCGCATACGCTTCATGACCTCGCACCCCAAGGATCTTTCGGACGATATAATCGAATGCTTTGGGGAACTCAAACACCTCTGCAGGCAGATACACCTGCCCGTCCAGTCCGGAAGCAGCAAAGTCCTTAAGGAGATGAACAGGGTCTACGACAGGGATCAGTATCTGGCCCTCGTGCGCAGGCTCAGGCAGGCCTGCCCCGACATCGCGATCTCGACCGACATAATAGTCGGCTTCCCCGGGGAGACCGAGGAGGATTTCGAGGACACGCTCTCCCTGGTCAGGGAGGTCGAATACGACTCGGCCTTCACCTTCATATATTCCGTGCGACGCGGCACTCCCGCGGCTTCTAGGGAGGATCAGGTCCCCGAGGAGCTCAAGCACGAGCGCTTCGACAGGCTCATAGACGCCATCCACGAGATTCAGGAGAGGAAGAGCCTGGCCTACCAGGATCAGATCGTTCCGGTGCTCGTGGAGGGCCGCAGCAAGACCGATCAGAGCATGCTCACCGGCAGGACGGAAAAGAACAAGGTCGTCGACTTCCCTGGAGACGACAGCCTCATAGGCACCATAACTGACGTCAGGATAACCAAGGCCCAGACGTTCAGCCTCTACGGAGAGACGGTATGAGAAGACTTTTTAACGACAGATATTTCACCATCATGACCCTGGTGCTGCTCTACCTGGGCCCGATAAGGGCCTTCCTGAGCGGCGGCTTTTCCGGGATGATGACGTGGTTCGCGAGCACCCTGATGATGCTTCCCGGCATAGTAGTGGGCATATCCTTCCACGAGTTCGCCCACGCCAAGGTGGCGCAGCTTTGCGGAGACAATACCCCCGTATATCAGGGGAGGGTCACCCTCGATCCCAAGGCGCACATCGATCCCATGGGCCTTATATATCTAGTATTCATACACTTCGGCTGGGGCAGGCCGGTGCAGATCAACCCCTCGAATTTCAAAAACCGCAGGAGGGACAGCATACTCGTCGGCGTCGCCGGCGTAGTCATGAATCTGCTCGTGGCCACGGTCCTCGGCGCGGCGATATCCCTCATATACCGCTTCATCCCGGGCTTTTACAGCACGAACATAGGCTATACCGTGGGCAGCATACTCATGGAAGCGGTCATAATAAACATATCCCTCATGCTCTTCAACCTGCTGCCGGTGCCGCCTCTGGACGGCTTCGGCATCATAGTGGACGTCTTCAAGCTCTGGGGCACGAACTTCTACAGGTTCGTATTCGCCAACAGCAGCCTGATACTCATAGCGATGATAGTACTCGGCATCCCGAGCATGCTCCTTTCGGGGCCTCTGTACAGGATAGTGAGCTTCATCATGACGAGCGTCTGCCGCTTCCCTTACTGGTACGCTCTGATATAGGAGAGGACGAATGCCGTCATTTTTCCCTCTGGGAGAAAAAACATCGCTGCTGTTCATAATCCTGTACGCCGTGAACATCCTCCTGGGTTTCGCGGTGGTATTTCTCGAGCGCAAAAGCCCATCCGCCACTCTCGCGTGGCTGATGGTGCTTTTTGTTTTCCCGGGCGTAGGGGCCCTCCTCTACCTCATACTCTCTCAGAATCTTTCGAGATACCGCATAACTCACCGCTCCACCTACGAGGAGGAGCGCTTCACCAACGCCCTGAGGTCCCAGATATCGGATATGGAGAACGGTATATACCGCTTCAAGGATTCGGACTTCTCGCGCTGGGAGCAGCTTATCCGCATGGATCAGGAATACGGCTTCTCTTATTTCACGCAGGATAACTCGGTTGAATTTATCACCGACGGGGAGGAGCTCTTCGATCGCATGATCTCCGACATCGACTCGGCCTGGAACAGCATCGACATGGAGTATTTCATAGTCAAGCCCGACGAGACCGGAAAGAGGGTCATCGACGCGCTCACCCGCGCCGCAAAGAGGGGCATTGAGGTGAGACTGCTTCTGGACGCCCTCGGCTCGCTCTATATGCAGGGCGGAGCGCTCAGGGAGCTCGAGGCCGCGGGCGGAAAGGTGAGCTGGTTCCTCCCCGCAAGGGTATTTCGCATCCACTGGGAGGTCAACTACAGGAACCACAGGAAGATATGCGTCATAGACAGCCGCATAGGCTATACGGGCGGCTTCAATATCGCGGACGAGTATACAGGCCGCTCTAAAAAGTTCGGAGGCTGGAGGGACACCCACGTCAGGCTCGAGGGAGGCTGCATAGAGGACCTAGACCAGCGCTTCGTGATGGACTGGCGCTTCGCGAGCAAGGAGCCCTTCAGCGTAAACCCCTACGAGTACCACAGCGCGGTCGAGAAAGGGAACGTGGGCATACAGATCCTGAGCTCCGGCCCGGACGATCCCGACAGAAACCAGATAGAGATGGCCTATCTCAAGATGATAAGCTCGGCCAGAAAGAGCATAATCATTCAGAGCCCGTACTTCATACCGGGCGACAGCATAAAAAACGCCCTTAAGAACGCGGCGCTCTCGGGCGTGGATGTGAGCATCATGATACCCAACAGACCGGATCACATATTCGTCTACTGGGTGACTTATTCAAACGTCGGAGATCTTCTGAGCAGCGGGGTCAAGGTCTACGTATACGACAAGGGCTTCCTGCACTCGAAGATGATGAGCGTGGACGGGGAGGTAAGCTCAGTGGGATCGGCGAATTTCGATATCCGGAGCTTCAAGCTCAACTTCGAGAGCAGCGCCATCATCTACGGTTCCTCTGCGGCCCGCGAGCTCGAGAGGGCCTTCGAGCGGGACATAGAGGATTCGTTCCGCCTGACTGAGCGCATCTACAGGAACCGCTCCGCCTGGACCAAGTTCAAGGAGTGCATAAGCAGGCTGGTGTCGGATATACTCTAAGCTCAGACCAGTCTTTCGGCCAGCTCTGCGTCGGATTCTATGGGCACGTAGTCGTTTCCGCGGTGCATGTATTTTTCGCGGCCTTTTGCCGCGAGGACCAGCACCGTTCCGGGAGCGGCTTTTTTTATGGCGGTCTCGACCGCCCGCGCCCTGTCGACTATGATCTCGCCGCTGCCGCCGAAGCTCTCGAGATTCTTGAGGACTTCGCGGGAGATCTCGGCAGGATCATCGAAGGCCGGATCTTCCTCGGTTATCCATGCGTAGTCGGCGTATCTCGCGGCAGCCTTAGGGAGGTCGACGCGCCTCTGATGACCCTTTCCGCCTGGGCATCCGAAGAGTATCTCTATCCTCTGACCGGGGTATTCCTCGCGCAGGGATACGAGCAGCTTTTCGAAGCTGAGGTAATTGTGGGCGTAATCCACTATGACGGTGAGCCCGCGCTCCTCGTTTACGAAGGTCTCCATCCTTCCCGCGGCTCTGGCGTCTCTGAGCGCGCGCGCAGAGGCCCTGGGATCTATCCCGAGCTCAGCCGCTATAGCGAGCGCTATCAGCGCGTTCTCGGCGTTGAACAGCCCCGGCATCCCGAGCCTTATATCCGCGTAGATCAGGGGGCTCTCTCCGCCGCGCATGACGCTGAAGGCGATCTCGCCGTCGTCCTTGCGCAGCCCCGAAAGGTAATAATCCGGAGTCTCTCCGCACACGGGCTCTGCGCTGCTCCCTACGAAAACGATCTTCTCCACGCTTTGCGAGGCCTTCGCGGCCGCGATGACCTCGTCCGCGCGGTCTGTGTCGAGGTTAATTATAGCCGTGCGGCAGCGCTCGAATATCCTGAGCTTGGAACGGAAGTAATCCTCGACGTCCGGATGCTCGGTGCTGCCTATGTGGTCCGGGCTGAAATTCGAGAAGCTCGCTATGTCGAAGTCCACGCCCAGCACCCTGTCGTATTTGAGCGCCTGGGAGGATACCTCCATGCCCATGGCGAAGGCGCCGGCCGAGGCAGCGTTCGAGAAGCGCTTATAGAGCTCGACGGATTCGGGCGTGGTCAGATGCGACTCGAAGAACTCGACGCCGTCGAAGGTGTCTATAGTGGAAAGATAGGTGAAGGGGCCGAGGCCCTTGTCCTTGACGTATTCTTCCGCTATGGCCTTGATGTAATAGAGCGTAGTGCTCTTGCCCTTGGTCCCGGTGAGGCCAATCAGCGTGAAGCGCGAGGCCGGATCGCAGTAGTACTCCTTCGCGAGCAAGGCCATGGCCTTGCGCACGTCGCTCACGACCATGCAGGGCATCCCCGGGATGGAGTAGTCCCGCTCCGCTACGCAGCAAAAAGCTCCCGCCTTCGAGGCAGCTTCAGCGTATTCTCTCTTGAATCCGAGACCCTTGCAGATGAAGAGGGTCCCTTCGCGCACGTCCCTGGAGTCAATGCTGAGACAACGCACCTCTTTTTCGAGCTCCGCCTCCTTCGGAAGGCTTGCCAGCAGTCCGTTTTCCGCCAGTATATCCGCGTATGTACCGAGGGGCTTGGCTTTTATCTCATATCGTCCCGCATCCTTGGCGGGTATCTGGCTCATCAGAACACCTCCTGCGCTTCGCTGGCGAGCTCGCCGCTGGCGAGGTCGTGGAAGCACGCATTAGCTGTCATGCGGTATACCTCCACTATTATGGTCAGGAAGCTGAGTATCTTTGATACGGGGTGCATGTAGTAATTGGAGATATAGGAGACGTACTCTTCCACGGTCCCCGGCTGGAAGTTCTGTACCGCCGGATTGAGCAGGACCTCGCTCAGAGCCGAGGGGAAGGACGCGATGATCCTCAGGAATATGAAGCCGAGCTGCAGGGTGAGGTACTTGAACATATTGCCCCTCATCATGGCGCTGCTCTCGCTCAGGCAATCCAGCGCTCCCTTTTCGGGATGGTCCGCGAGTATGAAGTACGCCTGGCTGTAGCTGATTGCGGCGTAGATCCCCGGGATCACGAAGAACAGGCTGTAGAGCAGCACCTTCAGGGAGATCACGGCGTACATGAACACGACCTTGCCAAAGACGCTGAAGCCGGAGAACAGGCATTCCGCGCCGCACTGGCGCTGCCTGAACAGCCTCAGGAAATAATAGGCTATGCCGAGGTTCATGGGGCCGGTCACGAGGAGGTTGTATAACTGGGCCAGCCTTATGATGAACATGGAGCTCGACATCGAGTTGATCATGATGCTCGGCACGTTCAGGATGACGTACATCAGGAAATATACCGATATGGCGTCCTTCCAGCGCCCGCTGAGCATCTGCCTCGCGAGGGCCTTTATCAGCGAGTTGTTTTCTTTTACCAGGTAATAACTCATATATCCTCGTCTTCTTCGTCTTCGCCGGAGCCGGTGTCTATCTTTTCATAGCTTCCGAGGCTCATCGAGAGTTCCCTGAGCTCATAGCCCAGGCTCGCGCTGAAATCGTAGCGGCGCGGAGCTGCTCCGAGCTTCTCCTCCCTGGCGCTCGTGACGGCGTCCCTTATGCTGCTGGCTTCTCCGTCCACGAGGGCTCCGCCTGGATCCAGGTACCACTCACGGAAGCGGTGGAGCTCCTCGGCCAGAGCCCTCCTCGCTGAGGGATCGTGGTCAATGCCCTGGGCAAGCAGCAGTAGCCTGTCCTCTATTCCGTCGACGAGGGTGAAGATATCGTCCACCCCGTCCGGTAGATGCTTTCCTATCTCCTCGAGATAATTCTCTATGATCTCGCCCAAAGACGCGGCTCTGACCTCGGAGAGCACCTCGTAGAAAAGCTCCTCGTCTATGTCGCCGTCCGTCTCCATGAGATCGGCGAACTGTTCGAAATAATCGAAGTCCGCCGGGCTGTCGATCTCGAGCAGCTCAAACAGTTCTTCCCTGAGCATGATGACACCTAAAACTTTCTTATGGCTATATTGTAGTCGGTCTCTGTGATGATTCTGTCAACCATCTGTATAAAATTCTCGGAGATATCGCTCGCGAAGAAGGTGCTCTCCTTCGGAGTATCGTCCGAGAGCAGCTCGTTCTCCCTGAGCGAGCGCTCCACTGCGCTTGCGAGGGCGTCCGAGGGGTTGATGATCCTGAGCTTGGGATAGAGCCTCAGGATGTTCTCCTTGATAAGGGGATAGTGCGTGCAGCCGAGCACGAGGGTGTCTATCCTGTGGTAGGAGATGAAATCGTCCAGATAGTAGCGTATCAGGCTGTCCATGATATCGCTCTCTATGATGTTCTCCTCGATGAGGGGGACGAAGGCGGGGCAGGCCATCTGATATACGCTGAGCGATGGATCGTGCTTTTTGATCGCCCTCTCGTAGGCCTTGGTCTTGACCGTGACCTTGGTCGCTATGATCCCGATGGAGTTGCCCGCAGAGCAGCTGGCCGCGACCTCGGCTGCGGCGGGCTCGATGATGCCTACGACCGGGATCTCGGGGTAGCTCTCCTGCAGGAGAGGTATGGCCGTCGCGGATATGGTATTGCAGGCTATGGCCAGCATCTTGACGTCGTTCTTCACGAGGAAATCCGCTATCTGCAGCGCGAACTCGCAGACCGTTTCGCGGCTCTTGGAGCCGTAGGGAGTCCTCGCGGTATCCCCGAAATACAGTATGCGCTCGCCCGGCAGGGCCTTTGCTATCGGGGCTATGCAGGTCAGCCCGCCCAGTCCCGAATCGAATATTCCTATAGGACGCTTATCCATGGAAACAGCCTTTCTGAAAATAATATAAAATTATATCCCAAAAGCCTTCTCTTGTCTATTGGAACGCTTGCCTCGAAGGGCGGCGCAGGGCCGGCGCGGGATCTGCTCCTCCGGCGCGGGGGTGCCGCGAACACTGAGCCTCCTATGCGCGCCGCAGGGGGCCCCGCCCCATATCTTATTTGTATTTATTGCACATATGTGCTAAAATATATCTCTAACTGGATATTACCTTTGTATTTTGGAGCAATAATGATCAGGAAGCTTTTTATCTACGGCGCGAGATCTCAAAAATCGCAAAGTCTCATTCCTGCGCTCGAGGCGTCGGCCGCGGACGCGGGAATTAAAATTGCAAAAAATCCCGAAGACGCCGACATGGCCGTATGCGTGGGAGGGGACGGCACCCTTCTTCGCATGCTCAGGGAATACGGTTTTCCGGAGCTTCCTATAGCGGGCATCAACACAGGGCATCTCGGCTTCTTCCAGGAGTTCTCCGCGGGAGAGGCGGACAGGATAGTAGGCCTTTTGAACGAGGGCGGCCTCAGCATACAAAGACACAGGCTGATCGAAGCTTCTGCGCGGACTTCAGGCGGGGAAAGGCGCTTCATGGCGCTCAACGATATAGTCGTCAGGAGAAACGCGTCCGGCATAGTCCACCTGAGGCTCAGCGTGGACGGAAGTACTGTAGAGCAGTTCTCCGGAGACGGCCTCGTGATCTCGAGCCCAGCGGGAAGCACGGCGTACAACTACTCGGTCGGCGGGAGCATAGTCGACCCCAGAACCGAGCTGCTTCAGATAGCCCCGATAGCGCCTATGAATACGGCCAGCTACAGGTCGCTGAGCTCAGGCATAATAGTGCCTCCGGGCTGCGACCTCGTTGTCGCTCCGGAGGGCAGGTATCTCGGAAAGGCCCTCATAGTGGCCGACGGCAACACCAATCCCGTAGAAGATTTCGAGGGCCTGAGCGTCAGGCTCTCCGAAAAGGCCGTGAACGTAGTGCGCAGGGCCGATTACGATTTCTGGGGCAAGGTCAGGGACAAGTTCGACCTATGAGCAGGCGCGTGGAGTACGTCCTGACGCCTGAGGACGAGGGACTGTACCTTAAGGAGATACTTCAGCGCAGGCTGGGCTTCTCCGGAAGGCTCATAAAAAAGATCAAATACGAGGGAGATCTGCTCCTTGGCGGCGTCCACGCGGGCGTCAAGCAGAGGGGCAGGGCGGGAGAAGTCCTTACAGCGGTCTATCCCGAGGAGGAGAGCTACTTCGAGCCGGAAGACATCCCTCTGGATATCATCTACGAGGACGACGACCTGCTGGTCTTAAACAAGCAGCCCTACGTCGTCGTCCACCCCACTAAGGGCCACCAGGAGGGGACGCTCGCGAACGGCCTGGCCCGCTACATATCCGAGAGCGGGCAGAGCTGGAAGATACGCTTCGTGAACCGGCTCGACAGGGATACCTCCGGGCTCGTCATAGTCGCCAAAAACCCGCACGCCCAGGACAGCATAAGCTGCCAGATGGCGGACGGCAGCACGGTGAAACGCTATACGGCCATAGTTCACGGCATGCTCGAGGGAGAGGGGACGGTGGACGCCCCAATAGGGCGCGATCCCTTCCATACGGCCAGGAGAAAGGTCACGGAGGACGGATATCCCTCCCTGACGCGCTGGAGGGCGCTGGAGAGATTTGAGAGGAGCTGCGCGCCCGGCTGCTCCGAGGCCCTGAGCGGATTCACGGCCGCTGAACTGACTCTTGAGACCGGCCGCACCCATCAGATAAGGGCGCACATGACGCACATAGGGCATCCCCTGCTCGGAGACGAGCTCTACGCCCAGCTCTACGGTTTCTGGGAGATCCCTGCTTATATGCCCAGGCAGGCGCTGCACGCGTCCTACCTTGAATTCGATCATCCGGCGGACGGGAGGAGGATGAGCTTCACGGCTCCTCTCCCGGAGGACATGCTCCACTGCCTTGAAATACTCAGATCAGGAGAAGAAAGTGAAGAACAACATAATCGAGCTTAGGAACATAAGCAAGAGCTTCGACGGGGAGAAGGTCCTCAGCGACATCAACCTCGAGATCGGCGACAACGAGTTCGTCACCCTGCTCGGGCCCTCGGGCTGCGGCAAGACCACGACGCTTCGCATCATAGGCGGTTTCGAGACGCCCGACGAAGGCGAAGTGCTCTTCGACGGCAAGAAGATCAACGACATACCCGCGTACAAGAGGAACATAAACACCGTGTTCCAGAGATACGCGCTCTTCCCGCATCTCAACGTCTACGAGAACATAGCCTTCGGACTCAGGCTCGACAAGGGCGTGAAGGAAGAGGAGATATCCCGCAGGGTCAAGGAGATGCTCAAGCTCGTAAACATGGAAGGCTTCGAGAAGCGCCACGTCACGACGCTCTCCGGCGGCCAGCAGCAGAGGGTCGCGATAGCCCGCGCTCTCATCATGAACCCGCGCGTGCTGCTCCTCGACGAGCCCCTCGGCGCCCTCGACCTCAAGCTGCGCAAGGACATGCAGAACGAGCTCAAGAACATACAGAAGACGACGGGGATAACCTTCATCTACGTCACACATGACCAGGAGGAGGCTCTTTCAATGTCCGACACCGTCGTGGTCATGGACCAGGGCAGGATACAGCAGGTGGGCCGCCCCATAGACATATACAACGAGCCGGCCAACGCCTACGTGGCCGACTTCATAGGCGAGTCCAACATAGTTGACGGCTATATGGTCGACGATTACAAGGTCTACCTCGCGGGCAGACAGTTCGAGTGCCTCGACAAGGGCTTTGAAAAGGGCGAGCCCGTGGACGTGGTCATCAGGCCCGAGGACATAGACATAGTCGAGGCCGAAAAGGGCATGCTCCAGGGCATGGTCACCCAGATCACCTTCCTGGGCGTGTTCTACGAGATAATCGTGGATATAGCGGGCTTCAAGTGGATGATACAGACGACGGATTACGCCGAGCCCGGGACCATAATAGGCCTCGAGATGGTGCCCGACGCCTTCCACGTGATGAAGAAGTCCGAATACTCCGAGATGTTCGGCGACTACAGCTCATATTCGCTGGAGATAGACCAGCTCTCGGAGACTTTAGACGAGGAGGAGCTTGAAGATGAGGCGTAGGGGCAATATAGCCGCATATCCTCATATAGTCTGGAGCGTGCTGTTCATCATCGCCCCGCTGCTTTTCGTGCTCTACTACACCTTCACGG